>JAYUWK010000001.1:0-150703 GCA_043753895.1 Actinomycetota bacterium
GGCGAACAACTTCTCGGGAAACGAACTCACACCTGCAAGCAACGTGGCGTGCAGCAGCTGACGAGACTCGCACCACGACATGAGCCGCTGAACCTGCGCAACCGACGCGATGATCGCATCGCGATCTGTGCACGCGTCATCGAGGCCATCGATACCCCGCACAAGTTCGAGAAGGTCCCCCAGCTCCATGCAACCAACCATAGAAAATGGGTGTAACAGAGTTCCCGCAGTCATGGTGTGCAGGGCGTTAGCGTCTCCGGCATGACCTCATACGAGATGACGCCCATCGGATTCGTGCGCTCCTCACGCGCGCTCGCCGATGACGACGACGACGACTGGGACAACGAGACAAGCACAATTGATCTCACCGCTCCCTTCGATGCCCGAGCGCTGCAGGGCCTTGAGAACTTCAGCCACGCAGTCATCGTGTTCGTGTTCGACAAGGCCTCGTGGGACGACTCGCGCATTGCCCGCCACCCACGCGGAAATCACGCGTGGCCCGAAATCGGCATCTTCGCCCAATGCGCCAAGGACCGACCCAACCGCCTCGGTGTGACGACGTGTCGGATTCTCGGCGTGGAGGGCACCATCGTCGGGCTGGAGGGTCTCGATGCCATTGACGGCACGCCGGTACTCGACATCAAGCCGCAGATGATGGAATTCGGTCCCCGTGGCGCTGTGTCGCAACCGCCCTGGGCGAGCGAACTCATGCACGGATACTGGTGCCAGTAGCCGATGTCGAAAGCACCATGCGCGCCTCCTGATGGATGTGCGTGCGCTCGCGCTGGGGCCCGAAGACCGCAATCAACTCGACGGCTGCGTCGACCGCGCCGAACCAGTGCGGAATCACGTTGCTGAACTCCACTGCTTCGCCTGGCTCTATCACAAGATCTTGTTTACCCAACAGAACGCGCATACGGCCGACGACCACATACATCCAGTCGTGGCCATCGTGCACGTGCAGCGTGTCAGGTGGCTTACGGCGCCGGGCGCTGATGCGAATCTTGAACGCATGAGGGCCGCCGGCCGGACCACGATTCGTGAGCGGCCACATCGTGAGACCATCGCGTTTCACCGGGATGCCCCGCACGCGAGGATCGGGCGCAGGCGCGCCATCGAGCAGGTCATCCTCGCTCACGCCCAGCGCAGACGCGAGGCCGGGGATGAGAAACGTTGCCAGACTGAACAGGTGCCGTCAAGCTCCTTCTGTGAGACATCACCTTCACTCCCACCCCGCACGACGGGACGACCTCAATGAGTAGCACCAGCCGTTTCGCGGCCTTCGGTAACCGAAACTTCCGGCTCTACTTCATCGGCCAGACCATCTCGAGTATCGGCTCGTGGTCGCAGTCGCTCGCCGTCATCTGGTTGGTCCTCGAGATCACCAACCGCAGCGACCGTCTCGGAATCGCAATGGCGTTGCAATTCCTGCCGATGCTGCTTCTCGGCGCACCCGCCGGCGTCCTCGCTGACCGCATCGACAACCGACGACTACTCATCGCCACATCCGCCGTCTCGGGTCTGTTGGCAGCGGCGTTCGGCGTGGTGGTCGCCACCGGTCACGTGACCATCTGGTGGATCTACGCGCTCACGATGATGCTCGGACTCGTGTTGGCCATCGAACGTCCAGCCATGCAGGCCATCATTTTCCAACTCGTGGGAACCGAACTGCTCCCCGGCGCAGTCGCTGCGAACAGCACTATCAACTCGGTGTCACGCCTCGTCGGCCCGGCACTCGCCGGGGTACTCATCGCTACCGTCGGCGTGGAGACGTGCTTCTACATCAACGCTGCGTCGTACCTTCTGGTCATCGTCGCGCTTGGCGCTCTTCGACGAAGCGAGCTTGTCGATCGGCCGCTCGCCGGGCGTGCCAAGGGCCGCCTGCGCGAGGGATTTGCCTACGTGCGCACACATCCCGATGTCGCCCGACCGTTGCTCGTGATGACGGTCGTGGGCACGGTGGCATATAACTTCCAGACGACGTTGCCCTCGATGGTTCGTTTCGGATTCCATCGTGGCGCCGGGTCGGTTGGCACGCTGATGAGCGTGAGCGCTATCGGCTCCATCATCGGCGGAATCTACATCGCGGGGGTGAAGCCACATCCACGCCGCACCCTCGCCATCGCGCTCAGCGGTTTCGGCGCAGCGTTTCTGGTGCTGGCGATCACGCCGGGGTTCTGGCCATTCGTAGCAATGACCATTCCGTTGGGCTTTGCGTCGGCGTCGTTCCAGTCGGTGAACACCGTCGTGCTGCAACAGGCAACCGAGCCTGGGATGCAGGGACGCGTCATGGCCCTGCATCAGATGGCATGGTTCGGCACCACGCCCATCGGCGCGCTGCTCATGGGATGGGTGATCCAGATCTCCTCGCCACGCGTGCCGTTCGTGCTTGGCGGACTCTCGGCGCTGGTGTGCGCCGCAGCCGTCATGCGACGCCCCTCGCGCCGCACCGTCACCGCATAGGCATCGAGCAGCGGATCCGACAGAGCACCAACGAAATGGTGTGGTCGTCAGCGGAGCCCGGGCAACACGTCGAGCGATGTCCGCTCGAATGCGCCACGACGTTCGGACGCGGGGAAACCGAAGACGACTTCGTCGAAGTGCATCGCACGGAGGCTTTCGACGAACGCGCTCAGGACGCCGCGATCACCCCACGGATCGATTCCATTATTGGGCATCATCAGCAGCGAGCGCCCGATCGAGGAGGGATCCCGACCAACCGCCGCACACGTGGCGGCGAGATCGTCATTTCGCTGACGCGTGACGGCAACGAGTTCAGCCGCGGTGAGATCCTCAACGCCGCCGTAGGAACTCCACACATCACCACGAAGCTCTGCGACCCTTAACGCCTTTGGGCCATGTGCGGCAACGATCAACGGTGGTCGTGGCCGTTGCAGGCAACCTGGAGTGGTGCGTGCCTGTTGATACGTCGTGAAGCGTCTGTCGAATGGTTCGAGATCGTTGCGCAACAGGCGGTCGAGCACTACCAGGCCCTCGTCGAGACGGGCAATGCGTTCGCTGCCGGACATCTCGCGCATACCGCCCATCACCTGATCGGTGAACCGACCAGCACCGACGCCGACGTCGATGCGGCCACCCGACAGTTGATCGAGCGCGATGACTGTTCGTGCCATCTGTACCGGTTTTCGCCACGACAGATTCGACACCAGCGGGCCAAGGCGGATACTCGTCGTCTGCTGCACCCAGGCGCCGATGGTTGCCCAACCGTCGAGGAACGGCCAGTCGGGAGCAAAGAACGCAAAGAGATGATCCGCTGCGTACAGCGCGTCGTAACCCAGCGCTTCGCTGACCGACGCCGCCGCAGAAGCGAAGGGCCGTCGTGCCGCGTCACAGTTGTACGATTCGGTATCCACAACATCGGAGGAGTCGTGAATCAGCTCGACGCAATCGACCCGGAATTATTCACCAATCTGTTCGCCACGCTCACGACGCTCGGCGCAGACGGCGACCCACAGATGACTGCGGTGTGGTTCCGTGTCGAGGACGGCACCATTCTGATCTCGGCCACGGCGCGACGTCGCAAGGTGAAGAACCTGACCGCAGACCCGCGGTGCTCGCTGTTGATCTTCCATCCGGCAACCGGCGACTACTGCGTCGAAATTCGCGGCACGGCGCGTGTCATCGACGACCTCGGCTACTCGATCGCCGATCGGATCAGTCCCCGCTACAACGCAGACTTCCGAGCCTTCGACCGGCCAACGGATCGACGCACCGCGATCATCGTGAGCCCCGAGCGCGTCATCGTCACTGACGTACGTTCACACTGATAACAGCTACCGCATGAGAATCAACAGACAAGTCATCGTGTTCGACGCAGCCGACCTCGCCACTGAGAGCGCATTCTGGGCTGGTGTTCTCGGTGGGCGCGTGTTTCCCGACGACGACGACGCTTGGCGCAGCGTTGTCGACGCCGACGGGCAATGGCGTATCGGCATCCAACTTGCGCCCAATCACACGCCGCCGGAGTGGCCGCAGGGGAACCCGCAGCAGATCCATCTCGACTTGCATGTCGACGACCCGGCCAGTGCCCACGCAGAGGTCATCGCCCTCGGCGCGCGCCTGCTCCAGGCGGCCGACGATCTCACGGCCGCCGAGGGACATCAGGTCTACGCCGACCCGGCAGGGCATCCGTTCTGCGTCGGCTGGGGTTACTGAGCGGCCAAGCGCGGAGTCGAACCGCCGAGTTGCCCATACGGGTCAACTGCTCATCGTCGTACCCCGATGGCCACTGACTACTCTGCCAGCGCCCGGCTCAATTCCCACCCTGCTTGGGCGCGGTACGCGCCAGGCGTGTGGCGCGAGTCGCGCCCGAGCGGGGCGCTGGTCGGCGGCCGGGGCGCGGTACGCGCCAGGCGTAAGGCGCGGGACGCGCCCGAGCGCACAGGTAACGGGTCGGCGATTGGCGGGCGGGGCGCGGGTCGACGCCCTTATGGGTGTCGGTACCGACCTGACTCGAGCACGAGCAGGCCATCGGTAACCAGCGACCGTGCGACCCGAGCGGCACGATCATTTTGACCGCGCCAGCCCATCACCTCGGCCACGGCACCCTCACGAACCGACCCGCGCGCGACGGCTTTCATCAGCCGACCGCGACCCTGGCGATCGCTTCCCTCGAACGGGCTCTGCCGACCACTCACACCCGCCGAACCCAGGGCCGGATCGGGTCCTTCACCGCGCCACGCACACTCTGGGGCGAGCGGACACATGTCGCAGCGCGGGTTCAAGGGCCGGCACAGCAACGCTCCGAGGTCCATCAGGCACTGATTCCACGCCCACGCCTCGCCAACGGCCAATGCATCATCAGCCGCCGACTGCACCTGCCTCGCCGTGAGTGACGCACCGGCGAGACGGGCGAACACGCGAGCAATATTGGTGTCGACAACAGCAGCATCTGACTCGAAGGCGAAGGCAGACACAGCCCTTGCCGTGTATGCACCGACTCCGGGCAGGGCCAGCAGCGAGTCGAGCGAGCGCGGGAACTCCCCCGCTGAGACGATGCGTTGCGCGGCCAGATGCAGGTTGCGCGCTCGGCGCGGGTAACCAAGTCCCAGCCACAAACCCAACACCTCGCCAAGCGGCGCCGCCGCACACTCCACAGGTGTAGGGAACGTCGACAAGAACGCAAGCCACTTCGGGATCACGCGATCCACCTGCGTCTGCTGCAGCATCACCTCGCTGACCAGCACAGCCCACGGATCGCGGGTGTGTCGCCAGGGCAGATCGCGCAACTGCGGCACGCCCCAGTTCAGGACAGCGTCTTGATGCACCAGGTGACGTATGTCGTGTGTGGGAACAGCACTGGCTCGGGCTGTTCGGTGAGCAGTTGCTCAATTGGATCGAGGATCTCGCCACGTTGAGCCACCGGCAGCACGCTGACGTAACTGCGCGACAACACATTGGCCAGCAACCGCGCACGCGTGGTGGTCTCGACCCACGAACACGTGAGCTCGGCGAAACCGGTGAAGTGCTCGCTGATCGCCACCTGGTCGGCCGCGTCCGGCAGCGGTTCATCTGCGTGCCCGCTGTGCTTACTGTCGCTGTACTGAGCGACCCACGGCACCGTGACATCGTCGTCGTTGTCCACCGACCCATCAGCGAGCGGGATGGCCTCGGCCGTGCCATCGTGAATCGGCACATGCGCCAGCACGGTGGCGAACTCTGTACGCATATTCGCCAACGGCTCGACCGCCACGACGTCGCACCCGCGACCAACAAGCGCGCGGGTCAACTTGCCCGTACCGGCTGCGAGATCGAAAAGCACACCGTCGCGTGGGAACGCGCCGCGCTCGTGGCACCACTGCAACGCCTCGGCGGGGTATTCGGGACGACCGAACTCGTACGCGGCCGCAGTGTCGTCGAACGACGTGGCTCGCGCCCGAAGAAATGCCGGATCTACTTTGTCCACACGTCTTGACCGTCGTAGGGACGCCGACGGGCAGGAGCGAACGCACGCTTCCACACCATCACCCGCCGACGGAAGTAGCACACTTCCTTGCCGTCCTGATTGAAGCCCTTGGTCTCTACGAGCACCGTGCCGCGATCGTTCTTCGACGACGATTCCTTGACCTCGAGCACCCGCGTCTCGGCGTGGATCGTGTCGCCGTGAAACGTGGGAAACTTGTGCTGCAACGTTTCCACTTCCAAGTTCGCGATCGCCGCGCCACTGACATCGGGCACACTCATGCCGAGGCACAGCGAGTACACCAGGTTGCCGACCACCACGTTGCGGCCCTGCACGCTCTCGGCCGCGAACCAATCGTTGGTGTGCAACGGATGATGGTTCATCGTGATCATGCAGAACAGATGGTCGTCGTATTCGGTGATGGTTTTGCCGGGCCAGTGCTTGTAGATGTCGCCGACGGCGAAGTCTTCCAGGCAGCGACCAAAGGGGCGTTCGTACGTGCTCATGGCCCAAACGCTAGTGGAGCGGGTGATGACCCGCATCGTCGTCGAGATCCTCGGGATCGAACAACTGCGCCTGACGTTCGAGTTCTCGCGTCACATCGCCTTTGGGCCGTCGTGGAGCGAAGCGCTCGTCGAAGTCGAGTCGACTCTCGCTCGAGGTGACCGCCTCGGTCGCGACCTCGCGCAGCGGTTTCAGCGCGGTCCGGCGTTCGATCGACCACGGGCCGATACGCAGGCTGAGATAGAGCAGACCGCCGAGCAGGATCGGGAAGAAAAACTGGCTGAGGCGATACGAGGCGACGCCGAGGGTGGCGGTGCCACGAGGTAGTCCAAAACCCACGAGCGACGAAATGAGCAAGGCTTCGATGATGCCAAGACCGCCCGGTGTGATGGGGATCACCGCAGCGATGTTCGCGATACCGAACGCAATGATCAGTCCGTCGATGCTCACCGTTCCGCCATACGCACGCAGGAACACCCACAACGACGCGGCGTCGAGTAGCCAGTTCGCTGCCGCCCAACCAATGACCCGGCCGAGCAACGCCTTGTCGGCGGCGAGATCCTCAAGCCGGTTACCGATGTGACGCACGCCTTCGCCCACACGTTCTTCGTTCTGATGGAGACGACGGGCAAACCAGCGCACGATGCGTTCCGCACGTTCCTGGCCCTCGATCAAGCCGAAGACCAGAGCCGCCACCACGCCCATGATGAGCACGCCAGCAATGGCCGCAGTCGCGTAGCCCGGGTTCACCCCACGGAGTGGAATCGAAACGATCAAGGCGAGCCAGAACAGCAGATTCAGCACCACCGCCGAGCCGAGCCCGGCCGTACCGAGCGCGAAGCCGGCATCAGGACCGGGGATACCCGACAGGGTCATCAACCGATAGCCCAAGGCCGATCCCGCTGCCGTACCGCCGGGCACCACGCTGCTCAGCGCACGTGTACTCAACTGGATACGAAACAACCGCCACGCTGTAACAATTCGACCGGACTCACCGAGCGCAGCGCGGGTCAGCAGCGAGTACGCGAACAGTGCAGCCATCTGCAGGCCGAGACCGAACGTGAGCAGAAGGGGATTGACCTCGCGCAGCTTCGTGGCCGCATTGCGAAAGCCCGGCACCAGCGGCAAGACGAAGAAGTAGATGACGGCCGCAAAGGCCACAACCTTCACCGCTGAGCGAACTTGCTTGCGCGCCGACTTCGAGATCACCGCCGCACCCTCGGCGGGCCGGTTCATCGCGTCATCGCTCGTCGCGTCGGCGCCAAGACCTGGATCAGGCATGGGCGGTCCATCCACGTTCTGACCGCCCGGTTCGTTCGACACGCCTCTTTGCTAGCCGATCACGCACCCGTAGCGGTGGCACCGACCACAGGGAACGAGTTGATGACGCAACGCAGCTTCAGCACCAGGGCCAAGCGTCGGTCGGCCGGCACCTTGGCGAGATGCACCAACACCAGGTCCCTCTCGGGGACAACAACGATGTATTGGCCTTCGTATCCGTGCGCCGCGAGGCTGCCTGGCTGATCGGGCCAGATCCAACACTGCGCGCCATAGCCGAATTGTGGTGGCTCGGGGTCGACCGCTACTGGCGTGCGAACGTAGTCGACCCACCCGGGAGGCAACAGGCGACGCTCGTCGAAAATACCGTCGCGTAGATAGAGATACCCGAATCGGGCGAAGTCACGAGCACGCGCATACACGTACGACGAACCCACGAAGGTGCCCGCCGTATCGAACTTGGGCACCGCGCTGCGCATGCCGAGCGGACCGAACAGCCGGTCGTGCAGAAAGGCGCGCATACCCGCTTCGCCGCCACCGATCACATCGCCGGCAAGCCTGGCGAGAATGTTGGTGGTACCGGATGAGTAGTTCCAGACTTCGCCCGGCGTGTGGAGCAGACGCTGGCTCGCCGCGTAGTGGGCATGATCATCGACACCTGCACCGAACAACATGTCGAGGCAGTGCGATGTGGCGTCGTCGACATAGTCCTCGATGAACTCGAGCCCAGACATCATCGCCAGCAGGTGGCGCACGGTGATCGCCGCTTTCTCGGTTCCCGCGAACTCGGGCACCGCGGCCGGCGCATCGATGTCGATCAATCCGTCCCCAACGAGCATGGCGAACACTGCCTGAGTCATGGTCTTGGCCATGCTCCACGAAATCAAGGTCGTGTCGACGTCGGTCTCGGGACCATACTGCTCGGCCACGAGTCGACCGCGGTGCACCGCGAGTACGGCCAGTGACACGCCGTCGTCGGGCGATGTCTCGCGGATGTCGCGCAACGCATCCGAGAGGGCGCCGGCATCCACATCATCTGCGGGTGGCGACGTATGCCACTGCGCCGTGGGCCATGGTTCGTTGGCAGGATGCTCTGGGAACACGATCATCTCCCGAACGTAGCCCGTGCGAGACTGCGGATGTGACCGAAAATGCCGACGAATCAACACGCGACGACTGGTTCGGGACCATCCGGCTCTGGGTCGATACCTTCGATGAAATCGTGCCGCGCACCATCGAGGGCCTCTACGTGATCGGCTCAGTCGCGCTCGATGATTGGCAGCCACATTCGAGCGACATCGATATGGTTGCCATCACTACCGAACCCGCAGACGAAGAGATGGCCGGCAGCTTGCTCGCCGCGCACGCGGTGTTTGCCGAACGCAGTCCACAGCGCACCGTCGACGGCCCCTTCCTGGCTTGGGGCGACCTGCTCGCGTCGCCGCAGGGGGTGACGAGACCGTGGACGCTCGACGGCAGCTTCCACCACGATGCCGAGTGCTTCGAACTCAATCCCGTCACCTGGTACACGCTGGCCACCTATGGCGTTCGCGTGCGCGGACCCGAACTCGGTGACCTGTCCATTCCGATCGACCGAGACGACATGGTGCGCTTCGTCATCGACAACGCGCGCAGCTACTGGACAGTCGTACACGACCAGTTCGCGGCCGCGCTCGGCGAACTGCGAGCCACCGACACGTTGTCGTCATCGGTGCCCGTGTGGTGTCTGCTCGGCACGTGCCGAATGCTCTATACCGCTCTCACCGGTGACGTGGCCTCGAAATCGGCAGCGGGGCTGTGGGCCGGGGAACTGATGGGTGGTTTGCACGGCGAGACATGCCGGGCGGTGGTGGCCTTGCGCGCCGAATCGGAGCACGAGGTGGGGGTCGATCTGTTGCGCGCGTCGAGCGATGCGATGGCCGACGGGTTGAAACGTCTCGCGAAACTTCCTCGCTGAAGCCGGGCCCCAAGGGTCAGTCGGCGATCCCGTCGCGAACGGCCCACTTGCTCACTGACAACGGCGCAGGTGCTGCGGCAATGGCCAACGCTTCCTCGACGGTGGTCGCGCGCTGAGCCAGTGCGGCGTGCTCAGCGCGCATGAAGCCCGCTGTCGCAGCGTGCGCGAACATCTCGAGCATCGGCGTGTAGAACCCATCCACATCGAGCACCACTACGGGCTTGCGGATGAAGCTCAACTGGTTCCACGTGAGCACCTCGAGCAACTCCTCGAACGTACCGAAGCCACCGGGCAGAGCGATGAACGCATCGGCGAGTTCGGCCATACGTGCCTTACGCGTGTGCATGTCGTCAGCCACCTCGAGCTCGCTCAAGCCGGTGTGGCCGACCTCGGCACGCATCAACACCTCGGGGATCACCCCGATCACATGACCACCGGCTGCCATCACCGAGTCCGCCACCGCACCCATCAGTCCCAATTTGCCGCCGCCATACACCAGACCGATACCCCGCTCCGCCATCGAGGTCCCCAGATCACGAGCCATCTGCATGAACGCGGGGGACGCCCCGACGTTGGTGCCGCAATAGACGCAGATCTTCACCTCGGGCGGGACGACAACGGCCATCTGTCGAGTTTGCCACCACAGGTGACACATGTCTGGCGAATTCAGGCTCTTGTTCACCGCTCGGTAACCTTCACGCATGACAGCTCCCGACCTGCAGGCCGCCAACGACGTCATCGAACTCGCTGAAGGCGTGGTCGGTAAAGCCGTACGCCATTTGGCCACCATCGGCGGCCCGGACACCCACCAAGTGCTCGCCTACGACCTCGCCCACGCGGCCTCCGCAGTCGCCACTGCCCGCTCGCTCCTGGACTACGGCGCAAAAGGCGAGACCGAGGCCAAGATTGCCTGTGCGTACGCCGCCGACATGGTGCACGATCTCATCACGCGGGTGTGCGGTCGCGAGTCGCTGTGGGGCGTCGGCACCGCACCGATGCGCGATGCACATCCGTTCCTCGAGACCTACCGCACGCCCGAGTTTCTCGCATCGCTCGCGCAACTCGCCGGCCCACGTCACCTCGACAGCGACTTCGAGATGGTGCAGGACACCTTCCGCTCGTTCGCCGACAAGGTCATCGCTCCAGAGGCCGAACACGTGCACCGCTACAACGCCGACGTGCCCGAGAAGATCATCAGTGGCCTCGCCGAGATGGGTGCGTTCGGCCTCAGCGTGCCCGCCGAGTACGGCGGGTTCAGCGAGGGTGGCGACGGCGAGTACATGGCCATGGTGGTCGCCACGGAAGAACTCTCGCGAGGCTCACTCGGTATCGGTGGCTCGTTGATCACCCGACCCGAAATCCTTACCCGTGCCCTCGTTCGCGGCGGCACCGAGGCACAGAAGCAGGAATGGCTTCCGAAGCTCGCAACGGCCGAAGTGATGGCCGCTGTCGCAGTTACCGAGCCCGACTTCGGCAGCGACGTGGCCAGCATCAAGGTCACCGCTACCGAGGCTGCCGGTCCCAATGGCGAGTCCGGCTACGTGATCAACGGCGTCAAGACATGGTGCACCTTTGCCGCCCGCGCCAACGTGCTCATGCTGCTCGCCCGCACCGACCCCGATCGCAGCAAGACCCACCGCGGTCTCAGCGTGTTCATCGTGCCAAAGCCCCAGGGCGATGCTCACGGCTTCGAGTTCGCGCAGGACACCCGCCCCGATGGCACCGCTGGGCGGATGGAGGGTCGCCCCATCGACACCATTGGGTATCGCGGCATGCACAGCTACGAGATCGCTCTCGAAAACTGGTGGGTCCCTGCCGCGAACCTCATCGGCGAAGAGGCCGGTAAAGGCAAGGGTTTCTACTACCAGATGGAGGGCTTCGAGAACGGCCGTCTGCAGACTGCGGCTCGCGCCGTGGGCGTGATGCAGGCCGCGTACGAAGCCGCGCTCGACTACGCCCAGAACCGCAATGTGTTCGGCTCGAACATCTACGACTATCAGCTCACCCAAGCCAAGCTGGGACGCATGGCCGTGCTCATTCAAGCGGGTCGGCAGTTCTCGTACCACGTGGCCACGCTGATGGCCAAGGGCGAGGGCACCACCGAAGCAAGCATGGTCAAGGCCTACGTGTGCCGCGCCGCCGAGTGGGTGAGCCGCGAGGCGATGCAGATCCACGGCGGCTACGGCTACGCCGAGGAATACAGTGTGAGCCGGTTGTTCGTCGATGCCCGCGTGCTCAGTATCTTCGAAGGCGCCGATGAGACCCTGTGCCTCAAGGTGATCGCGCGCCGCCTCATCGAGGCGAGCAGGGCCTGAGGTTGCCGGCTCCGACCAGACGATAGGCCAACGACACAACAGCGGGTGCGGTCACTGCGCCACAGCATCGGTGGCCAACTCACCGCACCCTGGGGCAGTCGCCTCGGTCCCGAGCAGTTTGCTGCGCGAATTGGTTGGCGGATTCAATCGGTCGGCGCAACAAGGCGGGTGGGCGGACGGGTGGGCGGCGGGCAGATACCGCTGCTACAGCAGTTCGAGGAGCGAGCGGATGCGGTCGAAGTCGGCGTCGGGATGATCGTCGAACGGGTCAAGCAGGATCGGATGCAGACCAGCTGCCCGCGCCCCGCCCACATCCATCGTGATCGAATCGCCGATGTAGGCGATGCGATGCCGCTCGATGCCGTCGAAGTGCACGAGCGCGTGTTCGAAGATCGCAGGATCGGGCTTGGCCACGCCCACCACATGACTGTCGATGATCACACGCACCGACGTATGAGCCCCATCGCCCACCTGACACACACCGCTACGATGCAGCACTTCTTCGATCTGACCACTCGCGTTCGAGACCACGCCCACCGGCATTCCCGCGGCCACCAACGCAGCCAACGCGATCACCGAGTCGGGTAGAGGCCAACGCCATGTGAAGGCGTTGCGCGTGCGCTCGAGCACCACGGCCGCATAGTCGATATCCACCGACGGAACGCCCACGCACTCTACGTAGGCGCGGTTGTACTCGTGCCAGAATCCCTCTCCCGATCCCGCAGCCGACTTTGCAGCCATACCGCGATAGTGGGCGCGCACGTGGGCCTCGATCGTGGGGTCGCCGCCATACGGCGCGAGCAACGGTGCGAGCACGGTGGGGTCGGGCAGCAGGAAGATGCCACCGGCGTCGAACAGCATCGCATCGAATTTCGCCACCCGATCACGATACCGAGACGCTTTGACTCGTGGCCGCTCGGTTGCGGAAGTTGATCGGATCAGGTGCCGTCGGATTGCCACGACTAGCCTGAAACCGTGCGCAGTCCCCGTGATTTCTTCAAGCCGCTGGCCGTCGGTGCTCCCGAACCCGTTCGCGAGATCCCGTTCCGGCCGAGTCGCGTCATCCACTTCTTCCCTCCGGCCAACGCCAAGATGGTTGCCAAGCTGCCCGACATCGTGCCAACCGTCGACATCTTGCTCGGCAACCTCGAAGATGCAGTCCCTATGGCCGACAAGGAGGCGGCACGCGCCGGACTCGTGGAGGTCAGCCTCACCGTGGACATGGGCAACACGCAGCTGTGGACCCGCGTCAACAGCCTCGATTCGCCATGGGGACTCGACGACCTCACCACCCTCGTCACCGAGATCGGCGACAAGCTCGACGTGATCATGATCCCCAAGGTCGAGGGTCCAGAGGACATCCACTATGTGGATCGCCTGCTCGCCCAACTCGAGGCCAAGGCCGGGCTGAAGAAGCCGTTGCTCGTGCACGCCATCCTCGAAACCGCGCGTGGTGTTGCCAACATCGAAGAGATTTGTGCCGCATCGCCACGAATGCAGGGCCTCTCGCTGGGGCCCGCCGATCTGGCCGCGAACCGGCGGATGAAGACCACCCGCGTCGGAGGCGGTCACCCTGACTATCTCGTGCGCGCCGATCCCAATGCCGCCGACCCCGATGCCCCCCGGCCCGCCTTCCAACAGGACCTCTGGCACTACACGATTGCGCGCATGGTCGACGCCTGCGTCACGTTCGGCCTGCTGCCGTTCTACGGACCCTTCGGCGACATCAAGGACACGGTTGCGTGCGAGGACCAGTTCCGCAACGCCTACCTGCTCGGCTGCGTTGGGGCATGGAGCCTGCACCCCGTGCAGATCGAGATCGCCAAGCGCGTGTTCAGCCCGCGCCCGTCCGATGTCGCGCAGGCGCAGCGAGTCATCGACGCGATGGGCGACGGCACCGGCGCGATCATGCTCGATGGCAAGATGGAAGACGATGCCTCGGTGAAGCAGTGCAAGGTGGTCGTCGAACTCGCCCGCCAATTGGCCGAGCGCGATCCCGAACTCGCCGCCAGCTACGGATTCTGACCAGCTACGGATTCTGATAGGAACATCATGAGCCACCACACCGCACCTCATGCCGCACTGCGCCCGCGCCGTTCGGTGTTGTACATGCCCGCTGCGAACGAGCGCGCGCTCGAGAAGGCCAAGACCATTCCGGCCGACTCGATCATCTTCGATCTCGAAGACGCCGTCGCTCCCGACGCCAAGGAATCTGCACGTGCCAATGCGTGCGCCGCGGTGGCATCGGGCGAGTACGGCCACCGCGAGCTCACCATCCGCTGCAACGGGCTCGACACCCCGTGGGGGGCCGAGGATGTGGCCGCAGCAGCCACATCAGGGGCGGCTGCGGTCGTCGTCCCCAAGGTCGCTTCGGTCGCCGCGATCGATCTCGTGGCATCGATTCTGCACGCCGCTGGAGCACCCGAGACGATGAGCATTTGGGCGATGGTCGAGACACCCACGGCCATCTTCGATGTCCGCCACATCGCCGCACACTCCCGTGTTCCCGTGTTGGTGATGGGCACCAACGATCTCGCTCGCGAGCTGCGCGCCCGCCTGTTGCCGGGTCGCCACCCGCTGGTGCCGCATCTCGCCACCGCACTTGCGGCTGCGCGTGAGGCCGGCAAGGTGATCCTCGATGGTGTCTATAACGACGTGAAGGATCTCGACGGCTTCCGCGCCGAGTGCGTGCAAGGCATGGAGATGGGCTTCGACGGCAAGACCCTCATCCACCCCTCGCAGGTCGAGATCGCCAATGAAGTGTGGGCGCCCACCGATGATGAAGTTGCCCACGCGCGGCGCGTCATCGACGCATTCCAGGAGGGCCTTGGCGAGGGTCGTGGCGTGATCACTGTTGACGGCCGCATGATCGAGAACCTGCACGTCGAGAACGCTCGGCGCGCTATCGCGATGGCCGACGCCATCGTCGCGATCTCCGGCTGAAACTCCGACCGGGTTCGCGCGTCGACGGCGCGGCTCCGCCGTACTACCGGTTGCTCGGGCGTGGGTCGCGCCAACATGTGGCGCGGACCGCGCCCAACAACGGTGGAACGAGCAGATTTACAGCGTGGTGCGGAACAGCGCGAGCGTGCGCTCCCACGCGAGCGCGGACGCCGCTGCGTCATACACCTCGGGACGAGTGTCGTTGAAGAACGCGTGGTCGGTGTCGGGGTACACGTGCAACGTGGCATCCTTGCCGAGATCACGCAGTTGCGCCTGCAGCGCCGCTGCGTTGTCGGGTGTGAAGAACGCGTCGTTGGCAGCGTAATGACCCTCGACCTTGGCGGTAAGCGCCGACCAGTCGGGCTGTGCACTGGCCCATGGAATGAGTCCGTAGAACGGCGCGACCGCAGCAACAGCATCGGGGCGTTGGCATGAGGCAACGAGGGCGAGCCCGCCGCCCATACAGAAGCCGACGACACCCACGTTGGAGAGCCCCGTGCGCTGCTGCAACAGGTCGATCGCGCCCGACATGTCCTTGCCAGCCTCGCCAAGGTTGAGCGCCATCATCAGCTTGCCCGCGCCATCGGGTTCGGTCGCTGATGCGCCGTGGTACAGATCGGGCGCGAGAGCCACGAATCCTGCTGCGGCGAAGCGATCGACGACATCTTTGATGTGGTCGTTCAGGCCCCACCACTCCTGGATGACGACCACGCCGGGACCGCTGTCGCCGGCGATGTACCCATCGCATGTTCCACCGTTGCTCTTGAATGTGACGAGTTCACCCATGCCTGCGACTGTAGTCCCAACGGGTCACCGGGAATCACCGACGGAGACCGCCGTTCGGAATGTTGTACGGGTACAAAGCACACACTGTACGACCCTGTCTGTATCGAATACGATAGTGTTATGACCGCACTGGAAGCCCCTCCCTCCAACGCCTTTGTGAACGACCGCAGCCACGTATTCCACAGCTGGTCGGCACAGGGTCCACTCAACCCCATCGTGGTTGCCGGCGCCGAGGGCAGTTGGTTCTGGGACGAGAACGGCAAGCGCTATCTCGACTTCTCCAGCCAGTTGGTGAACGTGAACATCGGCCATCAGCACCCCAAGCTCGTCGCTGCCATCCAGGAGCAGGCGGGCAAGCTCTGCACCATTGCACCGTTCCACGCGAACGAAGCGCGTAGCGAGGCCGCGCGGCTCATCAGCGAACTTGCGCCTGGCGACTTGAACATGGTCTTCTTCACCAACGGCGGCGCCGAAGCCACCGACAATGCAATCCGGATGTCGCGTCTGCACACCGGTCGCCAAAAGGTGTTGGCCACGTATCGCAGCTACCACGGCGCCACCGGCGGGGCCATCGCGGTCACCGGCGATCCCCGTCGCTGGAGTGGCGAGACCGGCGTGTCGGGTGTCGTGCACTTCTGGGGGCCATTTGCCTACCGCAGCCCGTTCCACAGCGAAGATGACATTCAAGAGTCAGAGCGCGCCCTGCAGCACCTGCGCGAGACCATCATGGTCGAGGGGCCGGGCACCATTGCCTGCATCATCCTCGAGACTGTCGTCGGCACCAACGGCATTCTCGTGCCACCGCCCGGGTACCTGCAGGGCGTGCGCGACATCTGCGACGAGCACGGCATCGTGTACATCGCCGATGAGGTCATGGCCGGCTTCGGTCGCTGCGGCGAGTGGTTCGCTGTCAACCATTGGGATGTCACGCCCGACCTCATCACGTTCGCTAAGGGCAGCAACAGTGGTTACGTGCCACTCGGCGGAGTCATCATCAGCCAGCGCATCGCCGACACGTTCAAGGACCGCCAGTATCCGGGCGGGCTCACCTACAGCGGCCATGTGCTGGCCTGTGCGTCGGCTGTAGCGAGCATCAACATCTTCAAAGAAGAGGGCATCATCGACTACGCCCGCGACCTCGGTACCAACGTGATCGGCCCCGAGCTCGCGAAGCTCGCCGACCGCCATCCCTCCATCGGAGAGGTACGCGGCCTCGGCGCATTCTGGGCGCTCGATCTCGTCACCGATCGCACCACTCGCGCCCCGCTGGCACCGTTCAATGCCACCGGCGCCGACGCCGCGCCGATGGTCAAGATCGCGGCGGCATGCAAGCAGCGCGGCCTGTGGCCCTTCACGCACTTCAACCGTCTTTACGTGGTGCCGCCCATCAACACACCTGCCGACGAGGCGCGTGCCGGAATCGCGATCATCGACGAAGTGCTCGAGCTCGCCGACCGCCACTACACCGGCTGATCACTACACCGGCACACAAACACGGGCAGATCACTACACGGGCTGACGAGTCGTCAGCCACACACCCATGAGGGCGATCAACAATCCGACGAGCGCGAGCACGCCGAGGCGTTCGCCGAACAGGATCGCGCCCTCGATGGTGCTCAGCGCCGGGGTGAGGAAGAACAGACTGCTCACACGCGCTGCAGCATGTCGTTGCAACAGCAACATCATGATCAGCACAGCCGCGATCGACAACACCACCAGCGCCCAGGCGAGCGAGAACCAGAGCCGTGGCGTCGAGCGGAACTGCCAGTGTTCGTTGAACACCGCGCCAACACCCAAGATTGCCGCCGCGGTGGTGTACTGCATGGCAGTGCCGCGCAGCAACGGCATCGACGCACCCTTGGCTCGTTGCACCAACGTGCCGCCGGCCATGCCGATCACCGCCACGATCATCGCAATCAGTGTGAATCGGGTGATCCCTCCAGAATGGGCTCGAAGACGGTCGATGACGACCACGATCACGCCCACCAGACCCAAGCCGATACCTGCCCACTGCACTGGGTACAGCCGCTCACGTAGCCACCAACGCGCGGCTACCGAGGTGACCACCGGGTGCAGGCCGGCAATGAGCGCACTCAACCCAGACGGCAAGCCGTGTGCGATGGCGACGAAGACGCCACCGAGGTAGAGCGCATGCATACCGATGCCGGTGACCGACGCCCAACCGAGCTGACTGCGCTCGATCGCCGGCGCGCGCGTGATCGCGGCGACCATCCACAACAGCAATGCGGCCGCGCCGAGGCGAACCGTGAGGAACGTGAGTGGGCCTGCGTCCTCGGTGCCGTAGTGGGCGACGACGAAGCCCGTACTCCACAGGAGCACGAACACCATCGGCGAGAAGCGTTCGAGCGCCGATGGTCGATTAACGGGAACGAGTGTGTCGGTCACTCCGACGACGAAGTGGATGCGGGATCAGATTCGGTGTCGGCGACGAGTTCATCGGCCGCCGGTTCCGCAGTCTCTACTTCAGTCGAAGGTTCTTCGACCTTGGCCGGAGCCCAGTGCGGACGCTCGCCGGTCTCGAACTCGTGCAGCGCGGCGAGCGCCACGCGATAAGCCGCTTCGGCGTCGATCATCTTCTGGCGCGAGCCCGACTGACCGCGCAACTGCTTGATGAGATCGGCGGCGCGTTGCTTGTCGGCGCGCAGCACCTCGTGCAGGCGCATCATCTCGGTCTCGACTCGCAGCTGCTCACGCTCTGCCCTGTCGGCGGATTCGTGGGCGGCCAGACTCTCGGCAAACATCTTCGCCGCTCGACTCGCAACATCATCGATAGGCGCCCTGGCAACGATGGGTGCCGCGGCCACACTGCCGGTTGACTCAGCTTGCGCGTCGGCTGGGACCGGTGGTTTCGGGGACGACCCGAACTGCTTGCGTTGCTCGTTGGCCCGATTGCGCTTCGGCACTGTTGCTCACGTCCCCCGTTGGTCAGATGCCCGTGAGCGCCGACGGCACCGAGGCATCGAGAAAGGCCTGAAAGCCCTCGCTCGTTGCCCCGACAATATCGAAACCCTCGAACGGATCGAGTGCCCGGCGTGTCATCTGCTCATTCACGACATCGAGCCACACGCCGTGTTGGGTGATCGCCGATGAGCCGATGACGACCACTCGGTAGCCATTCGAGCGATAGTCGACGAGATCATCGACGACGTACTCGACGATTCCGGCGATGGTGCTGATCGAAAAGTCAGACGGTGGGAGCACCACGACGCCGAAGTCGGCAGCATCGAGCATGAACAGTGCGTCGAATGTGCCGTGTTGCTCGTTGACGATCGCGTCGGCCACGAGTGCCACCCGATAGGCGCGCGGATCAGGATGTAACACGGCCACCGCCCGCGAGGAACTCATTGAGTTCGTCGAGGCACTTCGGTAGGTCGCGCGCCTCGTCCCAGTCGGTGGTGTCGAGCAGCATGCCACTCGCCCGCGGCCATGGAATATCACGCGATTCGAGACCGAGCTTGAGCTCTTCCATCCACACGCCCATACCGGGCACGACCTCATAGTCGCCATCTTCGAAATGTGGGCGACCACCCCAGTTCTTGGCCTGACCGGTGTAGCGAACGCCGCTGGAGGGACTGCCGTCGAGGCCGATCACCACGACTTCAAAGCCGCGTCGATAGAACTCGGCAATCGGCTCAGCCATGTTTGCCGCGAGGATCTGGCAGTGCCGTCGGTAGTTGGCTTTGTCGTACAACTCGCGACCCTGCCACCAACGGTTCACGCCGGCAAAGGCCATCTCGGGGCACGGCAGTTGTTGAATACGGTAGTTGTGCGCGCGCAACCGTTCGATGACGCCTGGTACCACGCCCGCCGACCTGGCGAACTCCTGCACCTTCGCATTCTGGTTCACGAGACAGTGCGCCACAAACGCCACCCGCTTTGTGGTGTTGACCTCAACCGGCGTGACCTCGGTCGTCATGACGACGTACTCACGACCGGAAGTGATTGATGCGAAACACGTTTCCATCGGGATCGGCCATCACCGACTGGTAGGCGCCGTAGTACGTCTCGTATGGATCGTGCAACAGCCGAGCGCCGTTCGCCAGCGCGCGATTCGTTGCCGCCGTGACGGCATCGTCGCTCTCGCATTCGAAGGTGAGGTACTGCGAGGTGCCCTTCGGATCGGCCCACTCCTGAATGTTCAACATCTCGTACACCACTGGCGCCGAAAAGCCGATGGTCACTCCCGACGCGTCAGCCCCACGAAAGATGTCGCTGTGCAACTCGACGACCTCGGGGAGATCGAAGGTGCTCGAGTAAAACTCGAACAGACCCACGAAATCGGCACTGATGAAGCTGGCCAACGAGATGCTCACGCTCACGTGGCAAGGCCCTGGCCGAAGGTGGCCTGCTTCACGAACTTCGAAAATAGGTGCTCACCTGAGGAAATCGCAACATGCTTGGGCTCCTCGCCGTCGGCCAAACAGGTGGGCAGACACGTGATCATCGCGTCGTAGTTCGGCTGATGGAAGAACACGAGCGAGATGCGACGCGAATCGTTCGCGGCATCGCGAGGCGGGTTGACGACACGATGCAACGTGGACACCCACCGGTCGTTGGTCCACTCGGACATCAAGTCGCCGATGTTGACAACAAGCGCGCCCTTCACTGCTGGCACGTCCTTCCACGTGCCGGCCTTCGTCATGACCTGCAAGCCGCCGGGGCGTTGCTCTTGACGCAGCAGTGTGAGGCTGCCGTAGTCGGAGTGCACGCCGGCGCGCAATTGGCCGGGCAGCGGCGGCTCGATCTGATCGGGATAGTTGAGGGCACGGAACATGCTGATGTGATCGTCGATCTTGTCCTCGAAGAACTCGATGTCGAGACCGAGAGCGACGGCGAAGATGCGCATGACCTGACGCGACACCTCGCTCAAGGCCGCGAAGTACTGCTCCCAGAGCGGGCGCATCTCGGGCAACGCATCGGGCCACACGTTCGGGGCGAAGTGCGGACCTGCTGCAGCTCCGATGTGATAGTCGTCCTGAGCCACGGAGAATGGGCCCATGTCCATCTTTTCTTTGAGGTCGCCGGGGGCGGCATCGCCGAGGGAGTACGACAGTCCCTCCATGCCTACGGCGGTCCAGCCACGAACCTGGTCGGTTGCTGGCTGCGCAGCGACGGCCTTTTGCTCGTCGGTGAGATCGAAGAAGCGGCGACTCATGTCGTACACCTGCTGGATGAACTCCTCAGAGACCCCGTAACCGGTGATCTGAAAAAAGCCAATCTCCTCGCAGGCGTGCGCGATCTGCTTGGCGACACTGTCGATTCCCTCGGGGGTTCCTTTGAGGAACGGCGCGATATCGATGACTGGAACGGTGTCCATGCTCACTCTCTTTTCTTCACGGGAACGATGACGTCTGTGATGGCCACGTGGCCTGCTCGCACACAACGATGCGCGCGAGCAGGCCAGCACATGGTCAGATGTTTTGAACCTTGTCCTTGAACTCCATGAACATGAACGGGTTCGCCGCGACAACCTTGTCGATGTCGGCCGAGGTAGCGATGACCTGCTTGACCACAGTGCGGAACTGCGGCTTCTCACCCTTGAGCGCAGCGAGTACTGCGTTTGCAGCAATCAGACCGGTCTGCGCCGATGAGTAGTAGCGGGTTGCGGCCAGGTACGGCGTCTTCATCCAACCAATCATCTCCTCGTCGGCGTCGGATGACACGTGCAGGACCTTGTCCTTGCCTTGGTCCTTGAGCCACTGGGCAATGCCGTTCGACATCGAGGCCGAGTAGGCAACGACGATGCCGAGGTCGGGGTGAGCCTGAAATGCTTGCTCGACAACGCCCACGGCCTTGGTGCGGTCGAAGAAGCCCTGCTCGCGCACGACAACGGTGAAGCCGCTGCCCTCGAGCGCCTTGTCGAGACCCTCGTCGATGCGCTCCGAGAAGCCCTGGCCGACAACACCCTGCACGACGCAAATCTTGCCCGGGGTGGCGTTGGCCTTGAGGTACTCGCCGATGAGACGGCCACCCTCGACCGAATCGATCTCGGCAACACCGACGAAGAACTTGTCGGCGTCACTCGGGCCGGGCCAGATGCAGTTGCCGGCGGGAACACCCTTGGCAACGGCCTTCTCGGCGGCGGCACCAGCGGACTCAGCAGTGTTGGGCTGGATGACCAGACCGACCACGCCCTTGGCGAGGAACGCCTCGGCTGCTGCCAGTTCTTGGGCGGCGTCGTAGTTCACCTGGACGACCTCAAGCGTGTACTTGGTACCGGCGAGCGCTTTGTACACACCGGTGGTCACGCCCTTGGTGTAGTCGTTCAAGCCGTTCAGCGTGAGCCCGATCAAACCCTCGGTCGGACCGGCTGCGCCGGCGGTTCCGGCAGTGGTGCCAGCCGTAGTGCCAGCCGTGGTACCTGCGGTCGCGCCGCCGGTGGTTGTTGCTGGCTTCTTGGCATCGCTGCCACACGCGGCCAGCAGGCCTCCACCGACTGCGAGACCTGCTGCACCGAGCAGGAATCGCCGTCTGCCGACATTGGAAAATTCTTCATTCATTGTGTTTCTCCCCTTGTTGTGGATCTAGCTGTTGTGGATCTGTTATCGCCGGACTCGGTGACGAAGGCGCTGGCTGTACCGAAGCCGACACGGTTGGCCGCGAGCCTCCACGACGTCGGCGCAGATCGCCGATCGCGGTGACCACCACGGCAAAGATCAAGACGCCGCCGAAGACGGCGTCGTTCCAGAACGTCTGCACGTTGTTGAACGTGAGTGCCGACTGCACGACGGCGAGCAGCGCCACTCCGACGAAGGTGCCGAGCGGCGAACCGCGACCGCCGGCGAGCGTTGCCCCACCGAGTACCACCGCAGCAATCGCCTGCAGCGCGAGTTGTGAGCCAACTCGTGGGTCACCGGTTGAGATACGTGCCATCGCAACCAAGCCGGCGAACCCGGCGAGCGTGCTCGAGATGACGAAGCACAACACCTTGGTGCGCGCCGTAGGTATGCCGGTGAGGTACGAGGCTTCTTCGTTCGAGCCAGTGGCGTACACATGCCGGCCGAATCGGGTGTAGCGCATCACGATCGCAGCGACGGCCGCAACAATCAGGAAGAACCAAATCGGAGTCTGCAAGCCGAACACCTTCATCCGGCCGAGCCACTCGAACCGCTCTCGCGCAGGGACCGGCGAGCTCTTGGAGATACGTAATGCCACCGAGGCGAACAGGCTGGTGCCGCCGAGCGTGAGGATGAACGGTGGAATCCGCAGTCCTGCGACGAGCAGTCCCCAAATCAGCCCGACTGTGGCACAGATCGCAAGCACCAGGATCACGGCCCACATCTCGGAGCCGCCGTCTTTGATTCGGGTGGCGCCGATGACGCCCGCCATGGCGGCGAGGGTGGCCACCGAAAGATCGAGTTGCCCGGCCGCGATCAGAAATGTCTGGCCGATAGCGATGATGCCCAGGACCGATACCTGCAGCAAGATGTTCTTGAGGTTGTCGCTGCCCAAAAACAGGCTGTTCTTGCCGTTGGTGTAGAGGGAAATCGCAAGGATCGCGATGAGCAGCGGCGCCACGAACCGAACGGCATCGGAACGCAGGAGGCGCTGTTTCAGCGGCGCACTGGGGGCCAGAACAACAGTCGACTCGCTCACAGGGACATCTCCATCTCCAACAACTGATGCTCGGTCGCCTCACGACCACTGACTTCGCCAAGAACGCGTCCAGAGCGCATCACGACAACGCGGTCGGCCACCTGGCCGACCTCTTGAAAGTCAGTGGAACAGATGAGCACAGCCGCACCCGCGTCGGCGAGTCGACGCAGTTCGGCGTAGATCTCGAACTTCGATGCAATGTCAATACCGGCGGTGGGTTCGTCAAAGATCAACACCTTGCTATCGACGCCCATCCACCGACCGATCATCACCTTTTGCTGGTTACCGCCCGAGAGGGTGCTGACGACGACATCGACGTTGGCGGTCCTCACATTGGCTCGCGGTGCCAGTGCAGCGGCGGCCGTACGCACCCGACTGGGTGGGAAGAAGGGAGCCCGACCATTGGCCTGCACGCCGAGCGCGATGTTGTCGGCCACGCTCTTGTCGAGGAGTAGTCCGTGCCGTTTGCGATCGGCGGGGAGGAACGCAACCCCGCGCGCCAGCGCGTGACGCCGACTGCGCACCGCCTGGAGAACGCCGTTGGAGTCGGCCACCCTGACCGAACCGGACCATGGCTTCATGCCACCAGCAGCGACCTGCGCAAGCTCGGACACACCTGCGCCGACGCCACCGGTAGCGGCGACGATCTCGCCGGCAGCAATCGACACGCTGACGTCGTCGAGCCGGCGGCCGCTCACGCAGGAGACCTCGAGCAGCGGCTTCGATGCATCGATAACGACGTCGCGATGCACACGTGCCGTGTCGACCGAACGGCCGAACATGGCCTGCACGACCGAGGCCGTGTCGAAATTGGCCGCCGGGCCCCGTGCCACCACGGCGCCGTCGCGCATCACCGTGACATCGTCGGCCACGGCAAACACTTCTTCGAGATGATGGCTGATGAAGAGAATCGCTACGCCGGCGGCCCGTAGACGGTCGATGACGGCGAAGAGCGGATCGAGCTCGTGCCGGCTCAGCGAGGCTGTTGGTTCGTCCATCACAATGAGCCGGGCATCGAAGCTGACGGCCCGGGCAATCTCCATCATCTGCAGTTGCGCCACCGAGAGCGAACGCACCGGCGCGTTGATGTCGATGTCGATGTCGAGAGCGGCGAGTCGTTCGGCGGCGGTTTGCTTCGCGACGCGCCACTGCACTTTGCCGAATCTGGTGGGCAGACAGTCGAGCAGCACGTTCTCGGTCACTGACAAGTCGGGCGCGATCTGGCGTTCCTGGAAGATCGCGCGCACACCGCGCGCCTGCACCTGCCGACGGTTCGGTCGATCGAGCACCTTGCCGCCAATACGGATCACGCCCTCGTCCGCGTGCTGGGCCCCGGTGGCGATCTTGATGAGCGTGGACTTTCCGGCGCCATTCTCGCCGCACACGGCGTGCACCGAACCCGTGCGCACGGTGAGCGATACGTCTTGGAGCGCGACAACACCGGGGAAATACTTGGTGATGCCCTGCAATTCGAGGGCAGCCGCCATCGCTGCGGGAGGCGCGGACGAACTCACACCTTGGCCTTCACGGAGTCGGCGATCGCGGGCATCACACGCTCACCGTACGCGCGCAGTGTTTCGTCTTTCGCGTCGTGTTGTAAATAGACGGAGAACTGATCGACCCCCAGTGCCTTCAATTCCTGGAGCCGGCGGACGTGTTCTTCCACCGGGCCGATGATGCAGAACCGATCGACGATCTCGTCTGGCACGAAGGTGGTGTGGCTGTTGCCGGCCTGACCATGCTCGTTGTAGTCGTAGCCCTGACGACCCTTGATGTAGTCGGTGAGCGCTTTGGGCACCGGAGCATCGTCGCCATAACGAGCCACGATGTCGGCAACGTGGTTTCCCACCATGCCGCCGAACCAGCGGCACTGGTCGCGCGCATAGGCCAAATGGCCGGGCGTGCCGTCGGTGACGTAGGCGGGCGCCGCGACACAGATGGTCACATCGTCGGGGTTGCGACCCGCCCCTTCGGCCGCATTGCGCACCGCCGAGATGGTCCACTCGGCAATGGACGGATCGGCGAGTTGCAGGATGAACCCATCGCCCACTTCACCAGTGAGTGCGAGGGCCTTGGGTCCGTACGCCGCGACCCACACCTCGCAACGACTCTTCGAGGCCCATGGGAAGCGCATCTCGGAACCGTTGTATTCCACACTGCGACCATTCGCTAGTTCGCGGATCACATGGATACTGTCGCGCAGGGTTTTCAGCGTGGTAGGCGCACCATTGGTCAGGCGAACTGCGCTGTCGCCGCGGCCGATGCCGCACACCGTTCGATTGCCGTACATCTCATTCAGTGTGGCGTAGGTGCTGGCCGTGACGGTCCAGTCGCGAGTGGCCGGGTTGGTGACCATCGGCCCGACGATGATGTTGCGCGTTTCAGCCAGGATCTGGCTGTAGATGACGTACGGCTCCTGCCACAAGATGTGACTGTCGAAGGTCCACACATGCGTGAAGCCATATGTCTCAGCCTTCTTGGCGAGATCGATCACACGCGCCGAGGGCGGTGTTGTCTGCAGCACGACTCCGAGGTCCATCGTCAGCGATTCGTAGGGAAGCCGAGGTCGACCGATGAGGTGCGCGGGTCGGGCCACCGCGAGGTGACTACCTTGCTCCGTGTGAAGAAGTTAATGCCATCGGGGCCGTACATGTGCTGATCGCCGAACAGACTGGCCTTCCAACCACCGAAGCTGTAATAGCTGACAGGCACCGGGATGGGCACGTTGATACCGACCATGCCCACCTGCACGTCGAACTGGAACTGTCGCGCCACACCACCGTCGCGCGTGAAGATCGCCGTGCCGTTGCCGTACTGGTTGTCGTTGATGAGCGCGAGGCCTTCGTCGTAGCTGTTGATGCGCGTGACCAACAGCACGGGCCCGAAGATCTCGTCGTCGTAGCACTTCATCCCGGGGGCCGCGTTGTCGATGAGGCTCGGCTTGAGGAAGAACCCACCCGCCGGCGCACCCTCGCGGCCGTCGACCACCAGTGTGGCGCCCTCTGCCTCGGCTCCGGCGATGTAACCAGCCACCTTGTCACGATGTTCACCGGTGATGAGCGGACCCATCTCGTTGCCGTCCTCGCTGGCGGGCCCGACGAGGATGTTCGGGATGCGGTCTTGCACCTTGGCGATGAGCGCGTCGGCCACGGAATCCATCGCGAGCACGACGCTGATCGCCATGCACCGCTCGCCAGCCGAGCCGTAGGCAGCGCTGACGGCGGCATCGGCGGCCATGTCGAGATCGGCATCGGGTAGTACGAGCATGTGGTTCTTCGCACCGCCGAGCGCCTGCACGCGCTTGCCGTTGCGCGTGCCCGTCTCGTAGATGTACTTCGCGATCGGCGTGGAACCAACGAAGCTGATCGCCTTGATGTCGGGATGGTCGAGGATCGCGTCGACAGCAACCTTGTCACCGTTGACCACGTTGAAGCAGCCGTCGGGCAGTCCGGCGAGCTTGAGCAGCTCGGCGATGAACATGCTCGCGGAGGGATCTTTCTCGCTCGGCTTGAGTACGAACGTGTTTCCGCACGCGAGGGCATTCGCGAACATCCACATCGGCACCATCGCCGGGAAATTGAACGGGGTGATGCCGGCAACCACGCCGAGCGGCTGGCGAATGCTGTACACATCGACGCCACCACTGGCCTGCTCGCTGAAGCCGCCCTTCATCAGGTTCGGGATGCCGCATGCGTACTCGATGTTTTCGAGCCCGCGGGCGACCTCGCCCAATGCGTCGCCGAGCACCTTGCCGTGCTCGGCCGAGAGCAACGAGGCGATCTCCTTGCGGTTCGCATCGACGAGTTCACGAAGGTGGAACATCACCTCGGCGCGTCGTGACAGGTTGGTGGCGCGCCACGCAGGAAACGCCGCTTTGGCCACGGCGATTGCGTGACCCATCTCCTCGACGGACGCGAAGTCGACCGACGCCTGCTGCTCGCCGGTTGCGGGCTGCCAGACGACGCCCGAGCGACCTGAGGTGCCCTCGACCATCTTGCCGTCGATCCAGTGACTGATTCTCTTCATGAATGGTGTTCTTTCGTGATGCGAGGGGCCCGTGAGGATGGGTGTGAGACGAGGGGTGTGAGACAAGGGGTGTGAGACAAGGGGTGTTAGACGAGATACTGCGACAGGCCGCGGCGCACGAACTGGCCGTGGCCCTTGCGACCGACATAGGCGTCGTTGGCGATCACGACGGTGCCGCGAGACAGCACGGTCTCGACCTTGCCGTCGATCACGTAGCCCTCCCACGACGAGTGATCGATGTTCATGTGGTGCTTGTCGTTGATGCCGATGCGGGTCTGCGTAGCGGGATCCCAGATCACGATGTCGGCATCGGCGCCAGGCGCGATGATGCCCTTCTTCGGGTACATCCCGAACATGCGCGCTGGCGTGGTGCAGCAGGTCTCGACCCAGCGTTCGAGCGACATTTCGCCGTTGACCACACCCTGATACAGCAGCTCCATACGATGCTCGACGCCGCCCATGCCATTGGGAATCTTGGAGAAGTTGCCGAGGCCGAGTTCTTTCTGATCCTTCATGCAGAACGGGCAGTGGTCGGTGCTGACGATCGCGATATCGTTGGTGCGCAAGCCTTTCCACAGATCGGCGTGGTGATGGTGTGTGTCGTGCGCCGAACGTACCGGCGGCGAGCACACCCACTTGGCGCCCTCGAACCCCGGCTTGGCGAGCGTGTCCTCGAGCGTCATGTAGAGGTACTGCGGGCAGGTCTCGGCAAACACGTTGCGACCCGCATCGCGAGCGGCCGCGATCTCGAGCAGCGCGTCGCTGGCCGACACATGCACGATGTACAGCGGAGCGTTCCCGGCCACCTGGCTGAGGATGATGGCGCGATGTGTGGCCTCGCCCTCAAGCAGCGACGGCCGTGTGTAGCTGTGATACTTCGGATCGGTCTCGCCGCGGGCGATGGCCTGGCCGACGAGTACGTCGATGGCAATGCCGTTTTCGGCGTGCATCATGATCGTGGCGCCGATGTCGCCGGCGGTCTGCATCGCGCGCAGGATCTGGCCGTCGTCGCTGTAGAACACGCCAGGGTAGGCCATGAACAGCTTGAAGCTGGTGACGCCTTCGTTCTCGGTGAGATAGCGCATTGCCTTCAGCGCGTCGTCGTCGACGCCACCCACGATCTGATGGAATGCGTAGTCGATCGCGCACTGGCCCGCCGCCTTGGCGTGCCACTCGCCGAGGCTGTCGATTACGTTCTCGCCATAGCGCTGCACGGCGAAGTCGACGATGGTGGTGACGCCGCCCCACGCCGCAGCACGGGACCCGGTCTCGAAGGTGTCGCTGGCATTGGTGCCGCCGAAGGGCAGTTCCATGTGGGTGTGCACGTCGATACCACCCGGTATCACGTACTTGCCGAGCGCGTCGATGACCGTGTCGGCGGTGACGCCCTGAGCCTCGACCTGGCCGGGCGCGTACATTGCGACGACGGTCTCACCATCGATGAGAACATCGATGAGTTGACGTCCGGTGGGACTGACGACGGTGCCGTTGGTGATGAGGGTGCGTGCCATGGTGTGAGTCCTGTCTTTCAGCGGGCGACGAGTTCGGAGTATGCCTCGGGTCTGCGATCACGATAGAAGGCCCACCGATCGCGGATTTCCGCGAGTTTGCCCATGTCGAGGTCGCGCACAATCAGATCGGGCTTGTAGGCATCGCCCACCTCGCCGACGAACTTGCCCTCGGGATCGACGAAGTAGCTCTGCCCGTAGAAATCGTTCTCGCCGAGTTCTTCGATACCGACTCGGTTGATTGCGCCCACGTAGAAGATGTTGGCCACGGCGGCCGCCGGCTGCTCGAGCCGCCACAGATACTCACTGAGGCCGCGGTGCGTGGCCGAGGGGTTGAACACGATCTGCGCGCCGTTGAGACCGAGTGCTCGCCACCCTTCCGGGAAGTGGCGGTCGTAGCAGATGTATACGCCGACCTTGCCAACGGCAGTGTCGAATACGGGGTAACCGCCGGTGCCAGGTGTGAAGTAGAACTTTTCCCAGAATCCCTTGGTCTGGGGGATGTGCTGCTTGCGGTACTTGCCCAGGTATGAACCATCGGCGTCGATGACGGCGGCGGTGTTGAAGTACAACCCCGGTTGCACGATCTCGTACATCGGGAGCACCATCACCATGCCCAGTTCCTTGGCCAGTGCCTGGAACCGCTTGGTCGTCGGGCCGTCGGGGATGTACTCGGTGTAGGCGTAGTACTGCGTCTCTTGCACCTGGCAGAAGTAGGGGCCGTAGAAGAGTTCCTGGAAGCAGATCACCGTCGCACCCTGAGCGGCTGCCTCGCGGGCGGCGGTTTCGTGCTTGTCGATCATGGCCTCTTTCGAGCCGGGCCAATCGGTCTGCACCAAGGCTGCTCTGACGATCTCTGCCACATTTCCCCCTTGATCACGCGTCGGAGTCCGACGACAACGAGTTGATCGTAGTTGTAACAGGCAACTCCTGACAATGTTATATTTGTTACCGTGCAATGGTTTACAGGCCGTTTACAGAAGGAGGCACACCGGTGCAAGCAGAACCATGCTGAACGACCTCGTTGGGGTCATCGTCGATGCCATCGCCGATGCCGACGACGACCACAGCGCACGGGGCATTGCGGCTGCGATCGGACGGATGATCACCGCCGGAACGCTGCCTCTCGATGCCCGGCTGCCGACTGTGCGGGCATTATCGAAGGTCCTCGGCGTGTCGCCCACGACGGTGAGCGAGGCGTGGCAGACGTTGGCCGCCGTCGGCGCGATCGAGGCGCGAGGTCGCCTCGGTACGTTCGTGCGCCAGCCGGTCGGGCCGGGAGGTCCTCGGCGCTACCGACGCGTCACCGAGGGCCCGGGCCACTTCGCGCTTGACCTCTCGAGTGGCACGCCCGATCCAGACCTCTTGCCCGATCTCGCCCGGGTGGTTGCCTCGGTCAGCCGCCAGTCACTGACGAGCAGTTACCTCGATCAGCCCGTGCTCCCCGAGCTCGACGCCATTCTGCGTGCCAGCTGGCCCTTCCCCGCCGAGGACCTCACCGTGGTCGATGGTGCGATGGACGCGCTCGATCGCATCGCTCGGGTGGTGGTGCGCCTCGGCGATCGGGTGGTGGTCGAAAACCCTACGTTCCCGCCGCTGATCGATCTGCTCGAACAACTCGGGGCCGACGTCATCGGCATCGATCTCGATACCGAGGGCATGTCTGTCGAAGGCCTACGCGCCGCGCTGGCGCAGCAGCCCACAGCGGTCTTCCTGCAGCCACGCGCGCAGAATCCCACGGGTATCACCATGACCGCCCGACGTTGCACCGCTGTCTCGAAACTGCTGGCCGACTCGAAGGCAATCATCATCGAGGACGACCACAGCGGCGACATCGCGTCCAGCGAACTCGTGAGTATCGGCACGCGGCTGCCCGGGCGCACCGTGCACATTCGTAGTTTCTCGAAGAGTCACGGTCCAGACCTCCGCCTCGCCGCCGTGGGCGGAGCAGGCGACGTGGTGTCGGCGGTTGCCAATCGACGGTTGCTCGGGCCGGGTTGGAGCAGTCGCATCCTGCAGGCCGTTCTGGTGGGCCTGTTGAATGATCCGGCAACCGCCAAGAGACTGCGTAGGGCGCGCGACGAATACGCGCGCCGGCGCAGGTTGGTCACAGCCGTGCTCGATGAGCGCCACGTGCCGTTCACCGGCGACGACGGCATCAACCTCTGGCTACAGGTCAACGACTCGCGCTCGGCACTGCTCACGCTCGCCGCGCAGGGCATCGGCGCCGCCCCCGGCGAACCGTTCATGGTACGCAACGGCACCGATTATCTACGCGTCACCGTTGGACTGCTGCAGGGTTCCGACGCCGATATCAACGTCGTGGCCCATCGCTTGGCCGATGCCGCCGGTCTCGGTCAGGATCGATTCGGCCAGGATCGGATCGAAGTGCGTCGCCAAGGCCAACGCTGAGTTGTAGATGCCAGTGGTGAGCGACCCGGATCAGTAGCCGCCACCGAGTTTGCGGTGGTCCCAGCTGACGACGCGCTCTACATCGAAGATCACGCCGAGACGTTTGTGCGCCTGCGCCTCGAGGAACGGCAGCGCCGCGTCACTGAGGATGTCAGCTCCGTTGTACTTCACGCCCACTGCCTTGCCGATGGCGAGAATCTCGTCGAAGTCAAGGACGATGCGCCCGGTTCCCACCAACTCGACCCCGCGCAGTTCGTTGTAGTCGTCGCCGCTCTCGACCAGGCCGGTCATCTTCGCGTCACGACGCAGGTTAAGGATCTTCTGGCTCTTGCCGAACGTCCAGAACACCACCTTGCCATCGATGACCTCGTACCACATCGCCACCACATGCGGGTGTCCTGATGGGCCGATGGTCGCTACGTTGAGCACCTTCTGCTCGGCGAGGTAGTCCTGCACCTCGCCGTCGGTCATGGTGATGTTGCCGCGCTTGCTTGCCATGTGTGCCGACCCTAATCGGCGTGTCTACATTGCGCTCATGCGGAGCAGCTCGTGCGCCATCGCGCACTCGGCTGTGAGCGCCGATGCATCGGCACCGTGCAATCCGTCGGGTCCGAGCACGGCTGTGGCGAGCGCCAGTGGCACCATTTCCCCCATTTGGTTCCAACCACCGTCGCCTGTGGCGCCAAGCCGCTCGACCATGGCCCGCCACATCGGTTCGGGCAACCGTCGGCCGCGGCCGGCCACCAGCCACAGGGGCACCTCACCGCAGTACGCAACCGCCGCCGCAGCATGTGAGCCAAGCGAGCACAACGCGCCATCTGGCCCGGCCGCAAAGGCCTCGATGAGTACGAGATCGCTTGCCGCGACCGCCGCTGCAACCCCGGCCGCAGGCACGGCCTCGGCCTGCACATCTACGCGCTGTAAGCGCCGCACCAGGCTCGAACCTTCGTCGTTCGTGTCGATCACCAACACCGTGGCATCGCCGCGGCGCATCAAGGCCTCGCCGGCCAGGTCGGGCCAACCGATCACGCACACCGTTGCATCGGGGGGCAGCAACTGCACCAGATGTGCGGGGGTGGGATCATCGTCGATGAAGTCAGACAGACCCACCGCTTCTCGGAACGGATCGTTCGCGGCGAGCAGACTCGCACACAGCCACCACAGCGCGCCCGACGTGGGATGACGTTCGACGATGCGTCGGCAGGCCACGACAAGCCCGGCCGGATCGAGATCGAGATCCGCAATGGCGGCTGCGGTCTCTCGCACGAGCATCCGCTGATCGCCGCCCGAGGCACGAGCCACGTAACGCAGACGCTCAATCGGATGCATGGTGGCACGCTAGTCCCACTTCCGCCAACCGGCCCCGGCGTACCCGATCTGGCAGCAGATACACGCCCGCAAGGGCTCGGGCCTACTTCCAAACCGCTCATCGGGCGCGGATGGTGCTGGTCGCGCGAACCGCCATATGTCGCAGGCGGCGCGAACCATCGTTCTGTGAGACTTCCGGAGTGGTTCTGCAGCGCGAAATCTCCGACGACGTCGTGAGCATCCGGCCATCAACGCCGAGCGACATACCCGCGCTCATCGGCGGGCGCGATGTCGAGTTCCACCGATTCCTGGGAGATGGAAGTTCCGAGCCACGTCCGTTGGCATGCATTGTGGTGAACGGCGACGTCGTTGGCTGGGCCGACTACGACCACGACCGCTCCTGGCTCGCGGCGCACGAAGTCAACCTGGGCTACAACGTATTTTCAGGCGATCGCGGTAACGGATACGCAACCCGGGCAGTTCGACTCCTGATGCACCATCTGGCCGTCGACACCAGGTGGACGGTGGCTTCGCTGCTGATCCATCCCGACAACGAGCGCTCGCTGACACTCGCGCAGAGACTCTGCTTTGAGCCGCAGGAAGATCTCGATGGTCGCCGATACTGGAAGCAGGCCGTCTCGGCGTACACCGTGATCGGGCGATGACCGGGGCCCCAACGATGGGCGGCGTGCTGGACGTGCGCCGCGTCATCGGGCACAATGCGGATCTCGCTTCACCGGCGTCAACTGCGCGGCCGGGCGCGGCGAGCGGAGAACGACCGAAGACGAGGAGACCGAAGTGACGAGCCTGCCTGATCGACCGAACACCGCCTTGGTCGTGATCGACGTCCAGAACGACGTCGTGGCCAACGCCTACGATCGCAACGACGTCATCGCCAATATCAAAACGCTGGTCGACAAGGCCCGTATCGAGCACGTGCCGGTGATCTGGGTCCAGCACTCGAGCGACGAGCTCACCCAGAACAGCACCGGTTGGCAGTACGTTCCCGAACTGCAGCGCGCTGATGCAGAGCCCCTCGTCCACGAGCGCTACGGCGACTCGTTCGAGGACACCACGCTCGAGGCAGAACTCGCTCAGCTCGGCGTCGGCCGCGTGGTCGTCACCGGAGCACAGACCGATGCCTGCGTCCGCGCAACCCTGCACGGTGCATTCGTGCGCGGCTACGACACCCAACTCGTCAGCGACGCGCATACCACCGAGGATTTCTGCGAGTATGGGCTCCCTCCAGCCGTCAAGGTGATCGCGCACACCAACATGTACTGGACATGGCAGGAAGGTCCCGGCCGCATCGCCAGCGTGGTCCCGACGGCCGAGGTCAACTTCGGCGCCACCTGACCCGAAGCCGATAGCGGTCCTGCTTGGCGGAACGTGCCCTACAGGGCTCACAGCGTTACGCAGAACGCCCTACTCGCCGCCGCGAGCCGGGTTACGGCTCCGGATGGGCGTTGCGTAGGAAGAGCACGAACGAGCGGTCGTGCTCGCGGGCCGGGCCACCTGCTTCACTGAGCATCCTGACCACCGTGAGGCCGGCGGCCTCGGCGAGTGCGCGGATATCGGTCTGGCTGTACCAATGCAGTAGCCAGGGACGCTCGTCGATGGTCGTTTCGGTGGGTGTGGTGAGTTCGTAGCGAAGCACGGTGGTCTGGCAGCGGGCCTGTTCGTCGCGCTCCTCGCTCACCGCCGTCACGCTCATCTGCGTACCGTCAGCGGTGACGTGGCTACGGGCGCGGCCAAGCGCTTCGGGCGGCGTGGGATCCGGCTCGAACAGTGGGATCATCACTGATCCGCCCGGGGCCAGATGAATGCGAATCTGAATGAGCGCACGCAACGCCGTGTCGTCGTCGGGCAACAGGTTGAACGTGGGCCCGGCCAGAAAGATGGAACGGAAGTGCCGATCGAGCTGCATCGACTCCATCGGCTGCAGATGCACGACCGCTTCGAGGCCACGCTCGGCCGCCGCGGCCCGACACCGATCGAGCATGTCTGGAGAGGAGTCGAGTCCCTCGATGTCGTAGCCGAGCTCGCGCAGATCGAGCAGCGGCTCGCCGTGCCCGCAACCCAGCTCCAACGCAGGCTTTCCGTAGCGTTCGATGAAGCGGACATAGGGCGATGGATCGGGCGCGCCGGCCGACCGCAACGGCCCGTAGATCTGGGCAACGACGCCGGTGTAGAACAACGATGGCTCGACGAGATCCATCACCGAGTCTGCCATGCGAGCTATGCCAGCCACGGCGTGGCGCGCTAGCGTCGGGGCTCGTGGCCAGCAATCCGTCGCTTGACGTTGTACTCAGATCTCTCGATGGCGAGAGCCGCCCCCTCGAGGAGTGGCTCACCATGTTCAACCTCGGTTGCGTGGTTCTGGACCCGTACACCAACGAGAGTTCGTGGATCCTCAAGACCGCGTCGCGAATCCTCGCCGGGTTTCGTGGTGCCGATGTGCGCGTCAACTTCGTCGTCACGTGCGACGCCGATGATGCGAAGAAGTTCCTCGGACCGCTCACTGAACAGTTCTTGGTGTTCTGCGACCCTGATCGCGCATTCGTGAAGTCACTCGGCTTGGCCGAACTCCCCGCATTCGTGTTCGTTTCGATGGACGGCAACGTGGCCGCCTCGGCCGAGGGTTGGGACGGTGCACAGTGGCGCGCCGTCTCCGACCGCATCGCTACGGCCACGGTATGGGCCAAGCAAAGCATCCCCGCGGCAGCCGACCCGGCACCGTTCAAGGGCACGCCAGCGCTGGCGTGATCAACGCCCGCTGTTGAGTTCGCCATATGACCCAGCCGGTGATCTCCCCGTCGCCGGAGTCATCGGCGATGTCGCGGATGCGCTGAGCTCAATCGGCTCGGCCGTGCTCGTCGCACCGCCGGGTGCGGGCAAGACAACACTCGTTCCGTTGCACCTGATTCAGCAGCCGTGGCTCGATGGACTCAAGATCGTGATGCTCGAACCGCGTCGCCTCGCGGCCCGTGCTGCCGGTCATCGCATGTCGTACCTGCTCGGCGAAGAGGTGGGCGACACCGTTGGATACCAAACTCGCGATGAACGGCGCATCGGTCGCAACACGCGCATCGAGGTGGTCACCGAGGGCGTGCTCACCCGCCGCCTCCAGCATGACCCCGAACTGCCCGGCACCGGACTGGTGATCTTCGACGAAGTACACGAGCGGAACCTGCCTACTGATGTTGGTCTCGCACTCGCACTCGATAGCAGGCGAACGTTGCGGCCCGATCTGAAGATCCTCGCGATGTCGGCCACCGCACAGGCCGACACGCTGTCGGTGATACTGGGCAACGGCTTGTTGGGCGGCGCGGCCGGGCCGTGCCCGATCATCACCAGTCTGGGCCGCACCTACCCGATCGAGATCCGTTGGTCGCCGCCGGGCAAGGGGCAACGGCTCGAACAAAGCGTTGCCGAAACGGTGCTGCTGGCGCTGCGTAACGACATCGGCGACGTGCTGGTGTTCCTCCCCGGTATCGGCGAGATCACGCGCGTCTATCAGGCGCTCGATCCACTCGTTGCCGCCGATGTCGATCTCTATCCCCTTGCCGGAGCGCTCTCGCTCGGCGACCAGGACAAAGCGCTTGCGCCTTCTCCACCGGGCCGGCGGCGGGTGGTACTCAGTACCGACATTGCCGAGACATCGCTCACCGTTGCGGGAGTTCGCATCGTGGTCGATGCTGGGCAGGCGCGGGTACCCCGCTACGACATTCGCACCGGTATGACCCGGCTCACCACAGTGGCTACCAGCCGCGCGTCGGCAGATCAGCGCGCGGGTCGCGCCGGGCGCACCGAGCCGGGTGTCGCCTACCGGATGTGGAGCAAGCTCGAGCACAGCACGCGCCGCGCCCACCTCGAAGCCGAAATCACCCAAGTCGATCTCGCCGGGCTTGCGCTCGAGTTGGCTGCCTGGGGCACCCCGATCGACCAACTCAGCTTTCCCGATCCACCGCCTGCGCGCACGCTCGCTCAGGGGGCCGAGTTGCTCGAATTGCTCGGCGCTTTCGATGGCGACCAACGCATCACCGCCGTGGGCCGGGCGATGTTGGGCGTGCCCGCTCACCCGCGTCTGGCGCGCATGGTCGTGGATGCTTCCGGCCATCACGACCAGTCGCTCGCGTGTGTGATCGCGGCCCTGCTCGACGACCGTGACATCCTGCGCGGCCGCGCCGACGACCTGCCATCTGACCTATCGCTGCGCATTCGCGTCATCACCGGACGCGAGCGCCACGAGCGAGCCGATCGCGGCGCGGTCGATCGATTGATCCGCCGCGCTCGCGACATCGCCCGGCGTGTGGGCATCTCGTTCGACCTCGACGACATCAACCCCGATCGTGCCGGCCCTGTCTTGCTACTCGCCTACCCCGATCGGTTGGCCGTACGCCGCTCGCAGCCCGGCCAGTTTCAACTGCGCACCGGAACAGGCGCATGGGTGGCCAAGAACGATCCACTTGCAAACGAAACATTCGTGGTTGCTGCCGATGTCGACGGTGACCGCAAGAACACGCGCCTTCGCCTCGCCGCAGGCATCGATGCCGACGAAGTCGCAGCAACGCTGGGTGGAGCCGTTGAGACGCGACACACGTTGGTGTGGGACCGCGATCGCCACGACATCGTCGAACGCCTCGAACGGAGGCTCGGCAACATGAAACTCGACGAGCGTGTGCGGCGCCCGGGTGCATCACCCGCCACTACCGACGCTTTGATCGAGCGCATCAGAGTCACGCGCCTCGCTCCGCTGCACTGGTCTGAAGGTGCAACGCAATTACGTCAACGCGTCGAGTTCATCCGCCGCTCAGCTAGCTCGGCCGGCACATCGAATACCCTCGCGTGGCCCGACTGGTCAGACTCGGGCCTCGTGCGGACTCTGGACGATTGGCTCGCGCCGTATCTCGACGGCATGACGAGCATCACCGAAGTCGCCGCCTTGAACCTCACCACCGTCTTGCGCGCCGGGTTGCAGTGGCCGCTGGGGCGTGACCTCGACGAACTTGCACCAACCCATCTCGAACTCACGTCGGGCAGGTCGCTGCTCCTCGACTACGCCAGCGACCAACCCTCGGCGTCAGTGCGTGTGCAGGATCTGTTCGGTACGAGCGTCCACCCCACCGCCGCCGGCGTACCCGTTGTGCTGCACCTGCTGTCGCCAGCGGGTCGGCCGATCCAGATCACCTCCGACCTCGCCGGTTTCTGGGCAGGGTCGTGGGCCGAGGTACGCAAGGAGATGGCCGGGCGGTACCCGAAGCATCAATGGCCAGCCGATCCCGCCAACGCTGCGCCGAAACGAATGAAGGGAAACGGATGAGGGATCGCTGACCGTTCGACACAGCGGCGCCAAGCGGGTTTCCTCGCCGATCGACACGCCGATACGGTTACACCATGCCGGAGTTCGAGTTCACCGAGATGCTTCCCCTGGGCGCAGACGACACCACGTATCGCCTCATCAGCACCGAGGGCGTGTCCACGTTCGACACACCCGAGGGCACCTTCGTCAAGGTGTCGCCCGAAGCCATCACCTTGCTCACCGAGACGGCGATGAAAGACATCGCCCACCTGCTGCGACCCGCGCACCTCAAGCAGTTGGCGAGCATCCTCACTGATCCCGAAGCCAGCGACAACGACCGATTCGTCGCGCTCGACTTGTTGAAGAACGCGAACATCGCGGCAGGCGGTGTGCTGCCGATGTGCCAAGACACCGGCACCGCGATCGTAAAAGCGAAGAAAGGCCAATACGTGTTCACTGGCGGCGGCGACGAAGAAGCCATCGCCCGGGGCGTGTACAACACCTATCTCACCAGCAATCTGCGCTATAGCCAGATGGCGCCGCTCACGATGTACGACGAGGTCAACACCGGCAACAACTTGCCCGCCGAGATCAAGATCAGTGCCACCGACGGTGATGCATTCAAGTTCTTGTTCATCGCCAAAGGGGGCGGCAGCGCGAACAAGAGCTACCTGTTTCAAGAGACCAAGGCACTGCTCAATGAAAAGATGTTGCTGCCGTGGTTGTTCGAGAAGATGAAGACGCTCGGTACTGCGGCCTGCCCTCCGTATCACCTCGCCGTCGTCATCGGTGGTACGTCGGCCGAGTTCGCGGTCGAGACCGCCAAGATCGCCAGCACCAAGTACCTCGACAGCCTGCCCACCACCGGCGACCGCACTGGCCACGCGTTCCGCGACGTCGATCTGGAAGCCAAGGTACTGACGCTCTCGCAACAGACGGGTATCGGCGCGCAGTTCGGCGGCAAGTACTTCTGTCACGATGTGCGCGTCATCCGCCTCCCCCGTCATGGTGCCAGTTGCCCAGTGGCGATGGCAGTCAGCTGTTCGGCCGACCGCCAGGCTTTGGGCAAGATCACGCGCGACGGCATCTTCCTCGAACAGCTCGAGACCGATCCAGCGCAATACCTTCCTGAGATCACCCACGACGATCTCGACGAGCACGTGGTGCACATCGATCTCAACCGACCGATGGCCGAGATCCGCGCCGAGCTCAGCAAGTACCCGGTGAAGACTCGCGTGATGCTCACGGGACCGATGGTCGTGGCACGCGACATCGCCCACGCGACGCTGAAGGAACTGCTCGATTCAGGTCAGCCGATGCCCCAGTACATGAAGGACTACTGCGTGTACTACGCGGGTCCGGCCAAGACGCCAGCCGGTTACGCAAGCGGCTCGTTCGGTCCCACCACCGCTGGCCGTATGGACAGCTATGTCGATGAGTTCCAGGCTGCAGGCGCGAGCATGGTCATGCTCGCCAAGGGCAACCGCAGCCGACAGGTCACCGACGCGTGCAAGGCCCACGGCGGTTTCTATCTCGGCTCCATCGGTGGCCCCGCAGCCCGACTCGCGCAGGACTGCATCACCAAGGTCGAGGTCCTCGAATACGCCGAGTTGGGCATGGAGGCGATCTGGAAGATCGAGGTCCACGACTTCCCCGCGTTCATCGTTGTCGACGACAAGGGCAACGACTTCTTCGACCTCGTCAACAAGCCCATGCCCGGAACCCCGGTGCAGCTGCACTGAGTCGCGTTGGGCCCTGACGAACGTCCATCAACGATGCCACCGCCATCATCTCTGCACGATCCGCCTCGTCGGCTTCCAGAGCGGCACACTCCGCGGCCACATCGCGCGCCCTGCTCACGACAGGTTCAGTTCGGCGGCTAACTCACCGAGGCGCATTTCGCCCTCGCGTGTCTGGCCGCCCTGGGACATGAAACGCTCCATCGCAACGCGGGTGCCGGGGCCTCCGAGTGTGTCCTGGAACGCGGCGCCCTCAGCGAGGAGATCGGCGACGACATCCTTCTCGGCGCGCAGCACCGACGCCTTCGCTGCGGCGACTGCGTGCGGGGGGAACGAAGCAATGCGGGCCGCAAGGCGATGCACGTGCGGCCACAGCAGCTCGGCCGACAAGGTGCGATTCACCCAGCCCCACTCTTGCGCAAGTTCGGCGGACACATCGTCGCAACCGAGCACCACCTCGAGCGCGCGCGAACGCCCGATCAGGCGCGACAGCCGCACGGTGCCGGAGCCGCCGGGAATGATGCCGAGCGCCACCTCCGGCTGGTTGAACACGGCGCGACCAGCCAATGCGAAGCGCATGTCGCAGCTGAGCGCAAGTTCGCTGCCGCCCCCGCCGACGCGCCCTTCGATCACGGCAATAGTGGCCTTGGGCATCGTGCGGAAGGCCTCGCACATGGCGTGAAACGGGTTGAGTTCGGTGGGCGAGGTCCCCCGATCGGTGGGGAACTGCAGAATCAAACTCACGTCGAAGTGGGCAATGAAGAAGTCGGGATTGGCGGATCGGAGCACGACGACACGAACGTGGTTATCGGCGGCGAGCGTGCCGGCGAGGGTGGCCATCTCCATGAACATCTGGCCGTCGAACAGATTGATCGCACCGTTGTCGATGGTGACCGTAGCGATGCCGCGAGCCACCTCGACACCAAGGGTGCCGAACCCGCCGTAACTCACAAGAGACTCTTCACCACAGCCCGGGTGTGGGCGACCTCATCGGGGTTGCCGCCGAACTCAACGGCGGCGAAGTCGGTGACGCCCACATCGGCGAGGGCACGGATGCGGTCAGCAACTTCGGCTTCACCGCCGACGATGGCAATGTCCTCGGGGCCTTTGGCACCTTCGAGGTCGAGCATCGCCCGATAACTCGGCAGCTGGCCATACATCTGGAACGTCTGCGCGGCACGCGCCACCGCCGCGGAGGTGTCGGCGGTGACGCACACCGGCAGTGCGGCGATCACGCGCTGGTCGGGCCGACCAGCGGCTTCGGCGGCACGGCGCAATGTTGGCACGGTGTGATCGCGCAGCGTCGCCGGACCGGTGCACCACGTCAGCGTGCCGTCGGCGAGTGCGGCGCTGACACGCAGCATCTGCTCGCCGAGCGCGGCAACGACCACGGCAGGCCTCGACGAACCCGGCACCGATACGCCGCCGATGACCTTGTAGTCCTCGCCCTGAAAGTTGACGGGCTGACCTTCGAGGAGGGGCATCATCACGCTGAGATATTCGCGCAGGTGACGCACTGGCTTGTCGAACGACATGCCCCACAGGTTCTCGACCACCATCTTGTGGCTCAAGCCAATGCCGAGGCACAGCCGTCCGCTTGCTGCGGCGTTCACCGTGAGCGCCTGCTGGGCCATCATCATCGGGTGGCGCGGATAGGTGGGGACCACGCTCGTGCCCAGCTCGATTCGTGGCACTTCACGGCCCACCACCGCGAGCGCCGTCAACGCGTCGTGGCCAAAAATCTGCGGCGCCCAGAAGCTGGCGAAGCCATCGGCCTCAGCCGCCCGTGCCTGAGCCACGATCTGATCGAGAGTTCCGTCGTTGGTCGACCCTGTGAAGATTCCGATGCGCATGTACGCACCGTAGCGTGCGAAAAGTGCAGCGTTCCGACTCAGATGCCGCGTTGCCGGGGGTCGGGGTGGTGGGCGAAGTCTGGGCGGCTATCGGTGCCGAAGTGGGGGGCGAGGCCGGCAACGAGCACCGTGAACGCAATGGTGAGCAGCATGAACATTTCTATCGTCTCCTGTGATGAGATACCTTATGAGTATCGCATACCTCTATTGATAATGGTCACGCATATATATGAACGATTCGATCACAAACCAAGATTTACCCCTCGGTGTCGAGGTGCGCCATCTCGCTGCACTTGAAGCCATTGCCCGTACGCACTCGTTCTCGCAGGCCGCGGCGCTATTGGGCTATGCGCAGAGCGCTGTTTCACAGCAGATCGCCACACTCGAACGCGCCGTCGGCCACAAACTCGTCGAACGCCCGGGCGGACCACGCCCGGTATCGCTCACCAGCGCAGGCGAGGTTCTCTTGCGCCACGCCGTACACATCACGGCGCGCCTCGGCGCAGCAAAGGCAGACCTCGATGCGCTCACCGCCGGCGAAGCCGGCATTTTGCGCGTCGGCACCTTCCAATCGGCAAGCGCCCGCCTACTGCCCTCGACCATCACCCGCTTCCGCGACGACTGGCCACGCGTCACGGTGGAGTTACGTAACGAGCGCCCCGCGGCCAAGCTCGACGAACTCGTGCGCGCGGGCCGGCTCGACCTTGCGTTCTCCGACACGCCGGTACAAGCAGCACCGCTCACGAGCCGAGAACTCATCCACGACCCATACGTGGTCATGTTGTCGCCGAACAGCCCTCTCGCCGAACTCGACGAGATCGATCTGGACGCACTCGACGGCGCCCGGCTGATCTGCGCGTCCACCGAGGACACCTGCGAAATGCGCGTCTTCGAGGCACTCGAGCGCGCCGGGGCACAACCGCAGACCGTGTTCCGCAGCGACGACAATCTCACCACGCAACGTCTGGTTGCCAGCGGACTCGGCGTCGCGATCGTGCCACTGCTCGCCGTCGAACTGTTCGTTCCCGACGCAGCCGTGGCGATCTTGCCGCTCGCGGCGCGTCACCAGCTGACCAGACGCATTGCCATCGTGTGGCACGAAGACCGCGACCTGTCGCGTGCTGCGCAGGCCTTCGTGGAAACGGCGGTCGCTGCGGCAGAACGAATTGGCCTGCCGTCGATCCCTGTGATCACGTCGCGCCAACGCGCCACGTTGATGGTGTGATCGTCGAGCAGCCCGTCAGCCGCCGGAGACGACAGCCACCTGATACGACCACAGCTCGGCCTGGATCGGCATCGGCGCGGGAGCAGCTCCACTCTCCGGGCGATGGCCATGAGCGAACGACGCCGAGGTGCGCCACGCCTCGAACGAGGCATCATCGCGCCAGCGTGTGACGACGAGCCATGTGGTGCGCTCGTCGGTGGGCTGCAACAACTCGAAGCCCTCGAAGCCGTCCTGGTCGTCGACCGCCCCGATACGAGCGGCGAAACGGCGGGCCACTTCCGGACCCATCTCGGCGGGCACGGTGAGCGCATTGATCTTGATCACAGTCATGTCGACAGCATGTCACCCTGCAGCCGAGGCGTCCCATCGCGGCCGCGTGGCCGAACAACTGTCGACACATCCGTGATCGGCTTCGGTACCCCGGCATGTTCCGTCAGGTGGTCGCTTACCTTTGGGTCGATGATCTCACCGACGACGCGAAGTCCGCATTCCGTGCATCGCTTGCCAGCCTGCGCGCCATACCCGAGTTGACGAACCTTCGATTTGCCGATGATGCACGCTACTTCGAAGGCAACTTCGACGTCGTCGCGGTGATGGACTACCCCGACTTCGCGGCGGCGCGGCGGTACGTGGCTGACGTACGCCATCAGGCCTACGTGCGCGAGTTCGCAAGTCAGATGATCGGCGAGCGCGTCGTCGTGCTGCACGACTGGGCAGTGCGCGACCTAGCGGGCATTCATCACATCACCCTGCCCGTATCCGATGTCGACCACAGTGCCGGCTGGTACGAAATGGCGTTCGGTTTCGCGAATGCACCAGCGTCACGCCACGCGAACGATCGCGATATCACGATGGTGCACCCCGAAACGGGAGCAACCGTGATGCTGCGTCTCGATGCCCCGCGCGCCAAGGCACTGGCGGGTTTCGATGTGCTCACGTTCGCGGTCGGCACCCGTGATGACCTCGATGCGTTCGTGGCACGTCTCGACGCCGAAGGCATCACCCATAATGCGCCGACGGCATGGGGCAACGGAGTGTCGGTCGATGTCACCGACCCTGATGGAATGTTGGTGCGTGTCAGCACGCTGCTGCCCTGACCCATGCCAGCACAGCTCGCAATCACGCCAGGCTGACGAGCTCGAGCCAATCGGGACTGAAGTAGTCGACCTGCCCATCGGGCATGAGCAACACCTTGGTGGGCTTGAGCTGCTCCACGAACTCGGTGTCGTGGCTGACGAACACGATGGTGCCCTTCCAGGTGCTGAGCGCATCGGCCACCGCCTGCCGGCTGGGCGGGTCGAGGTTGTTGGTGGGCTCGTCGAGCAAGAGCACATTGTTGCGGCCGACCATCAACATCGCGAGCGCGAGCTTGGTCTTCTCGCCACCGCTCAGCGTTCCGCTGTCTTGGAAAACTTTGCTGCCCATCAACCCGAACATACCGAGCATGCCACGCAACTGCGTCTCGGTGAGCACCACGTTCGAGGGCACCTCCGAGCGGATGTTGTCGAGCAAGGATTCGTTCACGCGCAAGTTGTCGTGCTCTTGCGCGTAGTACCCGACGTTCACGCTGTGGCCGAAGCTAAAGTCGCCGAGCGTGGGCTGGGTCTCGCCAGCAAGGATGCGCAGCAGGCTGGTCTTGCCGGCACCGTTGAGACCGAGCACGAGTAGACGCTCGCCCTTGCCGATGTCGAAGGACACGTCTTCGAACACCGGTGCGCCACTGCCGTAGCCCTTCGACAGGTTGCGTGAGGTGATGACGGTGGCCCCTGACGATGGTGGGTCGGGGAACTTGACCTTCATCACCTTGTCGCCCGCGCCCACGTGCACCCGCTGCGATTCGAGTCGGGCGATCTGCTTTTCCTTGCTGTGCGCCATCGTTGCCTTGGTGGCCTTGGCGCCGAAGCGATCGACAACCGATTGCAGACGAGCGATCTCTTTGGTCTGCAGCACGGCCTGGCGGGCGAGGCGAGACTCGTCGGCCGCACGCGCCGCGCGGTACTGGCTATACGTGCCGCGATACTCCACGAGATGACCGGTGGCGTCCTCGGCAGGACGGTCGAGGTGCAGCACGCGCGTGATGGCTTCGTCGAGCAGGTCGAGGTCGTGACTGATGACCAACATCGCGCCGCGATACTTGCGTAGGAAATCGAGCAACCAATTCTTGGCGTCGATGTCGAGGTGGTTGGTGGGTTCGTCGAGAAGTAGTGCATCGCTGCCGGCGAAGAGAATGCGTGAGAGTTCAACACGACGACGCTCGCCGCCTGACAGCACGCCGAGTGGTAGGTCGAGCCTGTCGGCACCGAGGCCGAGACCGGCAGCGATAGAGCGTGCCTCACTGTCGGCGGCGTAGCCACCCGAACTTGCGAACTCGTCCTGAGCTTTGCTGTAGCGGGCCACGTTGCGATCGCTGGTCTCTTCCTCCATCGCGATGCGCAGCTTCTCGATGCGGGTGATCTGTTCGTCGATGCCGCGACCCGAGAGTACATGTGTGATCGCAGTGCGACCATCGAGCACCCCTGCGATGCGCGGATCTTGGGGCAGATATCCGAAGCCGCCCTTGCGCAAAATCTTGCCGGCGATGGGCTCTGTCTCCCCGCCGAGCACGCGAAAGAACGTGGTCTTACCGGCCCCGTTGCGACCGACCAGGCCCACCTTGTCGCGGGGCATGATGGTGAACGAGGCCTGATCGACAACAAGTCGACCGCCAATCTCCACCGAAACACCCTGCACTTGAAGCATCCGTCAAGGGTGGCAGCGCCTCCTGCCAACCGCAACCGCACCGTGTCATTGCTGCCTAGTATTCGTCACATGGAGATCGCATTGGACGATGGCACGACTGGCTTCGACGCCGTGCCCGTCGTACCCCGCCAGCGTGCTCTTGGCAGCTCACGTCGCGAACTCATCGCTCCCATCGCCTGCGCATGCGCGACGGCCGCAGGCGCGGTGTACGTCGCCATCAACAACCCGGTCGGGCCAGGTGTGCATTTCCCTGCGTGCCCGCTCTATGCGATGACCGGTTTCTATTGTCCCGGCTGCGGCCTCACCCGGGCCACGCATGCATTCCTGCGCGGCCAACTCGGCGCGGCGTTCGGGTTCAACATGTTCTTCCCTTTGTTCCTCGCGGCCGTCGTCATTGCCTGGTTCGCGTGGCTGCGCAAGGCGCTCGGCCGTGCCCCGATCCGTTGGTTGGTGCGTACGCCCACGTGGCTCCCCGTTGCCGGCGGCGTCGTGCTCATTACGTTCGGTGTCCTGCGCAATCTCCCCGGATTTCACGCGCTCGCCCCGTAGCCCACGAAGCCGTGGGCGTCAGGTACCCGGAGGCGCCGGCGTCGTTGATTTGACGGTGGTAGCCGGGGCCGCAGTCGTGCTCGGCGGTTTCGTGGTGGGAGGAACCGTGGTCTTCGGTGGCGTCGTCGTGGTCGTCACCGGTTGGGTGGTGTTGGAGGGAATGGTTCCAGACGACTTCTCGGTGGTTGAGGTAACGGTGGGAGTGGACTTCTTCGGCACCGTGTTGGTCGAGCCGTTCTGGCCGTTTGGGCTCCCGGCAGAGTCGTCCCTGAAGCTGGTGGTCAGACATTGGCCGGGGCTCGCGCTCGCTGGAGCATGGCCCAGCGCAAGGCCGATAGCGGCGCCGAGCATCGCGCGACCGGGTTCGGTGAGGTGCAGATTGTCGGCACCAGTGAGACTCGCACCCTGGCTGATCGCCGCCCAATCGAGCACGGTCACATTGGGGAACTGAGCCGCCTCGGCGACGATGACAGCATTCACGGTTGCCTGCTCTGGACGGAATACCGTTGTGGTCAATAACACCGTGGGGCGCGGCGCCAACCGTGCCAGCAGGAAGTGCAGCTGACCCTGGTATCTCTCTTTGTCGGAGCGATAGTTGTTGCCGAGCAGCACGACGGCCGCATCCCATCCGGCGGCTAGCCGCTTGTCGAGTACCTTCGAACCGAACTCGATGAACCGCCCGGTTTCGGCGTCGACCTCGACCTGCCAACCGTTGGGCACCAACGACGTACACGCCTGGTTGCCGTAGCGTGACGAGATCGACGCGAAGATCGAATCGCCGATGAGAATCACACGGTCGCCCTGTATCGGCGAACCCACGGGGGCAACGCCCGAGTAGGGCTGCGCCACGGTGACCGGCACCGACGACAGCTTCCCCTCGCCGCCGGATCCGGGCAGTGCACCGACACCGTTCACCGTGATCGGCGTGACACCATCGGCTCCGGTGAGCGCATGACTCGTGCACCCAGCCAGACTCACGAGCGCGACTGGTATGGCGATCGCGATGCCGAACACGACGTGTCTGCGGGTCGCGTTCATGGATCTATTGGAGCCAGCGCGGCGACCACAAGCAAGTCACCCCTGATACCCGGGGTGCCTACTTGTTCGACTTCATCTCTTCGAGAATGCCCTTGAGCAGGTCGTTGTCGCTTGGTCCGTCCAGGGCGAGGGTGTGTTTGGTGGCCTTCTTATAGACCTTCACGAGAGCGAACACCACGACGCCGTCAACACGAATGTGAGCACCTGATTGAGGAAGCTGCCCCACGCCAGCGACTTGTAGGCCTTGCCCGCGAGCCCCGAGCAGTCCTGCTTGCCCGTGGGCTTGCCGGTTGCCGGATCGAAGATCGCCTGACATTTGATGAACAAACCAATGGTGCCGGTGACGATGTCCTTCACGAACGAGTCGATCACTGCCTTGATGGCAAGACCCATGATGAACGCCACCGCTATCGACACCAGATCGCCGGTCATGATGAACTCTTTGAACTCGCGGATCAGTCCCTTTTTCTCGGACATAGCGGTGTGCGCCTTCGGATTCAACCGGTCTGGATTCAAATGGTCTGGATTCAGGCGACGATCTTGCTCTGCGCAGAGATCGGGGCGATCTCGACGACCGCATCATTGAAGCACGCTCCAGCACCCAGATCGTTGATCTCCCGGGGGATCAAGACGTTCGCCGTGAACGCGTCGTCGAAGTGTCGACGCCACAGGCCCTTGGGAATCGACACGACTCCGGGCCGCATGGCCGCATCAATGTTCGCCGGCATCAGTAGTTCGCCGAGTTCGTTGAACACGCGGACTCGTTGGCCGTCGACGATCGAGCGTTGAGCGGCATCGACGGGGCTGATCGAGACCACCGCATCGGGCGGGCCGAACTCGGAAAACATCGAGTTGATGGTTCGATTGGTGGCGGGCGTGAGCAGCGTGAGACCCGTGGACGAACCTCGCACGAAATGTGGCACCGGCATGTCGGCGGATGCATCAGTGAGCCGGGCACGCACCGAACCATCTGCGAAGGTGGGGACCTTGTCGACGAACTGCACGGTTGATCCCGCGCCGCGACGCGCAGGTAGGGACGCAGCACTGTCGTCGGTGCGCATCAGCGCCAGGAGCCGAACGGGATCGGGATCAAACTCGGCGGCCGGAAAGCCGAGGGCGACGGCCAGTCCCGCCGCGACTTCGTCGTTCGAGCGACTCTCACCGACGCGATCGATCACAGGCGTCACCGTCTGCAACGAGAAAACGCCGTACGAGTTGGCCAGATCCGTGACTTCGAAGTGCGTGGTCGCGGGCAGCACCACGTCGGCAAACATCGCGGTGTCCGTCATCACCTGCTCGTGTACGACCGTGAAGACATCGTCATTGGCGAGACCGCGCAACATCGCCTTCTGATCCATTGCGGTGACGGCCGGGTTGGCGCCCTGCACGAACAGCAGGCGCGCTTGGGGCCAGTTCGGCAACTCGCCGTTCAGCGCCAGAGCGACATCGTTCATGTTCATCGTCGGGATCTCGACACGCTCGACCCCCTCTGGCCAGACCGCGCCCTTGTTCACGGGCGCTCCGCCCGAGGTGGAACCGATGACTCCGCTGCCGCGCCGGCCGAAGTGCCCCGCCACCAACCACAGCGCGAGCGCGCCGACGCAGCCCGACCCGCCATTGCGGTTGCGCTCGAGTCCATAGCCGAGTCGCATCATCGCTGGCGACGTCGTGGCGAGCATCGACGCAAACGACTCGATCGCCTCGGCACTGACTCCGCACTCCTCAGCGGCGCGGTCGATGGTCCATGCGTCGGCTTCGGCCAGAAACACGTCGCTGCCAGACGTATGCGCGGCGAGGAACTCGGTGGCTATGTGGCCGTGCTCGCGCAGCCAACGCGCTGCGGCATATGCCAGCACAACATCGGTTCCGGGACGAATGGCCAGATGTAGATCGGCGCGACCGGCCACTGCGGTGCGGCGCGGGTCGATGACCACCAGTCGTGCACCGCGTTTGCCCGCTGCCGTGAGCAACGGAAGCAGGTGTGTATTCGACGCCATCGGATTTGCGCCCCAGATGACGATGAGCTCGGAGTATTCGAGATCGAACGGATCGGCGCTCAGCATGGAACCGAACACTTGGCTCCACGCCGCACCGACTGTGGAGGCACAGATCGTGTGCTCCACATGCGGGCAACCGAGCCGTTCGAACAACATCGGGGTGAGCGCGTTCGCAAGCACGCCACCCGATGAGCTGTACAGATACGGCACCACACTGCTCGCACCATGGGCCGCAATGGCTGCGCTGACACGGGCGGCGATGATCTGCTCCGCTTCGTCCCATGTAGCCGCACGAAACTCACCCGAACCCTTTGTGCCCGTGCGGATCAGCGGCGTGAGCACCCGCTCCGGCGCGTAGACGCGCTTGGCATGATGCTTCACCTTCTGGCAGATGTAGCCCTGCGTGAATGGATTGGCTGTCTCACTGGTGTCGGCATCGACGCCGATGATGCGGCCATCTTCGACGGTGACAGCCAGCGAGCAGGTGTCAGGGCAGTCAAGAGGACAGGCAGTGTGCAGCACGTGACGCATGTGTGCAGTCTGCACCGGAAGAGCGTGGGCAACCAACAGATATCGCCACTACCGTTGGTCTTATGGACAGCGCAATGGCACGGCGATGACCGACCGCTACGACCTCGTGATAGTTGGGATGGGTTCTGCCGGCTTGGCCGCAGCCGAGTTCGCAACGACGCTCGATCTGAACGTGGCCGTCACCGAGCGCGACCGCGTGGGTGGCGACGGGTTGTGGACCGGCTCCGTTCCGTCGAAGGCACTGCTCGCCACCGCCAAGGTCGCTCACCTCATGCGTCACGCCGATGCCGTCGGCCTCGCAGTGGTCGAACCGCACATCGATCTCGGCATGGTCTGGCGGCGCATGCGTTCTGTGCGTGCCGACATTGCCCGAACTGACGACGATCCCGAGCGCTACCGTGCGATGGGCCTCACCATCGTGCTCGGCAACGCCACAGTCACCGGGCCGAACGAGGTCACTGTCGTCGAGCACGGCAGCCACGCCGACGACGCACCGCTCGTGCTCGACACGCGCTTCATCATGCTATGCACCGGGTCCCACCCCGATGTCGCCGATATCGAGGGCTTGTCAGAAGCCGGTTACCTCACGAGCGAGACGATGTTCGAGCTCGATGAACCTCCGGCCAGCATGGTGATCATCGGCGGCGGACCCATGGGGGTCGAGATGGCCCAGGCGCTCAACCGCCTCGGAGTCTGCGTCACCGTGTTGCAACGCGCTTCGAGCATTCTCACCAACGACGAACCAGCGTTGGTGCAGATCGTCGCGGCCAAGCTGCGCAGCGAGGGCGTCAACCTGCGTGTCGATGCGCAAGCGGTTCGGGTCACTCTCGACGGCGCCACGCGAACAGTTCACTGCGGCTTGGACGAGGCTGAGGAATCTTTCTCCGCCGAGGGCATCCTCGTCGCGACAGGGCGGCGGCCGAACACCGAAGGGCTCGGCCTCGACGAGGTGGGTGTAGAGATGGGTCCCACCGGCATACAGGTCGACGGCCGCGGACGCACGAACATCCGAAGCATCTATGCCGTTGGCGACGTCGCCGGAAGATTTCTCTTCGCCCACTCGGCCGGATACGAGGGCGTGCGCGCCGTGCGCGACATGTTCTTCCCCGGCAAGGGCAACGTGGACGAGTTCGTGCCGTGGTGCACCTTCACCGATCCCGAGCTGGCCCACGCCGGCCTCACCGTTGCCGAGGCCGAGGCCAAGTTCGGCGATGATGTCGACGTGTGGCGGCTCGACTTGTCGCACAACGACCGGGCTCGGGCCGACGCGGCAACCGAGGGAAGCATCGTGGTCATCTCCACCAAGGGCCGCATCGTCGGCGCACACATTGTTGCGCCTGCCGCCGGCGAGATGATCCACGAACTGGCACTCGCGATCCGTCACGACATGAAGATCGGCGACATCGCCGCGCTCGTACACATCTCACCCACCTACGCAACATCCATCGGTCAGGTCGCCACCGACAGCTCTCACGAACGCGCCCGGAACCTGCGCTGGATGGTGCGGCGCTAGGTCGCCCTATCGAAGCTCGGCGGGATCGTCCGCAATCTCGAGATCCTCGAAGCGATCGACGCGGCGTAACGCCGGCAAGGCAAACACAGCCGCGCCGACCACGGCCAAGGTGATCACGCCGCCACCGACGATCGCGATGGGCAGCCCGAGGAACTGCGCAGCGACACCGCTCTCGAATGCACCGAGTTCATTCGACGCGCCGATGAACACGTTCTCGACCGCGAGCACGCGGCCCCGCTTTTCGTCGGGGGTCACCAGTGGCACGAGCGAACCGCGCACGAACACGCTGACCATGTCTGCGGCCGCGAGCACCACGAGGGCAACAAACGCGACCGTGTAGTTGTGGGTGAGCCCCAAGATCACCGTTGCCACGCCGAACACCGCAACCGCGCAATACAGGGCCCGGCCGACGTGACGACGCAACGGACGGATCGACAAGAACAGCGCCATCGACGCCGCGCCCATACCGCCCGCAGCTCGCAACCAGCCGTATGCGACGTCGCCAACGTGCAGTCGGTCCTTGGCGATGACGGGGAGCAGTGCGACGGCACCACCGAACAGCACGGCGAACAGGTCAAGGGTGATTGCACCCAGCACAATGGGGGTACGCGCAATGAACCGCAAGCCCTCGACAGCGTGCCGCAACGATGGCTTCTCGTCAGGGTCCGGAGGCGTGGGCTCGCGGCGGAAGCGCAGCGTGAGCATCCACAACAGGCCGATGAGGATCGACGCGCTCACCACTGCGTACGGCACCCACGCATCGATGGAATACAACCAGCCCGACATCGCCGGACCGACGATGATTGCACCAGTCCACGTGGCGCTGAACAGCGCAACGACGCGTGGTAGCGCAAAGTCGGGCGCCACCATGGGTGGCATCGAGCGGATGGCCGGCGCATTGAAGGCACGGAACACCCCGAACGCCACGGCGATCACGAAGAACGGCCAGACCGCCGTGGGATTGCTGAGCGAATAGAGCATCAGCGCCAGGGCACACAACAGTTCGCCGCTGAGCGCGAGCGCAGCGATTTTCTTGCGGTTGAAGCGGTCGGCCAGCGATCCGGTGACGAGCACGAGGATCGGTGCCGGCGCAAATTCCGCCAGACCGAGCCATGCGAGGTCGATGGTGCGATTGGTGATGTCGAAGATCTGCTTGCCCAACACAGCAGCCTGCAAGGCAATGCCGAACGAGATCATCGTGTTGAAACCGAGAAGGATGCGTACGTCGCGATCGGCGAGCACCTCGCGCCCCGATGGCACCAGGTTCACGACGGGAGTTTCATGCACAGGGTCGCGACCTTACTGAAACCCGCTGCGGAATCGGTGAACAGTTTTGTGTTACAACACTTCGAATGAGTTCTCTCGCTGATGACACACAATGGATGGACGCCACCGATCAGGCTGCGTTGGTCGAGGAAGGTGATGCGACACCGGTGGAACTGCTCGAGGCAGCAATCGAACGCATCGAGCGACTCGATCCGGCGCTCAACGCCGTCGTCATCCGCTGGTTCGATCACGCCCGCGACGTCGCGACCAGTGCCGACCTGCCCAACGGTCCATTCCGCGGTGTGCCATTCCTGCTCAAGGATCTGTTCGCCACCTATGCGGGTCAGCGCATCAGCAACGGCAACGTGGCGCTCAAGAACGCCAACACCATCTCGGCAATCGACACCACCCTTGTCGAACGGTATCGCGCCGCGGGTCTGGTGATCGCGGGCCGCACCAACAGCCCCGAACTCGGCAGCGTGCCCACCACCGAACCCATCGCTTGGGGGCCGACACGCAACCCGTGGGACACCTCGCGCACGCCGGGTGGCTCGAGCGGTGGCTCGGCCGCGGCGGTTGCTGCGGGCATGGTTCCGTTTGCTCATGCCAGCGATGGCGGCGGGTCCATCCGCATCCCCGCCTCATGTTGTGGCCTCGTGGGGCTGAAGCCCAGCCAGGGGCGCATCACCTTTGGCCCGGCGCGAGACGAAAGTGGCCTCGGCGTCGAGCACTGCGTCAGCCGCAGTGTGCGCGACACCGCGGCGCTGCTCGACGCGACGCGTGGCCCCGGCATCGGTGACACAGTCATCGCTCCCGCACCGGCGCGGCCATATGTGCAGGAACTCGGTGTGGATCCGGGTCGGCTGCGCATCGGCCTGCTCGACCATCATCCGCAGGGTGGAGCCATCGACCAGGAATGCACCGATGCTGCACGCGCGGCTGCAACGTTGCTCGAATCCCTCGGTCATCATGTGGAGCCCGCGTGGCCGACGGCGCTCGAGGACAGTTCGTTTGCGTCGCAGTTCGGCGCACTGTGGAGCACGAACATGGGCGTGTCGCTGAGCCGGTTCGAGGAGATGATCGGACGACCGCTGACCGACGACGAGTTCGAGCCGATGAATCGCGCTCAGGCCAACTTTGCCAAACTGTTCACGTCCATCGATTACGCCCGCGCCCAGGGCGCCGTTGCCCAGTTTCGGCGCGCCGTGCAGGCGTGGTGGACACAGGGTTGGGATCTGCTGCTCACGCCCACGCTCGGTCAGGTCCCGTTGCCGCTCGGATCCTTTGCGAACAACGCTGCGCAGCCGATGGCTCCGCTCGCTGCAGCTGGGGTGTTCGTGCCGTTCACTCCCCCGTGGAACACCTCTGGCCAACCCGCGATCAGCCTTCCGCTGCACTGGACCGCTGAAGGATTACCGGTCGGTGTGCAACTGGTCGCCGCGTACGCGCGAGAGGACGTGCTCATCCGCGTCGCGAGCCAACTCGAGCAGGCCCAGCCGTGGGCACATCGCACACCGCCGACCTGATCAGCGCCCGACCTGATCAACGCCCGAACTGATCAGCGCCCGAACTGATCAGCGCGCGGTCCAGCCGCCATCGACGATCACCGATTGACCGGTGATGAACGTGCTCGCCCGACTCGCGAGCAGCAACAGCGCACCATCGAGTTCGTGAGCGTGGCCCATACGCGGGATCGGTGAGTTCGCGGCGATGAATCGCTGGCTGCCTTCATCGGTGTCCATGCCCGCCGTCATCTCGCTGTCGAACCAACCCGGGCACAGCGCATTGACATGAATGCCTTTGCGCGCCCACTGCAGCGCGAGCTCGCGGGTGAGGTTCACAACGGCGCCCTTCGACGCGCAATAGTGCGCCTGCTTGATGGGAGCGGACCCCACGTGGCCGAGCATCGAGGCGATGTTCACGATGCTGCCGTAGCCCTGCGCGACCATCGGTGCCGCAACAAGTTTGCTCAGATGCCACACCGCCGTCACGTTCAGCTCCATCGCGGCGCGGAAGGTCTCGAGGTCTTCGTCTTCGATGGCCACCTTGTGCCCGATGCCAGCGTTGTTGACGAGCACGTGAACGGTTCCGAACCGATCGACGGTCTCGGCGATGAGTCGTTCGCGTTCCTCGGCGATCGACAGATCCACACCGATGGCCGCCGCCCCCGGCAGCTCGGCCACGAGATCGCGTAGGCGATCGGCACGCCGCGCCGCCGCCACCACCGTGGCCCCCGCGGCGTGCAGCACCCGCGCAAATCGGTTGCCGAGTCCCGCCGATGCCCCCGTGACGATGACGATCTGATCGTCGAGTCGGAACATCGAGAGCGGATCGATCGCGGCTGAAGGGGTCGGTGAAGGCGTCGCGGACATGGCATTCACGTTACGACAACACGACAATGATTTCGGTTTGGCGAATAACTGCCGAAGAAGTCTCAGGTTCGCGCAACTGGAGCATCTGTACAGATATGAACACATCCATGACATCGCATCGCACCCATCATTGGTCCCGGGCCGCGTTTTTCGCGGCGGTCGTCACCGGCCTCGCCGCCGTCACGGCGTGGGTGCTCGCTTCGGTCGTTCATCTGTCCGAACCCGCAGTGGTCATCACCGTGATGGTTGTCGCATTCGTCGCTAGTTGGACCGTGACGAATCATCGGTCGGTCCATCACCGCGTCTCGCTCATCCCCGTACACGCCCGCACTCGCTGACGTCGCGCCGTCGAAGCACGATCTGGCAGTGCATTTGTGACCTATAGGGCTCACCCCCACTGGCAGTCGCGACTCGGATCGAGGCGTTCGGTGGATGAGGTCGGCGGTGCAGTGTGACACGATTCGACAATGAGTGAGTCGCAGACCCCAATCGTCATACTGGTTCATGGCGCATGGCACGGGGCTTGGTGCTTCGCTGCTTTACAGGCGGAGTTGGATGCACGTGGCATCGCCTCGCTGGCAGTCGACTTGCCTGGACACGGCACGTCGCTCGAGCCCTTCACTGATCTGCTCGGCGACGCTGCCCATGTCACTCGAGTTGCGGCGGCCATCGAGCACCCCGTCGTGCTGGTCGGCCATTCGTACGGCGGCTCTGTGATCACCCAAGCTGCGGCGGCTGCCACGAACGTGCGCCACCTCGTGTACCTCAGCGCGTTCGTGCCAGACGTGGGCGAGAGCACTGTTGGGCTGATGCAGACCATGCCTCCCGCACAGGTGGAGTTGAGCAACGCGATGGTCATCGGCAGCGACGGCTTCAGCACCATCGATCCCGAGCGGGCGCAGGCTGCGTTCTACGGCATGTGTAAACCGGCGGTCACCCCGGCGAACGTGGCGCGCCTGTGTCCGCAACCCTTCGTCACGTTCACACAGCCGGTCACCGCTGCCGCGTGGACCACGCTGCCGTCCACCTACGTGCGCTGCACTCAGGATCAGGCCGTGCACATCACCCATCAGGACTACATGTCGTTGCGCTGCACGCACGTGGTCACGATCGCCACCGATCACTCTCCATTCGCATCCATGCCCACCGAGACCGCCGACATTCTCGAGCACATCTGCCTGGCATGAAGGTTCGCATCGGCTACGGGTTGGGCGTCAGGACCACGCTCAACGACCAGAGCTTCGGCGTGGTGGTCGACACGCTCGAACGCGTGTGCTTCGACAGTCTGTGGCTGAGCGACCGAATTGGGGGGGAGGCCCCCGATCCGTTGGTGGCAATGTCATTCGCGGCAGGTCGCACCACGCGGCTGAAGTTCGGGATGAGTGTGATGGTGTTGCCGGGCCGCAACCCTGTGGTGGTCGCCAAGCAACTCGCCACGCTCGACCGGCTTTCCAACGGGCGGCTGCTGCCGGCCTTCGGACTCGGTGCCGCCGACCCGCACGAGCAGCAGGCCTTCGGTGTGGAGCGCAAGGATCGCGCGAAGATCTTCGACGAAGCCCTCGCCGTGATGCGCGCGTGTTGGACCGAAGACGAGGTCACGTTCCATGGCGAACGTTTTCACTATGACGCCCTGCGCGTGCAGCCCAAGCCGAAGCAACAACCGCTCGAGGTGTGGCTCGGCGGCATCGCGCCATCGGAGCTAAAGCGGGTCGGGCGTCTGGCCGATGGTTGGCTGCCCTCGTTCGTGACGCCCTCAGATGTCGCAGCCGCACGTCCGATTATCGAACAGGTCGCTCGCGAACACGACCGCGAGGTACCGGCCGATCACTTCGGCACGCTCATCCCATATGCACATGGCCCATTGCCCGACGCGCTCATGGCTGGGCTGTCGGCGCGTCGACCCGACCTCGCCGACATCAACGCTCTGGTGCCCCAGGGTTGGGATCAACTCCTTGCGCTCATCGACTCATTCGTCGATGTGGGCACCACCAAGTTCGTGGTACTGCCGATCAACGAGCCAGCGGGTGCACAGGGTTGGATCGACGAACTCGAGGCAGCGGCTCAGGTGCTGCTGCCACGCCAGCGCTGATCACCCGCCGGTCTTCACCGAGTTCCACATGGACTTTGCACCGCTGTGACCGATCTTGATCACCACGTACATCGAACCCACCGACACGATGGCAGCCAGCACCATGACGGTGATGTTGGTGGCGCCGACGTGCAACAGTTGCAGCCATGCCATCGGAATTGATGCTGACACCCCAGATGTTCGAGTTGCGGCGACTGCGCATGCCGCTCGTGCGTCCGTTCCGCACCAGCTTCGCCACGGAGACTGTTCGCGAAGTGATGGTGGTGCGCGTCATCACCGATCATGGCGATGGGTGGGGCGAGAGCGCAATCGAGTCAGCGCCGCTCTATCTCAGTGAGTTCCACAATGCCGCCGACTACGTGTTCGCCGAGCACCTCATCCCACGTCTTTTCGCAGCTGGTTCTCTTCGGGCACAAGATGTGGCTCGCATCCTCGAGCCGGTGAAAGGCCACCGCATGGCCAAGAGTGCGCTCGAGATGGCGATTCTCGATGCGCAGCTCCGCGCAGAACAGCGTTCGTTCCACCAGATGCTCGGCGCCACACGCACGTCGGTACCAGTGGGGGTGTCGGTCGGTATCACCGACACCATCGAGGAACTCCTCGACGTTGTCGCGGGTTACGTCGCTGATGGATACCCACGCATCAAACTCAAAATCGAACGCGGTTTCGACATCGAGCCGGTGCGTAGCGTACGCGAGGCCAATCCCGATGTCATGTTGCAGGTCGATGCGAATACGGCGTACTCGGTTGCCGACATCGACCACCTGAAACGTCTCGACGCGTTCGACCTGTTGCTCATCGAGCAGCCCTTCGGCGAGGACGACCTCGTCGGTCATGCCGAGCTACGGCGACGCATCACCACGCCCGTCTGCCTCGACGAGGCGATTCGCTCGGTGGATCACGTGCACACCGCTCTCGCGCTCGGCGCGGCCGACATCATCAACATCAAACCAGCGCGCGTCGGTGGCTACCTCGCTGCCGTCGAGGCGCACGATCTGTGCCTTGGCGCCGGTGTGCCGGTGTGGTGCGGAGGCATGTTGGAAACGGGCATCGGGCGCGCCGCAAATCTGGCACTTGCGTCGCTTCCGGGGTTCACACTGCCCGGCGACATCTCCGCAACGAAGCGATACTGGACGCGCGACATCACCGAGGCGTTCAATCTGATCGACGGTGAGATCGCGGTTCCCACCGGGGATGGATTCGGGGTCACCGTCGACGCCGCTTTCGTCGAGGAAATCACATTCGAGCGTCGCGAGGTCACCCCGGACTGAATTCAGCCTCGATAGGCCGTGGTCGGGAGGGTTCGGCACCATTGCTCGTGGGTGTGTGAGCACATTGACGAAATACTAGTCAAGGTGACGAAATACTGGCCCACAGGAGCAATGGACCTTCGGCATCCACTCCGCACAGTTATTCCCTCGCGCGATTGGGCCGTGCTCGAGGTGCTGACCGCTACGCAGTCGGGTCTTGGGGCAAGCCAGATTGCCCACCTCTCGCATGTGGGATCACGCACCGGACAGGCGTCGATTCTGAATCGTCTTGTTGACCATGGCTTGGTTCTCGCTGAGGCCGCCAATCTGGGATTCGTCTATCGGTTCAACCGTGACCACTTGCTTGCCCCTGCCATTCTGCAGATCGCCAGAATTCGCGCAAAGCTCCTCGTGCGCCTCACCGCCGAGGTCGAACAATTGGTGCCGGCACCGATACACGCCTCGGTCTTTGGTTCTTTCGCGCGCGGCGAGGCGACGGAGGACGGCGATATTGACGTCCTACTGCTCGCCGCGAGCGACCACGATGTCGAGGCGTGGGACAATCACGTCGAGATCATCCAAAAGCAGGTGTACCTATGGACCGGCAACCGCTGTTCGTGCTTGTCGCTCAGCGTCAGACGCGCACAACAATATTTCGATATATCGGAACCCATCGTGGCGAACTGGATCAGAGACGGCGTGCTGCTCAGTGGTCGTCCACTCGGAAGGCTCCTCGATGATCAATCCACCGCGGGTGCACGGCCTCCGCTTCGAGCGAGGTCTCGTCAGACGGGTGAGAGACAGTGAGCGCAAAGAAGCTGCAGATGAAGCGAACACAACCTGGCGAGGGCCGGGGCCGTCGCCAGGTTGCAGAGAAGTACCTCGAAGTTGCAACCGTCATCAGCGTCGAGGACGGGGCTGCAATCAATGTCTGCGTAAGCGTCGCCGTTCTTGCTGGCATCGCTGCTGGCGACGCTATTTGCTCAGCGGCCCTCGGTGAGCGCTATTCCGGATCGGATCACGAAACGGCTGCTGACGTTCTCGCGCGGGTCGACGACAAGCTCGGCAAGTCGCTGCGCGACCTAATCAAACTCAAGAGCACGAGCCACTACGGCTTTGATCTGCTCAGTCCAGCGCAGCGTAGAACTGCGCTCCGATGTGCTGGTGCGTTGGTCGATGAGGCGCGCCTTCGTCAGCCATGACTCTGCCTTCGAGGCTTGGCAAACCTCTCGGAGTGCTTGATTTTTCGTTCATCGGTGTGTGTCACTTTTCGCATCCCTCCTAGGGTCAAGGACATGGCTGAGACGGACGCTTCCACAAGCGGACGCCACCGCCTCACCCTTCGTGCGCACGGTTCCCACGCCTCATCGACCGCCACGACCGCCACGACCATCACGATCGAATGCTCGCTCAGCGATGCCGATCGGGCCCGGTTGCAGGCCGTTCTGGTGGATCCTTTGCTGGAAACTGGCGAGTGGGATCAGCGCGTTTCGGCGCACCAACTCGATGTCGGGCTGATCCCGGGGGTCACCGATACCGCGGCTGCACAGGTGGTGCACGCCGCCCGTCTGCTCGGCATTACCGTCACCGACGCTGCGGTTGGACGCCTGGTCGATCTGCCCGGCGCCACCGACGATCGCGAGATCCGTCGCCACTTCGCCAACCCGGTCATCGAACGCTGGTCCGTCGGCGCCACGGTCGAGCCCGGATTCGCCGTGCACGACACCGGCGTCTCGCCAACGGTGTTGGTGCCGCTTCCCCTCGACGACGACGGCCTGCGCCAACTCGGTATCGATCGGGGCCTTGCGCTCGACCTGACCGAACTACACGTGATCCGCGACCACTTCGCCGGGGCCGGGCGCACACCCACCGATGCCGAGCTCGAAACGCTCGCGCAGACCTGGAGCGAACACTGCGCGCACAAGAGCTTCCGGGCAGATGTCGTGCTGTCCGACGGCACCATCACGATGTCACTGCTCGACCAACTCCGCCGTTCGACCACGCAGATCGATGCCCCGTTCGTGGTGTCCGCCTTCGACGGCAACGCCGGAATCGTACAGTTCACGAACGCACGCACCTACGCGCTGAAGTGCGAGACGCACAATCATCCGTCTGCGATCGAGCCCTTCGGTGGGGCCAACACCGGCGTCGGCGGCGTGATCCGCGACATCATTGGCGCGGCACATCAGGCAATTGCCTGCACCGACATCTTGTGTTTCGGCCCGGCCGACACACCCGACGATCAGCTGCCCGACGGCGTGCTCAGCCCGCAACGAATCATCGAAGGCGTCGTCGCCGGCGTGGCCGACTACGGCAACAAGATCGGTCTCCCCACCGTTGCCGGCGGGGTGTTGTACGACCCTGCCTACATCTCGAACCCGCTCGTGTTCGCGGGCTGCATCGGCGTTGCCCCGTCCGGGCGACCGCCGCTCACCGGCCCACATCCGGGCGACCGGGTGATCCTGCTCGGCGGCCGCACCGGGCGCGACGGCATCCGCGGCGCGACGTTCTCGTCAATGGAGATGGACGCAACCACGGGCGACGTCGCCGGCGCGAGTGTGCAGATCGGCGATCCGATCACCGAGAAGCTGGTCTCCGATCTGTTGGCCGAGGCATGGCATCTCTACACCGCAATCACCGATTGCGGTGCGGGTGGGTTGTCATCTGCCATCGGGGAATTGGCTGATGGCATCGGTGCCGACGTGGAGCTGAATCTGGTGCCGCTGAAGTACGCCGGGCTGGCACCATGGGAGATCTGGCTCAGCGAGGCGCAAGAGCGCATGGTCGTGGCTGTTGCCCCTCACCAACTCGGTGCACTTGCAACAATGTGTCTCCGGCATGGCGTCGAGCTGGGTGATCTCGGCGAGTTCACGGGCGATTCGCAGTTGGTGGTGCGTCACGACGGCCACGCCGTGGTGAATCTGTCCACGTCGTTCCTGCACAAGGGCCGCCCCCGCCGTCGCCTGCACGCCGAGCTCCCCCAACCACAACGTGCGGAATCAGTTCCGGCGTGTGAGGACCCGAGCTCGGCGTTGCTTGCGCTGCTCGCCCACCCCAACATCGCCAGCAAGGCACACGTGATCCGCCGCTACGACCACGAGGTGCTCGGCTCCACCGTCGTGCGCCCGCTCACCGGCGCCTGCAACGACGGCCCCGCCGATGGCGTAGTACTGGTGCACCCCAACGACACCGATGGCATTGCGATCGGCATCGGCGTGAACCCGTGGTACGGCCAGACCGATCCCGAGTACATGGCTCGGGCCGTGGTCGACGAAGCCATCCGCAATGTGGTCGTGGCGGGTGGTGATCCAACGGCCGTAGCGCTCATGGACAACTTCTCGTGGGGCAATCCCACCCGCGCCACAACCTTCGGCGAACTCGTGGTCGCGGTACGCGGTTGCTGCGACGCGGCGGTGGCATACGCCGCTCCGTTCGTATCCGGCAAGGACTCGCTGAACAACGAATACCTCACGGCCGAGGGCACCCGCCACGCCATCCCCCCCACGCTGGTCATTACTGCGGTCGCTGCGGTGCCCAGCGCGGAATTGGCCGTCACGCCCGACCTCAAGCAGGCTGGGAACGCGTTGGTGCTGCTCGGCCGCACGGCCAGCGAGTTCGGCGGCAGCCATCTGGCCAAGGTGCTCGGCGACACGGCCGAGCGCGCCGTGCCAGCACCCGACGCCATGTCGCCGGCGCTGTACCGATCGTTGCATCAAGCAATGCTGCGGTCACTGGTGGTCGCGGCGCATGACTGCAGCGAGGGCGGCCTGGCGGTCGCCGTTGCGGAGATGGCCATTGCCGGCCGGTGCGGCGCGCAGGTCGACCTCACGCACGTGCACCCCGATGTCGTCACGGCCCTGTTCAGCGAATCCAGCGGACGGATCGTCTGCGAGGTCCGGCCGGATCAACTCGATGCCTTCATGGTCACGCTCGGCGAAGCAGCCACGGTCATCGGTGCGGTCACCGATACCGGCACGCTCGAGTTTGTCGATGAGTTCGCCGTCGCCGTGCAGTCACTCGTCGACGCCTTCAATGGTCCTGGCAGCAGGCCTGGCAATGGTCCCGCGCACGAGGCCCCGCGATGAGCACCAACCCTCGTGCACTCGTGGTGCGTGCCCCCGGCACGAACCGCGATAGCGATGCAGCCTTTGCCCTCGAGCAGGCAGGCGCGGAAACGCACATCGTGTTGCTCAGTGAGGTTCTCGCCGACCCGTCGATCCTGCACGCATCGCAGATGCTGTTGCTGCCCGGAGGTTTCTCGTTCGCCGACGCGCTCGGCGCCGGCCGGCTGTTCGCGCTCGAACTGATCACCACGCTCAGCCATGAATTGACTGCGTTTGTGGCTGCCGGCAAACCGGTGATCGGCATCTGTAACGGGTTTCAGGCGCTTATCCGAACCGGTCTGTTACCGGGTTCCGGACTCACCGTTGCGCTCGGTCCGAACGACCACGGCAGGTTCGTGTGCGACTGGGTCACGCTGGCACCGGTGTCGCAGAAATGCATTTGGACTGCTGGCCGCACCGAGTACATCGAATGCCCCATCGCCCACGGCGAGGGCCGCTTCACGTGCGACGATACAACGCTGTCCGCGCTGCAGGCCAACGATCAAGTGGCGCTGCGCTATTTCGGTACCAACCCCAATGGCTCGCTCGACGACATTGCCGGCATCTGCGACACCACCGGCCTCGTGCTCGGCCTCATGCCTCACCCCGAAGATCACATCATCGCCAGACAACACCCTCAGTTCCTGCGCGGCCATCGCGGCTGTATCGGGCTCGAGTTGTTCCAGAACGGCGTCAAGCACGCGAGGCAACTCTGATGCATACACCCTTGCCAGAGCCGTTCACCGACCTCGAACTCGACCTGCCCGATCGTCGCGTCGGCAAGGTGCGCATCTCATACGACCTACCCGACGACGAACGCCTGTTCGTCACCACCGATCGGCTCTCGGCGTTCGATCGCGTGGTGGCCGCGGTTCCCTACAAGGGTCAGGTGCTCAACGAACTTGCAGCCTGGTGGTTCGCCAACACGGCCGACATCGTGGCCAATCACGTGCGTGGCATTCCCGACCCCAACGTGACTATCGGTGTGGAGGCTGCGCCCTTGCCTGTCGAGGTCGTGGTGCGCGGCTACATCACCGGCGTCACCAGCACCTCGCTCTGGCGGCGATACAGCGAGGGCGAACGGGTCATCTACGGCTACGCGCTCCCCGATGGCATGACCCAACACCAACAGCTCGACACGCCCATCATCACGCCCACCACAAAGGCGCACGCCGGCGCGCACGACGAGCCGATCACGTGCGCCGACGTCGTGCACGGTGGCCATGTTGATGCAGCGATGTGGGCCAGGGTCGAGGCCGCGGCGCTCGCGCTGTTCGCCCGCGGTCAACACATCGCAATCGATGCCGGGCTGATCCTCGCCGACACCAAATACGAGTTCGGTATCGATCCCGACGGCGAGCTGATCCTGATCGACGAGATGCACACGCCCGATTCCTCGCGCTTTTGGGTGGCGGCAACCTACGAGTCGCGGATCGCCAACGGCGACGATCCCGAGAGCCTCGACAAGGAACCCATCCGACGTGCGCTCATCGCCGCCGGATACGACGGCAACGGCCCGTCTCCCGATCTCGGGGCCGCAGTGGTCGCCGAAACCACCACGCGCTACATCAACGCCTTCGAACGACTGACGTGTCGTCCCTTTCAACCGGGCAGCTATCCGGTGGAGCCCCGGCTCACCGAGGCGCTGCATCGAGCAGGAGTGTTATGAACCTTCCCACCACGCACCATCGCGAATACGAAACCGACGACGACGCACCGAAAGAGGAATGCGGCGTGCTGGGCATCTCCACCCCGCATGGCGAGGGCGTGGCCCAACTCGCGTTCTTCGGACTCTTCGCCCTGCAGCACCGCGGGCAGGAAGCCGCCGGCATCGCGGTGAGCGACGGACAGCGAGCCAGAGTGCACAAGGACGCCGGCCTGGTATCCACCATCTTCACGCCAGAGAACCTCGTTCCCCTCGCCGGTTACCACGCCATTGGCCATACCCGTTACAGCACCACGGGAAGCTCGAACCAGCGCAACATCCAACCGTTCCTCGTGGAGACCATGCACGGCACGCTTGCCGTGGCCCACAACGGCAACCTCGTCAACGCATCGGCCTTACGCGACGAACTGCTCGGTCGCGGCTTCGGCCTCACCGCCACCAGCGATACCGAGGTACTCACGCTCATGCTCGCCGCCGCGGGCGGGCGCACGTGGGAGGAGCGCATCGAGCGCACCATGCCTGCATGGAAGGGCGCCTACTCGATGGTCATCCTGGCCAACGATCGCGTGCTCGCGGTACGCGATCCGTGGGGTTTCCGTCCGCTCTCGGTGGGGCGGCTACCGCGGGGCGGCTATGCAGTTGCATCGGAAACTTGTGCGCTCACCACCCTCGGCTGTGTCGAGATCAGCGAAGTCGAACCAGGTGAGATCGTCACGCTCATCGGTGCCGAACTCCACCGCCGTCAGGCGGTTGCGCCTGCGGTGAAGAAGGCGTTGTGCTCGTTCGAATTCGTCTACTTCAGTCGCCCAGACAGCGAGTGGGACGACCGCAATGTGCACCAGGTGCGCCAGCGCTTGGGTGAGGAACTCGCCGACGAATGGCCGGCCGACGCCGACGTAGTGGTGCCCGTCCCCGACTCGTCCATCCCAGCGGCCATTGGTTACTCGCGCCGCAGCGGGCTGCCGTACAACGACGGGCTCATCAAGAACCGCTACATCGGTCGCACGTTCATCGAGCCCACCCAGGCGATGCGTGAGCGCGGCGTGGCGCTCAAGTTCAACGCACTCGGCGCGAACCTGCAGGGCAAGCGGGTTGTGCTCATCGACGATTCGCTGGTACGTGGAACAACGGCAGGACCCCTTGTTGCCCTTCTGCGCGATGCCGGCGCCAGCGAAGTGCACATGCGCATCACGTGCCCGCCCATCACGCATGCCTGTCACTTTGGGGTCGACATGGGCCACGACAACGAACTCATCGCCGCGCAGATGTCGGTTGACGAAATCTGCGCGCACATCGGCGCCGACTCGCTTGCGTTCTTGTCTCTGGACCGAATGATGAACGCCATCGGGCGTCAGGACGGATACTGCAACGCCTGCTTCACGGGGAAGTACCCCATCGAGGTCGGCGAAGCACAGGGCAAGCTCAAACTCGAAGGGGTGCTTGCATGAGCAACGTTGCCCGCGGTGCGCTCGACATTCTCATCGTCGGCGGAGGCGCGCGCGAGCACGCCCTTGCGTGGGCTGTGCGTCAATCCCCATTGTGCTCGCGCCTGTACGCGGCTCCGGGCAATGACGCAACGCCGGGCACCCGTGTCGACATCGCCGCCGACAACGTCGAGGCCCTCACCGCATTCGCCATCGACCACGCCATCGGTCTGGTGATCATCGGACCAGAGATCGCGCTCGCCGCTGGTCTGGCTGACGAGATGGCCTTGGCAGGCATCGCCGTGTTCGGCCCCACGCGTGCCGCCTCCGAACTTGAATGGTCCAAGTCGTTCACCCGCCAAGTCGCTGCCGATCTCAACCTGCCCTCGCCGGCGTGGGCAACATTCGAATCGACCGCCGACACCGACGCTGCGCTCGCATGGTGGCGCGCACTCGGCGCCAAGATCGTAGTGAAACAAGCAGGTCTTGCCGGGGGGAAAGGCGTCGTTGTTCCGCTCGATGACGACAGTTGTGAAGCAGCCATCCGCTCGTTCTTCACCACGGGCGCTGTGGTGCTCGAACAACGACTGCGCGGCCCGGAGTGTTCCTTGCTTGCGTTCTGCGACGGCACGACAGTCCGACCACTGCCATTCGCGCAGGATCACAAACGTCTCGGCGAGGGCGACACCGGACCCAATACCGGCGGTATGGGCGCATACGCACCAGCGCCGGTTCCGTACGATGTCGACACCCTGACGGCGCAGTTCATCCAGCCCGTCGTGGACCATATGCGATCAATCGGGCGGCCCTACGTGGGCATGCTCTACGCCGGACTCATGCTCACCGCCGATGGCCCCAAACTGCTCGAGTTCAACTGCCGGTTCGGCGACCCCGAGGCGCAGGTGTTGATTCCGCTCATCGCGAGCGACCTCGTCGCGCTGATGTTGTCATGTTGTCGCGGCACGCTGGGCGACACGCCAATCGAGGTGCGCGGTGCAACCGCGATTGGTGTGGTGATCGCTGCCCGTGACTACCCGTCGTCAAGCGCGCCGCTCGGCCCCCCGCCGGCGATGCCGGCTGCCAACGCAGCCCAGATACTGTTCCGCGGAGTACCCGGTGGGCGCGAGTACACCGCAGTGGGCATTGCTCCGACGCTCGCTGAGGCACGCACGGCCGTGTATTCGTTGGTCGACGCAGTTGTTCCGCCGCATGCGCGCTACCGACGAGACATCGGCTGGCGCGCCCACGGCGCGACGTTGTCGTCGTACGCCGCGACGGGAGTTGATATCGACGAAGGCACCCGCGCGGTCGACCAGCTGAAGACCAGTGTCGAAAAGACGCATACCTCTTCGGTACTCGGCGGTATCGGTGCCTTTGGCGGCACGTTCGACCTCACCGAGATCATGGGCATGCAGCAGCCGGTGCTCGTGGCCTCGACCGACGGTGTGGGCACCAAGGTCGAACTCGCCGCACGCGCCGGCCGCTACGACGTGCCCGGTCAGGACATCGTGAACCATTGCATCAACGATGTGCTCGTGCAGGGCGCTCGCCCGTTGTTCTTCCTCGACTACTTCGCCTCTTCGTCCATCCGCGCCGAGCAGGTGGCAGCAGTCGTGAACGGTATGTCGATTGCCTGCGCCGCATCCGGTTGTGTGCTGCTCGGTGGTGAAACGGCCGAGATGCCCGGCGTGTACATGCCCGGCGCATTCGATGTCGCCGGCACGCTCGTTGGTGTGGTCGAGCGCGCTCGGCTCCTGCCGTTGTCAACGATCGCACCGGGCGACGTGTTGCTCGGACTCGGATCGTCGGGTCCACACACCAACGGGTACTCGTTGCTGCGCAAGCTGTTCGATTGGTTGCCGCTCGACGCCCAACCCGAGCCGCTCGAGTGCACCATCGGCGAGGCGTTGCTCGTTCCGCATCGCAGCTACCTCAACGCGCTGTGGGGCGCGCTCGGCGATCATGGGCTGATCAAGGGTCTGGCCCACATCACGGGTGGTGGCCTGATCGACAATGTGCCGCGCATTCTGCCGACCAACTGCGATGCATCAATCGCGCTCGGGTCCTGGTCGATGCCGGCGCTGTTCCAACTCGTCAGCGACGTCGCAACCGGCCTGCCGATCGACGAGCTCTACCGCACGCTGAACATGGGCATCGGCATGGTCATCGTGGTCGATGCTGCACGCGTGACCGAACTCCAGGCCGCCATCGCGGATCCGACGTGGATCATCGGCTCCATCGTCGAGGGCACCAAACGGGTGCAGCTCACGTGACGGCACGCCTCGTCGTGTTGGCATCGGGCAATGGTTCCAATCTGCAGGCCCTGCTGGATGCATCGCAGAGCGGCGAACTCGACGCAACCATCGTCGCTGTTGTATCCAACAACGCCGATGCTTTCGGGCTCACGCGCGCCACATCATCGGGCGCGGCCGCCATTGTCGTCGCGGCGGAGCCGGGCGAACTTCGCGCGCACTACGACGCGCGGCTCGCCGACGCCTGCGCCGAGTTCAGCCCCGACTACGTGGTGCTCGCCGGCTGGATGCGCCTGCTGTCGATGGCATTCCTGTCGCAGTTCCCCCAGCGGGTGATCAATCTGCACCCCGCGCTCCCCGGTGAATTCCCCGGCACCCATGCAATCGAGCGCGCCCTACAGGCACATCAGCGGCTCGGCTTGGGCCGCACCGGAGTGATGGTGCACCTCGTGCCCGACGAGGGCGTCGACAACGGCCCAGTCATCGCCAGCGTGGAAGTACCCATCGAACTCGACGACACACTCGAGTCGCTGGAGCATCGCGTTCACGCGGCCGAGCACGCACTACTGGTGAAGGCCGTGCAGCAGCTCGTCAACGAGCCGCGCCCTGACTGAATCAGCTACCTGCTGAGATCGGCGAGCTTGGTGGTGACGGCCCAGTTTCGTGCCGTTGCGGCGGTACGCAGTTTCTTTTCGAGAACCACACCCGTGAGCTTGGAGGTGCCGGCGCGTGTCGCGTAACGCAAGAAGACTTCGCGACCGTTCACCGCCAGTTCGTCATCGCCAAAGGCCCCGGCCGCCCGCATCGCCGACAATGCCGCAACGTCATCGGGAGCCGGTTCGGCGAGCAGGAACGAGACGTATAGACGCGACTCATCGTCGGTGGACGTCGCGAACGGGTTTCGCGAGATCACATCTGCCAGCTCGGATCCGGTACGCACAATGGAGGTGATCGTCATACCCAGATCAGCTGCAAGTTGCGTCTCGATCGCGGCGCGGGTTGCAGACTCGTCGCCCCGCGGCGTGAAGATCACGTTGCCGGTCTGGATGTAGGTGACGGCGTCCGTGAATCCGGCGTTACGCATCACGGTGGTCAGCGCATCCATGCGCATCCGATTCGCTGTCCCAACATTGACGGGACGAAGCAAAGCAACAGACAGAACCATCAACGCAATGTAGCTCGCGGTCATCGGGTCAGTAGCTGCGCGGTAACCCCAACACGTTCTGGGCGATGAAGTTGCAGGTCATCTCCTGGCTCACGGGGGCCAAGCGTTGCAGGCGGGCCTCACGCCAGTAACGCTCGACGTGGTATTCGGTGGCGTAGCCCAGCCCGCCCAGTGTCTGTACGGCCTGGTCCGCGGCGAAGTAGCTCGCCTCGGCGGCCAAGTACTTGGCGGTATTCGCTTCTTCGGCGCAGTTGAGTCCGTTGTCGTATTTCCACGCAGCGAGACGCATCATCTGATACGCAACGCCGAGTTCCATGTGCGCCCTGGCTAACGGGTGGGAGATGGCCTGATTCGCGCCGATGGGTCGATCGAACACGATGCGCTCCTTCGCGTACTGCACCGCATGACGAACCGCAACCTCACCGATTCCACAGGCCATGGCCGATAACAGGATGCGCTCGGGGTTGATGCCATGCAGGATGTGTTGAAAGCCGTGCCCACGCTCGCCCACCAGCCGCCACCCCTCAACGGGCAGACCGTCGACGTCCAGATCTTGCGACCGGTAATGATCCATCCACCCGATCCGTCTTCGACCGCGCGGGTGCTGATGCGTCCGGTATCGGTGCCCGCGTCGGGCTCGGTGACTCCGAATGCCACATGCAGATCACCCGCTGCGGCACGCGGCAGGAACGTGTCCTTGAGGCGATCGTTGCCAAACTTCACCACAGGGTTCAATCCGAACATCGTCAGGTGTAGCGCGCTCGAGCCGTTCATCGCCGCGCCCGACGCGGCCACGCGGTTCAACACGAGCGCAGCCTCGGTGATACCGCGTCCGCCGCCTCCGTACTGCTCGGGGATCGCAATCCCCACCCAGCCGCCCTCGGCCATCGCCCGATAGAACTCCCACGGGAATCGATGTTCTGTGTCGCACTCGGACCAGTACTGGTCGTCGAACCCGCTACAGACATGATCGACGGCGTCGATGATGGCCAAGTGATCGTCGTTGGGCGCGAAATCCATACGCAAATCTGTCATGTACCCGAGTGACATTCCACAGTCCGCCGCATCACCGCACCGCGTGGAACCGTGCGGGATCGTGCGTTACTTGGCGGGCATTCGCAGGTCGAGGTGGAACGTGGAATCCACCACCCCGCCGAGCGCATCTTTGCGCTGACCGTGAAAACCGCCTGCGCCGGTCACGCCTGCGTACCTGCCGGTCCTTGTGCAGCGTGCGCTGCTGCGAGGTGTGTTGGCTGGTGATGTCGATGGCCGTAATGGGATGGGGGCTGGTGGAACAAGAAGTGGCCGTCAGCGACCCGACAAGACACAGGACGACGATGAACGTCATGTTGGCTCGTGCGAAACGTGCCACGGTTCGTTTCTCCTATTGCAAATCGCGAGCCCGTGGATTGGGTCCCCGCGGGATCCTGAACTCGCCCGATCGTACCGGCTGTCGGGACACCGCCTGCCCTTGTGTGAGAACTCGGGTGATGGACACGAAACGTCACAACGTTGCTTCAGCGGTCGCCAAGCCGCGTCACAATTGCTGATGCCGCTTCAAGCGTTCGATGCACGGGGCACTTGTCAGCGATCTCGAGCAACTTGGCGCGCTGGGCATCGTCAAGATCGCCTTCGAGGTGGACGGTGCGCGAGAACCGATCGATCATGCCGGCGCGGTCCTGATCACACTCCTCGCAGTCCTGCGCATGCACCTTGCCGTGGTCGACTTCGACCACGACCCGATCAAGCGGCAGCTTGCGTCGTTCGGCGTACATCCGGATCGTCATCGATGTACAGGCCCCCAACGCTGCCGCCAACAGATCGTATGGAGATGGTCCCGCATCGAACCCGCCGACCGAGACAGGTTCGTCGGCCAGGAAACGATGGTGTCCGGCAACGACGTGATTCAGGAACACGCCCTGAGTTGTTTCGCCCACAACCACCTGGGCGGTCGGCGCCGGCACAGGCGCTGCCCCACTCTCGTCGACGCAGTATCGCTGCGCCCAGACCCCAATCGTCTGCGCCGCGAACGTGGCATCGTCGCGTTTCGTGAGCAGATGGTCTGCGCCATCGAGCGCCACGAAACTCTTGGGGTGCCGCGCCGCTTCGAAGATGCGCGCAGCATGCTCGACGCCCACCAGCTGGTCCACCGGGGAGTGCATGATCAACAACGCCCGGCGCAATCGTGCGACTCGATCGACAAGCTCGACTGACCGGAGATCGTCGATGAACTGTTGCTGGATACGGAACGGCCGACCAGCGAGCTGCACCTCGGCCGAGCCATCGGCTTCGATGCGATTCACCGCGTCGCCAAGGAGCGACTCGACATGTCGCGCATCAGATGGCGCGCCGATGGTTGCGACCGCCCGCACCGACGCACACTCGGAGGCGACCATCAACGCCGCGGCACCGCCGAGCGAGTGCCCGACCAGTAGCTGGGGTGCCCGATGATGCTCAGCCAACCATTGGACTGCGCGCCGAACGTCTTCGAGGTTCGACGAGAAGTTGGTGTTGGCAAAGTCGCCATCGCTCGACCCCAGACCCGTGAAGTCGAACCGCAGCACCCCCCAGCCACTGTCGGTGAGACCCGCGGCAATACGCGATGCGGCAAAGACATCCTTACTGCAGGTGAAGCAGTGCACGAACACGGCGTAAGCCGTGACCGGGCCCATCGGGAGGTCGAGTCGTGCCGCCAATTCCACACCCTGACTGCCGACGAAACTCACTCGCTGCGCTGCGATCGACATCCGGCGCTCCATTCGTTCATCCGACAGACGCGGCGTCGCGTCTGTATTGCCAGTCTTGCTCAACCCTTGATCTTGTCGAACACCGCCCGGGCAATGTCGGGGCGGCGGGTGTACACACCATCCACGCCGGCGCGCGCCAGCTTCTCGAGCGTTGCCGCGTCATCCACTGTCCACGTGTAGATGGCCATGCCGTGATCGTGCGACCATTGCACGTCGGCAGCGCTGAATCGATCAGGTGCATAGGGCGGCTGTCCGATCGGTGAGGGTGCGCACCACGGCCGACCCGAGGTACGCGCCGCACGCATGGCCGCAACGTCGCGATCGGTAGTGGTCATCGTCATGCCCGGACAGACCGCGGCAGCGGCGTACACGGTGGCATCATCGTTCGAGCTCACGTACACGCGACTCAAGCTGTCCGTCTGATGCAGCACATCGCACAACGCGATCGACATCGACGGCGAGGTCTGCTTGATCTCGACGGAAATTCTCACGCCGGGGAACGTGTCGAGGATCTCGCGCAGCGATGCAAGGGGAACTCGCGCTGCAATCAGGTCCCCCTTCCAACCGGGTCGAGTGTCGAGCAGGCGCACCTCGCTCCATGTGCGCTGGTCAATGAATCCCGTGCCGTTGGTCGCGGTGGACAGGTCGCGGTCGTGGTGGGCCACAATGACGCCGTCCGATGTCATCCACAGATCGGCATCGAGCACGTCGGCGCCGGCGGCCATCGACCGTTGCATCGCGAGGATCGTGTTGGCTGGGCCGAGACCCTCTCCTCCGGCATGAGCGATGACCAACGGGGGGCTCGACCGATCGGGACTCGTCGGGCACCTCGGTGCCGCACTTTCGCGATGGTCTAAGCAGGCGACCAGAACAACCGTGCACACAAGCACACTGACGCGACGCCCGCGACCCGCAAGGATCACGCGCAGGCTCGACGCTTCAGAACGAGGTGCACGAATGGTTGAATCGCGCCAGTTGGGGTGACGTGGTCGAAATGCATCGCATCCACCACATCGAAGTCCGAAGCAAAGGCCGCACCGAGAGCGTCAACTGAATACCGCGCCACGTCGAGGCCGCTGCATTGCTCGGGTCCGTTTTCGGCGAAGGTGGCAACAACCAGATGCCCCCCGGGGCGAACCGTCGCCGCCGCAATCCTCACGTATGACTTCTGATCTGCTGCGTCAGTGAGAAAGTGGAACGTGGCGCGGTCGTGCCAGACATCAACCGGCGAATCGAACTCGACCACCCGTACGTCGCTACACACGAATCGCACGTTGCCAGCGCTCGCACCAAGCCGTTGCCGGAGCTGCGCCAACGCCGCAACGGAGATGTCGACGGCATCGATAGACCGATAGCCAAGAGCGACCAGATCGAGGATGAGCGTGGAGGCACCGGCACCGATGACCGCCACCCGGTCCGAGGGCACCGACACGCGGCGCACGAAATCCAGTCACGGTTGGGAGTCGGATTGGAACCAGCTCATCTCGTCGCCACGTTTCACGTTCCAGACGCTGTCCCAGTATTCGCTCTCGCGTGTCATCGCGCGACAGTAGCGTTCTAGTCAACTCCGCTGCACCGAGCGGATCGAAACATTCGCGAAACTCTCCGCGCAGTCGTGCGGTCGGGCTACCCAGTGGGGAAGGATGTACGGATGCCAAGAGTCGAGTTGCTTGATTCCGAATGCGCGCCGATCACAGTGCAGCAGTATTTCGCGGACGGCGATCCAGGCCCCATCGTCGCAGCGCTCGCCACCGTGCCGGAGTTACTCGAACCAACGCTCGGCTTCGTCGGCGCGGCGCTCGGCGCCGGAGCCATCGGCGTGCGCTACAAGGAGTTCGCCATCCTGCGCACTTCGGTCCTGCAGGGTTGCGACTACTGCATCCACGCGCACACGGCCGTTTCGCTCGACACCGGCCTCAGCACCACCGAGGTTCGTGCGTTGCGCGGCGAGATCCCATTAGAGGTTGGCTTTGCACTCGAAAGCGAACGCTCGCTCATCGGGTGGATCGATGCATTGGCCGGGGCCACAGGTCCGGTGCCCGACGATGTCTGGTCTGCAGCCCGTCGGCACTGGAGCGAGCACGTGCTCGTCGAACTCACGGTGACGATCGGAGCGACGATGTTTCTCAATCGCTTTGCGACAGGGTTGCAACTGCCCACCGCCGATCACGTACTCGAGCGTTTGACAACCGAGGGTCTGGCATGACTGACACGATTGCACCATCGGACACCGTCGCTGACGCCGTACGTTCGGGGGAGTTACCCGGACGGGTCTGGCTGTACTCGAACTACAACTGCAACCTCGCCTGTTCGTATTGCCTGACGGAATCGTCGCCGCGCAGCGAACGACGCCAACTCAGCGCGGAGCAAATGATCGCCGTGGCCGAGCAGGCCAAGAACCTCGGCTTCACCGCTCTCGGCATCACCGGCGGCGAACCGTTCCTCATCCCATGGTTGCCCGAAACAGCGCTCGCGATGGCGGAGTCATTGCCGCTCGTGCTGCTCACCAACGGCACGCTCTTCACGGGCGACCGTTTCGAACGCGCCGCACGACTCGCCCATCCCGACATTGCGCTGCAGATCTCGCTCGACTCGCATCTGCCCGATGTGAACGACATGGCCAGAGGACCCGACAATTTCGCCAAGGTCGTCCAGGCGGTTCCCCTGCTGATCGCACGCGGGGTGCGCGTACGTATCGCGACGACAGTGAGTGGTGCACTCGACGACCCGCTGCTCGATCCGTTGAAGCAGCTCGTGGCATCGCTCGGCGTTCGCGAGGACGATCATCTCATTCGCCCGATCGTGCGGCGCGGACGCGCCGACGAGGTCGGCCTCGGGATTCGCGCCGTTGCTCGTGACATCCCCAACGAACTCACCATCACCGCAGACGGAGCCTTCTGGGGCAGCTTCGGGCCAACAGTGCGCAGCGGCCGGCTCGATACGGATCTGCTCCTGACAAGAACCATCTTGCCCCTCGCCGTTCCGGCAGCAGCGCTGTTGGCCGCCTCACGCGGCATGCCAGCCGGAACCGATGCCCGACTCGGCATCCGTTGAGCATGACCACGTCGGGGGCCGGTCGGCCCCCATCGTCACAAGGAATCAATCACCTCTCGGGCCACGGCCACAAGTTGCCCGGGGCGGCCCGAAGCGGCAACCGCGACCAGATCATCGAACGTGTCGAGGTCACGCGCGATCGGCAACATGCGCACAGGACGGCCCAACGAATGGAGGCGACGCAACTGGCTGAGTCCCGTGTTCGAACGGCTCATCGGCACTCCGTCGAACGCAGCGCCACCCAGCCGAACGCCCGCAACGGCCAGACCGATCATCCAATACCCACCGTCGGTCGCAAGGCCGATCGCATCGATCCCACGACGCACTGCATCGATCCCGTCGCCCAGAGCGCCGGCAACCGCCGGCGTCTCCATCCCGACGATCACCCCCGGCCCGAGATCGGTAAACCCGTTGCACAATCGGTCGCCGAGTCCGTCGCCGCGCTGGTGCACGATCTCGAAGTCGGCCGGCATCCATGGCTGTGGCGTGCCGTCGAGAAGCAGCACCGTTCGTGCGCCGGTGGCCGCAGCGACCGACGCGACGATTCCGAACGTGTCCGACAACGCGGCAGCCGCAATCCGAGCGGCCTGCTCACTACTGCATGGCGGACACAACCGGGTCTTCACGAGCCCGGACACGGGTGCTTTGGCAATGATGGTGATGTGCATCGATCAGTGCCTGTCGAGGTCGCGCAGCAGCCGACTCATGTCGTCGACGGCGCGCATCGTGCCGCGGAAGGTACCGGTCACCTTCGATCGTCCAGCACGCTCGGCGTACTCGACTGGAACGTTGCGAATCCGCCACTGTGCACTGTGGGCGCGCAGAACCATCTCGAGCGGCCATCCGGATCGACGGTCCAGCAAGTTGAGATCCAACAGAGGAACCCGCCGGGCCACGCGCATCGGGCCGATATCGGAGAGGCGAAGGCCGGTGCGTCGGCGTACATCGGCGGCCAGCACCTTGTTGGCCACGCGGGCATGTATCGGCCACGCTCCTCGTGCAGCAATGCGCGCTCCGATTACCAGGTCAGCCTCGTGGCGCTCGAGGTAGCCCACCAACAGCGGCAGGGCCACTGGATCGAGCGACGCGTCGCAGTCCATGAAACACACGATGTCGTCGGTAGCGGCGGTGAGCCCTGCAAAGCATGCCGAGCCGAACCCGCGCACCGGCTCGGACACCACCGTTGCACCAGCATCGCGAGCGATCGCAGCGGTGCGATCGGTGGAGCCGTTGTCGACCACGATGGGACGAAAACCAGCGGGCATCCGTTGCAACACCCACTCGACAGCAGCCGCTTCATCGAGGGCGGGGAGTATCACATCAGGCATCAGGCGTCACCATGGGGATGAGGAGGGCAGGATCGTGAAGGTACTCGTCACGGGCGGTGCGGGTTTCATTGGTTCGCATATTGTCGATGAACTCGTCACGACCGGACACGACGTGGTGGTTGTCGACGATCTCGATCCCGCCGCACACTCCGGCCTTCCCGAAGGTCTGTCGTCGGACGCCAGCTACGTGTGGGGCGACGTTCGCGACGCTCAGGTGTGGACCGATGCACTCGTGGGGGTCGACGCTGTGTGTCATCAGGCCGCCAAAGTGGGCCTCGGCGTCGACTTCGCCGACGTGAGTGAGTACGTCAGCCGAAACTGTGGCGGCACTGCGAGTATGTTGCGGGCCTTGCATGACATTTCGTTCGCTGGCCGAATCGTGCTGGCATCGAGCATGGTCGTCTACGGCGAGGGGCGATATCGCTGCCCCATCCATGGCGTGGTTCGGCCCGGCGCTCGGCGACTCGACGATCTCGACGCGCGACGTTACGAGCCACCGTGTCCCACCTGTGGCGGACCACTCGACAGCGAGTCGGTTCCCGAAGACCACTGGCTGGACCCGCGCAACGTGTACGCGACCACCAAGCTCACGCAGGAGGGGCTGTGCGAAGCGTACGGACGCGAGCATCCCGGCTGCTCGGTTACATCGTTGCGGTATCACAACGTGTACGGCCCGCGGATGCCGCGAGACACGCCGTACGCGGGCGTCGCAAGCCTGTTCCGCAGCGCGTACGAGCGCGGTGACGCACCACGAGTCTTCGAAGATGGTGGCCAACGCCGCGACTTCGTGCACGTTCGTGACGTCGCCGCGGCCAACGTACTCGCACTCACCAACGAGGCCCCGGCTTCGGGTGCATTGAACATCTGCTCCGGCGACGCTCACACGATCCTCGAGATGGCCGAGGCACTCCGCCCCGACGGCGCGCCCGCGCCACAGGTAGTCGGCGGCTATCGACTCGGCGATATTCGCCACGTGCACGCCAGCCCCGAACGTGCCGAAGAGGTACTTGGCTTCCGCGCCGAGATCGGATTCGAGCAGGGCATGACCGAGTTCAGAACAGCGGCCTTGCGTGCGACAGTCGGCCCGCGTCCCCTGCTCTGAGATCCCACCGCATTCGATCACCACTTCGAGACCAACGCTGCCTGCAAGACAATGGCGCACGAGGCCTGAACGGCTACCCAACCCGTGCCCCATCGCCGACTCGTTCTGCTCAACAAGCCCGCACCCGCGATCGCAATCCATGGGTAAAAGAGCAGCCAGATGCGTTCGACCTCGGCCTTGGTGTATTGCGAGAAGTGCGACACGAGCAGCGCTGTGATCGCGGCGGCGACCAGCAGCCACATCCGCTTCGAGCGGAGAACGGTGAGACCGGCCAACGTTGCCGGTCCGATCGCGAACAGCGCTGCGCCGATGTTGCCAACGGCGAAGTACGACCACACCCTGAACTGAGCCGAACCATCGAGATACTCGCCCCTCGTGCGCGAAACACCGTCGAACCACCAGAAGCCAGCGACCCAGAACCCGCCCACTACTGCCGCGGCCGCGGCAACCGCCGCGACAGCAGTACGCACCGCGCCCTGCTCACGCCTGATCAAGGCCGCGACCACGAGTACGACCGGAATGATCACCAACACCGCGCCGAGGTAGGTGAGGTAGAGCAGCGAGCCGAGCAGCGCGCCGCTGATCAGTCCGAGTATGACGCTTGGCCATCCGGTGCGGCGCAGTCCCTCGGCTGCCGCAGCGATACCCAACGCGCCGACTGCGGTGTACACGGCATCTGCCGACGTGACCATCCAGATCGCGTATGGCGCGACGATGAGGAACGGCGCGCATCGGCGCATCCACTCATCTCCTGCGGTTGCGCGCACAGCCACGAGCACTGCTGCCGCGAGCACGCCTGTTGCGACGACCGACAGCATCGCCACCGGCCACGCCCCGTGCAGTCCGACGGCATCGAGGAACTTCAGCACCAACACGAATCCGGGCGGGTGACCGCGTACATGCACGGAGTACATATCGATGCGGTCGACGAAGGTTCGCACGAACTCACCGGCCGGCGGGGCGATCTTCAGGTTGGCGAGATACTCGGTCTCGTGGCGCGCGCCGTAGAGCAGGCCGTCGACACCGTCGGTGAGGGCCAGGGTCGTTGCGAAGAGCGTCGCTCCGAGTGCAGAAGCGAGCATGACCCATCGCAGCCGCACCGTGAACCACCAGCCGCGCCAACATCCAACCGACACCAGCGCGGCGATCACCCCAGCGGCGACCAGACCCCAGCCGAATCGCCAGTCCCATCCGTCGCTGAAGCTACGCCCCACCAAGGGAGCCGCACCGAGTTTCACTGCCGGTTGCCGGCGCTGGAGCGTGCGTCCGCGATCGACGCTCCACCAGATCACCACTGCCGCGCCGACCCACGGCACGATCAGTCCAACCCAGCGAGCAACTCGCTTCATTCGGCGGCGGTCGGCTCTTCGATCGTGAATGCACGCCGCGCGAACAGTGCACCGGCCAGCGCGAGGCCACCCCAGACTGCTGCGTTCGAGCCAGCCGCTACCTTCTGAATCACGCCGTCATCGCGCACGTAGTCGAACGTGTTGCTGGCGAACACCACGAGTGCCATCACCCCGAAGCCCGCGACGCCGAGCCACGCGGCGACGGCCCAACGGGCACCGACGATGAGGAGCACCGCTAACAGAATCGTCAGGATCGCCCAGAGCGGATTGAACCAGAGGAACTTGAGCTCCCACCGGCGCACGAGCTTTCCGTCCTTCATGAAGCCAGCATCGCTACCGAGCAGCGCTGCTTTCTTGCCGGCGAAGTCGATGGAACGCGCCACGAACAGGCCAAGCACACCCACCGCCAACGCGACGATCCCCATTGAGCGCAACGCCCGATTCGATCGCTCGGGTGGTCCAGCCAGAACACCGTCGACGCCCAGATATTCTCCCGCTGCCACCGCCCACAGCAACAGATGGAGACCGATCATCATCAGATACGACCACGACCACTCGTCGCCCTTGGGGTAATAGATGACTGCCAGCCCAATGGGTATTGCCTGCGCCGCACCGATGAGGGCCACGATGCGGGTGCGGTAACCAATCAACAAGAGTCCGGCCAAGGCGGTCTCGATGATGAGCGTGAACCAACCGAACAGCGCGAAATGGGGAATCACCATTTCGCGCAGCGCCCACCGGTAGGGCGCAAAAGGCGCATTTGTGGCACCGGAGGCGATGTACTTGTATAGGCCGCCACCCGTCGATTTGCCGAAGTCGGTGGGCACCTTCCAGTGGATGTTGGCAAGCCACAGCAGCCCGGCAAGAATGCGGACACCACCGATCGTGGAACCACGTGCCCGTTCGCTCACCGCAGACCTGTCCAGCATCGTCACAGCTTGCCAGACAAACGAGCCGGCTTTGACCAGTTTCGCAAATGTTGAGATTGATCTGTCGTGAAGATGCGTGTTGGGTTCTACGCTCCATCGCAATGGGAGACAACATACGGTTACGCAGTGCCGCCACGGAGCAGCTCGAGTTGCTCGGCCCGCACGCGGTGTTGCAGGTCGGCGGACGCCCGTGGTGGGTCATTGCAGATCTGGACGCTGCTGACCGACGATTGATGGCTGTCGATTGTTGCCGCACTGCACCCAGCAGCCCTCTTTTGCCATCGGTCGAATTCGTTGTCGCAGCTCCTCAAACGATCCAGCTGGATCGACAATTCGACCTCGTGATCGTGGGTGATCTCGCCCGGTGCAACGCGGCCGACACTCGCTCGGTCCTGCACGCAAGCGTGCAACATTGCGCGCCGCGTGGGCACATCGCAGTCCTCTGGGAGCAGATGTCCCCCGCAGAGCTGCTGTACGGCCTTGAACTCGAGTTGCTCGATGATCACAAATTCGATGTCGGGGGACTGTCGATATTTCGGCGACCCAGTCGATTCACCGTTCATGATCTGGTTTTCGAGGCGCGTGCATCGATCACCCGTGTCTCACCGGACTCCCTATGCCACGCGCTCCGCTCGGCGCATCCACCGTTGGTGCTCGACACACGCACCCACACCGATCGCGCCCGTTTCGGGGTCATCGAGCCGTCGGTGCACGTGCCGCGCACCGTGTTGGAGTGGCATCTCGATCCCTCGAACGGGTACTTGCATCCTCAAGTGACGTCATTCGATGATCCGATCGTCGTCGTATGCAACGGCGGATACAGCTCATCGCTGGCTGCCGCCAATCTGGTGCGACTCGGCTACACGGCCGTGGCCGATCTCATCGGCGGGCATGCCGCGTGGATTCAGGCCGGTTTGCCCGTCGTTCAACCCGACCACTCACATCTCGACTACTGACCGCGCCAGATCAGCGTATGAGTGCTCGATCGCGCTCGTGATGAGGCGTTGAATGTTCGCCACATTGGACCGCATGATCGCAAAGACGGCATCCATGGTCACCGGCGCATGACCATCGACACCCGCGTCGTAGTCGGTCACCAGCGCCACAGACGCGTATCGGATGCCGAGCTCGGCAGCGAGTACGGACTCCGGGTACCCGGTCATATTGACCACATGCCAACCCATCGAGCGAAACCACGTGCTCTCGGCGCGCGTCGAAAAACGGGGGCCGTTGATCACCACCATCGTCGCCCCGTTTGTGATCTCGAGACCGACACGATGACCGGCCGCCACCAAGGCGAAACGAAGACCGGCGTCGTAGGGATCTGCGAATGTCTGGTGATGCACTGGGCCTTGCGAACCCGGCTCCGAGTTCGGGCCGCCGACATCGTGGAAGGTGTCGGCTCGGCCCCACGTTCGATCGATCAATTGATCGATCACCACGAGCTGGCCCGGATGTATGTCGGGCTGCAGTGACCCCACCGAACACGGCGCGATGATCGACCGGACGCCGATTGCCCCCATCGCCCAGACATTGGCGCGATACGGAACCCGATGCGCAGCGAAGCCGTGCTCGCGCCCATGACGCGGCATAAATGCAACGGAGCGTCCGGCAATCATCCCGATGCTCAGCGGCGCCGAGGGCGGACCATATGGCGTCTCGATGTCGACTTCAATCGCATCGTCGAGGAACTCGTAGAAGCCGGAACCTCCGAACACGCCCACGGCAGCGCCATCTTGATGGTGGCTGGCCGGCGTATCTGCGGGCTGAGTCTGCTCGGTTTGGGTCGGGTCTGCGGTCACAGGTGGTTGTCTAGCGGTTCAGAAGGAATCGCGCCACGCCCAGCGACAACGTCGCCCGAGCGAATGCGGGCTTTGAGCGGTTCTCGGAAGCATCCCTGTGAATTCTCCGGAGTCACTGGGAAACAACTGGTAGCGTATTCCCATGCAAGCAATCGTGGATCAAGTCGGCAGAATCGTCGTTCCCAAGGCGATGCGAGACCGTCTCGGTCTGACTGCCGGATCGACCGTTGACATCTCGTTGTACGGTGACGGGCTCCATGTCGCTCCTGGGGGGCGCACGGCACGGCTCGAACGTCGCGATGGCACGTTGGTCGCCGTGTCCGACACGCTGATCACCGACGATGATGTTGCAGACCTTGTCGAATCGATTCGGCGCTAGTGCTGTGGCTGGCAGACACCAGCGTCGCAGTGCCAGCGTTGCAGGCCTCCCACGTGGCGCATGCTCAGGTACAACGTGGTATCGGCGGCCGCGCTCTGGGTCTTCCCGCTCACGCTGCTCTCGAAACGTATTCCGTTCTGACACGGCTGCCGGGCGACGCACGTCTGAGCGCCGACGACGCGTCGACCCTCATCGCTGACCGATTCGACCCGATCATTGCACTTGCAACCGATGCAGCCGCACACCTCGTGCGGACTCTCGCAGAAAGACGCATCAGCGGAGGAGCCGTGTACGACGCCGTCATCGGCCTCACGGCTTTACGACGCTTCTCACCCGGGATACACGCGCCCAGGCCACGTATCAGGCCATTGGGGTGGCCCACGAGATCCTCAGATGAGCCATTCGGTTTCAGCGGGGCCGCTGGCGGCGGCCGGCGCGGGCGGCGAAGGCATCGAGTGCCTCGAGCACGTCCGGAGCGCGCCACAATCGGTCGCGTTTGTTGTTCGTGAACTCGACGAGCACTCCAGCGTCGATCAGGGGTCGGAGCGCCCGATACACGTTCGTCTGTGGGATGCCCAGTTCACGGCTTAAGGAGGGCGCGTTCAGCACTGGATGCCGCACCACGATCTCGGTGACCCTCCACGCAGCGGCATCGCGACGGGCCTTCACCCGTTGTGCCCAGTCGTCGCGGACACGATGCAAGTCAGCAACGAGTTGGCGGCCGTTGGCGAGCGCAGCGAATGTGGCGTCGGCGAACCGTTCGACGATCAGGACCGGGTCGCCGTCGCGGTATGCGCCGAGCGCGGCGAAGTAGGCGTCCACGTCGGTGAGCAAGCCGGCTGACACCGGGACGGTGACATGTCGCGTGAGACGGGCGCGGCGCAGTTGTGCGTGGACAAGTGCCCGCCCGACGCGGCCGTTGCCATCCGCAAACGGATGGATCGTCTCGAACTGCGCGTGGGTAATTGCCGCGTGTGCGAGGGTCGGGATGTCGTTACGGGCGATGAACCCGATCAGGTCGTCGATCGCTGCAGGCACCCGGTCGTGGTGCGGGGGGACGAACTCGGCGCCGTGCGGGCTGTAGTCACCGCCGCCGATCCACACTTGTTGGTCACGCCACCGTCCGGCGATCCGGGGCGCACTGTCGCGCAGGAGCGCGTCGTGCATGTTGAGGATCGCTGGCCCGTCGAGTCGGTCAGCGAGCGCGATCGCAGTGCTCATCGCCTGTTCGTTGGCGACGATCAACGCTGCGTTGCGGCTGCCATGGCCGAGTTCGGCTTCGGCGATCGCTCGTGCCGAGGCGGTGAGGTTCTCGATCTTGGACGACGCCGCGGATTCCGAACGAAGCAGGATCGCGGCGAAGGGGGCAATCTCCTCCCCGGACTCGGCGTCGAAGCGGGCGATCTCAGTGGTCGCATCCTCTGCTGCGGCGACGACTGCGGCTGGCATGGTGGGGTGCACGTCAGCGATCGCCGGCGGGATAGCCGCTTGGTACGGCTGGCGGGCGCGCAGGCGCGTCTGGCGTGACGCCGGCACGTCGTCGCGACTGTGCCAGTCGTAAGCTTCGAAGTCGATGGCTGGCCACGCCAGGCGATCGTTCATCCGAACACTCCTTGGTATCACTTATTGTCAGAAGTGATACTACCGTGTTTCGTTCGTATCGGTCGGCAGGCGACGTCGCCGAGCTACGCCGAAGAACCTGTGGCAGCCCCAACGGGATTCGAACCCGTGCCGCCACCTTGAGAGGGTGGTGTCCTAGGCCACTAGACGATGGGGCCGTGCAAGTAGCCCTCGCAATCTAGCGCCAGCACGAGAGCAGGCCAACCGACATCGGAAATGCCCGATCTCGAACCTGCACCGGCAAACCCGGCAACGCGCATGGGAAAACAACGTCTGAGCTGGGGAGCAAGGAATCGAACCCTGAATAACAGTACCAGAAACTGCTGTGTTGCCAGTTACACCACTCCCCATCACGCTTCTCCGTGAAGGCACCGAAGTGTATCGGCGCGTCACCCGCCGCCAACACCTCAGCCGGTGAGCGAGAACAGGTTGTCGAACCCGATGATGCGCCCCACGGCGATTCCGGCGGCCTCCTTGATCTCCTTCGCGAACGCCGTTGCTCCGGAAACGGGGCTAGTTCGCGTAGGGGACACGTACGCGGTGAACCCGAGTTCCTCCGCGACCAAACGGATGCGTAACGAGTGAAACGGATCGCTCACGAGCAACACCCGCGTGTCGCCACGTTGGTTGAGCAGATCGGCGACGGCCACCAAAGATTCCCAACTGGAGTGGCCGTACGACTCTTGCAAGATTGCATATGCAGGGATGCCGTGTCGTTCGAGGTATGCCGCCGACGTACTCGCCTCCGTGAATCGGTCCCCTGGCTGATTGCCGCCGGTGACGACCACCAATGGTGCCAAACCCTTGTTCCAGAGCAGCAGCAAATGATCGAGGCGCGCCTGCAGTTGCTGTGAGGGGCGGCCGTCGTACTGCGCTGCACCGAGCACAACGATGGCGTCCACCGGGCGAGCCTGATCGCTGCGGCCAACCGACCACACCTGGAACAGCGTGACGCAGTAGTACGCCACACTCAGCGCGAACACGGCCAGCAACGACAGAATCAAACGCCGCCGCCAACGTGGTCGCTCGGACCCGAAAGTGCCCGATAGATCCGCGTTGGTGGCCTCGCTCTCTGATGCCACCAACGCCGCGGGATCGATGTTCACGCGGGCGCAACCACTGGGCGTTCGAGCACGGCGCGCAAGCGGCGAAGGGTTTCTTCGCGACCCAACAGCACCAGCGACTCGAACAGCGGCGGACCGACTGTGCGTCCGGTGACCGCCACGCGCACGGGCGCTTGGGCTTTGCCGAGCTTGAGTTGATACCCATCGCCGATGGCCTCGAGCGTCTCCTTGAGCGAGTCGTGGTCCCACTCCGCGGATGCGTAGGCATCGATCACCTCGGCGAGCAACGCAACGGCATTGGGCCCGGCCATGGTCTTCGCGAACGCGGCCTCGTCGATGGGTGCATCGGTGAGGAACAAGAAATCGACCATCGCCGCGACCTCGTCGAGACGGGTGATGCGCGTCTGCACGAGCGGGGCCATTGCCGAGAACACCACCGGGTTGAACTGCTCGGCGTTCCACGGCACATCGGCCGCGAGCACGAACGGTGCGCACACCTCGATGAACGCTTCGGGAGCGAGGGCACGGATGTACTCACCGTTGAACGCTGCAAGCTTCTTCAGATCAAAAAAAGCGGGCGAGTGGTTCACGTCTTCGAGCCGGAATTCCTCGACGATCGAGGCCCACGGCACGATCTCAGTGTCGCCACCGGGGGCCCAACCGAGCGTCATCAGATAGTTCACCAGCGCATCGGCGAGGAAGCCCTCGTCGCGGTACTGCTCGACAGCAACCTTGTCGCGGCGCTTCGAAAGCTTCTTACGCTGCTCGTTGACCAGCACCGGCACGTGCGCCCATACCGGCGGCTCTGCGCCCAGTGCCTGCCAGAGCATCTGCTGCTTGGGCGTGTTGGGGAGGTGTTCCTCGGCGCGCACCACGTGGCTGATGCGCATGGTGATGTCGTCGACGACATTGGCGAGCAGGAACATCGGTGAACCGTTGCCGCGCAACAGTACGAAGTCCTCGATGTTGACGTTGTCGAAGGACACCTCGCCGCGCACGAGATCGTGCACCACCGTGGTGCCCTCGGGCACGCGGAACCGCAGCACCCGACCCGGGCCGGGCTCGAGCTCGCGATCGCGCGAGTAGCCGTCGTAGCCGGGTGTGCCACTGGCTTTGGCGCGGGCCTGCACCTCGTCGCCCGACAGATCGCAGTAGTACGCGGAACCTGCCTCGAAAAGGCGCTGCGCTGCCGCGACGTGCTGATCGGCGTACGAACTCTGGAAGTACGGTCCCTCGAAGTGGTCGTCGTCGGCATGAATACCGATCCACGCCAATGCATCGATGATGCCCTGCGTCCACTCGGGCTGGTTTCGGGCTTCGTCGGTGTCCTCGATGCGTAACACGAAGGTGCCACCGAGGCGCAAGGCAATCGCCCAGTTGTAGAGCGCCGTACGCGCACCGCCCACATGGAAGAAGCCGGTAGGCGACGGGGCGAAACGAAGACGAAGCGGACGGTCAGACATGTGCCGTCAGGTTATCCCCGGCAGATGATGGGGTTTCCGCGACCCACTGCACACCGAGGAGATTCCTTGCGCATCTGGCGACGATCGCCCATGCTGGATCTCATGCCGCGTCCGGGTCCCGTGCAATTGCCGCTTCCGCGGCCCATCGGGTTCGTGCTCAGCGGCGGCGGCAGTCTTGGCTCGGTGCAGGTGGGCATGCTGCGTGCGTTGTTCGAACGTGACATCACCCCCGATCTTGTCGTGGGAACATCGATTGGGGCCTTCAACGGCGCCGTACTCGCAGCTGATCCGACGTTGGCCCTCGACAAGCTCACGAAGTTTTGGAAGAACGCGTCGCGTTCCGACGTGATGCCGCTGCGTGGAATCCGTCCGCTCCTACACTGGCGCACCACACGTCAGAGTCTCTACCCGAACGACGGCGCGCTCCGGGGCATCCGATCCGTGCTGTCCGACTTTGCGCGGATCGACGATCTCTCGCTGCCATTTGGCGCCGTTGCCGTCAATCTGCGTACCGGCCTCCCCGAACTGTTTCGGGACGGGCCGTTAGAGACCGCGTTGTTGGCGAGCAGCGCCATCCCTGCGTTCTTCCCGCCTGTCAGCCGCAGTGGAAACCTGTACTACGACGGCGGTCTGGCCGACAACGTGCCCATCGGTCACGCTGTCGCGATGGGGGCACAGTCGTTGGTGGTGCTCGACACCACCAACCCCGTGAGCGACCTCGACCAACCACGCTCGATCGGAGAGATCGCTTCGTATGTCACCGAGGTATACGCACGACAGACCATCCTGCGCCATCTCCACGACTTTGCCGCCATACCGATGCTGTATCCACGCAGCCCGGCTACGGGCACCATGTCACCACTCGATCTCGACCACACCGATGAGTTGCTGGCGTCCAGCTACACCGCGGCTTGCACGTATCTCGACAGAGTGCTCGTTGGTTAGAACGGGTTCTGCTTGAGGTGGGTGCTCATGTCGCCAACGAGTTCGATGATCATGCGTCGCTCGGCGAATTGCCATTCTCCATCGACGAGGTGCACTCGGTCGTGATACGTGCCCGCGACGATCGGCGCCAACGGATGCCCGGGGGCCTGATGGAGCACCTGCACGTACGAGCGAGCCGTTCCCGATGTTTCGTTCTCGTCGACGTCGATGACCACGTTCGTGACGACGTGACGGGTGCGCGGAACGCTGTCGTACAGCTGCACATTGCTGCGGAACGTGTGCAGCACCTGTTCGGCTCCCTTGGCCGCGCCGGCATCAACGAGGCCGTACAGACCGTCGCTGCCGAACAGCGCAGCCGTGGCTTCGAGTTGGCCGCGGTCAATGGTGTCGCTATACGCAAACAGCAAGCGTTCGATACCTTCGCGAGCAGGAATGACCCGAGGGTTCATGATGGATGACCTTTCACGTCACGATGTTGCGAGCGCCAAGTTACGCAACTGGCGCAGGCCCACCGTCAGCGTGGTGATGTCGAATGTGTCGCTGCGGCGAACATCGTTGAACATCGTGGTCACACGCGCAAACGATCGCTCGTTGCGCACCAGCCAGGCATCCACATCGCCACCGGACCGCAGCACATCTTCGGTGAGATCGGCAAGGCCCATCAGCAGGTCGTCACGGAGCGCCGAGCGCGCCTGCGTCTCCCAGCGCGTGGAGCGCGGTAATCCACCAATGCCGACCCACAGCCAGAGCACGTCGAGTACCTCGAAGAGACGCCAGTAGATACCAGCCACGGTGCGCTGCTCGCAGTGATGTCGCCCAGCGATATCGATGACGTCGAACGCCGTGTGCAGCAGCGGCCACACCGAAGACCGTTCGGCAAGCGAGTCGGGAACTCCGGCAGCAAGGCGGCTCGCCCATGTGGAGTGCGTCATCGCAGCCAACTGGCCGCGAAGGAACTCGTCGTAATGGCTCGACAGCGCCTTCATCGCTGCGGACAGCTCCTGCGTTGTGACCGCAAGGTCGATCGGTGGGCGGCGGTGACGCAACAACCACAGCACACAACGCTCGGCCATCTGGCGGGCCTCGAGCAGCAGCTCGAGCTGCACATCGAGTTTCACCTCGGACCCCATCGATTCGATCTCCGCCCATAAACGCGGCAGTTGCGTAACCTCTCGGGTCACCACCCACGCACGGGCGATGTCGATGACGCCAGCACCGGTTTGCTCGGTCATGCGATGGTCGAACGAGATGCCCGACAGGTTGACCATCTGGTTGATCAGAGTGGTCGCCACAATCTCGCGTCGCAGTTGATGACCGAGAATCTGCGTACGAAAATCCTCACGCATTGCGTGGGGGAAATAGCTCACGAGATCGCTTTCGAAGAACGCGTCGTCGGGCAGATCACTGTTGTGCAATTCGGCCACGTTCGCGTTCTTCGTGTACGCCAGAAGCACCGAGAACTCCGGGGTTGTCAGTCCCTGCCCGCCTGGCTGCCGCTCGGCAATCTGACGATCAGTTGGCAAGAACTCGAGCGCGCGATTCAACCACCCTTCGGCTTCGAGCACCTGCAGGTACCGCGTGTGCACGTTGACCATGGGAAACGATTGACGGCGGGCGATGGCGAGCGCAAGCGTCTGCGCGCGATTGTCGTCGAGCACCAACTCACCGACCTCGTCGGTCATCGACGCGAGCAGCGTGTTGCGCGCCTCAACCGTGATCTCTCCACGCTGCACGCAACCGTTGAGGAGGATCTTGATGTTGACCTCGTGGTCGCTACAATCCACGCCAGCAGAGTTATCGATCGCGTCGGTGTTTATCAGGCCGCCGGCCAGTGCGAACTCGACGCGTCCACGTTGGGTGAACCCCAGGTTGCCACCCTCGCCGACGATACGACAGCGCAGATCGGCACCGTTGACACGCACCGCATCGTTGGCGCGATCGCCGACATCGGAGCTGGTTTCGGTAGCGGCCTTCACGTAGGTACCGATGCCGCCGTTCCACAACAGGTCGACAGGGGCGCGCAGGATTGCCGAGATGAGTTGATGCGGCGCCATCTCCAAGTCGATCACGCCGAGTCGCGCCCGGATCTGTGGTGACAGCGCAATCGACTTGTCGGTTCGCGCGAAGACTCCGCCACCCTGGCTGATGAGCGACGCGTCGTAATCGGCCCAGCTGCTGCGCGCCAACCCGAACAGTCGCTGGCGCTCGGCGAACGACACTGGGCCGTCCGGGTCTGGGTCGAGGAACATATGCCTGTGATCGAACGCCGCAATGAGGCGTAGGTTTGACGAGCACAACAGGCCATTACCGAACACGTCGCCCGACATGTCGCCGATGCCGACAACGGTGAGTGGATCGGTGTCCGCGTTGCGACCGAGCACCTTCGCATGGCGGCGAACACTCTCCCATGCCCCGCGCGCCGTGATGCCCATCACCTTGTGGTCATAGCCCACGCTGCCACCCGATGCGAAGGCGTCACCGAGCCAGAAGTCGTACGACGCCGAGATCTCGTTGGCGATGTCGCTGAACGATGCGGTGCCCTTGTCGGCTGCGACCACGAAGTACGGGTCATCGGTGTCGTAGCAGATGGTGTGCGGAGGTGCGACGACTTGACCATTCACCAAGTTGTCGGTGATGTCGAGCAATCCAGCGATGAAGTCGCGGTAGCACGCAACAACCTCGGCACGCAGCGCTTCGCCCTCTGCTGGCGGGTGCTTCACGACGAAACCGCCCTTGGCCCCGACGGGAACGATGACGGCGTTCTTCACCATCTGCGCCTTCATCAACCCGAGTACCTCGGTACGGAAGTCCTCGCGACGATCGCTCCACCGAATGCCACCACGAGCAATTCGACCGCCGCGCAGGTGCACGCCTTCGACCCTCGGCGAGCACACCCAGATCTCGAACATCGGTCGGGGCAGAGCAAGATCGGCCACCATGGCCGGCTCGAGCTTCAGCGCAATCACCGGCCGGTGCCCGCCATCAGCAGTGGGCCGGAAGGCATTGGTACGAAGTGTGGCGTCGACGAGATCGATGAGCGTTCGGCAGATGCGGTCCTCGTCGAGACTCGGTATGGCCGCAAGCTCTGCATCGAGCGCTGCATGTGTGGCAGCCACGGCAGTAGCTCGCTCGCCAGCGGGTGTTGCGTCGAGCGTGGGATCAAATCGTTGATGGAACAGCGACACGAGCAGGGAAACGACGCCCGGATACTTCACCAAGGTGGCTTCGATGTACCGCTGGCTGAACGGGAACAGGGTCTGGCGCAGGTACTTCGCGTAGGCGCGGAGAATCTCCACGTCGCGTGCCGACGCGCCTGCGCACAACACAAGTCGATTGAAGCCATCGCCCTCGACTGCGCCGGTGAGCATCTGACGGAACGTGGACTGCACCTCATCGACGATGTCGTTTGTCAACGTGATCTGATCGGGCAGACGCACGCCCACGTCGTACAGCGAGATGGTGTCGTTGTCGAGTTGCAGGGTGAAGGGACGCTCGTCGACGGCGCGGAGCCCGAGCTCATCGAGATACGGCAGCAGCTCGGCAAGCGTGAGCGCGCTGTTGCGTCGATACAGGCGGAACCGTCGCTCGTTGGCCGCCAGCTGCGGGAGCGTGACGAAGGCCGTCGCGGTGACATCAGAGCCGGCGAGCAGCGCGTCGATGTGTTGCACGTCGAGCACGGCGGTTTCGGGCGACGTCAACGAGGTGTAGTCGCGCGACAGGCGCGATGCGTATCGCTGCGTCAGCTGGAGTGCTCGTTCCTCACCGAGTTCCGCAGCGAGCGCCGTGCGGAACCGGTCGTCCCAGCGTTGCGAAAACTGGTCGATGTCGTCGCTGAGTTGTACGAGGTCTGCATCGGAAACAGCCTCAGCGCGGCGGATCTGAACCGTGATGCGGGCAAGGGCACCGGTACCGACGAAGGTCTCGAACTCCACCCTCGAGGCCTGCATCGCCGAGGCGATGCGTTCGGCAATTCGCTCGGGGAGCTCGGGCATGAGCCGGATGCGTGGGAGGTACACCGCAAGCGTTTGCCAGCCGTTCGCCGGCGAACTCAACTCGAGCACGCGAACCAACGAGCGATCTTGCAGAGCGACAATGGCGGTGGCCACCTCGGCGAGTTCGTCGCGCCCGATCTCGAAAAGTTCGTCACGTGGAAACGTCTCGAGCACGGTTCGAAGCGCACGGCCGGTGTGACTGGCAGGGTCCACCGTGCTTTGCGAGAGCACCCACGCAACCCGTTCGCGAATCAGCGGAATGGTGTTGGCAGATACCCGGTACGCCGCCGCGGAGAACAGCCCGATGAATCGTTCCTCACCGATCACTGCGGCGTTGTCGTCGAACCGTCGAACGGCGATACACACCGGGCGCGCCCGGCGGTGCACCGCCACCTCGGCATCGGTTCTGGCGATGGACACCACCTGATCGCCCGCGGCGAACATCGGATCGACGGCGACATTGTCGCGCAGGAGGCCCAGCTGCGAGCTGGCGATGGCATGGAGCTGACCACCGCTCAATGAGTAAGTCGCTGCGCCGAGGAACACGAAGTGCTGCCGCGCCAACCAGTCGAGCAGCTTCGAGACCTGCTCCGCTTCGGGAGCGATGGCGTGCTCCGCTCGGGGCGCAACCAGCTCATCGGCTACCTGCTGCGCACGGGCGCGCATGGCATCGACGTCGTCTACCGCGAGGTGCACATTCGCCACTGCGGTGCTCACCTCCGCCTCGAGCGCAGCGGCATCGGCCTCGGGGCAAGGGTCGATGGCCATTTGCGTCCAGGCCTCGCGGGTGGACCCTGCGACGATGCCGGTGATCACGCCATCGGGGTCGCGGCCAATGTCGATCATCGGGTGCACCATCAGATGCACCGACAAGCCGCGATGCTCGAGCACGAGCCGAATTGAGTCGACTAGGAATGGGGCGTCGTCGGTGACGACGAGCACCACCGATCGTGCTGAGCCCTTGATACTTCGCACCTGCACCAGGGTCTGGCCGGGCTGGCGAGTGCGCCCGAGTTCGAGGTGTGCGAGAGCCGTTGCCGCCAGATCGTCGATGGACAGCCCGACGAGTTCGTCGTCGTCGATCTCTGCGAGGAACTCGGGCACCAAGGCCGCGATCAGTTCTCGATCTGGCTCACGCGCCAACACGCGAGCACGTTCGACAACGATCGCAAGGCCAACTGAGTAGGGCTCCCGGACTGCCATGAGTTTTCGCTTTCTCTTCCGACAACGTTGGCGGAATGTGCGAGCCGAGCAACGGCTCCTGAGCACACAGTACAACCCATCTGCGTTGGCGTGCCCGGTCTCGAACATCGTCGGCCGCACATCGCCGAAGTCTTGCCTCAGGAGCCCAAGACGGGCCGCTGGGGCGCTACTTCGGGTATGCAGGACATGTCCAGGCTGAGTTGGAAGGTTAACTGCAGGCGTGGCGCGGCCGGTCTCGAATCGTTGCGGTCAGTAGCGAGCAAGCTGGGGTAGTTGTCGATAGGGCGCGGTAGCGTCGAGTACATGAGTCGACACGCCTTCCGACGCCAGACCGAAGCGCACCCCGGGCACCGATCCGTTGCCGGCGGCCTTGCCCGAGCGGCGGTTTTCGGTATGAGCGACGGTCTCATCTCGAACGTGTCATTGATCATCGGTTTCGCCGGAAGCGGCGTAAAGTCAGACCTCGTGCGCCTCGCTGGTTTCGCCGGGGCCATCGCCGGCGCTGTCAGTATGGGTGCAGGTGAGTGGATCTCGATCTCGGCACAAAACGAGCTGGTCCATCGCGAGCTCCAAGTGGAGCGACGCGAGTTGGTCGTCAACGCGCCTGCCGAACAGGCCGAACTCGCGGCGATGTACGAAGGCCACGGTATGGAAGCGGCCACCGCCAAGCAGGCCGCTGCCGAGGTGATGCGCTCGCCCGAAGCTGCACTCGGCGTGCACGCCCGCGAGGAATTCGGCATGGACCCCGACGAATTGCCCGTTGCGTTCCAGGCGTCGCTGTTGTCGTTCGCATGCTTCCTGGTCGGAGCGCTGTTGCCCGTGTTGCCATGGATCACCGGTTCGGGGTCCTCGGCCAAACTGGCCTCGGTCATGATCGGGATTGTCGGCGCTGCGGCATTGGGTGCCGCTGTTGGCAAGTTTGCCGAGCGCAACAAGACGCTCAGCGCGTTACGTCAGGTTGCCATCCTGCTCGGCGCAGTGGCTGTCACCTACGGCGTCGGCAAGCTGCTCCACGTCAGCGTGAGCTAGGCGCCCGTAGAACCCGTCCGACCGGCGCGACGAACGGCGATCAGATGCCGGGGCCGCGTTGGCGATCGGGGGTGATCTGCAGGATCACGCGCTCGCTCGTGATGGGGTTGGCATAGTCGCCGCTGGTGTACTTGCGCGAGCAGTGATCGATGTGAGCGCGGGCGGCGTCACCACGGATCTCGCCGGTCACAATGCCGCGCACCTCAGCGTAGGTGTAGGGGTTTTCCGCATCCCAGATCGCGACGGTGACATTCGGATTCGCGGCGATGGCGCGGTACTTGGCACGGTGGATCTCGGTATTGATGAGGATGTGCTCGTCATCGGCGTCCATCCACATCACATGCGTGGCGATAGAGCCATTGGCGAGATGCACGCTGAGGGTGCCGAAATTCTTGGCCTGGGCAAAATCACGGATCTTTAAATCGAGCATTCGGTGAGTGTACGGGCTTAGATAATTGCATGACTCAGATGAATGTCCTCGGTGCAGAACTGGAGTCGTGTTCGCTCGACCCGCTCACCGGTTACTACCGCACCGGCTGTTGCGAGAACCATGGTGACGATCCGGGCATGCACGTCGTGTGCGCCGTGCTCACCGATGACTTCCTCGCATTCAGCAAGGCGCAGGGCAACGACCTCAGTACTCCAATGCCACAATACGGTTTCCCTGGGCTGCACGATGGCGATCAGTGGTGCCTGTGTGCGCCGCGCTGGCAGGAGGCCTTCGAGGCAGGCGTGGCCCCGAAGGTGCGTCTCGCCAGCACCCACGTGTCCGCGTTGGAATACACATCGCTTGCCGACCTGCGCGCCCATGCAATCGATGCGGGCTGAAGAGATGTCGACACCCAGCGAAACCGCACGAACCTGGATTGCCGAGCAGATCCGCTCGCGAGTCATCGGCGCCGATGCCGAGGGCAAGGGGGCGGAGATCTTCGAAGCTCCCGGGCCGCGATGGTTCGACGACGGCAGCCCGATCAAGCGGGTGCACAGCGACGCGTCGATGTTCATTGGCGGTCTACGCGCCCTGCTGCTGCAGTCGCTGCATCCGCTGGCGATGGCGGGTGTGGCGCAACACTCCGACTACCGCTCCGATCCGTGGGGGCGTCTTCAGCGCACGGCCGACTTCGTTGCATCCACCACGTTTGGTCCCATCGACCGCGCCGAGCAGGCCATTGCAATCGTGCAGCGTGTGCACACGCGGGTGCGCGGCGTTGCGCCCGACGGCCGAGAGTACTCTGCGAACGATCCGCATCTGTTGCACTGGGTGCACATTGTCGAGATCGACAGCTTCCTGACTGCGCACCAGCGTTACGGCGAGACACCACTCACTTCGACCGAGGCCGACGAGTACGTGCGTCAATCTGCACTCGTGGCACGCAAATTGGGCGTCATCGATCCGCCGACATCTCGGGCGGCGTTACGCGCTCACCTCCAGTCGTTCCGGCCCGAGCTTGGCAGCACGAGAGAGGCGCGTGAGGCCGCCCGGTTCCTGATCATCGATCCACCGCTGCCGTTTGCCGCACGACCCGCGTATTTCGCATTGTCGGCAGCAGCGGTGGCGTTGCTCCCCGTGTGGACCCGCTGGCCGCTGCGCGTGCCACTCCTTCCGATCGGTGAACGACTCGTCATCGGCCCCACCGGGGCAGCAGCCACGAACGTCATTCGTTGGGCGATGCCCCGAACCAGCACGCCAACTCGTCAGCGTTAGCATCCGCACATGTTGCACGGTAGCGAACTGCTCGACGAAGGCCGCGCCGCGGCACACGGGATCATGCCCCGACAGAGTGCCTTCTGCAGGGCGAACAATGTTGTCAGCGAGGTCGCGTTCAAGCAGCGCGCCAAGGCCGAGCAACGGATTTCCTATCACGCTCACATCGGTCTGAACGACTGGCCGGCAACGGAACACGCGTTGCAGCAGGTGTACGCATCGTTAGCTGACCACGGCTTCACGCTCGAGCGCTACGGTCTGTGCCTCTCACGCGCCATGGGCATGCCGCCCGATGCACGCGAGGGTTTCCCCAAAGAGACCGGACCGATGGTTGCCGATCACGAATGGGTCCGCCTCGGGGAGGCCGCACCGGTGCAACCGCACATGGGCGACAACATGATCGGCGCACCGAACGGCTTCGCCAACGCCCTCGCGGCGCTCGCAGCTGGCGCCACCACGATCGGAAACCTCAGCCAGTACTTCACCTACGAATGGCCAGGCTTCAACGATGTGCAACTCACCGAAGCTACGTTACGCGCGCTCGGGGCGATGTCGGCGCTGCGCGATCGTGGCGCGCTCATGCATTCCAACCTCGACGATGGCGTCGCAATGCAGCTGCCCCACTACGGCGCATACGTCGGGTGGGGCGCACTCGAGTTGTATGTGGCCGAGACGCTGTGTGGCGCACGCCTGGCCCATGCGTTCGGCGGTTTGGTGCATCAACCGCTGCACCGCGCGGTGCTGGCTCTGTCGCTCGACAACATCCGCAACGGCGACTCGGTCGGCTCGATGGTGTACGGGAACACGGTCGACATGATTCGCGACAACATCGAGCACAACCGTGCAGTGTTGACCACGTCGGCACTCGTCGACATCGCCACGCAATTGCATCGCCCCACCGGGCACGCCATCGCACTCACACCACTCACCGAAGCCGAACGCATTCCCAGCGCCCTGGAGATCATCGAGGTGCATCTCCTCGGCCGCGAGATCGAGCGCGAGGCACGGCGATCGGGCGACCTGTTCAACTGGGATCGCCTCGACGCACTCGCTGCCGACGTGGCCACCTACGCGATCGAGTATCGCGACCGCGCCCTGCGCCTGTTCGCTGACGATGGCATCGATGTGCAGGACCCCGCAGCACTGTTACTCGCCATGCGCCGCGTTGGTCCCGCGAAGTTGTTCGATCGTGTCAATCTGGTCGCGCCGACGCAGGTCGGCGAACTCGAAACGTGGAAGAGCGGGTTGATGTCGGGCTTCGTCGAGCGTGTCTCTCGTTCGCTCCCCCGCCTCGACGGTCGCCGCGTGGTACTCGCCGTGCTCGAGGTGCATGACGTGGTGCGCGATGCGCTTGCCCGTGCGCTGCCCCGTTCCGGGTGCGAGGTCATCATCCTTCCCGCCGATTCAACGCCCGAGAGCATTGCCCGGGCGGCCTCTGACGAAGATGCCGATGCGGTCATCATGGGCGTTTACAACGGGGCTGCACTCACCATCGCTCAACGCCTCCACAGCGCGCTCGCGCTCGAGCAGTGGGACGGCATCGTGGTTTTTGGCGGCCTCCTCAACGAAGACGAAGGCGGCGATCTCCCCGTTGATGCGACCGAACGGATCGAAGCGCTCGGCATCAAGACGGTGACGGAGATCGAAGAACTCGGCGCGCTGCTGGTCTGATATCCAGCGACATACAACGCGTACGAATCGGGGGACCGCGGTTAGTCGTCATTCACAGTGGGTAGAGAACCGCATTGAAAGCCGCAAGTGGCGCGGCCCACAGAACCGGGGCTCAGATGACAAATGTCCAACACGAGGTCGAGACACCGAACAGCCAGCTCATGGTGGCAGCGACGAATCGGGTACTCCCCACCTGGCCGTATCGAAGCCTCGATTGCTATATCGATGGCGGCGGCGGCGGCGGAGGCTTGCGCGCGGCGCGAGCCGTTACCGGGGACATCATCATCGAAGAACTCACAGCCTCTGGCCTTCGCGGACGAGGCGGTGCCGGCTTTCCCACGGGCGTGAAGTGGCAAACCATCAAGTCGTTCGAGTCCCCCGTGTTGTACACCACCATCGTGATCAACGCGGCCGAGGGTGAACCGGGCACGTTCAAGGACCGCGCGATCATGCGCGCCAATCCGTACGCACCGATCGAGGGGGCGCTCATTGCGGCCCACGCACTCGGTGCGAAAATGATCATCATCGCCACCAAGGCTGGGTTCACCGACGAACTCACCCGATTGCGTTCGGCGATCGGCGAGATCCTGATGGCCGGATGGGCGAGCGGTGTCGAGATTCGCCTTATCGAGGGGCCATACAGCTACCTGTTCGGCGAGGAGACCGCACTGCTCGAAGTCATCGATGGTCGGCCGCCATTTCCGCGCATCGCGCCCCCATTCAGACGCGGCGTCATCGAGGTGGTTCGCACCGCAGAGGATGCCGCATCGGGAAGTGGCCTGTCCGCCGATATCCAGATGGCGGGCACAACCGAATCGAGCGCGGCTCCTCCGGTGTTGGTGAGCAATCTCGAGACCTTTGCGAACGTTCCTGCGATCATCGCGAAGGGTTCCGAATGGTTCCGATCCGTCGGCACTCCCGACTCACCGGGCACCATCGTGTGCACCGTATCCGGGGCCGTACAACACCCCGTCGTCGTCGAGGTGCCAATGGGCACCACGATGCGCGAGGTCATCGAACTCGCCGGCGGTCTGCAGCCGGAACGCACCCTCAGGGCTGTGCTGGTCGGCGTGTCGAGCGCGCCGCTCACCGCTGATCAACTGGACACGGCCCTGACCTACGAGGCCATGCGAGCGATCGGCAGCGGTCTCGGATCGGGCGGCTACTTGGTGATCGACGACAGCACGAACCCGGTCGCGGTCGCAGCCGGTGTCTCACGCTTTCTTGCCGTGGAGTCGTGCGGACAGTGCACTGCGTGCAAGCAGGACGGAGCCCAGATCTCCGATCTACTCGGCAAGATCGTGCGGGGTTTCGGTACCGAGGAACACCTTGCGACCGTGAAGGTGCGCCTCACCACGGTCGCCGATGGTGCCCGCTGCAGTTTGGCAACACAGCATCAAGTGGTGGTCGGAGGTCTGCTCGACGCGTTCGACGCTGAGGTGCGAGCTTGCCTCGAGCCAGGTGCCGAGCCGGGCACGGTGCACCTCATCGCGCCGCTGGTCGAACTCGACGAACACGGAGCGACGGTGGATACGTCGTTCACCTACAAACAACTCGACTGGACCTACAGCACCACCGACAGCGCCAAGACACCGGTGGATCTGGTGGTGGATCACCGCGCGGTAGCGATGTGAGGCACTGCTCAGGGAGGACACTCCACGAGCCGAGATCCGAACGTGCCGCCGCTGTTTTTCGAATTCGGTCACTTTGGCGTGGCGTTTGTGTCAGCTGGCGGTGACACATCTCCTACAGGTGTCACCACCGCTCGGTCGCAGCATCGGGATTCACCGCAGAGCACGAGCTGACGCATCGTGGCCTACGCTGTCGTCGCGCCGCTGAGGAGGATCCATGCCCGACATCACTGAACTCGATCATGATGTCGCACACGACGTGGACTACGTCTCCGATCAGGAACTGACACGCCTCGCTCTCGCCTGCGACCCTGATGCCGGCGTGTCCGTTGACGCAGTGTCGATCTGGGAAGTGCTCGGTGACGGGACCGACAACAACAGCGACGCGTTGCTTCCCGGCTGGTACATGCCCCCGCCTGTCGGTCGCCGCTTCGAGCGTCGCCGATGGAAGCGCGTCGTGGTGATCGTGGTCATCGTGGCCTTCATCGTCGTGAATGCGTACGGATTGTGCAGTACCTACGGCTCCATCACCATTGCGTGATGGTTTACCTACCTCGGCTCCCCGGACCGCGAATATGCGGGCGATCGGTGGCCAGTACGACGCTTCTACTGGTGCTGACCGGTGCGTTGGCTGGCTGCAGCGCTGACCACTCGGGAGTAGCGCACCATCAACCGGCGTGCAGAATACTTCAGTCGCCTCGATCTCGGTGCCGCTCAACACTGCGGCCTCCACAACGAACACAGAACCCGAAATGACAGCAGCGACCCTCGACTGCTCCCATCCGATCGACAGCGTCGGGTTGCCGGTGAGCCCATTCGAAGCCATCGACAACGCCGTCGCGTTGCAAACGAGCGCGTCATCGCCGTTTGCCGGGCGACGAGGATCTCGGAGCGTTCATCGGGTCGAACGAGGAGACCTGTTTTTGCAAAGAGTCGAAGCTTTGGGTCGTTTTCTCCGCTGCGCCCCGTTTGCAGCGAACTGCAACCTGGCGCTGGTACGGCCGCGTTGCGCGACGATGACGCTGCGATCGTCCCGGCGCGAGTCATACCACCGAGCCGCCGCAATGTGACGCGCTCGCGGTGCGGCGGCGAGGACTCGTTGTCTGCTGGGCTGACCGGCGAACCATATTATTGGCAAACTTTGCCAACGGGGTGTACATGCTCTCATGTCGACTATGAACGTGTCGCTGCCTTCCGAAATGAAGGACTTCGTCGATACCCAGACTGAGCGATGTGACAGAGAGCCAGGCTCGTCTGCGCTCAATCGCTGCCGCGGACATCGACGAAACGATTGCATATCTGCGCAGCGCTGCCAGTGATGCTGTGGCGTTGAACTTCGTCGAGGCGCTCGAGAATGGGATCAACCACGTCACACGTTCGCTACAACTGGGCTCACTGCGATTTGCCTTCGAACTCGGCATCCCCGACCTTCGGGCGTTCGACCTGAGCCAATTCCCCTACGTTCTCTTCTACCTGCCCCTGAACGACACCATCGACATCTGGCGAGTGTTGCACACCGGTCGCGATATCCCAGGCGCGTTCGCTCTCGACCAGTGAGCACTCGGCACGGCACAGAGGACTCGAACCGTAGCCATACCTGTGCGCAGGCGGGCTCAGTCCCCCCGGCGATGGAGCATGGTGATGGACGTACCGACGGTACCCACGTCGACAAAGCCGAGTTCTACGTACAAGCGGCTGGCGCGAACATTGTCCGCGTCGACGCTCAGACTCAGCGCCCAATGGCGCACGAGCATGTCGAGGAGGAGTCGACGACCGACGCCCTGACCACGATGAGCCGCGACCACCGCCATGCCGACCTCGGGGATCTCGGCCGAAACAAAGCCGTAGCCGGGATCATCGGCATCGTGACAACGACAGAATGCGGCCCCGATGCGCTCACCCTTTTCGCCGACAGCGATCTGGGCATCATCACCCGCATGCGAGCCGAAGTGCTCGAGATAATGGGCGATGTCATGCTCCTGCAGAATCGCACGCGGTGGAGGGTCGATGCCGTTGCGCACATGGATCGACTGGTAGAGCATCTCCCACAGGAACGGCACATCGTCAGAGGTCCATGGTCGACAGCTGAACGAGAACGGGTGTGCCACGATCCCGGAGGTTACAGCTGCGGAAACCAGCGGCTACGTTCGCGTTCCGAACCTGACCGGCCGCCATTTCTCCTGAGTCTCGGTGACTTGCTCGTGGAGCCGCGGCGTCGCGCGCGACAACGTCGGTTGTCGTCGCCTGACAAGCCGATTGATCGCATCACGCTCGCGTGACAGGCTGCGCCGATGACCGAACCCATCGTGACGCTCCCTACGTCCAAGGCCGTCGGAGACGACGAGCGTTCCGTGCTGCTGGGCTACCTCGCGTATCACCGTGCAGTGCTGGCCCGCAAGCTCGAAGGGCTCACTGACGAACAAGCACGCCGCGCCGCGATCGCTCCGAGTCGGCTCACGCTGATCGGCCTCGTGCGCCACATGACCGACGTGGAGCGATGGTGGTTTCGCTGCGTCCTCCTCGACGAAGATCTTCCCGGGTTGTTCGAGGATGACCAGGAATGGGACATCCCGCCGGACGCGACGGTGGGCGATGCGCTGCGGGCGTTCTGGGATGAGATCGCCGTGATCGATCAACACCTGATGGTGGCCGGTATGGACGACGTGAGCACCGGCAATCCCGGTGGCCAACGCCAAGCGCTCCGGCGGATCATCGTGCACATGATCGAGGAGTATGCCCGCCACTGCGGCCACGCCGATCTCCTCCGCGAGGTCATCGACGGCTGTACGGGTGACTGAGCCCACTGCGGTCGCCGCGATTTTTCCTTTCGGCTTGCGGCGAGACATGCCATGATGAACTTTCAGTGCGAACCGGCTGAGCCGCCATCGAAATCACAGGGAGAGCGCACCATGGACTACGAGTTCACGACGGGGGAACCGATCACCGAGCAAGAAGCGCTCGAGCGGGTTGCGGCCATGGGTTTGCATGGTTTGGCGTTCAATGACGTCCATGACGTCGACGAGAGCCTCCACTGGCACGAGTTCGAAGGCGTCACTTGGGTGATCTCGGGCACCGGATCATTCGCTGACGAGAACCGCAACGTCACTCAGATCCAGCCGGGATGCCGGCTGCGAGCGCCCGCCGGATGGCTGCACCGCACCCTCGCGGGCACCCGGACCCGGTTGGTCATCGGTACGAACCTCCCCGGCGAGGTCTGGACCAGCCCCATCGACAAGGACCCAGCCGACCGCCCGGCAGCGCTCTCGATCTGAACACGTGGAGCTCGAGTTCAGCGGCGAGGTCATTCATTGGCGTGGCCCCGCACCGTTCCATTTCGTGACAGTGCTCGACGAGCAACGGTGGGCCTCAAGCTGGTCGATCGTTGTCGGCGGCCGGTCTGCAGTCCGGAGGTTTGGTCACTCCGCACCCACCACCGTGGCAAACTCACCAAGCCCTCTCGCACCTGCCCCCAGGGCTGATCGCAAACCGCTGCTCAACGAAGCGCGTGCTTGGTAATCACCATGCGTTGGATCTGGTTGGCCCCTTCGTAGATCTAGGTGGTCTGGCACGGTCGTCCGTCTGACGGTGTCGCGTGTTGCACTGTGCCGCTGAGCTGCGGCGACAGTCCGTCCCATGTTGGGTCGCGTTGGCGCGTGTCATCCAGTACTAGGGATGAAACTAGGGGTCACGGCGCCGCGCCAAGTGACGCACGCACCTCGAACCCTACGAATACCGCAGAGTTCTTGCATCACGTCCTCCATCAAGGCATTCTGAGGGCGTGTCGCTGCCTACTCACTTAATTTCCGAACGCATCGGGCTCCGTCCGTGGGTTGCGGCCGATCGTGAAGCGGTCGGCTCGATTGTGCAGGCATCGAAGAAGGACTTCGACGACTGGCTCCCGATGCTTGTGCCAACGCTCGAAGAGTTCGAGGCATTCCTGCAGAATGTAACGACCGAAGCAGACCGTTGCATCGGCTGGACGTACGCGGTTGAAATCGATAGCGAGGTTGTTGGCCAGTGCAGCATTCACCTCCGCGACCACGGCTCAGCCGAAATCGGCTACTGGGTACGAAGCGATCGCACTGGTGAAGGGATTGCAACCCGTGCTGTACGCGTGCTTTCCCTATCCGCAGCGCGCAACTTCGCCGCCGTCATCATCCGATGTGACGCGGGAAACGTCAAAAGTGCGGCGGTTGCGAGCGCGGCTGGCTTCCGCTATGTGGGCACTGTTGCCCTCGATCCGTCAATCGAGGGCACCTCGGTGCAGACCGGTCGTGAGATGACGTGGCTGTTCAAACCCTCAGGGAAGCGAAGGCTCGTCGACCGGGTCAGTGGCCAAGCGCAGCAACATGGAGCCCGTTGCGTGATCGATCTGAACCACCTCGGCCGTTGTCACACCCCAATCGTCGTCGCCGACCACGACCGTCACACCCACCTCGAACACCAGGTCATCCACGGCCCTGCGGACGTTCGCACGAATCAGGGAGCCGTCGACGGCTCGATTGAAGTCAACGGTGAGCTGACGGATCATGGTGGCTCGGCGTCAGCTTGCGGCGGCGTGGTCGAGCAGGTGACGGTTCTTGCTGATCGGGCCTGGGAGGATCGTGAAATGAATCTGGCCGTCGGCATCGACCGCTACGACACGCACAACGGCGATCGCCTGCGAGTTGCCCGCGAGGAGCATCGAGCCGACCTTGACCATGTCCGGATGACGCGCTCGCGACAGAGTCGACCACCCGTAGCCGTCATCGTCCTGGGCGTTGAGATCTGCCCGAATGTCGATCTGCTCATCGCTCATGGTCGGCCTCCTTTCGACGCTCCATCTCAGCGAACATAATACGGGTTGACAACGGTCCGATGCTCGCACGACTGAAGCCGCGCAATTCCGTCAGGCAGGTCGTCGAACTCGATGCTGTGGTGCAGTGTGCGGCGACCGGTCGGCAGAAGGCGAAATCCCGCCCGACGAACCCTTCCTGCCGTCATCAACGTCAGCCATTCGAATCGCACCAGCGGCGGCTCCTGCGCAAGTTCGTCCATCGTGGTGTCCACCAATGCGAACACGGAGAGGGCATACACGCCATACACCTCGAACGCGGCCAAGGCGTCGTCGAGCACATCCTCGTCGGCCAGAGTTCCTCCACGCACGACGATCACGGCCTCATCGCTGAGCTCATCTCCAGGGCGGACGAAGCGCTGCTTCACGACTCTCCCTCCAATGCGCTCGCGAGGGTGGCCGCGACGCCGGCGTCGGCGCCGTCCAGTGCGTGTGCGTACGTCCGCAGTGTCATCGCCGGATTGGCGTGTCCCAACCTGCCGGCCACGGTGCGGATGTCGTGGCCGCGGCCGATGGCCTCGGTGGCAGACCAGTGGCGCAGATCGTGCAGCCGCCACCGTGCTTCGATTCCTGCGTCACGGCGGGCGATGCGCCACCAGCCGGTCAGGCGCTCCGGGTTCAACGGCCGCTCCCCCGGCTGCAGCATCCACGGGCCGTAGCGCTCGCGCTCCCTGCGGAGCGCTTCGATGGCATGCACCGTGCGTTCGTCGAGGCGCACCACCCGCTGGTTGCCGGTCTTGGTGGCCGCATCGATGAGCGCGGGCACCTGTCTGTGGTCTACCGAACCGCTTCGCTCGATCGCGATGCTGGAGTCGATGGTCAGCCGATCAACGTCGAGATCGCGATAGACGAGTGCACAGAGCTCAGCGCGGCGGGCACCGGTGATCGCGGCAAGGCGGAACGCGAGTCCGGCTGCCGGGTCGAACCGCTCGCCGGCCTCGATGACGGCCCGTACGTCGGCAGCCGTCATCGCCGCCCGCGGCTTGGTCGTGCGACGACCGAGGGTGGCCAGCGCAGCCACGTTGGTGGTGACCCAGCCCCAGCGGGCAGCCTGCGACAGCGAGGCTCTCAGCACCAGGTGCTGGTTGCGCAGCGACGACTCGCCCACCCCCGCCGCCCGCACGCGGGTGTGCCAGCGATCCACGTCGGCCACGGTCAGTCGGGCGAGCGGCATGCGGGCGATCTTGTCGGCCTTCACCAGCGAGGCCCGGCTGGTCTGGTCGCGCACCGTCGACGCCGCCCACGTGGGCGTGTGCGTCTCGATCCACGCCTCCAACGCATCGGTAACCGTTCGACCGTCAGAGGCCGCAGGTGGCGCCGCCGTCAACTCTGCGGCCGCTCGTTGCGCATCACGCTTGGTGCCGCGCACCGTACGGCTCACCTGCTTCGGCCGGCCGCTGTCGTCGTTCCCGACGAACACGCGCACCTCCCACACCCCTGGTTTGCGCTCGCGAAGTGTCGCCATTCCGACGACCCTATCAACTAGGGAGGGTACTAGGGACAGCCTCGGTACATGACAACACCGAACAACACTAGGCGGAGAGAAACACTCAGCTGAACACGTGTTTAGCGATCACCATGCGTTGGATCTGGTTGGTCCCTTCGTAGATCTGGGTGATCTTCGCATCGCGCATCATTCGCTCGACGGGGAACTCGCTGGTGTAGCCGTAGCCGCCGAGGAACTGCACCGCGTCGGTTGTGACCTGCATCGCCACGTCGCTGGCGAAACACTTCGCCATCGCGCCAGCCACCGACAACTCGCCGTGCGGGTCGCCTTCGTCGGCAATCGCGCAAGCGTGATGCACCATGTGCCGCGCTGCCTCGACGCGCATCGCGCAGTCGGCCACCATCCACTGCAAACCCTGGTTGTCGGCGAGCGGGCGGCCGAACGTGCGGCGCTCTTTCAGGTACTCGATCGCGAAGTCGAGCGCTCCTTGGGCAATGCCCACGGCCTGCGCTCCGATGGTCGGACGGCTGCGATCGAGGGTGTGCATCGCAATGGCGAACCCTTTGCCGACATCGCCGATGCGATGCGAATCGGGCACGCGAACGTCGTCGAAGCGGATCACGCCCGTGGGCGAACCTTTGATGCCGAGCTTGTGTTCGAGCTTGTCCACCTGCACGCCCCACTCGGCCTTCACGAGAAAGGCCGTGATTCCGCTGTGACGATCGGGCGACGTACGCGCGAACACGGTGTAGAGATCACTGATGCCCGCATTGGTGATCCAACACTTGGTGCCGTTCAGGATCCAACTGTCACCATCGGCGACGGCGCGGGTGGTCATCGAGGCAACGTCGCTACCGGCATCGGGCTCGCTGAGCGCGTAGCTGGCCTGACTCTCGCCGCTACACATACGCGGGATGTAGGTACTGCACAGTTCTTCGCTGGCGAAGTTGAGCACGGGCAACATCGAGAGTTTGTTGATCAGGAACATCAGGCTCGTCGATGCGCAGGCCGCGGCGAGCTCTTCGGCCACGATGGCCTGCTCGACGAGCGAGGCACCACCTCCGCCATACTCCAACGGGTACGACAATCCGGTGAGTTCCATCGACTTGAGTGACTCCCACGCCTCCCAGTTGTAGGTAGCCGTGCGGTCGGTCTCTGCAGCCTGCGGGGCGATCTTGTCGCGACAGAACTTGCGGATGACCGCGCGGAATTCGCGCTGCGCATCGGTGAGCATCATCGACTGGGTCTCATGCGCAACGGTCACGCTGTACCTCCGAGGTCAGGCGCCGGTGAGTTCGCGCCAACGGGCAGGGTATGCCGCGCGTGCCTGATCCGGCGTGAGCCGCAGCGTGGCCTCGGGCACCAGATCGGCGATATGGCGGCCCTCGGTGTAATGCTGCGCCGTGTGAGCCACACCCTCGAACAACTCGCGTCGACGTGCCACCAGATCGGCCGGCGGCGCGGCATCGAACCAGCCCCAAATCGTGAACGCAATCGTGAGATCGTGCATCACGGGAGCCCGTCCGTACAGCGAGGCGCGGCGCAAGGCGATGTTGATACAACCCCACACAGCGTCGCTGGAGGATTCATCGGCGGGCACCTGCAACCGGGGGCGAGCACGCTCGGCGAGCAGCAGCACGTAGCCCTGATCGGGCCCCTGATATCCCAACTGCGCGCCTGTCGGCTGACGGCCATTGATCTCGCTGGGCCGATCGGGGGACCAAGGTCCGGGTACGTAGTCGGGTGACTCGTACGAGCGAACGGACTCAACCGCTGGAACTGGAGCGAACTTCGGTGCAGCCATGGGCCTTAGTTCTACCTCGCCGAATGCAGCAAGCCAAAGATCAGCGATTCTTCCAACGCGCGCCACGATGCTTCGATGATGTTGCCGCTCACCCCGATAGTGGTCCACGAGCGGGTGCCGTTGGTCGCGTCGATGAGCACTCGGGTGACAGCGCCTGTGGCCGTGGCGCCATCGAGGATTCGCACCTTGTAGTCGGTGAGGTGCACCTTGGCGAGTTCGGGATAGCGCGTGGCCAGCGCGGCACGCAACGCCGTGTCGATCGCGTTCACCGGGCCGTTACCTTCGGCCGTGTGCACGAAACGCTGGTCGCCGACCCACGCCTTCACGGTGGCCTCGGTGGTGAAGTCGCCGCTGGGAAGTTCGTCGGTAATCACGCGCATGCTCTCGACGCGGAAGAAGTCCTGCTGCCACCCGGCCGCTTTGCGCATCAGTAGTTCGAGCGACGCATCGGCCGCCTCGAAGTGATAGCCCTCATGCTCGAGCCGCTTCAGATCGTCGATGACCTGATTGATGGCCGGGCCATCCATCGGCAGGCCGAGTTCCGCCGCCTTCATCGTGATGGTTGCCTTGCCCGCCATCTCGCTGACCACGAAGCGCGTGCCGTTGCCGACGAGCTCGGGATCGATGTGTTCGTACGCGTCCTTGGCCCGAGCAATGGCCGACACGTGCAGACCGGCCTTGTGCGCGAATGCCGACGAACCCACATACGGCGCCTGCGGATTGAGCGGGCGGTTGAGCACCTCGGCGATGTGGTTGCTCACCGACGTGAGCCGCTCGAGGCGACCCTCTGGCAGACAGTGCATGCCCAGCTTCACCTGCAGGTTCGGGATCACCGTGGTGAGGTTGCAATTGCCCGTGCGCTCGCCGAGGCCGTTGAGCGTGCCCTGCACGTGTCGCGCTCCAGCGAGTACGGCGGCCATACTGTTGGCTACTGCGCATCCGGTGTCGTCGTGGCAGTGGATGCCGATGATCACGTCTTTGCCCACATGACGATGCACGTCAGAGACGATGGACTGAACCTCGTGGGGCAGCGACCCACCATTGGTGTCGCACAGCACCACGTGGCTGGCGCCCTTGATGATGGCGGCTTCGAGGGCGCGCAGCGCGAACTCTGGATTGCGCTTGTACCCGTCGAAGAAGTGTTCCATGTCGACGAGCACACGCTTGCCGTGCGCGGCGAGGTACTCCACCGAGTCGGCGATCATCGCAGCACCCTCGTCGAGCGTGGTCTGCAGCGCGTTGAGCACGTGATAATCCCAACTCTTGGCAACGATGCACACCGTAGAGGTGCCGGCGTCGATGAGGTTGCGCAACGTGGCGTCGTCGTCGACCTTGCCTTTCGGGCGGCGCGTGGAACCAAAGGCGACCAGCATGGAGGTCGACAGGTTGAGCTCGGTCGCAGCGCGGGCGAAGAACTCGATGTCTTTGGGGTTCGCGCCCGGCCAGCCACCCTCGATGTATTGCACACCCAAGAAGTCGAGCTGCTCGGCAATGCGCAACTTGTCTTCCACGCTGGCTGACACGCCCTCCACTTGCAAGCCGTCGCGCAGGGTGGTGTCGAAGACCTCGACAGGGTCACCGTTGGTCGGAGTGAGGCTGGGGAGACTGCTGGTGTTCGTCATGGGGTTCCTCGAAGCTGGAGAGAAGAATGTCAGGAGAAATGAAAGAGCCGCCCGAAGGGGCGGCTCAGAGCGCACGTCGTGGTGGTGACGTGCGCTAGCAAATAATGATGATCCGGCCGAAGGCGTTGGGTATGTTGGTGATCTTCACGCCGCCCATTGTGCCGTGAGAACTGTCGCCCGTCAACCTGTGAACTGTGGGCAACTTGTGTGGTAACGGTGGATGAACAAGAAACTTCTGGGGATTACCCACTTTCTCGGTGGATAACCCTGTGACTTGAAAAATACCTCTTGACCTGCTGTTTTGCACGGCGCATGATGCGTTCACACCGGTTCGCACGACGAACTGGCCCACCGGGGGAGGACGAACGGCGCAAGCCGCACGGCCGAACCCGATCGGGGTCAGATTGACACGACGAATCGGGGGATGACCACAGCTCGGGCGATCGGTGGCAACACCGGTCGTCAAGGAAAGCCGGGGTCGTCGGCAGCAATGCCGGTGGCCGAGGGGATCCGCAGGACGAAGGCGGCAACGCCCGAATCCTCGAGTCGCGGAAGGTGAACATGCCGAACCGGGCAACTGGCGAGGTGTCGACACCCGAAGCCTTCAGGAGCGTCGAGCCGGGCAACCGGGGAGACAAACCCGAAAAGCGGCTCACCCGCCGGAGGAGACTCCGACGGGTGAGATGTTGAACGAGCGAAGGGTAACACCGGGTGTTCGATCAGCGGTGGATCATCCCACGAGAGCCGCCTCAGGTGGCGCGCCGACCCCACCGTCGGCAGCGCAGCCTGGGGCGCTCGACTTTTTCAGCTTGGTTTGGCTGTTGCGCTGTGTGGTTGCCGCCCGATCTGCCCGGATCGCAACCACACACTCGCGTTGGACAATCGGTGCCGAGATAACCGCTCAGACGGCGAGCTCGCACCAGTGCTTGTACTTGGCGACGTTTCCCTTGACCGCGTCGAGGTAGATCGCAGCAATCGCCTGCGTCTTCGGGCCAGGGCACGGCACGGCACGATCATCGACGGAGTTGACGCTGCTGATCTCGGCGGCCGTGCCACACACGAAGATCTCCTCCGCGATGTACAGATCGCTGCGCGCAAGGTTGTCGACGCGCACGTCGTAGCCGAGATCGCGGGCGATGGTCATCACGCTGTTCTGGGTGATGCCCTCGAGCGCACCGGCGGAGAGAGGCGGAGTGATCATGATGTCGTTGCGCACAGCGAAGATGTTCTCGCCGGTGCATTCGGCAATCAGACCATTGGGGGCGAGCATGATCGCCTCGTCGTAGCCGGCCTTGAGCGCCTCGACCTTGGCGAGCGAGGAGTTCACGTAGTTGCCCACGGTCTTGGCTGCTGGCGGCATGGTGTTGTGATCATGGCGCGTCCACGAGCTGATCTTCATGCGCACGCCCTTGCTCACTGCGTCGTCGCCCAGGTAGGCGCCCCAAGGCCAGCAGGCAATGGCCACGTCGGTGCGGCACGGCAGAGTGTTGAGACCCATCTCGCCATAGCCATAGTAGGCAATGGGGCGCACGTAGCAGCCGGGCAGGCCCGTGCTCGCGACCGTGTCCTTGGTGGCTTGGATGAGCTCGCCGACGGTGTAGGGAATCTCCATGCCGAGGATGTGCGCACTGTTGAACAAACGCTTGATGTGCTCAGTGAGGCGGAACACCGCAGGGCCGTCGTCGGTGGGGTAGGCACGAATACCCTCGAACACCCCGGTGCCATAGTGCAGCGTGTGGGTGAGCACGTGGATCTGGGCCTTGTCCCAATCGACGAGTTCGCCGTTCATCCAGATTTTCGGAGTGGCTTGGATCGGCATTTGGATTCCCCTTGTTCAGGTCAGGTCGTCAGGTCGGACCATGACGTCAGTTCGATTCGAGTTCGCTCAACTTAGATCAGGGTGCGAGCTTTGCGGCGATGGAATCGGCGATCTGGCTGGTGCTACCGCTAACAGGGTCAGCGCATGCGGCGCGCACGCGATCGGCCGCCGTGGACTCGCCCAGGAAGTCGAGCATCAGCGCTGCGCTGAGAATCGCCGCCGTGGGATTGGCCTTGCCGGTGCCGACGATGTCAGGAGCCGAACCGTGCACCGGCTCGAACATCGACGGACCGGTATGTGCCGGGTTGAGGTTCGCCGACGACGCAAGTCCGATACCGCCACTGACAGCACCACCGAGGTCGGTGAGGATGTCGCCGAACAGATTGTCGGTGACGATGACGTCGTATCGCTGCGGGTCCTGCACGAAGTAGATGCACGCCGCGTCGACATGGTTGTACGCGGTGCCCACGTGGGGATACTCGGCCGCGACGATATTGAAGGTGCGCTGCCACAGATCGCCCGCGAAGGTGAGCACGTTGGTCTTGTGTACGAGCGTGACGTGCTTGCGCGCGCGGGATGACGCGAGTTCGAACGCATAACGGATGCACCGCTCGACACCCATGCGCGTGTTCACGCTGCCTTGCGTGGCGACCTCGTTGAGCGTGCCCTTGCGCAACACGCCGCCCTCACCCACATACGGGCCCTCGGTGTTTTCGCGAATGACCACGAAGTCGTGCGCCTCGGTGTGGCCGGGAGCCGTGCCGATGAAGGGACGTTGATTGATATACAGGTCGAGTTCGAAACGCATCTTCAACAACAGACCTCGCTCGATGAGGCCGGGCGGCACATCGGGGGTACCGACGGCGCCGAGCAGGATGGCATCGAAACCACGGAGTTGCTCGAGCGTGGCGTCGGACAGGATCTCGCCATCGCGCAGGTACCGCGCCCCACCGAGGTCGAAGTTGGTGGTGATGATGTCCACGCCAGCGGCACGGATAACCTTGAGGGCCTCGACGGTGACCTCAGGGCCGATGCCGTCGCCACCGATTACTGCAATTCGATGCGTCATACGACAGGCATCGTACGAGATCACCAATCAAGCTCCCCACTTTTCGGCCTCCCCACTTTTCGGCCTCACCCACTTTTCGACACGACAGATAACCTTGGCCAATGGCAATCCACCAGTTCTCCCGCAATGCATACGACCGTATGCAGGCTGAGTTCGACGACCTCAGTACACGCGGCCGGTTCGCGGTCGCCGAGAAGATCGAGCGTGCCCGCGAGATGGGTGACCTCAAAGAGAACGGCGACTATCACGCCGCCAAGGACGAGCAGGGTCACATGGAGGGTCGCATCCGCCAACTCGAGTACCTGCTCGAAAACGGTGAGGTCATCGACAGCGGCCCCGAGGGCGAGGTTCGCGTCGGCCAGAAGATCACCATCCTTTATGACGGCGGCTCTGACGACATGGCCGAGACCTACATCATCGGCCACGTCGAAGAGCGCATCGACGGGCTCGACATTGTGAGTCCCGGCTCGCCACTCGGCAGTGCGTTGCTCGGTTCCCCTGTCGGATCCTGGGTGCACTACGCCGCGCCGAACGGCGATCTCAAAGTGAAGATTCTCGCGTCGGGGCCGGCCTGAGTGGCGCTGCGTGACGGCGGCGGAGTCCACGAGCCCCAACTCCCACCGGGACGTGAGGTCGAGCTCGAAGGGCGCGGCACCACATTCGTGCGCGAACTCGCCGGCCCCTCGCCGAGCGCGCCCACGATCATCTTGTTGCACGGCTGGACCGCAAGCGCCGACCTGAACTGGTTCACCAGTTACTACCCGTTGGGCGAGCATTTCCGTGTGGTGGCGCTCGATCACCGCGGGCACGGCGGCGGCATCCGCAGCCGCAAGGTGTTCAAGCTCAGCGATTGTGCCGACGACGCAGCGGCGCTGGCCGACGTGCTCGGCATCGAGCGGTTCATCCCGGTGGGTTACAGCATGGGCGGACCCATCGCGCAGCTGCTGTGGAAGCAGCACCGCGAGCGGGTCCTGGGTCTCGTGTTGTGCGCGACGGCAGGGTCGTTTGCTTCGAGCCGTGAGGAGAAGCTGTCCTTTGCCGGGCTGTCGGGTCTGGCCGCGCTGTCTCGGCTGGCACCCTCACAGGCGCGCCAATGGCTCACCGAGCAGATCTACCTGCAACGCAAGGCCGGCGAGTGGGAGCCGTGGGCGGTGGCACAAGCATCGCGTCACGAATGGCGGATGGTGCTCGAAGCTGGCCGTGCCATCGGTAACTTTTCGTCGCGGCCGTGGCTCAAAGATGTCGACGTACCCACCTCGGTGCTCATCACCATGCGCGATCGCGTGGTGCCGGTGCGCCGACAGGTGCGTCTATTCGAGTCCATCACCGGTGCAGAGGCCTTCCGGGTCGATGGCGACCACGATGCCTGTATCGCCAACGCCGATCGATTTGTGCCCACGCTCATCCGCGCAGTGCACTCGGTCTGCGAGCGCGCCGAGTTGCTGTCATGACGACTCCCAAACCGACGCCCGACAAGCAAACCGGCAAAAAAACCGGCAAACACGCCATCACCAAGCGCGGGCGCACGGGGCGCAACACCCAACTTGCCGGGCTTGCAGTTCGAGTCGGTGCCACGTACGCAGCAACAACGGCGCGCAAGGTATTCGCGAGTACTGAGCGTCGTGTCGAGTTGGACCATGCCCGCGAGTTGAAGACCGCCGACCAGATCGCCGACCGGTTAGGACAGATGAAGGGCGCGATGATGAAGCTCGGCCAGATGGCCAGCTATCTCGACGAGGGCCTGCCCGAGCCACTGCGCCTCGCCCTCTCGCAGCTGCAGTCGAATGCGCCGCCGATGAGTGCCGAACTGGCGATTCAAGCGATCGAACGCGAGCTTGGCGCACCAATCAGCGAGTTGTTCGTCACCTTCGATCCTGAACCCATCGCTGCAGCCTCCATCGGCCAAGTACATCGCGCGATCATCATCGACCCCTCTACTCAGCTCGAGCGCGCTGTGGCCGTGAAAGTGCAGTATCCCGGCGTCGACGCTGCGATCAGCGCTGACTTGCGCAACACCGAACTCCTGGGCGCGATCTTGAAGCAGGGCTTTGGTGGTCTCGATCCCACCGAGATGGTCGAGGAGATCAAGACCCGACTCGTCGAGGAGCTCGATTACGAGCTCGAGGCGCGCAATCAGCGCGCCTTCCACGCGTTTTATCGCGATCACCCCTATATCAATATTCCTGAAGTCGTCGATCACCTGAGCAGCGCACGGGTGCTCACCACCGAACTTGTCGTGGGCTCCACGTGGCAAGAACTGCTGACGTGGGATCAGCACGAGCGCGATCTCGCCAGCGAATGCATCTTCCGGTTCGTTTTCCGCAGCCTCTATCGGTTCCAAGCATTCAACGGCGACCCACACCCCGGTAATTACCTGTTCCACGGCAACGGCCGCGTCACGTTCTTGGACTTCGGACTCGTGAAGCACTTCACCGCAGCCGAGTTGCACACATTCGAATCGATGGTGCAGGCAGCTGCAGTACATCACGACGACGCCGAGTTCCGGCGCATCATCGAAGACGCAGGCATGCTGCAACGCGACGCGCCAGTCGACACCGTGGTCGCTGGTCAGTACTTCTCGCACTTCTATCAGGCCGTGCGCGAGGACCGCGTCATGACTTGGACGCCGGAATACAGCTCACGCATCGTGCGGCACACCTTCGATCGCACCAGCCCCATCTCGCAGTACGCCACCGTGCCCAAGGCGTTCGTGTTCATCCAACGCATCAATCTTGGTCTCTACGCGATCTTGGGCGAACTCGGTGCCACGGGCAACTATCGACGCATGTCGGAGGAACTCTGGCCAATGGTGAACGGGGCGCCGTCAACCCCGATGGGTCAGGCCGAGGCCGACTGGCTCGGGCGACGCGAGAACACCGATTCGGTGATACGTCCATAACGGTGTGTGGTTTCGCTGATCGCCTGCTCCTTCAGCCAGTGGGCCAATTCGATGCGACCATGGGCCGAGATCGGCGCATCGTCGAGCCCAATGCCCTGCTCTACGAGCCAGAGCCGCATCCCGTGACTCACCTCGACCAAGAACCGCAGGCGCTCGGCACCGATGTTCGTGAGCTGGCGACGGAGAACCTCTTCTGACTGAGTTGTTGCATCCGAAACAATGAGCCGCACCCCACACCGGGTGGCGGCGGCCTGCGCGATGTGCACGGACTGCGGTGGAGTGTTCGCATCGACACGAAGCACCACCGGACCGATCGGCCGATAGCGAAGCACGTTGTGCTCGCTGTGCAATGCGCTGGGGTCATGATTTACCGAGAACCAACGCTCCCACCACGTCGCGAACGATGTTGTTGCATCGGCTGCGTCACCACACGCCGACGCGTCCACGTCGCAGAGCGACAACACGTAGCCGGGACCACCGGCTTTGGCGCCACAGCCGATCGAAGATTGCTTCCAACCGCCAAAGGGTTGACGCTGCACGACCGCGCCGGTGATGTGGCGGTTCACATACGCGTTTCCCACCTCGACCCGATCGAGCCAGATGCGCACTTCGGCTGGATCGAGCGAGTGGATACCCCCGGTGAGTCCATACGGCGTGGCGTTCTGCAGTTCGATCGCGTGCTCCAAGTCGTCGGCGCGCATTACGCCGAGCACCGGGCCGAAACACTCGGTCATGTGGAACCATGCCCCCGGGCGAACCCCCACCTTCACGCCGGGTGACCACAGCCGGGTCGCATCGCCTCCCATCGGGCGCGGCTGCACCAACCATTCCTCGCCGGCATCGAGCGCGTTGAGCGCACGCGCCAACGGACTGCTCGGTGCGTTGATGAGCGGGCCCATCCAGGTCGCGGGCTCATTCGGCCAGCCGACGCGCAGACTGCGCACCGCATCGGCGAGTCGTTGATGGAAGACCGGATCGTCGTAGACAGATGCCTCGACGATCGCCAGGCTCGCCGCCGAGCACTTCTGGCCAGCGTGGCCGAACGCCGATCGCACGAGATCGCGCAGCGCGGCGTCGATGTCGGCTGCGGCGGTGATGACGAGCGCGTTCTTGCCGCTGGTCTCGGCAAGCAGACGCATCTCTGGCTTCCAGCTCATGAACAGTTTCGCGGTGTCGTACGAACCGGTGAGCACCACCGTGTCGACGGCGCGATGGGTCACGAGGTGCCGGCCGACGTGATTGTCGTCGCAGGCAACGAACTGCAACAGATCGCGGGGCACACCCGCTTCCCACATCTGCAACGCGAGTGCCCACGCCGTGCGACGCGCCTCAGGTGCCGGCTTCAGCACAACGGCGTTACCTGCGGCCAACGCTGCGCACGCCCCGCCGGCAGCAATGGCATAGGGGAAGTTCCACGGGGCAACGACCAGCACCACGCCACGAGGCTCGACAGTGACTCCATCGGCACGGAGTTCGCCGATGAGCTGCGTGCCGACCGACCCGTAATAGCGAGCGAAGTCAATGGCCTCGCTGACCTCGGGATCGCCTTCGCGGATGGTCTTGCCTGCTTCATCGGCCATCACCGCGAGCGATTCGAAACGATGTGCCTCCATCGTTTTCCCGACTTTGGTGAGCAGCTCGCGGCGCTCGGTGAGCGCGACCGCCGCCCAGTCGCGGGCTGCGCGCTCGGCACGAGCCATGACCGAATCGACACCATCTTCGGTCTCGGTGAACGGCACCGGGGCCAGCGCCACATCGTCGGTCGTGAGCACGCGAGCACGAACAGCCGACACCGTGAAGTCGCTGTCGGAGGCGTTGGCGAAAGCATTCTCCACATCGCTCGCAGGATGCATCTCGCGGTGACTCCTCGTGTTGACTGCTCCCCGCGTCGCCACGCTCACACGGAACCGACGCTGCTGCTCATCGAACTCGGGTGTTCCGGGTTGCAGCGTGAACAGCGCGCGCAGGAAGTTCTCGGGCGAGGTGTTCTCGTCGAGGCGGCGCGACAGATATGCGATGCTCGAATCGACGTCGTCGGGTGCCACCACTGGGGCATAGAGCAGCAGTCCGTGAGCTGCAGCGTTCACCGACCGCGCCTGTGCCGGGGCCATACCCTCGAGCATCTCCAGTTCGATCCGGCTCGGATCGGTGAGACCGTCGCGCAGCACCAGCGCCCACGCAATGTCGAACAGGTTGTGGCTCGCCAGCCCCACCCGAACAGCGTCTGACCATTCGGGCCGCAGCGCAGATTCGAGCAGCGCCTTGTAGCTCGCATCGACGTCGGCCTTGCTCGCATACGGCGCTTGCCGCCAGCCATGGACCTCGGCATCGACGTGTTCCATCGCGAGATTCGCGCCCTTCACAAGACGAACCTTGATGCGCCCGCCGGCTCGGCGTTGACGAGCCGCTGCCCAGTCACCGAGATGGGCCAACGCGGCGTGCGAGTCGGGCAAGTATGCCTGCAACACGATGCCGGCATCGAGCGAACCGAACTCGGGATCGTCGAGCACCGCGGTGAAGGCCTCAACGGTGAGGGCGAGGTCCTTGAACTCCTCCATGTCGAGGTTCACGAAAGCTGCGGGCGTCTTGGCCATCGCATCGCGGTACAGCAGGCGCAAGCATTCACTGACGCGTTCCACGCTGTCGGCGAACGCGAGTGGATCCAGGTTCGCGCACAGCGCGGAGATCTTCACTGACACGTAGTTCACGTCGGGTCGGGCCAGGCACGCCCGTACTGCCGTGAGCCGGGCAGCCGCTTCGGCATCGGACAAAATGGCCTCGCCGAGCACGTTCACGTTCAGTCGCACGTGTTCCGCCGCGCGCATCTTCACGTGGTCGGCAAATGCAGGATCCTTCGACGACAACACCACGCCACGTGTTTCGTTGCGGATGCGTCGAGCAACCAACGGCATCAACAGTCGCGGCGCGTAGACGGCGAGTGAGGCGCCCACGCGCAGCATCACCGCATCGAGCGCGCCCAACGACGAGGGCACCCCCACTGCCCGCACGACATCGCGGAAACGGCGAGCCGCTCGGGCGGGATTGTGAATACGGAGCACCTCGTCGGTGAGCATCTGCACGAGCTCTCGCCCACGCTCGTCGTTGATCAGCCGACCGAGGCGCCGCAGTTGACGTTGCTCTGCCCGCGTCGAGATGCGATGCGACTCGGCCAACAGCCGTTCGGCCAGGGCCACTGCTCGATCGACGAGGATCGACTCGGATACATCAGATGGTACGACGCCTGGCACGGTCTCCATCCCACCAATAAACACCCACCGTCTTGCACCGATTCGACAGTTGATGTGCACCGTTCGTACCTGTTTCGGTCAAGATGCACGCAATGACCGAGCCACCCAGCACCGTCACGGCGGCACTCACCGAACTGCTGACCGACGTGCCTCACGTGATGTTCTGCGTGAAAGATCTGGACGGTCGATACATCGCCGTGAACCAGGCGTTCGCCGATCGGGCCGGCCGAGCCACGGTGACCGACGTCGTCGGGCGTACGGCAGCGGAGTTGTTTCCGGCCGAACTGGCTGAGTCCTACGAGCGCCAGGACGCGAGGGTGCTGTCAACCGGCCAGGCACTTCGTAATGAGTTGGAGCTCATCCTGCGCCCCGATGGTTCCATTGGTTGGTACGTGACGAGCAAGACCATATTGGGCCCGCCTATGGCACCCACGGGTATCGCAAGCGTGTCCGTAGACCTGCGTGCACCCGCCGACGCCGGCGGGGCCAATGCCAAAGTGGCGGCGGCAGTCACATTCGCCCGGGCACATTGCACTGAGCCGTTACCGGTGGCCGACCTCGCCACTGCGGCTGGTCTCAGCGTGACGCAATTCGAGCGCGCCATCAAACGCGCGCTCGGTCTGTCGGCCAAACAACTCATTTTGCGCCTCCGTCTCGAGGAGGCAATCCAACGGCTCCGCACGACCGATGCGCCGGTCGCACAGATCGCCCACGAGTGCGGCTACTACGACCAGAGTGCCTTCACACGACAGTTTCGCCGGGTGGTCGGAATGGGGCCGGGCGCGTACCGCAGTACCCATCACCTCAGATAACGTCGCCGCAATGCGTCGCCTTCTCCCCGCCTCTGTCCTCTGTCTTGCCCTGCTTGCCGGGTGCGGCAGCGCCTCCAAGTCCTCATCCGACTCCACTGGTTCCAGCGGCGCGAATGCGTCCTCCGCTGCCAAGCCGAAGGTCAAGATCCCGAGCAAGCTGCCGACCAAGCTCGTGATCACCGATCTCACCGTCGGAACCGGCGATGCGGCCAAGGCTGGTGACGATGTCGTCGTCAACTATGTCGGGGTGCGCTCGGCCGATGGCAAGGAGTTCGACAACAGCTACGACAGGGGTCAACCATTCACGGTCACCCTCGGCGCCGGTGGCGTCATCAAGGGCTGGCAGGAGGGCCTGATCGGTATCAAGGCTGGCGGCCGCCGTCAGCTCGACATCCCGTCCGATCTTGCCTACGGCAACAATCCCCAGGGCAGCATCATCAAGCCCGGCGACTCGCTCACGTTCGTGATCGATGCTGTCTCAGTCACGCCCGGTGTCACGGTGCCAACGGCGAACCCGGCCGATGAACCCAAGGTGAGCATTCCCACCAGCGTCGGCGCGACGAAAGTGACCACCACCGAGCTCATCACCGGCACCGGCGACGAAGCGACTACCGGCTCCACTGCGTACGTGCAGATCAGCGCCTACCGTGGCGATACCGCAGCGCTGCTCCAGACCACCTGGACCGATGGCAGAGCCGCCAAGATCCCGTTGACATCGTCCACCATCCCCGGACTGGTCGAGGGCATCACGGGTATGAAAGTTGGCGGTCGCCGCCTCATCATCGTGCCCTCCGAGAAAGGGTTCGGAAAGTCGGGCAACACCCAGAACTCGCTGCCCGAGGTGACCGATCTGGTCATGCTCGTCGACCTCGTTGCCGTGGGTGGCGCCAAGTAGGCACCAACCACGGTCACGACCTGCGCTGGCAACCTCGTGGCGATATAGGTGGCTCCCTCAAACGCGTCGGATCGCCGAACCACATCTCCTCCAGCGCATCCACCAGATCACCGACGCCACGTTCGGCTTGGGCAATGACGGACTCGGGGTCGTCCTCGAATCGGATCAGGCTGGCAACCCCCACATCGTCGACAACGGCAACGGCACGCACGCGTCGACGAAGCGGATGACGACTGGCGCGATGGGTCATCGAGTCATCATCGCCCATCGGCGCAGCCCAACCGGCCGTCACAACAGCGGCCGCATCGAACGAGCGCGCCACAACCCCCGATGCCCCGCTGATGAGTTCGTACACATCGCGTGAGTCATCGATGAAGCTGCAGCGTGCGGCCTGACCGGAATCGTGCGCGAGCCCCAACGGATCGTTGACCACCACGCCGTACAGACGGGCGGCAGCGAAATGAAAGCCAAGCGACATGTCAAGGCGACGCTCGAGCCAGAGGGCGATGTTCAATGTGGATTCATGCACGCCGCACTGCGTGCCCGGCCGGTTCAGCCGTGGAAATCGCCGAGTACCTGCGACACGGCCGTGGCAGCATCGACTACGGCGTGACCGAACCGCTTGCCCGGCTGGCGGCTGAAGCGTTCGATCGGGCCACTGATGCTGACCGCAGCGACCACTGATCCGTCACGGCCGAGGACCGGCGCCGACACCGACGCAACGCCCGGCTCGCGCTCTTCGACGCTCTCGACCCAAGCCACCTTGGCCCGGGCAGCCGTTGGCGCGACGAGGATTCGTCCGGCAGACCCGATGCCCAGCGGCAGACGGGCGCCTTCCGGCACGATCCATCGCAGCCCATGCGGCGATTGCAGCGACACGACACATCGGCGTTCGTCGCCCTCGCGTACGAACAGTTGAACGCTCTCGGCAGTGGAATCGCGCAGGGCCACCAACGCCGGTCGGGCCATCTCGCCGAGCGGGTACGAGTCAGCTGCGGCACGTCCCATCGCGATGAGTTCGAAGCCGAGGCAGAACCGCCCTGCGGCATCGCGCCGAACAAGACCGTGTTCTTCGAGTGCAACAGCCAAGCGATGGGCCGTCGCACGCGGCAGGGCCGTGGCAGCCTGGAGTTCGGCCAGGCTCAACGGCCCATGCGTACGCAGGGCGCGCAATACGCCCACCGCCTTGTCGAGGACCCCAACGCCAGATATGCTTTCCATTCAACGAGAAGGCTATCTCAGAAGGTGAGACAAGAGCAATGACCTCGACGAGTCCCCCATCGACACTTCCCCAGAAGGTCTGGGACCGCCACGTGGTGCACAGCGCATCCGGCGAACCCGACCTGTTGTACATCGATCTCCATCTGGTACACGAGGTCACGAGCCCACAGGCATTCGACGGCCTGCGCCTCAGCGGACGCGGTATCCGCCGGCCCGATCTCACCATCGCGACCGAGGACCACAACGTGCCCACGGTCAATATCGATCAGCCCATCGAGGACCCCATCTCGGCCCGCCAAGTGCAGGTACTGCGCGACAACACCGCCGAGTTCGGCATCACCAACTTCCCGATGGGCGATCCCCTGCAGGGCATCGTGCACGTGATCGCTCCCGAGCAGGGCCGCACCCTGCCGGGCATGACCGTGGTTTGCGGAGACAGTCACACGGCCACGCACGGCGCATTCGGCGCGCTGGCCTTCGGTATCGGCACCAGCGAGGTCGAGCACGTGCTCGCCACCCAGACACTTCCCCAGACGCGGCCGAAGTGGATGGCCGTGAACGTGGACGGCACCCTTGCCCCTGGCGTCACTGCGAAAGACGTGATCCTCGCGATCATCGGCGAGATCGGCACCGGTGGTGGCATCGGCCATGTCATCGAATACCGCGGCTCGGCCATCCGCGCACTCAGCATGGAAGGCCGGATGACGGTCTGCAACATGAGCATCGAGGCAGGCGCAAAAGCCGGTCTCATTGCTCCCGACGACATCACGTTCGAGTACCTGAAGGGCCGTACCAACGCACCCACCGGCGAGCAATGGGACGCCGCCGTGGCCGACTGGCGCACGCTGCAATCTGACGCCGACGCAGTGTGGGACAAAGAGGTCTTCATCGACGCATCCACCTTGAAGCCACAGATCACCTGGGGCACCAACCCCGGGCAGGTCATCAGCATCGACGACACCGTGCCGTCGCCCGACAGCTACGACAATCCCACCACTCGCGAAACCGTTGTCCGCGCGCTCGAGTACATGGGCCTCACGGCCGGCACGCCGATCCGCGACGTCACCGTCGACACGGTATTCATCGGCAGCTGTACGAACAGCCGCATAGAAGACCTGCGCGCTGCTGCTGCGGTCATGCGCGGCCGCACCGTCACGGTGAAGCGCGTGATGGTGGTTCCGGGTAGCCACGCCGTCAAGGCTCAGGCCGAGGCCGAGGGCCTCCCCGCAATTTTCACCGCCGCCGGCGCCGACTGGCGCGAACCGGGCTGCAGTATGTGCCTCGCGATGAACCCCGACAAACTCACCGTTGGCGAGCGCTCGGCCAGCACGAGCAACCGCAACTTCGAGGGTCGTCAGGGCCGCGGCGGGCGCACTCATCTGGTATCGCCGGAAATCGCCGCCGCCACCGCGATCCTTGGCCACTTCGCCACTCCTGCCGATCTCGAGAAAGCTGTCACGCAATGAAAGCAGTACGAGTCATCACCGGTCGGGGCGTGCCGCTCAAGCGCAGCGACGTCGATACCGACCAGATCATCCCGGCCGACTGGCTCAAGCGCGTCGAGCGCACCGGCTTCGAGAAGGGCTTGTTCAGTACGTGGCGCGACGATCGCAACTTCGTGCTCAACGACGAGAAGTACGCGGGTGCGAGCATTCTTGTTGCCGGACCGAGTTTCGGCGTGGGTTCGTCGCGCGAGCACGCGGTGTGGGCCATTCAGCAGTACGGCTTTGACGCAGTGATCGCACCGAGCTTCAGCGACATCTTCCGCAACAACTGCACCAAGAACGGCCTCGCGCCGGTGGTGCTCAGCGCTGACGCGGTCACGCGTATCTGGGATGCCATCGACGCCGAATCCAACGTGGAGATCATCGTCGACATGGAGCGTCTGCTCGTGGAGATCCCCGCGATCGGTTTCGTGGAGAGCTTCGAGATGGAGCCACAGAACCAGTACCGGTTCCTGAACGGCCTCGACGACGTCGGTATCACGATGACGCACACCGATGCGATCGACTCGTACGAAACGAACCGACCCGTCTGGTTGAAGTAATCACACCAACTGCAGACGCAGCGACGCGCTACTGGACGAGGTAATCGAACTCGTGAAGGTTGCGCAGCTTGGGGTTGTTCGAGAAGACCTCGTAGGGCTTCGTGAACGGCAGGCGCAGGGCGCGCTGCAACACCGTGCACTGCACGTGTTGGTTGTACTCAGCGAGCGTGACCGCCCAGCCGTCTTTACCGGCGCGTGCGGTGCGGCCGCTGCGGTGCAGATATGCCTTGCCATCGGCGGCGGGTTCGTAGTGGATCACGGCGCCGATGTCGTCGATGTCGATACCGCGAGCCGCGACATCGGTCGCCACGAGGATGGAGATCTCGCCGGTGGTGAATCGCTTCAAGGCTTTCTCACGCGCCGGCTGAGGCAGGTCGCCGTGGATGGCCATCGCGCGCACACCGAGTTCCTGGAGTGCAAGCGTGGCGCGATCGCAGGTGCGCTTGGTGGCACAGAACACGATGACGCGCTCGAACGAACTGGCGATAGCGGCGACGACTTTGTCCTTGTCCATGCGGTGCACAGCGAGGAAGACGTGGTGCATCGTGCCGACCGTGTCGGTGGGTGCATCGATAGAGACCTCGACAGGGTCCTTGAGATAGCGGCGCACGAGGTGGCCGACATCGCCGTCGAGCGTGGCCGAGAACAGCATCGTCTGGTGCTCTCCGGTGATCTTGCGCAGGATCCATTCCACTTGCGGAGTGAAGCCGTCGTCGGCCATGCGGTCGGCCTCGTCGAGCACGAGCACCTCGATCTGATCGAGATCGAGTTCGTTGTTCTTCAACAGGTCGATGAGGCGCAGTGGCGTCGCCACCACGACCTCGACGCCCTCGTTGAGCACGTCGATCTGCTTGTGTCGTGACGAGCCGCCGTAGACGGCGAGCACACCGAAGCCGCACGCTTTCGCGACGGGCTCGAGTACTTCGGCCACCTGCAGGGCGAGTTCGCGAGTGGGCACCAGAATCAGCCCACGCGGTTTGTTCGGCTGGGCATCGCCCGACAGACGGGCCAACAACGGAATGCCAAACGCAAGGGTCTTGCCCGAACCGGTGCGGGCACGGCCGCACACGTCGACACCGGTGAGGGCCACAGGAATGGCCTCGGTCTGGATCGCGAAGGGCTGCGAGAACCCCGCTGCGGCGAGGCCGGCATCGAGTTCGGGGGGCACGCCGAGGGCGGCAAAGCCCGTGGGAGCGTAGATGGGGGCAAGAGGGCGGTGGGTGTCGTTGTGCTCGGAGGTGTGGTCGTCTGCGGTCTTGTGTGAACGAGTCCGCCGACCGCGAGCAGCACCGAGATGGGCTGGCGAATCAGGCATGTTGGTTTTAGGGTACCGACACAGACCGCGGGAATAGCGCTTTCTACGGGCTACTCCGGGCACCTATTCTGACGGGGTGAACAACGACAAACCTGCTGACGGCGAGCAGCGACCCGCCACAACTGCGATCACTGCGGGGCGTTCGGCGAACGGCACCTCACTCGCGTCGCCGTTATGGGCATCGAGCACATGGGTTTCGCAGGGTTTGGTCGATGCACGCAAACGCGCCACGGGCCGTCGCTCGGCGGAGTTCTACAGCCGCTACGCGAACCCAACGGTACGCGCCTTCGAGGAAGCCATCGCCGCGCTCGAGGGCGCCGACGACGCGCTTGCATATGCAAGTGGCATGGGTGCACTCACCACCACGATTTTGGCGTTGTGCGGATCGGGCAGCCATATCGTTGCGCAGCGTCAGCTCTACGCCGGAACGCTTGCCTTCCTGCAGGGGCCGTGCCGGCGATTCGGCATCGACGTTACCTTCGTCGACGGCCGTGAGCCCGGTGCGTTCGCGGCGGCCGTGCGGCCTGGGCGCACGATGATCGTCCTGGCCGAGACGCCGTCGAACCCGTTGCTCGAGCTCGTCGATCTCGACGAACTCGGAACCATTCGTGGGCCATTCACGATCGTGGACTCCACGTTTGCGACACCGCTCGGTCAACAGCCGCTGCGCCACGGCGTCGATCTGGTGATGCACTCGGCCACCAAGGGCATCGACGGCCACAACGACGCCACGCTCGGAGTCATCGCCGGCGAACGAGATCTGCTCGACGAGATCTGGAGCTACGGCGTCTTGCACGGCGCAACTGCCTCACCGGCAGACGCCCTCAATGCGCTGCGCGGCATCCGCACGCTCGCGGTGCGTGTGGCCCATCAGTCGGCCTCAGCGTTACAGCTCGCCAAGGAGCTATCGGCCAACCCGCACGTCTTTGCGGTGCACTACCCCGGGCTGCCCACACATCCGCAGTACGACCTCGCCCAACGACAGATGCGCTACAACGGCACGGTGCTCGCGTTCGAAGTCTTCGGCGGCCAGGCGCATGTCGCCAGCTTGCTCGACCAACTCCACCTGGCCCGCGTGGCCACTTCGTTGGGTGGCCCCGAGACGCTCGTGTGCCATCCGGCCACCACCACCCACGCCAGCCTCACGCCCGACGAACACATCGAGGCCGGCATCGTGCCCGGACTGTTGCGTGTCTCCATCGGCCTCGAGGACCCGAGCGATCTCATCGCCGATTTCACTCGCGCTCTCTCACCGACATGAGCGCCGCGCACACACTGATCGAGTTGGAATGACGCACCTCGGCGTGGTGTGTGTCCACGGACTCGGCGGCACACCCCACAGCGTGATGCCGCTCACCACCGCTGTGCACGCGGCGGGCTACGCGGTGGTCGCACCGCATCTGCCCGGCCACGGCACACAACCCACCGATCTGGCGGAGTGCACGTGGGACGATTGGATGCGAGCAGTCATCGACACGGTCGACGAGTTGTCACGTCGGTGCAGCGACGGCATCGTGATCGTGGGCCAATCGATGGGCGCCACGCTCGGCCTGCTCGCATCGCTCGAACGCAGCAGCGTCCGCGGCGTCGCGGCGATCAATCCCCTCGTACTTGCTCCCGATCCCGACACCACCGAACACCTCCTGTACCTCCTCGGGCGTGGCCGCACGATGCAGCCAGCAGGCGACCCCGATCTGCTCGATCCGGCTGCGCACGACACCGCATACGCCGAGATGCCGTTGCACTCGCTGATCGAACTCGGTCGGGGCTCAACACTGGCCAACGCCGCATTGCCCACCTTCGACAGACCGGTGCTCGTGGTGTCGAGCGATCACGACAGTGTGGTCGACCCTGCGAACGCCGACACGCTGGCAGACACAATGACATCGGCCGGACACGGACCGGCGAGTCGCCTCCACCTCCCCCACAGCGGCCATGTCGCGGCGCTCGACCTCGACCGTGAACTGCTGTGCCGCGAACTGCTGACTTGGTTAGCCAATCTGACCGACTCGTCAGCCGCCGCTGGCTGATGAATCAGTGAGTAGCGGCGCTGCTCACTGATGGTTATCGTCAACATTCCCGTGCCCGGAACCGTCCGGCCGCAACTCATTTCAGCGTCGAAATGCTGGCCGAGACGCTCAGGAGGCATCACATGAATTCATTCGATGGAACTGCAAATGCCGGGCGTAAGGGCATCGCCTACGACTGGCAGAGCCTGCTCGCCGCCGAAGGCGTGGCCGCGCTCGAAGCCCAACTCAACGACCTGGTGCTGGAGTCGGCTGAATGACGTTGCGCCCCCAGCGGGTGCTGGTGCTCGGTTGCGGTTCGGTCGCCCAATGCGCCGTTCCGCTGCTAGTGCGTGATCTCGGGTTCAGGCCCGATCAGATCCGGATCATCGATTTCGTCGACAATCGCGCACGAGTCTGCGAGGCACTCGACTTGGGGGTTGTCTATGAACAGGATCGGGTCACGCCCGACAACCTCGATGCTTTTCTGACAGCGCGTGTCGGCAGTGGCGATCTGCTGCTCGACCTGGCTTGGAACATCGACAATCCCACCATCTTGCACTGGTGCCGCGATCACAACGTGCGCTATCTGAACACCTCGGTGGAAGTGTGGGATCCGTATCAGGATCTGCAGACCACCCATCCAATCGAGCGCACTCTGTACGCGCGGCACATGCAGTTGCGCCGGATGACGGCGAGCTGGGGCGACAACAAGGGCGCCACTGCAGTCGTGGAGCATGGTGCGAACCCCGGACTCGTCAGTCACTTCGTGAAGCAGGCTCTGGGCGAGATTGCCACCCGCCTGTTATCCGATGGCATTGCCGGCAGCCGCATCGCCGCGTTGGAGGCGGCGCTGTCTGACGGACGCTACAACGAGCTCGCCCAACTCACCGGCACCAAGGTGGTGCACATCAGCGAGCGTGACACGCAGATTACGAATGTGCCCAAGGAGTTCGACGAGTTCGTCAACACCTGGTCCGTCGACGGTTTCTACGAAGAAGGTGTCGCTCCCGCAGAAATGGGTTGGGGCACGCACGAACTACGCCTGCCGCGTAACGCCTACACCCATATCGGCGAGGGCCCGCGCAATCAGATCTGCATGGCGCAGCCGGGCATGGACACGTGGGTCCGTTCGTGGGTTCCGTGCGGGCCGATCCACGGCATGGTGATTCGCCACGGAGAGGCGCTCACGATGAGCGACCACCTCACCGTGTGGGACGACTTCGGCAACCCGCTCTACCGCCCGACGGTGCACTACGCCTACTGCCCATCAGAGTCTGCGATCGCCAGCGTGCACGAGTTGCGCCAGAACGACTGGACGATGCAGAGCCGCCAGCGCATCCTCAACGACGAGATCACCAGCGGTCGTGACGAGCTCGGGGTGCTGCTGCTCGGCCACGACTACACGGGTTGGTGGACGGGCTCACTGCTCTCCATCGACGAAGCTCGGGCGATCCTGCCCGGCCAGAGCGCCACCACCTTGCAGGTGGGTGGCAGCATCATCGCTGCGGTGAGTTGGATGATCGAGAACCCACTCGCCGGTCTGCGCGTGCCCGACGAATTGCCCTGGCAGGAGGTGCTCGCCGTAGCGCGCAAGTATCTCGGCACGCTGCACTCCGGGCCCACCGACTGGACACCGCTGCGCGATCGCAACGACCTCTTCCCGGTGTTCGGCGACGAGAGCGACGGACTGAACCTGGCCGACCCCTGGCAGTTCGACAACTTCCTCGTCTGCTGAGGCGCTCTCTACGACCCAAGCTGAGCCCGCTGATTCGATCCCGGTCACCCACCGTCGGGTCGATTCCAAGCGCGCTACTGCGCCGTTCGTACCATTGCAGCGCGCCGTGGATGAATGACCTTGGCTTGCATATCTTGGAGAAATCCAATTTATTTTCCTTATGTCCGAGCTACTGCCCCTGGCCGCCGCGGCCGACCTGCTTGGAGTGTCGGTCGAGCGCGTTCGCCAGCTCGTCGTGGGCGGCCAACTGCCAGGACAACGCTTTGGCAACGTGTGGGTGGTGCCCAAGGACGCAGTGGCAGCGCGTCGGCATTCGCCCGGGATGCGCGGTCGACCGCTCGGCCCAGTGGGGGCGTGGCACGAGATTCTCGGTGGGTCGATCGATCTCCGCCATCCGGGCAAGTATCAGCGTCGCGCAAACGTCGTGCGCTGCGAGATGAGCCGGGCAGACGTCGTCGCGCTTCCAGAAATGGTGGGCGCTCGGCTCGGCGGCGTACGCGCCGCCATCGACCTCGGCGAACAGTTGGTACCTGGTAACGATTTCGACGTGTACCTGTCAGCGAAATCGTTCGCCTGCCTCGACAAACGTGTCGCCTTTATCCCCGATGCGGCCGGGCGCATCGTGCTTCGGGTGGTCGACGATCGGGCTTGGGAGCTTCTCCCGAAGGGTGCGCTCGTGCCGCCAGCGGCAGTGGCCCTCGACCTCCTGGAGTCAGGTGATCCACGGCACTGGATCTCCGCCGAACACTTGGCCCACGACCATGGATGAACCCGACGTCGTGCGCCTACCACCGTTGGTCGGCGGTCAGGCGGAGTCCTGGCGCGCCCTCATCGAGATCGCGCCACAGCTCGGCCGCCACTGGCTGCTCAGCGGCGGACAGATGGTGTTCCTCCACGAGGTGGAGCGCGAGTCGACCGACGTTCGCCCCACCAACGACATCGACCTCGTCGTCGACCTTCGCATCGACCCTGCCGCGCTCGGGCATACGCACACCGTCCTCACTCGAGCCGGCTTCTCACAGGACCCTCCGAGCCCGGAAGGGGTCGCGCACCGATACCGGCGCGGCGAGGCAACCATCGACGTTCTCGCCCCCGACCACATGGGCGCACGGACGACGCTCGCGCTTGGCAGCGGACGCACCATCGAAGCACCCTGCACCTCACAAGCCTTCGGCCGCGTCTCACTCGTGCAGGTAGAGGTCGACAACAACACTGCCGGAGTCGTGCGCAGGCCAACTCTGGTCGGTGCCGTGTTGGGCAAAGCGACTGCCGTCGCCGAGATCGTGTCCATGTCGTCGGCTGAACGCGCCAAGCACGTGCGCGACGTCGACGCACTTGCGCGACTCCTCGGCCCGGCAGATCGAGCCGGCGCCTCTTTGACCACCAAGGAGCGTTCGACGCTCGTGCGGATCGCCGAGCATCCAGACCTCAGCCCGTTGGCCGCGCGATCGATTCAGCTGACAACCGCTGCAACGCACGGTTGAGGTGCGCAGAGGGCTGTAATCAACCACATACCTGGCTGATCGAAATCGGTGCAGGTCGCGAACCTGCCGAAATCGATTTCGTCAGCCGAGTACGGCGCGCAGGGCGTCGAGGCGTTCGGGCACTAGGCGGTACCACACCCACAGGCCGCGCTTGTCGCGTTCCACGAGTCCGGCGTCGACGAGGATCTTCATGTGATGGCTCACTGTGGGCTGCGAACGGCCCGACGGCTCGAGCAGATCGCAGGCACACACTTCGTCGGCGTCGGCGGCAGCGATATAGCTCAGCAGGCGAAGCCGGATCGGATCGGCAAGCGCCGCAAAGGAAGTGGCCAACAGCGTGGCATGTACCTCGGGAAGGACATCGGCACGCACGGGTGCGCAACATGCGATCGGATCGAGCACCGCGGTCTTACGTGCAGCCATGGTGCCTACTGTAGCGAATCTCTCGGCAATGTATTGACATTTGTCGATCTAGTCGATATGGTCACTGCATCGATAGATGTCGATGTAGTTCAGCCGTTGAATGGCTGCTGACGCACGGCGACATCACCCCACAGAAGGACACCATCATGTCTCGTGTGCAACTCGCTCTTAACGTGGCCGACCTCGATGCCTCCATCCAGTTCTACACCACGCTGTTCAACACCCCGCCTGCCAAGATTCGCAAGGGCTACGCCAACTTTGCCATTGCCGACCCGCCGCTCAAGCTGATCTTGTTCACCGGAATGGGCGAGCCCGGCTCGCTGAACCACATCGGCGTCGAAGTCGAAAATGTGGAGGCGGTCGGCGCGATGATCACTCGCGCGAACGACCTCGGCATGACCCAGGAGATCCAAGAGGATGTCTCGTGTTGCTTCGCCGTGCAGGACAAGACCTGGGTCAAGGGACCCGAGAACGACTGGGAGTTCTACTACGTGAAAGGCGACGCTGCGGACATGGGGTGCAACATCAGTGACGCCACTTCCCAGGCCGAGGTCAGCGACTGCTGCGCAGCGCCGGCTGCCGAAGCCGCAACAGTCGGCGCAAAGCCCACCGCGTGCTGCTGAGACTCACGCGTTGATACAACGCTCAGGTGGCACGCGAGACCTTTACGGCATCGACGGTGGCCGCGACCAAGTCTGTCGATGCCACGTACGGCATGTAGAAGGCGACGCGATCGGCCACGCCATCAAAGCGGCGCACGAGTTGCGCGGCGACCTCCGACGGCGTGCCACACACCGCGATGGTCTGCAGGATGTCGTCGTCGATAAGGCCGATCATGTCAACCCATCGACCCTGCTTGGACAGCGCGTTGAGTTCGAGGTGCAGGTCGCCCCAACCGTGGGCGTCGAGCACGGGCCGGTAACTGGGGGTACTGGCGTAGAACGACAGCAAACCTTTCGCTCCCCCGACGGCAGCCGCGTACTCGGCCCCGTCACGACCGACACACACGATGGCCTGCGAGATGATCGTGAGCTCGTTGCGTGAACGGCCACCGGCGGCCAGGCCCGCGGCCACGTTGGGCAGCGTGTGTTCGGTGAAGAACCGCTCAGTGCTGAACGGCATGACCAGCAGACCATCGGCTACTTCGGCGGTCATGCGCGTCATCATCGGGCCAAGCGCGCCGAGCAGGACCGGAGGCGCGCCATGCGGATTCGGGCCGGGATTGAACATCGGCGTCATCAGTGTGTGCCGGTAGAAGTCGCCCTCGAACCGCAGCCGCTCGCCGGTTTCCCATGCCGCGAAGATGGCACGTATCGCCTGCACGAGTTCGCGCATGCGCGCCACTGGCGGATCAAACGGCACTCCGAAGCGCTTCTCGATCTGCGGCTTTATCTGCGAACCGAGACCGAGCATGAATCGGCCGCCGCTCAGCAGTTGCAGGTCGTTGGCGAGATAAGCCAACTGCATCGGATTGCGCGGCAGGGCAATGGCGACATTGGTGTAGAGATCGACGCGACTGTTCGGCGCCGCCAACGTGAGCGGTACGAAGCCGTCGTGGGGACCTTCGAAGCTGAAGACACCATCGATGCCCGCATCGGCCAGTTCTGCGGCCTCCGCGGCAGCGCCCACGAAGGAACGGAGCTGAGTGTCGATCTTGAAACGAGCCACTCCGAGACGGTATCCCGAAACTGATTCTTGCGTTTCTTCTCATCGCGATCGAGACGACCAGGGCACGGTCGTGGTCGTGCAATCATGCGACCGACCTCAAGGGCGACGAGATGGTTTGCACCGGCCGAACGAGGTGCTAATATTGGTTCCGTGAACCGACTGAACGGCCTCCTCCTTACGTAAGGCGAACGCCCCATATCGCGTTCGCCCGACCCCTTGCGCACCAGCGCAGGGGGTTCTTGCTTTTTCGGCCAACGCCCACTCAGTCCTGCACTCACGAACCCAGTTACACGAAGACCACACACGAAGACAGCGCACGAAGACACAGCACACGATTTCAGGAGCACCCCATGCCACCGCAGAACGTCACCCCCAAGAAGATGCCCTTCGAGAAGTACCAGCCGTGGCTCCCGCTCGTGTTGCACGACCGCACATGGCCGAACGCGCGCGTCACAAAGGCGCCCTTGTGGTGCAGTGTCGACCTGCGCGACGGTAACCAGGCCCTCATCGACCCCATGGATCCCGAACGCAAGCGGCGCATGTTCGATGCCTTGGTGAAGATGGGTTTCAAAGAGATCGAGGTCGGTTTTCCCGCCGCCAGCCAACCCGACTTCGACTTCGTTCGTCAGTTGATCGACGAGGACCTGATCCCCGACGACGTCACGATCCAGGTGCTGGTGCAGTGTCGCCAGGAACTGCTCGAGCGCACCTACGAGAGCCTGCAGGGCGTACACAAGGCCATCGTGCACTTCTACAACAGCACCAATCCCCTGCAGCGTGAGGTGGTGTTCAATCTCGACAAGGCCGGCATCATCGACATTGCTGTCAACGCGGCGAAGATGGCGCGCAAGCTCGAACAGACCATGGGCGACAGCGAAATTCGCTACGAGTACTCACCCGAGAGCTTCACGCTCACCGAGCCGCAGTACGCGCTCGACATTTGCCATGCCGTGATGGAGATCATCGAGCCCACGCCCGAGCGACCGATCATTTTCAACCTGCCGGCGACGGTGGAGTGCTACACCGCCAACATGTACGGCGACGTGATCGAGTGGTTCGGTCGCAACGTGCGTAACCGCGACAGCGTGGTCATCAGCTTGCATCCGCACAACGACCGTGGCACCGGCGTGGCCGCTGCCGAGTTCGGCGTGATGGCCGGCGCAGATCGGGTCGAGGGCACGCTGTTCGGCAACGGCGAGCGCACCGGCAACGTGGATGTCGTCAACCTGGCGATGAACTTGTTCGCCATGGGAGTGGACCCCGAACTCGACATCAGCGACATCGATGCGCTGCGGCGAGTCGCCGAGTACTGCAACCGCTTGCCGGTGCACCCCCGCCACGCCTATGTGGGTGACCTCGTGTACACCTCGTTCTCGGGCAGCCACCAGGACGCCATCAAGAAGGGATTCGACGTGCTCTACGCGAAGGCCGCAGCGAAGGGCGACAAGCCCGACGACTACGAGACGTGGGGTGTGCCGTATCTGCCCATCGACCCCAAGCACGTCGGTCGTAGCTACGAGGCAGTGATCCGTGTGAACAGCCAGAGTGGCAAGGGTGGCGTGGCCTACATGATGAAGACCGAGCACGGCTTCGATCTGCCGCGTCGACTTCAGGTGGAGTTCTCCAAGACCATCCAGCACATCACCGAGGATTCGGGCACCGAGATCAGCCCCGGCATCATGTGGGACACATTCCAGCGCGAGTATCTCGCAGACGATCCAGCGATCCGTCTCGAGAGTCACGAACTGCGCTCGTCGAGCGAGGGCAAGCGTTCCGAGGTCACCGCACAACTCATCGTCGATGGCGAACACGTCACGGTGAGTGGAGTCGGCAATGGCCCCATCGATGCGTTCGTGCGTGCCCTACGCGATGGACTCGGCGCAACCATCGATGTCGTCGATTATGCCGAGCACGCGATGGGCGCCGGGTCCGAGGCCACTGCAGTTGCTTACGTGGAAACCAAGGACGAGTCCGGACGGGTCCGCTGGGGTATCGGTACCGACCCGAACATTCTCACTGCGTCCTTTCACGCCGTGGTGTCCGCGCTGCTTCGCCAACGCGCGTAGGCTCCGAGCATGGCGCGAACCTTCAAACGGCTTCTCCTCCTCGTCGCGATCGGCGCGCTCACCATTGCGGTTGGCGCGATGCTCAGACGCCGTCGCAATGAGTCGATGCCCGGTGCCGGCTCGCCGCAGTGGCCTCCGTCCGCGCCTACTTCAACGCCCACTCCCACCGCCGAGCCGGCCCCCGACTGGGTGGCGTCGGTCGACGGAGAGTGCCCCGCCGGCTATCCCGTCAAGGCCAACGACAACAGCCACATCTACCATGTGACCGGCGGACGTTTCTACGATCGCACCGTGGCCGAACGGTGCTATGCCACTGCCGCGACCGCCGAACGCGATGGCTACCGTCCAGCCAAAACATGAACCGCATCACACGCACGAACGAACAACCCACGAACGAATAACCCACGAACGAACAACCCACGAACGAATATTCCACGAGGAGCAACTCATGAAGGTCAGCGTTGATTACGACGTCTGTGCATCCACCGGCGCCTGCATGCAGGTCAGCCCCGCAGTGTTCGAGGTACGCAGCGACGGCTACCTGTACGTGCTGCAGGAGGAGCCAAGCGAGGAACTGCGCGAGGAGGTCGAGCAGGCCGCCGATCTGTGCCCCACGGGAGCCATTACGGTCGAGGGCTGAGCGCCACCGCGCGAGCCTCCATGGGTTTTCACGACAAGCTCAGCCGCGCCTGGCGCTCCACCGGTTCGATGCTGTGCGTCGGGCTGGATCCCGATCCTGAGCGCATGCCAGCGCAGTTTCAGGGCCGCGCCGACGCGATCGAGCGCTTCTGCCTCGCCATCATCGATGCCACCGCCCCGGCGGCGTGCGCGTTCAAACCCCAAATCGCATACTTTGCATCGCAGGGTGCCGAGGCACAACTCGAGCGGATCTGCACGCACATCCGCGAGGCCTACCCCAACCACGTACTGATCCTCGATGCCAAGCGCGGTGACATCGGCTCTACAGCCGAGCACTACGCGCGCGAGGCGTTCGTGCGCTACGGGGCCGACGCAGTGACCGTGAACCCCTATCTGGGCACCGACTCGGTGGAGCCGTTCCTGCGTCACGAGGGCAAAGGCACCATCATCTTGTGCCGCACGAGCAATGCGGGTGGTGACGACTTCCAGTCGTTGCTCATCGACGGTCAACCGCTGTATACCCACATCGCTCGCAAGGTGGCGCACGATTGGAGTCGTCTCGGCGAATGTGGCTTGGTGGTCGGCGCCACCTACCCCGCCGAAATCGGCATCGTGCGCGAAATCGTCGGCGAGCTACCGCTGTTGGTGCCGGGCGTCGGCGCACAGGGCGGCGAGGTGCATGCCACCGTTCGCCTCGGCAGCACCAGCGCAGGAACCGGGCTGATCATCAATTCGTCGCGGGCGATCCTCTACGCGTCGGCCGGTGAGGACTTCGCCCAAGCGGCAGCCCTCGTTGCCGCTGCGACGCGCGACGAGATCGGCGCCGTCGCCGTGGCCTGAAGCCCTGCGAGGGCTCAGCCGTGCAACACGTCGACGCTGATGATGCCCGGTGAGGAGCGCAGCGCCACGACCACATCGGCTGACACCACATCGGTCGGAGCAATGAGCATGACCGCGGTTCCCGGAGTGACCGCGCGGCCGACATCCATGTCGGCAATGTTGACGCCAGCATTGCCGAGCAGGGTGCCGACGAGACCGATGACGCCGGGGCGATCGTCATTCTTGACCATCATCATGTAGTCGGTGGGGGGCACGTCGAAGGTGTGGTCGTCGATGAGCACGATGCGCTGCTCGCTGCGGCGGCCGGTGAGCGTGCCCGACATGCTGTGCCCGCCACCGCGCAACGTGAGCAGGTTCACGTAGTCGGCAGACGTGGTGCACGTGACATCGCGAACGTCGACGCCGCGATCCTTGGCCAACTGCGGCGCATTGACGTACGTGACGGGCTCATCGCTGATCGCCCCGAAGAAACCCTTCAACGCCGCCAGGGTGAGAATGCGCGTGTCGTATCCAGCAATCTCGCCCTCGGCGCACACCTCCAAAGAGGTCGGCGACGCGCCAACAAGCGAGGCAAAGAGCCGACCGAGGCGTTCGGCCAAGGGCAGGAACGGGCGGAGCGTCTCGTTCGCCTCTGCCGCATTTACGTTCACGGCGAATGGTACAAACTCCCCAGCGAGGGCCAGCTGCACCATATCGGCAATCGTGTCGCCGGCCTTGTCTTGGGCCTCACGCGTGCTGGCCCCGAGATGCGGCGTGACCACGACCGAATCGAGCGCGAATAGAGGCGACTCGACGAGCGGTTCGCTGGAGAACACATCGAGAGCTGCACCAGCGATGACACCGTCGCGGATGGCTTCGGCCAACGCCGTCTCGTCGACGATGCCGCCGCGTGCCACGTTGATGACGCGTAACGACGGCTTGGCCTTCAGCAACAGGTCGCGGCTGATAATGCCAGTTGTCTCTTTGGTCTTAGGGAGGTGGATCGTGATGAAGTCGGCTTCAGTGACGAGCTGATCGAGCGCAAGCAGTTCGACGCCCATCTGTCGGGCCCGATCCGCAGACACGAAGGGATCGAAGGCAACAAGGCGCATGCCAAAGGCCTTCGCGCGATCTGCCACGAGTTTGCCGATACGGCCGAGACCGACGATGCCCAAGGTCTTGTCGGCCAGTTCGACGCCTTCCCACCGGGTGCGTTCCCAACGCCCGGCCTTCAGCGCGGCATTAGCCTGGGGTACGTTGCGGGCCTGTGCGAGCAACAGCGCCATGGTGTGCTCGGCAGCAGAGATGATGTTCGACTGAGGGGCGTTCACCACCATCACGCCCCGGCGCGTCGCCGCATCAACATCGATGTTGTCGAGACCGATGCCTGCCCGGCCGACCACGACCAACTCGGTGGCGCGTTCGAGCACTTCGGCCGTCACCTGTGTGGCCGAACGAACAATCAGAGCGTGCGCTCCGACGACCTTGGAGTTCAACTGGGTGAGGTCGAGCTGCACGTCGACGGTATGCCCGGCGGCGCGGAGGCGATCAAGGCCCCCTTCGGCAATTTCTTCGGTCACGAGAATGCGGGCCATGGCACATGTTTATCTGCCGACGCCAGCAACACCGCTTGGATTGAACGAATTGTCAGGCGGGCGTCTCTCGCGATCATGACTCGGCGGGAGCCCGAGACACCCGTTAGCGTGAACGTCTGTCAGCCATGCGAGGAGATCACCGTGCCAAACCCATTTCTGTCCGATGAGTGGATGGTCGAGGTCAGAGTCATTCGCGCCAAGTACGAAGGCCAGACCGGCAAGGTTGCCCAGTCGATCCGCGTGAATCAGGTCATCACCGATGCCCCCTTCGGCGACGGCACCGTGCGTGCATTTGTCGACACATCATCCGGTGATGTGGTCATGGATCTCGGCGAACTCGAAGCGGCAGATGTCACAGTCACCACTGACTACGCAACGGCTCGGGCCATGTTCGTCGAGGGCGACCAGGCAGCGGCGATGCAGGCCTTCATGAGCGGCAAGATCAAAGTGCAGGGCGACATGATGAAGATGATGGCGCTGCAAACCGCAATGCCCACCGACGAGGCCACCAAGGCCATCGCCGAGGAGATCAAGGGCATCACTTCCTAGTTCGTCATCTGCTGGCCGCTCGCCACTGGCGGCTACGTGCTCGGTCTTGTCGCCGATCGAGCGGTCGACTTCACGAACATCGCCGCCGCTGCCGCCGCAACGGCCACCCCGGCCGCCACGAGGAACGCTGCGCGATACGACGACTCGAGACCCGATGGCTCTCGTGCTGCCTGCACCGCGGTCATGACCACCGCGCCGAGCACCGCTCCCATTTGCGACGCAAGTTGCTGCATCGCGCCGGCGACGCCGAGGTTGGCGTCATCGACCGCGTTCGCCACCAACGACGTGAGCGCAGGACTGCTCACGCCGATACCGGCACCCGACAGACTGAGTGCGAGCACCACGATCCAGATCGAGGAGGTGTTGGTGACTCCGGCAAACACGAGCATCGACATCGCCACGCACAGCGCACCGAACACACCCGTGGTGCGTTCGCCGACGCGAATGGTGACATAGCCCGCCAGCGGGGCGATGATCGCGAACGTGAGCGGCCGGGAGATGATCACATTGCCGATCTCGGTCTTACCGAGGTGTAGCACGTTCTCGAGCAGACGAGGCGCGAAGAGAAATCCGCCCATGTACGCGAAATTGGCCAGGCTCTGACTGAGCACGGGCAATGCCACATTGCGCGTCCGCAACCAGTGCAGCGGGAGCAGCGGCGCTTCGGCGCGGCCCTCGAACCACAAGAACAGGCGCAGGTTCAGCGCGCTGATGGCGAAACAGGCAATCGTTGCCGCGCTGTGCCAGCCCCAATGCGCTCCCTGTGAAATACCTGCCAGGAGCGCAGACGCGCCGAGGCCGAGCGTGACCGAGCCGGCGACATCGAATTTGACCCGATCCGCCCGCTCGGTATCGGGTAGTAGCCACATCGCCACGATCACACCGATGAAGCACAGCGGCGCCTGCACCATGAAGATCGCCCGCCAGCCAACTGACTCCACCAACGCTGCGCCGGCCACCACACCGATGACCGGCGCACCGGCGTTGACGAAGCTCCAATAGCTGAGCGGCTTCACCCGTTCCTCTGGGGCGAACAGTCGATTGATGTATGCCATGGTGGACGGACCAGTCGCCGCTCCGGCAGAGGCACTGAGCGTGCGGAACACGATCATCGAGAGTGCACTCCACGACAGCGCGGTCAGCACCGCGAAGATTCCTGCACCGAGCAACCCGCCGACGAAGACACGCTTGTGTCCCCAGAGGTCGCCCGCCTTGCCGTACGCCGGCCCGACCACACCGAATGCAAGCATCGGGCCGGTGATGCTCCAACTCATGGTCGCTTCGGTGGTGTTGAACTCCTTGGCGATGTCCTTCAGCGACACCACCAAGATGGTGATGGTGAACGCAACCGTGAAGAGCCCGGACAGGACCACGATGAGCAGCGCCCATCGTCGATCGATGCCAACCGATTTTGCGATACGACGGCGTAGCACGATCGGCCACGCGACGACCGCGATCTCCTCGAGGCCCGCACCATCGACTTCGAGTGTGTCGCGACCGACCCTCGCGTGCAGCGTGCGGTCGCCAGGACCGGGTGCAGACGGCCTACGTGCACCGGGCTCGTCAGCCTCGTTCACTCCGCGAGAGGAGCCAACGCCACCCCAAGACCGGCCACTGTCCAGCGGTCATCCTGTTCGACCTTGTCACCCATCGCCCACGTGTTGACACGCGTGACATTGCCACCCTGCACGAAAAAGGTCTCGCCGGTGAAGGGACATTCGGCAGTGGCCAGATATGCCACGAGCGGCGAGATGTTGGCAGGATCCCACATGTCGAATGCGCCCTCTTTCGGGGCCATGATGTCGGGCAAACCCGGGGTGGCGAGCGTGAGCCGCGTACGCGCGCCTGGGGCGATGCAGTTGCTCTTCACGTTGTAGCGCACGAGTTCCTTCGCGGCGATCTGACTGAACGTGGCAATGCCTGACTTCGCAGCGCCGTAGTTCGCCTGACCTGGGTTACTGAATAGACCAGATGTGGACGATGTGTGCACCACGTTGCGAGGCTTGTCGGCACCGGCCTTGTGCTGTTCGCGCCAATAGGCGGCGGCCCAGCGGGTGGGTGCGAAGTGGCCCTTGAGGTGAACGGCGATCACGGCATCCCATTCCTCTTCGGTCATGTTCACCAACACACGGTCACGCAGGATGCCGGCATTGTTGATGAGGATGTCGAGATCGCCGAAGGCCTCGATGGCACTGTTGATCAGGCGCTGCGATCCCTGCCAGTCGGCTACGTTGTCGCCGTTGACGATCGCCTCACCGCCCATCGCGCGGATTTCGGCTGCGACCTCCTGAGCGGGAGTCACATCGGTGCCTGTGCCATCGTTGGCTCCGCCGAGGTCATTGACGACGACGCGGGCCCCCTCGGCCGCGAAGAGGATGGCATGTTCGCGCCCGATGCCGCGGCCTGCTCCCGTAATGATGGCTACGCGTCCGTCAAGTGATCCCATAGTCCGAGACGCTAATGACTCTGCGGCTCGAAGGGCGAAACGGAACCAACCCAACGATGAGTTGCACGCGCTAGAAGGGCGCTAGAAGTAGAACAGGTCGATGGCCGTACCGCGAAGGATCTGTTGGCCCACGATCACCGGATTGGGTCCGACCTGAACGGCGTAGAGAACACCCGCCGTGTTGCCGGTGACGGTGCCCACGGTCAGCCCCGCCGCCGTCAGGGCGGCCTGAACCGAGGGGAAGTCGAGACCGCTGAGCGAGGGCAACAACACCAGGTCGGGTCCCTTGGAAATGGCGATGGTCACCGATGAACCTCGATCCACTTGTGTGCCCGCAGGCAACGACTGATCGGCCACCTGCCCGACAGGGACAGCCGTGCTGAAGATGTCGTCCGCGCGCACAACGCTAAGTTGCACCGCGGTGAGCGCTGCCGTTGCCGCCGCCTCGTCGAGGCCCGACAGCGCGGGTACGACCCGCGGCGCCGGCCCCTTCGAGACCATTACGGCAACAGTGGTCCCGGGTGTCACTTCGGTTCCGGCAGTAAGGCTCGGCTGATCGGGCACCTTCCACGACAACACGGTGCCCGAGGGCACCACCTCATCAAAGGCCTCGCCCGCCACCGTGATGGCGAGCTTCAGCCCGGTGAGCGTGGCGGTCGCCGCATCGAGCGTCATCCCGGTAAGGTCGACCAACTTCGGTAGCGGTGGGCCATCGCTGACCACGAGCGTAAGGGGCTTACCCTCCGCAAGCTTTGTACCAGCGGGCGGGTCGGTGCGGATGATGTTGCCCATCACGGGCTGGCTCTCGCTGCGCTCGGTCTGCACCAGCACTGTCCACCCGTTGTCAGCAATCTGATTCTCGGCAACACCCTTCGCCACACCGACGAGGTCGGGAACGGCGTGAGATTTCGTGGCCAACACGCGATAGGCCACCAACCCACCGGCGACCAGCGCGAGCACCAGCACGAGCGATGCCAGAATCCATGAACGGCCACGCCGTCTTGGCTCGATGGCCTGGTCGTAGACCGGAGCCGCCATCGGTTCGCTCGCGACGATCCGGTCCGCTGCGACGGGTGCTGCAAGCGCCGCCACTGGCGCCGCTGTATCGACGACATCGGACTCGTCGGGCAGCTCGGACTCGTCGGGCAGCCCGGACACGGGCCGCAGGGTGGGTCCAGTTGGGTCGCCCGGACGGCGCATCCCGCCCGTGGTGTCGGAGAACTGGCTGCTGCCGGCGATGGGTATCGGGGCCGGGCGGGGTAACCGTTCGGCGGCCTGCATGAGCGCGCGGCCGAATTCAGACGCGGTGAACCGATCGGCTGCGAGCGGTCGACCCGCGCGTTCGAGCACCGAGGCCAACGGACCGAAGTCGGCCGAGACGGGCATCAGTTTGTCGATACGCGCGTTCAGCGTGGCCACAGTGGAATCCGACGCGAATGGAATGCTGCCGGTTACGGCTTCGATCAACACGAGGCAGAGTGAGTAGATGTCCGACGGCGCGCCGAGCGTGCCGTCCTGCGCTGACCCGCCCTGAGCCTGCTCGGGCGAGGCGTAGCGCGCTGCGTCGATGCCCACCGCGGTCGGGTCTGCCCACATCTGGTCGGCAACAATGCGCGACAGTCCGACGTCGACAAGACGTAGATGACGATCGTCGTCGAACACCAGCGTGGCCGGTTTCAGATCGCGGTGCACGATGCCGCGCCGGTGGATGTAGTCGAGGCCACGGCACGCGTCGAGTCCGACGACGAGCGCCTGCGACGGCGACAACAATCGCCCCCGGTCGAGGATGTCGCGCAGGCTGCCACCGGAGAGGTATTCGAGCACGAGATAGGGCCGGGTGACCCCCTCGAATTGGTCGATACCCCAGTCGTACACCGCGTTCACGTTGGGGTGCGTCAGCGATGAGGCAACCTGAGCTTCGGCGCGAAAACGCCGCTCGGCCATGGGTGTGGCGGCCCAGTCGCTGCTGAGGATCTTCACTGCAACAGGCCGTTGGAGCTGTTCGTCGACAGCATCCATGACCACACCGTCGCCGCCGGCACCCCGACGCTGATGCAGCCGGTAGCGGCCGGCGAGGAGCAGGCCTGAGAGCGCTTCGTTCGTCGCCATGGGCAACTGAACCTACCGTGTCGTGAGCGCGAGTGGGCAGCGCCCCATCGGGGGCTACACATGCTGAACGGTCGAGGCAGAACTTGCAGCCGACGGTGGTAATTGCACAGTGGCCGATGAGAATAGGGGCGATGAGACACCACAGTCCTGCAACGAAACTGAAAATTGCCAGCATTGCCGTCGGTATCGGTCTGCTTCTGGTGGTGCTTGGTGTCAGCGCATCGGTCACCGGACGCGATGCACAGAACCTGCCCGCACAGATCCAGAGCATCAACCCCGTGCGCAGCGCGACCCAGGTACAGATGCAGGAAAAGATCCAGGTCGATCTCATCGATGGCTATACCGGTGTGCTGGTTGTCAATAACGTCGAGCTCCCGGTGGTCAGCCTCGACGCGCTGCCACCCGCGCAACCGGGCCAGCAGGTCACGCTGCCGCTGGTCACCATTTTCGAGCCCGGCAACAACACGTTGTCGTTCCAGCCCACCAAGGGCGCCCTGATCGAGAAATACAACACCGGTGTGAACACCGTCGTGGTGCGCTACTGGAAGATTGTCGACGGCCCCAACGCGTCGCGGTCGTTCACGTGGCAGTTCGACGTGATCTAAACCGCCGCCGGTAGCTCGCCGGTTTCGAGCAGATGCGCGAAGCCGGTGTCGTCGAGAATGGGCACGCCGAGGTCGGTGGCCTTGGTGAGTTTGGACGCGCCGGGATCGACTCCAACGACGACAGCGAAGGTCTTCGCGCTCACGCTGCCCGGGCTCTTGCCGCCGCGATCTTTGATGGCCACCTCGGCTTCCTCGCGGGTGTAGCCGGCCAGCGTGCCGGTGACGACCACCGCTTTACCGGCAAGTACTTGAGCCTGACGGCTGACCACCACATTGCCGAATTCGACTCCGGCATCGCGCAACTTGGCGATGAACGCGATGTTTGCCGACTGCGCGAACCACCCCACGATGGAGGCAGCGATAACCGCACCCACCCCGTCGGTGGTGGCAAGATCGGCTTCAGAGGCGTGCATGATGGTATCGAGCGTGCCGAACGCACGGCTCAACCCTTCAGCCGCCGACGGGCCGAGGTGCTTGATCCCCAGCGCCGTGAGGAGCTTTGGCAGCGAACGTTTCTTCGAATCCTGGATCGCGCTGACCAGCTTGTCGGCACTGATCCGGCCGAAGCCCTCGAGTTGCATGAGTTGCTCGACAGTAAGCGAATAGATGTCGGCAGCATCGTTCACCAAGCCTGCATCACTGAGTTGAAACACGGTTCGTTCGCCAAGACCCTCGATGTCCATCGCGCCGCGTGTGGCGAAATAGATGATGCGCTGATCACGCTGGAACGGACACTCGGGTTCGACGCAACGGGTGTCGGATTCGCCCTCGAGCCGCACCAGTTCGCTACCCAGTGGACACGTGCATGTCGTGGGGAATTGCCACGGCACACTTGCGGCCGGGCGCAGCGACAACACGGGGCCAACGACCTCGGGGATCACGTCGCCGGCCTTGCGTACCACCACGGTGTCACCCGGGCGCACGTCTTTCAGGCGCACCTGATCCTGGTTGTGCAAGGTGGCCATACCCACGGTGGAACCACCCACGAACACCGGCTCGAGTACCGCAAACGGCGTCGCACGACCGGTGCGCCCAATGGACACCATGATGTCGCGCAATAGTGTGGTGCGTTCCTCGGGCGGGAACTTGAACGCAATGGCCCAGCGGGGTGCGCGCGACGTGAAACCCAGACGCTCGCGCTTGGCGAGATCGTCGATCTTCACGACGCAGCCATCGATCTCGTACTCGAGATCGTGGCGATGATGTTGCCAGTGCGAGCAGAACTCGGCCACACCGTGCATATCGGGCAGCGACTGGATCTTCGGGTTCACCGGGAAACCCAGTGAGTGGACGAACTCGAGTGTGGCGTGGTGCGAGGTGAACTCGGGCCCACCGACGACCTCGCCGAGCTGATAGCTCCAGAAGCTGAGTTCACGACTGGCCGTGACACTTGGATTCTTCTGACGAAGGCTGCCTGCGGCAGAGTTACGTGGGTTCACGAACAACCTCTCGCCGGCCTGCATCGCGCGCTGGTTCATCGCCTCGAAACTGGCGAGCGGCATGTAGATCTCGCCACGCACTTCGAGCACATCGGGGACGTCGGGGCCAACAAGTCGATGGGGGATGGCAGCAATGGTCATCACGTTTGCAGTCACGTCCTCGCCGACACGACCATCGCCTCGCGTCGCGGCCTGGACGAGTTGGCCACGTTCGTAGCGCAGACTCATCGCCAATCCATCGATCTTCAGCTCGCACACGAACGAGACCGGTTCTTCATCCTCGGCTGCATCGGCACCGCCACCACGAAGACCGCGTGAGACCCGGTCGCCCCATGCGGCGAGTTCGTCGATGTTCATCGCGTTGTCGAGGCTCGTCATGGGCACCCGATGCGTGACGGGTGAGAACGTGACGGGCACCACGCCGCCCACGCGCCGGGTGGGCGAATCGTCGGTTGCCATCTCGGGGTACTGCTCCTCGAGACTCTGCAGTTCGCGCAAGAGAGCATCGAAGTCGGCGTCGCTGATGCTCGGATCGTCGAGTTCGTAGTAGCGATAGATGTGTTCCGTGAGCTGCGAACGCAGGTCGTGTACTCGCGCTCGGATATCAGTCGGGACGGCCACGGCAGAACCCTACCGAAGGGGTGTCACGCACCAAACGCAAATCGGGTGGCCGCAGCCTGATCCCGAACGCGTCGCGACAACTCGCGGTTGATGCGTAGTACGCGTTCGGCCACGCCGCTGCTGTGCATACCCAACCCGCATTCCGGCGTGACGAGACTCTGCTGACGCAACAGCGATGGATCGCAGCCGCGCTGCACGAGCTGGCACCACAGCGCGCACAGTTGCTTCCACGGGCGTTCGGCCGACATGGGGACAGGACCGTCGGTAGCCACCGCACCCCAGGCGATCCATCCGCCACTGTCCAGATAGCGCTGGAGGTAACCGGCGCTGTCCGCCAACGATGCACGCACCGGCAGCGACAACAGCGTTGGCCCGGCGGCGATGAGCGACGCCCAATCGGCGTCGGAGCAGCAGTGCACGCCTGCCACGGCCACGGGCTCGATGACCGCCAAAGCACCGGACAGCAGGTCGACTGCCACATCGGGAGCCAGTGCGAAACCGGGTTCCATCACGGCGTCGAATTCGGGTTCGTCGAGAACAACGATCTGCTCACAGCCCGGCAATGCCGCCGTGACGGCGTCGAGCAGGTGCTGAACGTGTGCACGCACGGCGCGAACCGCAACATCGAAGGCGGTGCTTGCTGGCACGCCCGCACGCTGCAATGCCAGACCGAGCGTGATCGGACCGACGAACTGCCACTTGACGGGGCCCACCACATCTGTCGCATCGGCGAGGAAGGCGCGGAAACTTGCAAATGCATCGTGTTCGAGATCGGTGCGGACCGGCGCCAACGCATCAATGCTCGCGGCATCGATGGCGATCGAGCCATACTGCCCAACAGTGACACCATTGAGCCCCACCAACGCCTGAGCGATCATGTTCTCGGCGGGTGATCGCTTCGGCAGCGTGGGAATGGTGATGATGTCAGTGGCCGACCGGCTGAGGGACATCGCGTCTGATACCGACAAATGCGGCAGGCTGCCGATCGCCATCGACATACCACCCTGCACACGTGTGGACACACGCGACGCGGTGGAGAAGCGGTGCGCTCCTGAATTTGATGACATCGCTACACCTCTCCGGTTGCTGTTCTGGGTGCTGTTGTGGGTTGCCGTTGTGGGTTGTGCACGGACTGCAGCCGTTATCGTGTCACAGGCAGACGGCGAAATGCCGTACCGGAATTTTCCGGAAACCCAATGTTCATCAACGATGACGAGTCGCACCATGCACATGCAAACTCAACGATGTGGACGAGCCGTGCAGCCATGTGGTAGCGCCGCGTGACGCGTCGCTCGGATGTCGCGCTCTGGATGGCGCGCCTTGTCTGGTTGTTCCAGCCGCTCGCCTTCGTCACTCTCCTGAACGAAGCAACCGGCCATCTGTCCGACATCGGTCGCGTCATCGTGGCCGGCACCGCTTGGGCTGTGTGGGCCACGGTCCTCCTCGCGGCCTTCGTGCCGAGCACGGTGAGTATCACCGTCGGCAGATTGGTGGCCCCGATGCTGACGGTGGTTGCGGTGATGTGTGGCATCGTCGGTGTTGCCGGATCGCGCCTAGCCCTCTCAATCGGTGCCTCCACACTCGCCGTTGTCGTGTGGTTCAGCGGCGAGGTCGGCACCGCCTTGGCACAGGGCTCGGCGTATGGCGCAGAACAACGCTTCCCATTGCGACCGCCCCTGCCACTGTTCGTGCCGATGTCGGTCTCATGGATACTGTTGTGCTCGGCATCGCTCGCTGGAGTCACGTTGCTCGCAAACCGGTTGTGGATCGCCGGCGCGCTCTTGGTCGTCGTCGCGAAGGTGATGGCGTTCCTCGTCGGACCCCGCTTTCACCAACTGTCGCGGCGCTGGTTGGTTGTGATGCCGGCCGGGGTGGTGGTGCACGATCCGATGATGCTCACCGAGAATGCCCTGTTCCGTTCGAGCCAACTCGCTGCTGTGCACCTCGCGCCAGCCGACACGGAGGCAGCCGATCTCACCGGCGGTACCAGTGGAGTGCCCATCGAGATCGTGCTCCGCACGATGGACACCATCGTCAAGGCCGGCACTCGCGCCGATCCTGCGGGTACGGCACTCCACGTGCTGAGCGTGCTCGTCAGCCCCACCCGCCCCGGTCAGGCGCTCAACGCGGCTGCCGCTCGCCGCCTCCCTGTGGGCTGACCGACTGGCTGATTCGTGCTTCGGCGCAGATGCCCCCACCGAGCACGAAGCGATCGGTGGGGTCGTACAACACCATGCTCTGGCCAGGGGCGATGCGACGCTGTGGTTCGAGCCAGGTGACGTGCACCGTGGTTCCGTCGCCGTCGCCGTCGACGTCGACGGACACCGCTGCGCGCTTGGGTGACCCGTGCGCGCTGCACTGAACCAGTACCTCCGTGAGCGCAACTGCGTGCTCAGCAGAGTGCACCCACGTGACGTTGCGAATCGTGTGTCCGGAGGTGAGCAGATGGGACTCGTCGCCGATGGTGACTACGGCGCGTTCGACATCGATATCGACCACGAACTGCTTGGGCCCGCCACCGGCGAGGCCCAGCCCGCGACGCTGGCCGAGCGTGACCATCTCTACGGCGGGCACCTCACCGACGGTGACGCCCTCGGTGTCGACGACGGTTGCCCGGCGAAATGGGATACGCGTGCCCAAGAACGTGGTGCGACCACCGGTGCTGGTGATGAAACACACCTCCTGGCTGTCGGGCTTGGTAGCCGTGCGCAGGCCGAGGCGCGTTGCATGGGCCCGAACGTCGGGCTTGGTCATGTCACCGACGGGGAACATCGTGCGGGCCAGTTCGGCCTGGTCGATCATGTGCACCACGTAGCTCTGGTCTTTGTCGCGATCCGCGCCACGCTCGAGCTCGAGCCGCCCATCTGGTCCGGCGGTCACACGGGCGTGATGTCCGGTGGCCACTGCATCGAAGCCGAGGAGCGTGGCGCGTTCACTGAGCCGTGCGAACTTCACGTGCCGGTTGCATTCGATGCACGGGTTCGGCGTAATGCCCTCGGTGTGCGCGAGCACATAGGGGTTCACGACGTGCTCGTTGAAGTCGTCGCTGAAGTTGAACACGACGTGGTCGATACCGAGTTGCTGAGCGACGCGACGTGCATCGTCGACGTCAGAAACGCTGCAGCAGCCGGTGTCGCTCTCGCCGCCCCACAGGCGCATCGTGACGCCCACGACATCGTGGCCCTGCTCGACCAACAGCGCAGCCGCGACGGACGAGTCAACGCCGCCGCTCATCGCGACCATGACCTTCACGACGCGGCACCCCGCAGGCGGCGCACCGCTGCGACCAATACCGTGATCGCACGGTCGATGTCGACAGCGGTGGTTGTGCGCCCGAGGCTCATTCGTAACGCGCCATGCGAGTAACGCTTCTCGACGCGCATCGCGGCCAGCACATGCGACGGCTCCATGGCACCACTCGCGCAGGCAGACGCAGCCGAGGCGCACACGCCCGCTTCGTCGAGCAGATAGAGTAGGGCCTCGCTCTCGATGTCGGCAATGCAGATGTGCGCGGATCCGGCGATCTTGAGCGACCGTGGCACCGTCTCGATGACATCGGGTAGCTCGGCCAGCAGCGAGTCGACCAGTCGGTCGCGCAGCACTGCGAGACGAAGGACTTCGTCGGCGCGTTCGATATCGGCCAGCCGGAGGGCCTCGGCCATGGCAACGATGCCAGCCACATTGTGTGTACCACTGCGGCGATCACGCTCCTGCCCTCCGCCCTGCAGGAGCGGCTCGAGCACGGTGCCCTGACGCTCGACAAGCACTCCGACGCCCTTGGGTCCACCGAACTTGTGTGCCGACAACGCAAGCAGATCGACATGCGGCGTGATGTTACGCAGATCGAGCCAACACGCTGCCTGCACAGCGTCGGTGTGTAGCAGGGCGCGAGGCGAGTGCTCGCGAACGATGGCCGCGACGTCGCTGATCGGGTTGATGGAACCGACCTCGTTGTTCACCGTCATCACTGACACCACCGAGACATCCGCATCGAGCGCGCCAGCAAGCGCGGTGAGGTCGATTCGGCCCGCAGCGTCGACGCCAACGACGCGACCTCCACCGTGTTCGACCGCGTGCAGCACTGCGTGATGCTCGGCAGCCGAGCACACACCGACGCCACCATGGCGACGTTGTGTCCCGACAATCGCGGCATTGTCGCTCTCGGTTCCACAACCGGTGAACACCACCTCGCCGGGGGAGCAACCAATGACATCGGCCACCACGTCGCGGGCCTCGTCGACGGCTTGGCGCACCGATCGCGCGAATCGGTGCGAACCGCTGGGGTTCGCGAAGCGCTCGGTCAGAAACGGCAGCATTGCCTCCACTGCCTCCGCGCGCATGGGCGTGGTGGCAGCGTGATCGAGGTAGGTGAGCGTGTCGTGTGCGGTCACTGGGTGCAGGGTACAGGCAGGCCCACCGAGGCGGATTTCGCGCCGCTACGGTATGGCGTGTTCGAGGTGGCGTCATCGAGGAGCCTCATGCAGGGTTACGACAACAGCAGCTACGGCGAAGCGTTCGCTGACGTGTACGACGATTGGTATGGCGACATCAGCGATGTTGCCGCCAGCGTCGCCGCGATTGCGAAGCTGTCGACGGAAGCTGGCCCGCAACCGGTGGTCGAGCTCGGGGTCGGCACGGGGCGGCTTGCGCTACCGCTGGCCCTCGCCGTGCAGCCAACCACGGTGATCGGCATCGACTCGAGCACGGCAATGTTGCAACAGCTGGCCGACAAGCGCGCCGACAATCCGCTGCAGACCATCCTGGGCGACATGGTTGACGACATCCCCGAAACCTCCCTCGGCGTGGTGTTCGTCGCCTTCAACACGTTCTTCAATCTCGCAACGGCCGCCCGACAGCAACAGTGCATGGACGTCGTCGCCCAACGACTCGTGCGCGGTGGCAGCTTCGTGATCGAAGCACTCGTGCCCGAAGACCCTCCACGCACTGGAAGCCTGGTGGAACTGAAGTCCCTCGCGCGCGACCGTGTGGTGCTGAGCGTGGCCAAATACGACGGTGGCCAACAATCGGCAGAGGGTCAGTTCATCGAGTTCACCGAGACCGGCGGGGTGCGTCTGCGGCCGTGGTGCATCCGTTACGCGTCGCCTGCAGAACTCGACTCGATGGCCGCAGCTGCGGGTCTGCGTTGTCGAAACCGATGGGAGACCTTTGCCGGCGAGGCATTCACCACCGACAGCGACCGCCATGTGAGCGTGTACACGCAGCTGTGATTGGCCGCTCGCCGACAGTGGCGAATGGTCAACCGTCACCCCGAAATGTCGGCTCAGTCCGCAAGTTGGCCCCCCGATCGTCGTATCATTTTTGCAGTGTCTCAAATGCGTTTGAATCCCCTCACCGGACGGTGGGTCACCATCGTGGCCGATCGGGCCGAACGGCCTACTGACTTTGCGCCCCGCACACAATCAGTCGAGGCCGATCCCAGCCGCCCCTGTCCGTTCTGCCCAGGGAACGAAGAAGCCACGCTGCCCGCGCTCGAGCAGGTCGACGAAGGCGGTTCGTGGCGGCTGCGCGTGATCCCTAATCTATATCCGGCGTTCGACGGCGACGAGCCATTCGCGGTGCATCACCTCGGTCCCGTGCACATCATGGCCGAGGCCAGTGGTATCCACGAGATCTTCGTCTACACGCCCGATCACAACGGCGGCATCCACCTTGGCGACGATCTCAAGACCGCCGAGACCATGCAGGCCCTGAAGCGTCGACTCGTCGACCATGCCAAGACCCCCAACATTCGCTATACCCAAGCCATCGTCAACCACGGTCGCGAGGCTGGCGCATCGCTTGCGCATCCGCACGGGCAGTTGCTCGGATTGCCGTTCGTGCCGGGCGAGATCCTCGAAGAAGAGCGTGCCTTTGCCCGCTTCGAAAGCGCCTGCATCCTCTGCGCGACCATCGAAGCCGAACTCACCGATGGCAAGCGCATCGTGTTCGCCAACGACGATGTCGTGTGCCTGTGCCCCTACTGGAGCGGCAGCCCCTACGAGTTGCTGATCATCCCGCGCCAGCACGATCTGCACCTGCAAGACGCGAGCGACACGTCGCTGGCTGCTGTTGGCCGCGCCATCCGTGACGCACTGCTGAACCTGCGTGAAGCCTTCGGCGACGTCGCCTACAACTTGGTGTTCCACACCGCCCCGCATCAGCACACCGGCGAGTACCACTGGCACGTGCACCTGTTCCCGAAGCTGGTGAGCATCGCCGGGTTCGAACGTGGCACGGGGGTGCTGATCAACATCGTCCCGCCCGAGGATGCCGCCGACAAGTTGCGCCGAGTTGCCGTCCATTCCTGACCCGGTCGTCGCTGGCACCGTCCTCGCTGGCACCGTCCTCGCTGACACCGTCCTCGCTGACACCGTCCCGGCTGACGTATTCGCTGGGATGAGCACATGAGTCGTATTGCGGTGAGTATCGAGATCGATGCCACGCCCGATCAGGTGTGGGCCGTGGTCGAGCCCGTCGAGAACCACATCGACTGGATGCACGACGCCGTCGCGATCCACTTCCAAACCGATCAGACCCGCGGGGTAGGCACCACATTTCTGTGTGACACCAAGGTTGGGCCGATCAAACTCGTCGACCGCATGGAGATCACTGCATGGGAGCCGGGCGCCAGCATGGGGGTGCGCCACACCGGCATCGTCACCGGCACCGGGTTGTTCACGCTCACGCCCATCGACCTCGGCCGGCGAACCCGCTTCGCATGGGACGAGGATCTGATCTTTCCGTGGTGGCTCGGTGGCAGCCTCGGCTCGTTCATCGGCGGCAAGCTCGTGATGAAGCCGATCTGGCGACGCAACCTGCGCGGCCTAAAACACCTCGTCGAGCAGTAGTCCCCTCACTAGTGCGTGGGGCGTGGTGAAATACCCACGTGTGGCGTGGCAAGTTCACCACACCCCAGCGACAAAGAAGGGAACGCGCCATGACGTGGCACCTTCGGACGTGACGTGACGCGCCGGGGCGGGGCCCCGGGCGCTGGCGACAGAAGGCGCGGATGACGGCGGTGACGCGGTGGCGCTGGCGTCAGAAGGCGCGGATGACGGCGGTGACGGCGGCACCGAGCACGATGACGACCGGTAACGGCGCCTTCCGCCAGGCGGCCACAACGGCCACTCCGACTCCCGCGGCGCGCGCATCGACCACGAGATGTTGCCCGACGGAGAACGTGTCCTTCACGACGATCGAAGCGATCAGCGCGGCGGGAATCAGGGCGAGGCAACGATTGAGCACCGGCGGAATCGTGCGGCCACCGAGCACCACCACGCCGAGCACCTTGAACGCGAATGCGCCAGCCGCGAGTACGAGTACGAGCGTCCACGTCATGGAGTCACCTCGCCACCATGCACCTCGCCACCGTGCACCTCGCCACCGTGCACCTCGCCGTGGATTTCATCGACGGTGGGATCGCTCTTCGGAACGCCGACCAGGATGGCCAGCGACGCAGCCAGGATCGGCAGTCCGATGGGCAAAAGCGGGATGGTGGCCAGGCAGATGCCCGCGCCGAGTAGTGCGGCGATGCGGCCACGGGTGGTGCGCAGTTGTGGCCACAACATCGCCACGAAGGCCGAAGGGATCGCAGCATCGAGGCCAAACGTCTTCGGGTTGATTGCTGTCCCCGCAAGCGCACCGATGAGCGTGCCCAGATTCCAGAACACATAGACAGAGAGGCCCGTGATCCAAAACGCTGCACGTTGGGCGTCGGGGTCGTCCTGTGCAGCAGACATCGCCGTTGATTCGTCAATCGTGATCTGCGCGGCGATCAATCGGGTGGGCAGCCGACCGGTGA
>JAYUWK010000002.1:0-8146 GCA_043753895.1 Actinomycetota bacterium
GCCCCGCACACCAGTTGGCGGCAACGGGGCTCGAGAAGCGAAAGACTGCACCGTTGTCTCAGCGGCCCCTGGATTCTGCGCATTGGTGGCCATCCAACTCTGCCAGCCGACAGCCAGTCGACTGCTGAACGTAATCGGTGACATAGGTACGCAAGCGTCGCATCCCGGCACTTGTCGGATGCTGAACGCGCTTACGCGAGCGACGCCAAGATCTCGGCGGTGATTGCATTCAGAGCATCGGGAGCTTCCAGCGGCACGTAATGGCCGACGCCTGGAACAAGATGGAACGCGCCCTGTGACAGACGGTCCGCGAGGCGCCGGCTCCGTTCAGGGTTGATGTCGTGCTCACCGCTGACGATGGCCACCGGACGATCCCATGTTTTCAGGAAGTCCTCGCGATCCGCACGCCCATGAAATGCGCGCACGCCAGATTCGATCGATTCAGCGCCCACGCCGACCGCAGAGAGCCATCCCCGCGGGCGCAAAAGGGTGCGTGGTTATGCGTCGTCTTCCGGGCGCATCGAGTAAGCAATGGGTAACGGTCTTGCAGCGACGGAGATGATCGTCCCATCTTCTGTCGGCACCGCGCGAGACTCCGTCAGTGGCGAACGCTTCACCTCGAGACGCACGTGCCGGATATTCGATCTATCGCGGCGCTGGCGGTGATATCGGTATCGACGCGCTCAACGCTTCTCTCATGAACGCGGGATACGGACCCGTATCGGTTCGCATGCTGACGCACTACCGGAATCTTCGCGAACGAGGGTTCGACCGCTACATCTCAATCAATCGATTCGACGTGGCGCGGGCCGCCTCTCGTTATGAAGATCTTGGTGCAAGCCCGCGTTATCCATACGCGGAAGTAGGCGAAGGCGTGAAGATACTGATCGCCAAGGGAAGTCGCTTGTTGCGCGCCGCCGGGATCGTCGATCATCTTGGGGAGGCGGGTGCCATCGTTCGATTCGTCGATACCGAGTCGGCCGAAGGGCTCAAACGCCTCAAGGTGCGGCCCGGCGACTTTGTGAGTCTCCAATTTCTGGAGTCCGGTCGAACCAACGAGGGTCGCATAACGGAGGTCGATAGCAAGTCGGTGCCCCCTGCGCTCGAAGTCCAGTTCACTGAACTCGTTTCACTGGCCTCCGTGGAGTTTGGCGTTGAGCTCCCGCGCGCATCGCTCAGGCTCCGCCTCCGATCGGTCGACGACAGCTCCGTCACCACCGACCAACTTGGCCGACGTCTCTTTCTGATCTTTGAGGCGGTGGACGAGATCCGGTCGATCGCCAATGAGGCGTCGTTAGCCAGGCAGCCGAGCGCGGCCGGGTACTCACCACCGGCAATCGTTGACCGGCTCACCGTCGCATCGCCGGCCGAGACCGTCCTCGTCGTATCCGATCTCGTCAAGATCTTGTTCCCCGTGGGAATCATCTCTGGGTTGCTCACCGTTCTTCACAAGTTCCCTGAGATGAGAAAGACCTGGCACGAAGGCACCGGGGTCAGCCTCGACAACGAGAAGAAGCGGCTGGCGACCCAGACAGATCAGCTCGACAAAGACAAGAAGCAAGCGGAGGTGGAGTTGGTCCGCGCGATTCGAGACGCACTCGACAGTCGTCTACCCGCAGGGCAACAAGAATCGGTCGAGATGGAGAGGATCATCGAAACAAGATTCATCAGTCTTGTGCAGGCGATGGCGGACAGTGGCATTCTCGCGATCGACGAGCTGCCAGGCGACTCTGAGACGAGCTATGAGTCGAAGCGCCGTTCTGCTCGGCCGAGGTGAGGTGAGCCCGCCCGTCGTTCTGCGCTGCGAGTTCGGTGCGGCATACCGGCACTTTCCGGACAGTGCTCATAGGTTTACCGCTGGGGACTCTGGGGACGGAGCTCCCCGTGAGAGGGGTTGAACCCGACGGGTCGGTGGTGTTCGACTTGTAGGTACGGTGGTCGATTACCCTCTAGAGATGTCCCAGTGCACGGCTCCTGTCCGCGGCCACCGCTCATCCGCCGCGGCTGCGCAATGCCCTGCGTGCAGATGGCGGTCCAGCTATCGCTCGTCGTCCTCGTATTCCGTACCGGTCTCCTCGAACCGAGGCGGGTCGTTGGGCAGCGGGGGTGGATCGATCCGCACCGGGTCATCGGGTGGTGGCACGTCTCGGCGAACCAGGGCTGGCGGATCTGTGTCGTACTCGCCCTCCGAGTGGCGCGTCGTCGAGCCCATCGCCACCAAGGCCGTGGAGCAGGCGCGCACGCACCCCGAACGCCGAGATCTCTTCCTATGTCATGCTTGGGACGACAGGGAGGCCAGTGCCTCCGACTTGTACGACCGTCTCAAGGCCAACGGGGCGTCTGTCTGGTTCAGTGAGAAGGACGTCCCGCTCGGCAAGCTGTTGCTCCGTGAGATCGACAAGGGGCTTCGGAACTCCCGCGTCGGAATCGTGCTCGTTACCCCAGCGCTTCTCAGGAGCATCGAGACGGAGGGCATTGCAGAGAAGGAACTCTCCGTGCTCCTCGCGAGCGGCCGGGTGATCCCGGTTGCGCATGGGACCACGTTTGCGGCCCTTCGTGAAGTGAGCCCAATGCTCGCCTCGCACGCCGGGCTGGACACTGCGGATTCGTCGCTGGACGACGTGGCCGCCAAGATCGCTGCTGCCGCCGCAGCCCTCGCCGAGGCCGACTACTGAAGCTAGGTGACACGGATCTGGCACCCGGCTCGGGCGCTGGCGATCGCATCACCAACCGCCGGTTGACAGTTGGCGTCCCGTGAAGGTTCACACGACTTTCAGGGGGTTCTCATGTCATCGGATCGGATTGGGCTTGATCAGGCTCTCGTCGCACGCAAGGTGAACGAGGCAGAGTTGGCTGCGGTGGCGTTCCTCGCCCGCTACAGCGGTCGAACGTTGGAGGCGTACCGGCAGGACCTCCGCTTCTTCTTCGCCTAGACCCGGGTCAGTTGGACTCGAAGCGCTCGCAGCGACACGCCCGCACATCGAGCTGTTCCGTCATCACATGGAACAACGCGGGCTCGCGGCGTCGACGATTGATCGACGCCTAGCGACGGTGTGCGGCCTGTACCGGTTCGCGCACATCGACGGCAGGATCGCCTCGAACCCTGCCCAGTACGTGCGGCGACCGAAGGTGCACCCAAGCCAGGGCCACGGCATGGACTGCACCGAGCTCGGCCGCTTCCTGTTCACCGCCGAACACCTCGGACACCAACGCGCCGCGCTCGCGGTGCTACTCGGGCTCAACGGGTTGCGGGTCAGCGAAGCATGCGACACCGACATCGGCGACCTCGGCTTCCTCCGAGGTCATCGAACGTTGCGGATCGTCGGCAAGGGCCACAAGCCCGCCGTTATCCCGCTCGTCCCCCGAACCGCCCGAACCGTCGACCTCGCGATCGGCGAACGACGCGAAGGACCGATCCTCGTCCGCCACGACGGACAACGCCTCGATCGCCGGACTGCACACCGATGGGTGAAGGCGATCGGCAAGCGCGCCGGCCTAGGCCACGTTCACCCGCACATGCTCCGAGGTGCGTTCATCATGGCCGCACTCGATGCCGGCGTGCCATTGCGCGACGTCCAACTCGCCGCCCGACACGCCGATCCCCGGACGACCACGATCTACGACCGCCGACGCGAGAACTTCGACCGCCACGCCGCATACGTCGTCGTCGCCTTCGTCGCCGGAGCCTGAACCGGCACTGCTGCCACGCGAATACACGGGTGGTCGTCCTTGGGCGTCCTGTGTGCGCGGCTGTCGCCGCTGACCGGCGCTTCCCCGCCACCACGCTGTACGAATACATCGGCTACACGTACGAGACGACGATGACGATGCCCGGCAGCATCTGACGACTGCGCCACAGAGTCCGTAGCTCTACAGCGCCAGGCGTTCGCGGCATCGGAGGGCCCGCTTCTCGAGCGCTTCCCGGTCGTGGTGCGGTGGGAGCGTGAGCCCGCGCTCGGCGATGTCGAGGGCCTCCTCGTACCGCTTGAGGCGCTCGAGGATGAGTGAGTGTCGGTTGGCGAGTTCTTCGCTGGTCCAGCCGCGTGCCCACGCGTTCTCACAAATCGCGAGGGCCTCGTCGGTGCGGCCGTCGCCAGCGAGCACGAACGCCCACCGTTCGATGGCAAGCGACAGCTCGTAGCCGCAGTTGTCCGGCCAGTTGGGTGTGAGGGCGGTGTAGAGGCGTTCGGCGACGGGGAGTTCGTTCGCATACACGTAGCTGCGAATCGACTGCGCGGCGAGTCGGCCCGGCTCGGAGAACTGCCCGTAGCGGAGATGCGGTGCGGACGCTGCGTTGTACAAGTTGATGAGGTCTTCAACGTCTCGCCGGCGCTCGGTGTACTCCCACCAGGCGCGCAGGACGTCGTCGAGCCGGTAGCTGACCGGGTCGTAGTCGTCGGTCGGGGCGCTGCTGGCGCATGCTGCGGATGCAGCGTCGAACGCCCGGCGGAACGTGCGGGCGACGTCGTCGTGGCGGCCGCCGTGGCGGCGGTACAGGTCCGCGAGACGGACGCACGCGTCGACGAAGTACAGGGCGTCCTCTCCGGTCGCTGAGGCGAGGGTTGTTGTGAGGCGTTCGAGGGTGGCGATCCCGTCGAGTCCGGCGAACTCGCCGCCGATGAACTCGCTGACGGCGAGTTCATCCGGCGTGCGTTCCCTGTTCGCTTCACGGGCCAGAAGCACCTCGAGTAGTTGCATCAGCGCCTCGTCGGCGTATTCGCCGCCGAGACGCACATGTTCGCCCCACTCCTCCCACTCTGGCTCCCATGACGTGGGCCACGGTTCGGTCGGGTCCGTGTCGAGGACGATCTGGCGGAGGGCGCTCAGGTACGTGTCCGCAGTGACGTAGTCGCTGGCCCGAATCACAAACTGGAACTCGCCGTCGTCAGGCAGGGGCGTCGGGGAACCGTCGCCGTAGCGGCGCCATGACGGCTTGAACAGCGACGGATGCCCGGGCTGTTTGCCGCCAGGCGGGAACGTCACCGGATCTCGCACGAGCACTCGTCCGGTCGGGATGATGTCCGGCCAGACGGTGCTCGGCCCGTTCCACACTCGGAGGAACCGGGACACGTCGCTGTGCCCCCATCTCGCTGCGCGATCGAGGAGGCTGACGATCAGGTCTGCGGTGGCTGCGGCATCACCAGCTGCGGTGTGCCACCGATCGAAGGTCACCCCCATCTCCGAGCAGAGAACCGCCAGCGACCGGTTAGGTGTATCGACGTTGAGGAATGTGGCGGCCTGGTGGGTGTCGAAGTACTCGAGCGTCGGGAGGGCGACACCGATTCGGGCGAGTTCGGCGTCGATCATGCGCAGGTCGAACCCGACGTTGTGGCCAGCGACCACGCCCGTGGAGAGCTGTGCGCACAAGTCGCCGGCGATCTCAGCGAACGTCGGGGCCGACTCGACCGCAGCGAGCCGGCCGGTCAGCGGCCGGTTCGTCGGGCGGACCAGCGACGACCACGCCGACAGGACAGCACCGGTGCCGTCGATCATGACAACGGCGATCTCGATGATCTGGTCAGTAGCTGGGCGCAGTCCGGTGGTCTCGCAGTCGATGACTACGAACCGGACGTGGTCGAGCGTCCCCATCAGCGACAACGTAGTCCAAGGCCGTGGCACCGGCGCCCGATCGGGGCCCATCCGAGATGGTGACCGCGGCCAGCCCAACGCCCACGACTCCTCGGCCCCGCAAACCCGCCGTTCCGTCGCGCCCGCCAGAGATCTCGTCAGCAACTCCGCCGAAGTCCGCGCCTGTAACCCGGCATACGGCGTATCCCACAACGCCGGGTTGCGGCGCCCGATGCGCCGATATGAGCGGCTTGGAGCGTCGTCGTTCGGTGTCGTTCTGCACCGCGCCTTCTGTGCTTAGACGATCACCAGTTGAACTCGCCGAGTGACTTACATCGACGCGGACGACTCCTTCGCTCCATAACGAGCGAGGATGTCGTTCGTCATCGAGTGGAATTCCCCGTCCCGTTCTGCCCTGTCACTTCAGGCCGGGTAAGGGCATCGACGGAAAGTCGCTGGAGCGTCGGTCTGCGGCATGCATCGAGCAAATTTGGTGGCGGGCCGTCTCCGGTGTCGACCTCACGCACGTGCTCGACCCTCACGGTGTAGCGCTCAGCCCCAGGAACCAGTTGGTGACGAGTCGTTCCATCAACCGACACCCCGCAGTACCCTCGAGCCATGGTGACTAGAGGCCGAGGTCGCAAGCCTGCGCCCGTCGAGGAGATCCTCGTCGCTGCGCACCCGAGCACTGATCTCGGCAGCGACATCGAGCTGGTCAAGGCTGCTCTGCTCTACGGCGACCGGGTGCGTCTGGTCAGCCCAGCGGCGGTCTACCTGGGCGCCGTGCAGAGCATGAAGGACCTGCCCTATTACAAACTTGCTTTGCTACTTCGTGATGCCGGCATCGTCCCGATTCCGGAGCCAGCCCTCGGCAAGTTCAAGAAGCTGGCCGATCGCCGGAATCTTTCGACGAAACATCTCCAAGAACGCCGGCGGCTTGAGCGTGAACTGAAGCCCATGCTCTCGACATTCAGTGACGCCTTCGATGCCGTCGCCGTCCTGATGACGAGCTTCCGACACGACGAACTCGAAGAGGCCATCAAGGCCGGGCTCGTCGTCGTCGATCGGCCAGCCGGATTGAAGGACGCCCAGCTGCTGAGCGAGATGTCGAACAAGGAGAAGCCGGACCTCAGTGGCTACCTCGATCAACTGACTAAGTTCGTCGGCGCACCCTCGACGCACGTGATGATCGACAGCGGCCTCAGTCGGGTCGTGGGACCGATGGCGGACATCGCTGAACTGATGGGATTCGCCGTGAACGACGCCGCTCGATGGAAAGCGACGGCTGCGAGTACCAGCGCCGAGCTGATGTCGAGGCTGCCAGCGTTCCCGACAGCAACCGTCGCCGAGATCATCGACATCCGTGACGACCTAAGTGGCAGCGTGCTCCGGTTTAGAGCGTCGATGGCAACAGCCTCGGCTGAGTTCGATGTCTTGTCGAGCACCTTCGAGGCGGACGTCGAGCAACTCTGGAGAACGCAGGTTGCTCCGGCTATCGAACAGTTGCAGGATGACGTCCACGAGAAGAAGATCTCGCACTGGCTTCCTGCCGGAGCCGGTATCGGCACGGCGGGCACGCTCATCGTGTCAGCATCGACCGTGCTTGGAAAGGCGATCACTGGACCGCTGCCGGCGCCGGCAGCCATCGGCGCAATAGCGCTCGCGTCAAGCGGCCTGTATCAGCGCGAGCGGACGCTCATGGCCGCGCTGAGAAGGCAACCCTTTTGGTACCTGTACGAGGTTGACCGCAGGCTCTCGGCTTCGTAGGCGCTCGCGTCGCGCGAGCCTGACGGCCAGAGGTACGGATCAGCGCTGCTCGAGACGCGCCCGAGGCGCCGATCTGTGCTCCTTGGACAAGGTGACGCCGGCGTCGTTCTGCGTCGTACGTTATGCGCTGGTGTCCATCGAAGCCGGGGGGCGCATCAAGTTGAAGAGTTCGCCTCCGTTCACATCGGTCATATTGGATGCACCCAGCGTGCTAACTCCCAGTCTGAGGCGCCACGTCAGTGACAAGATGTGACGGTGAAAGCCGCCGTCGACCGCCGATTTCGCGTCTTGACGCGCTGGACGGATCGCAGTGCTTATCGGACGCCGATGTGTCGGGCAGCGCCCGGACGTCCATGACGACTTCCATTTCGACGGCCGTGGCCGAGAGGGCGCTCGCCGATCTGCGCAGCGGGCACGTCACCGAGACGGTCGTGACGGCCGTCTGGAACTCGGCGAGGGCGTTTGCCCGGACCAAGAAGTTCACCACGCCAAACGGTTCCTGGGTGTGGTCCAACGACGATATTGACGACCTGGTCGGAGATTTCCTTGCACGCCCGCAGCGGATCGCTGCGCTCGCCGATCGTGCGGGGGAAGGCCCCGACTCCGTCAAGAAGTTTCGTGGTGCCCTGCAGACGTCGTTGAAGAACGTGGTCATCGACCGCTACCACGCAACGCCGCAGGGCGTCCTCAGCCGACGCATCGAACGCCGAATGAAAGCGCATCCCGCCGTCACCGAGGTGGCGCCGCACCACTGGTCGCTACTCAAGTACAAGGACGAGCCGCACTGGCACGGGAACAACAAGCTGCTCGT
>JAYUWK010000003.1:0-2646 GCA_043753895.1 Actinomycetota bacterium
GATGATGTGTTCTGTCAGGACATCGTGGACAGGTGATGTCGCGGAACATCGTGGACTGAGGTGTGGAGTGGTTCCATGCTGGATGGATGCGAAGGGACGCGACCGCGATGGATGTGAAGTGGGCAGCTGGTCTGGACGGGGCGATTGCGCCTGGTGATGTTCGGGCGTTTTGTCGTGAGCACGGGATCGGCAAATCGACGTTTTACAAGTGGCGGAACCGGTATCGGTCCGAGGGCGAAGCAGGTCTGGTGGAACGGTCGCGGCGGCCGTTGTCGTCACCGAATCAGACCAGCCTCGATGTCGAGGATGAGGTCGTGCGGATCCGCAAGGAACTCGTCGATGCCGGGCTGGATGCCGGTCCGTGGTCGATCCAGCAACGATTGACCGCGACGTTGGTGCCGTCGGAGTCGACGATCTGGCGGATCCTGCGCCAGCGCGGGTTGATCGTGCCGGAACCAAAGAAGCGACCGAAGTCGGCGTGGCGACGATTCGTGTGGGCCCGCCCGAACGATCTGTGGCAGATCGACGCAACACATTGGGAACTCGCTGACGGAACCAGCGTGGAGATCATCGACATCATCGATGATCACTCACGGCTGTTGTGCGCCGCTGTCGCGGTGGCGACCTGCACAAGCCCTGGAGCGTGGACCACGTTCCAGCAGGCCGCCGCCACGTGGGGTGTGCCGGCGCAGGTGCTGTCGGACAACGGATTGACGTTCAACGGCAGCCGCCGCGGTCTGAACGTGTTGTTCGACGTCAACCTTCGCGAAGCCGGTGTACTCCCGATCTGTTCCACCCCAGCGCACCCGCAGACCTGCGGAAAGATCGAGCGACACCACCAAACCCTCAAACAATGGCTGATCAAACAACCAGCCCCGACAACGCTTGCCGGGCTGCAACGACTACTCGACACCTGGACCGACATCTACAACAATCAACGACCCCACCGGGCGCTCCACGGAGCGACACCAGCCACGGTCTGGGCCGCCACCGCTCCAGCGGTGCCCGCGCCCGATCCAATCACCGACACCACCACCAGCACCCACAAGATCACCATCAACGCGCAAGGCATCGCCCGCGTCCGGAGACGCTCGATCGCGCTTGGTGTCATCTACGCCAACATCGTCGTGACCGCAGTGATCACCGGCAACCGATGCGCCATCTTCCACGACGCCAAACTCGTCCGCGCTGTCATCTTCGAAGCCAACAAAACCCACTACCCGCTCGGCAACACCAAACGCGGTGGACCACGCCAACAAAGACTGAAACAATGACCTGTCCGCGATCACTCGCGACACCCCCGTCCACGATGTCTCGCGACAACACATCATCAAAGTTGATGATGTGTGGTGACATGAACAGGTCAACCACCGGGACCGATCTACTCGTCGTCGGGATCGTTCGGCACCACGAGCACCGGCAGCGGTGCTCGGTGCACGATCTCGTAGGTGATCGAGCCGAGCAGCGCCGCCTTGAGTGGACCGCTGCCGCCGTGCCCGACGGCGATCACCTGCGCGCCGCGTGCGGCCGCCACGTCGATCAGAGCGTCGACCGGCCGCTGGGGCACGAGCTCGACGTCGATCGTGAGGGTCGGGTACTGGGCGAGGAGTTCGTCGCGTATGGCCGCGATCGCCTCCTCGCCGATGGCGGCGATCTCCTCCTCGAGCGCGCCACCCCGTGGGCCCATCGCGACGGACTCGTAGCCGAAGACCAGCACCAATGGCACGCCGATCAGGCTGGCCACGCGCGCAGCGGTGCGAGCTGCGGCATAGCCGCTGCCGGCGCCGCCGACGCCTGCCACCAGATCGCCGGCCATCAGTTGACCCCCTGCGGTAGGTGCCGAGCGGTGCAGCGAGCGCGGTCACTTGATCCGGACAAAAATACAAGTATAATACAAGTCGTGTCGAACGCCCGTGGTGACTGGAGCCCTCAGCAGTACGCCAAGTTCGCCGACGAGCGGGCCCAGCCGTTCCACGATCTCCTCGCACTCGTCACGCCTCGCGTGTTCGAGCGCGCGGTCGACCTCGGCTGCGGTACGGGGGAACTGACGGCGCTCGCCACCGACCAGCTCGAGGTCCGCGAGATGGTCGGCATCGACAACTCGCCGGCGATGCTCGGCATCGCGGATCAGTACATGTCGAGTGCGCTGCACTTCGTGCGTGGCGACATCGGCCAGTGGACCGGCAGCGGGGCTCCCGTCGACCTGGTGCTGGCCAACGCGAGCCTGCAGTGGGTGCCGGATCACGCCGCGGTGCTGGCGCGTTGGGTGGGCGGCATGCGCGACGGCGGACAGATTGCCGTTCAGGTACCGGCCAACGCAGCGATGCCGTCGCACACGGTGATCACCGAGGTCGCCCATCTCGACCGCTTCGCAGATGCGTTCGGCGAGGCCGGGCCGCCCGAGGATCCGGTGGCCGACAACGTGCTCGCGCCCGACGAGTACGCGACGCTCCTGCACGACCTCGGCTGCACCCGCCAGCACGTCCGGCTGCAGGTGTACCCCCACGTGCTCGATCACAGTCGGTCGGTCGTGGACTGGGTGCGCGGTACGACGCTGACGCGATTCCAGAAGGTGCTCGACGAGGCGACGTTCGCCGCGTTCGTGGACGAGTACGAGCGTCGGCTCCTGGCCACCATCGGCGATCA
>JAYUWK010000004.1:0-24060 GCA_043753895.1 Actinomycetota bacterium
CAGATCGCACTCGCCGTCGCCCTCGTGATCACCGTCAAACTCGTCAAGTGGGCCGACCGTTGGAGCCCAGCCACCTGACCTATCGGCGCGCGCTCTAAGCCCCCCGGCGGCGATTGGGTCGTTGTCAGGCCCGATGGCGTGATGCAACTCGACGTTCGCATCCTGTTGGAGACCGACGACGGCGCGGTGATTCTCATGCAGTACAAGGGCATCGGTGTGGACGGAGGCGAGAACATTCGCACCGCTCCCCTGTTCGAGACAGGTGACGAACGTTATGCCTGGCTCAACAGCGTGCAGGCCGTTGCCCACGGAAGCGTTGGCGACGGCACCGTGACCTACAACGTCTTCGCGCTGCGCTGACCCGCGTACGGCATCATCACGGTCGGACGGCACCCATGGTGGGTGTGCTACACCAAGGAGATGGAACCGCTCCGCTTCGGCATCTTCCTCCCACCCATGCATCGCACCGGCGTCAACCCCACACTGGCGTTGCACCGCGATCTCGAGCTGATCGAACACCTCGACACGCTCGGCGATCACGAGGCGTGGATCGGCGAGCATCACTCCGCAGGTTCGGAGTTGATCGCCAGCCCCGAGGTCTTCATCGCCGCTGTCGCCGAACGCACCCGCCACATCAAGTTGGGCACCGGGGTGAACTCGTTGCCGTATCACCACCCCTTCATCCTCGCCGACCGCATCGTGATGCTCGATCACCTCACTCGGGGCCGGATGATGTTCGGTGCCGGACCTGGCCAACTCACCAGCGACGCGACGATGCTCGGAATCGACCCGATGGATCAGCGGCCGCGAATGGAGCAGTCATTCGATGTGATGATGCGGCTGTTCAGGGGCGAGACCGTGACCGAACGGACCGACTGGTTCACTTGCCACGAGGCCGTTCTGCAGATGAAGCCCTACAGCAATTTCGACATCGCGGTCGCGTCGTCGATTTCGCCATCAGGCTCAAAGCTCGCCGGACGATACGGCACCGGGCTTCTGTCCGTTGCGGCCACCGAACCAGCTGCGTTCCAAGTACTTGATTACAACTATCAGGTGTGGCAGGAGGAAGCGCAGCGTCATGGCCACGCTGCACCCCGCGAGAAGTGGCGGCTGATGGGCCCGATGCACATCGCCGAGACCGTCGAGCAGGCCAAGGCGAACTGCCGCTACGGCCTGCAGTGGGTGTTCGAGTATCTGTCGCACATCATCCCGATGGGTGACCCGAGCGCTCCCCCGCCGCCGAGCGACTACGACGACTTCGTCGACTTCGCAAACGAATCAGGGCGTATGGTGATCGGGACGCCCGAGATGGCGATCGAGCAGATTCAACGCATTCAGGACAAGACCGGCGGGTTTGGCGCGTATCTGATGTTGGGTGCCGATCTGGCCGACTTCGCTGCGACCAAACGCAGCTACGAACTCTTTGCCGAACAGGTGATGCCACACTTCACTGGTCAGCTCGCGCCGGTGCAGGCGAGCTACGACATGGTCTGCGGCGCAGGAAGGCGCTGGGTCGATGCCACCCTGGGTGCGCAGCTCACTGCCATTGCCAACTACGAAGACGAGCGCGCCGCCCGCTGAACGTGCTGCGGGGAACGGGTGCTATCCCTCTGTGGGGGGATGCAACAGCAACATCGGAACGACGCAGTGGCGCAGCACGTTGAGCGCCGTGCTGCCCACCGTCATCCGGGCTCCCGCTGGGACACCCTTGGTAGCCATCGCCACCATGCCCACCTCTGGTGTCTGCTCGACGTAGTCGCAAATCGCGGATTCGACGTCTCCGTGCAGCACATCGAAGTCGCGATCATGCGGGGCCGGCAGTTTCGAGGCCTCATGGCGGATGTAGGACGACTCACTGCTGTCCGATGGCACGCGAGTGCCGCCAACCTGCACGAGGCGCAGACGCATCTTCAGTGTGTTGGCCACGTCGACGGCGACGGCGAGAATCTGCTCACTGTTGTCGCTGTCGTCGAGCGGTACGAGCATCACGTCGGCATCGGGGCGGGCGTCGGCTTGAGGCCCGACGAGCACGATTCGGGTCTCGGTCTCGCGCACGACATCGGCGCTGACGCTGCCGAAAAGCATCTCGCCGAAGGCAGTGCGTCCGTGCGAACCGAGGCACCACAGCGTGTCGTCGCCACTTTCGAGAATCTCGAGCACCAACGGCGTCTCCGGGTCGTCATCACTCGTGATGATGCGCCACGTGACGCCTTCGCCGGCATCGGCACACAGCGAACGCAGTTCGGCCTCTGCTTCAACCGCACCATGCGTCGCGGCAATGCTCAACAACTGCAAATCGGCAGCTCCCCGGGCAGCCAAGAGCTTGCCGACCGAGATCGCGGCAATCGAAGGGATGGAGAAGTCAACCGGAACAGCAACGTGGCGAAAGCTCATGGCCAAAGCATTGCCGACGGACACTGCAATTGCTAGGGACCAACGTCATGTTGTCCCAGTTACCGCGGCGCCACCGCCTCGGGGTTCACATAGAAGCGGCGGCCGCTCACTTCGTCGGGGGTGATCCGAACAAACCGATGCCGAGGCGCGAGCTGCCATGGGAACAACGGCAATTCGGTTGCCTCGAACAGTTCCTGCGGACCTTCGATCTCGATCGCCTCACCCTTGGCGACCACGCTCCATGCAACGCCTGCTTCTGCGTCATAGTGATCCGTCTCGAACGCCACAGCCATGCCCAGCAGAGCAGCCGCCATCTTGGTGCCCTCGTCGGTGCGGAACACGATAGATCCGTGATCGACCACATAGTTCACGGGGAAGATGTCGGGACGATTCATGATCGCGACACCGAGTCGGCCGACCACCTGTGTTCGCAGAAGATCCCAGCACTCATTGGTCGTGAGCACATCAATATGGGAATCAGGCGCGTTCGTCATGCCAAAACGATGCACCACTGGTGACCTGCATTTCTAGGGCCGAAGGACCCCACCTCGCCCGCTCTCATCGAAAGGATTCGACATGCAATGAACCCGTTCACGGCCACGAGTGGGCTAGCGTTATCAATGCCGCTACGACCACGCGGGAGAGTCCCGACCGGCAGCCTGTCGGCCGGGCGCCGAAGGAGCAACCGCCCCGGAACCTCTCAGGCACCAGGACCGTGTGGGCAGGCAACGCTGGAAAGTAGGTGCGTGCACCTCGCCGACGGGGAAAACCGGTTCGCCGGTGAAGCTCTCAGGCTCCGTGACAGCGGGGGTCCGTTGACCTCTCGTGTCTGGAGACTCATATGCAACCTCGCCCCACCCTGACCGACCTGGTCGATGCACAGGAATTCGCACGGCGACACATCGGCCCCGATGTGGCCGACACACAACACATGTTGCAGACCCTGGGCGTTGCATCTGTCGCGGCTCTCCTCGACGCTACGGTGCCTGCAGCGATCCGAATGGTCGACGCGCTCCAACTGCCCGAAGGGGTCAGCGTGACAGCGGCGCTCGATGAGTTACGCGGCATCGCCGAGCGCAATGTAGCCCGAACCAGCCTAATCGGTATGGGCTACTACGGCACGATCACACCGCCGGTCATCCTACGCAACGTGCTCGAGGACCCGGCGTGGTACACCTCGTACACCCCCTATCAACCCGAGATCAGCCAGGGCCGACTGGAAGCGTTGCTGAACTTCCAGACAATGGTGGCCGACCTGACCGGCTTCTCACTCGCCAATGCGTCGCTGCTCGACGAAGCCACTGCTGCGGCAGAGGCGATGTCGATGATCCGGCGGCTCAGCAAGCACGTCGGCAGTACCTTCTTCATCCATGAGGACACCCACCCACAGACGATCGCGGTCATGCGAACACGCGCCAACCCGATCGGGATCGAAGTTCTGGTGGGCCCATCGTCGGCCTTCGACACGGTGGCCTGCTTCGGCGCTCTCATCTCGTGGCCGGGTTCCAGCGGGAACCTGGATGATCACACCGACCTCATTGCGTCGGCGCACGGCTGCGGCGCGCTTGTCGCTGCGTCGACCGACTTGTTGGCCTGCGTGTTGCTCACCCCACCTGCGCAGTTGGGTGTCGACATCGCCATTGGGTCGGCGCAACGTTTTGGGGTACCCATGGGCTACGGAGGTCCCCACGCCGCGTTCATTGCAACACGGGAGTCGGACGCCCGCGCCCTGCCTGGTCGACTCGTCGGCGTCAGCACGGATACCGCAGGGCGGCCCGCACTGCGGCTCGCGCTACAGACCCGCGAGCAGCACATCCGTCGCGAAAAGGCCACATCGAACATCTGCACCGCGCAGGTGCTGTTGGCGAACATCGCCGGTCTGTATGCCGCATGGCACGGCCCCGAGGGTTTGCGCTGCATCGCTGAACGCACCCATCGGCTCACCAGCATTGCTGTCGCCGGCTTTCGTGCCCACGGCGCGACAGTGCTCAACCATTCCTGGTTCGACACGGTGCAGATCAAGGTGGCGTCGGCTAGCGATGCGTCACAGGCCGCAGCAGCAGTGGGGCTTTCGCTCCGCCCGATCGACGATCACACGGTAGGCGTCAGCTTCGACGAAACGTCCACGCCGGACACCGTGGCCGCGCTGTGGAGCGCGCTCGGAATCACGACGACCGTCGAGCAACACCTCGATGCCGCAGATGGAATCGCTGCTGGCGTCAGGCGAACTGATGAGATCTTGACGCAGTCCGTCTTCCATCGCTTCCACAGCGAGCACGAGATGCTGCGATATCTCCGCCGCCTCGCCGACAAGGACCTGGCGCTCGATCGGACGATGATCCCGCTGGGCTCGTGCACGATGAAGCTCAATGCCACGGCCGAGATGATCCCGATTACGTGGCCCGAGTTTGCCGACGTGCACCCCTACGCGGACGACACCGACACCACTGGTTACCGCATCATGATCGACCAACTCGAGGCGATGCTGGTGGCGATCACCGGTTACGACGCCGTGAGCCTGCAACCCAACGCGGGAAGTCAGGGCGAATTCTCCGGGCTCCTTGCGATCCGTGGCTACCACGCGAGTCGAGGCGAGGGGCAGCGCACGGTATGCCTCATTCCCTCGAGCGCGCACGGCACCAACGCCGCCAGCGCGGTGATGGCGGGCATGCGCGTTGTGGTCGTATCGTGCGATGAACACGGCAATGTCGATCTGGCCGACCTCCGCGCAAAGGCCGAGGCCGCGGGCGATCGGTTGGCCGCGATCATGATCACGTATCCGTCGACCCACGGCGTGTTCGAGGAGGCCATCCGCGACATTTGCGCGACGGTGCACGATCTCGGCGGGCAGGTTTATGTCGACGGCGCGAACCTGAACGCGCTGGTCGGACTCGCCCAGCCGGGTCGATTTGGCGCCGATGTGAGCCACCTCAATCTGCACAAGACATTCTGTATCCCCCATGGCGGCGGTGGTCCGGGTGTGGGCCCGGTGGCCGTGCGCGCCCATTTGGCACCGTTCCTCCCCGGCGACCCACTGGGTCCAGCCGATCAGGTCTGTGGCCCGGTTGCAGCGGCGCGTTTTGGATCGGCAAGCATCTTGCCGATCTCGTGGATGTACATCCGCTTGATGGGCGCGAGCGGCCTCCGCAACGCCACCACGATGGCCATCCTCAATGCCAACTACGTGGCCCACCGCCTCGACGCAGCATTTCCTGTGTTGTACCGGGGCGAACACGGCTTCGTCGGTCACGAATGCATCCTCGATCTGCGTGAGATCACCAAGACCACAGGCGTCACGGTCGACGACGTGGCCAAACGGCTGATGGACTATGGGTTTCACGCCCCGACGATGAGCTTCCCGGTGACCGGCACATTGATGGTCGAACCCACCGAGAGCGAGACGCTGCACGAACTGGATCGCTTCTGTGATGCAATGCTGGCTATTCGTGCCGAGATCGATCGTGTGACCAGTGGGGAATGGCCAGCGGACGACAATCCTCTGCGCAACGCGCCGCACACCGCTGAGGACCTCCTCGGTGATTGGCAGCGACCGTACCCGCGAGATCTCGGCGCCTATCCTCTGGCCAGCGTGCGCGCCAGCAAGTACTTCCCTCCGGTGTCACGTATCGACGCGGCGTACGGCGATCGTCATCTCGTGTGCTCGTGCGAACCACTCGAGGCCTACGCCGAATCAGCGTCATGACCCATCGATGAGGCCGGGTTCCGTGCGGCCACGCATCTCCGCGCCTCGCTGCCCCCGTCGGTTACCGTGAGCACATGGCTGAAAATTCTGCACCCGGCTTCGGAGATCTGATGGCGCTGTTCGGGAACTCGAACCCGTTCGGGTCCATCACGAAGACGCTCGATCAGTTCAAGCGCGGCGTCAATGATTTCCTGGAGGGCGTCGAACAATTCAACAAGACCATGGAATCGCTGAATGGTGTCACCGTTCGCGTCAATCGACTCCTCGACGAGGTCGAGGGCCCGGTGATGGCGATGATGCCCCAGGTGACACGCAGCATCAAGACGGCTGACACAGTGATCACCCAACTCAGCGGACCGATCGAGAAACTGGTGCCGGGCATGGCCCGCCTTGCCGACACGCTGAGCTCGCCGGTGTTCGCGAACCTGCCGAACGAACTCGCGAGTTTTCTCGACACGTTGGGCGATCTCGCCAAACGTCTGCAGCCGCTCACTCAGATCGCCGAGACGGCTGGCAGCATGTTCGGCCTCCGCTCGCTGAGCGCGCTCCGTGGTGGTTCCGGTCGCCAGTCTGCGCCCACTCCCCCGCCTGCGCGGGTGCAGGCGGGCACCACGTCAACTGCGAGTGCGCGCACCCCCGCGAAACCTGCTGCGAAGAAAGCAGTGGCGAAGAAGAAAGCGACGGCGAAGAAAGCGGTACCAAAGAAGACGGCGGCGACGGCGAAGAAGGCCGCACCACGCTCGCGGTAGTCGAGCGCGCCGTTGACTGCGTCGCGGCGTCTACTTCTTCTTGGCAACGAATGGGGTCGCCACCACGGTGCCCGCGAGCACGCTGCCGCGAACGTCGATGCCCACGGGGGTGCCGTTGTCAATCTCAGCAGACAGAAATGCAAGTGCGATCCCATGTCCGAGGACCGGGGAGAAGTTGCCGCTCGTAAGTGTGCCGATGACCTCGTCGCCGACGAGTACGTTGCAGCCTTCGCGAGGCGGTCGGCGGCCCTCGGTGACGATGCCGCGCAGGAGTCGGTGTACTCCTCGGGCCTGCTCCACCTCGAGCGCGGCGCGGCCGCGGAAGTCGCCCTTGGTCCATGCCACCACCCACCCAAGACCCGCCTGCAGCGGCGTGATGCCAGCGCCAAGTTCGTGCCCGTGCAGCGGTAGTGCGGCCTCGAGACGCAGCGTGTCGCGTGCGCCCAGACCCGCCGGCGCGATGCCTGCCTCGAGCAAGTTCGCCCACAGACGCGGCGCCATATCGGACGGGATGGCAATCTCGACGCCGTCCTCGCCGGTATAGCCGGTACCGGCCACGACGCATGGCACGTCGTCCCACATCGCTCGCACCACATGAAATCGTTTCACGGTGGCGGCTTCAGCAAACACGCCAGCGAGACGGGTGCGTGCCTGTGGACCCTGCACGGCGATGATGGCCCGGCTGTGCGTGGTCTCCTGACCTCCAATGGCATTGCGGACTCGATCGGTGTTCGATGCATTCGGCATCACGTCGAAGGTGTCTTGGCCAACCCACCACACGATGATGTCGTCGAGCACCGAGCCATCGGACTCATCGAGCAGGTGGGTGTACTGGGCGCGGCCGGGGCCGACCTTGCCGAGGTCGTTCGTGAAGGCCCACTGCAGTCGTTCGAATGCATCTGCACCACTGACCCGAACCGTGCCGAGATGCGACACGTCGAACGCCACCGCGCCGGTTCGACAGGCAAGGTGTTCCTCGATGGTCCCCGTGGGATACGAAAGTGGCATGTCCCACCCCCCGAACGGAACCATCTTCGCGCCGAGCGCGCGATGGGCCGCGTCGAGCGGCGAGTACTGGAGATCGTCCATCCTGGTCAGATTGCCGGTCAGATCGCTGGTCAGATCGCGAGGTGCGCCGAGGGCAGCGCATGCTCGCCGATGATGTTGACGAGCGACGTATCGACCTCGTTCTTTACGCCGGCGAGCGGCAGAATGTTGAGTACACCCTGGCCCTTCTTCAACACGTCGATCAGTTCATCACCATCGCAGAGCACCACGTTCGAGCCGCTGATGACGATGTGTGCCGATGCAATGTCGGAACCAACGTGCTCGCGCAGGTAGCTGAAGACCTCACGAACGGATTCCAACCGAATGCCTGCGTCGAGCAGATTCTTGATGACTCGGAGCTCGAGAAGGTCGCGGTACGAGTACTCGCGACGTGAGCCGCTGCCAGCGGCGTCGATCATCGAGGGTCGCACCAGCTCGGTGCGGGCCCAATAGTCGAGTTGCCGATACGTGATCCCGACGATGCTTGCCGCCTTGGTCCCACTGAAACCCTGCTCGATCATGGCTGCCTCCGTGGTACGCCGACCACCGTGATGACACGGTCGTAGTTACGCCTGTGTAAGGGTTGACAACCTACGACACGGAGCGCGCGCCGTCAAGGCTTCCACGCAGCACGCGCCAGCCAACCCCTCGTGCAGAGTGGCCGGCACGTGGTCGGCACCGTCAGTCAGCTGCTGAAATCGTCGGGATTGATGTTCTCGATGAAGTCACGAAACTCGTCGAGAATGGATTCCTCTTCACCTTCGACGTCGAGTTCGGCTGACGCAGGGTCTTGGCCGACCTCGTCGAGGAGGGCCTCGGTCGCAAAGATCGGCGATCCGGTACGCGCCGCGAGTGCAATCGCGTCGCTCGGCCGGCTGGACACCAGCCGCACACCGCCGGGAGTATTGAGGTGCAGCGTGGCGAAGTACGTGTGATCACGGATCTCGGTGACAACAACTCGCTCGAGCGTAGCGTCCAACGCCTGCAGCACGTCGATGAACAGGTCGTGCGTCATCGGCCGCGGAGGAACGACACCTTCGATCGCATAGTGAATCGATGTTGCCTCCACGGGTCCGATCATGATCGGAAGAATGCGCTGGCGGCCCGTCTGTTCGCGCAAGACGAGCAACGGCGTGTTGTCGGGTACGTCAATCCGAACGCCGACCAGCTCCAATGCGATGTCCACGGCGCGATGGTAACCCGCCGCCGTCGGAGAGCGGTAACGGGGCCCTGAAGAAGCCAACCCAGCGTGCTGCTCAGGTGCCGTCGAAGTGGTGACGCAGCATCGAATCAACGAGTGCGGCCCGGAGTTGGCTACCGAGGCCGGCAAGCTCGCTCAGCGTATCGAGCGCCTGCTGACGGGACTGCGGGTTGCGTTGACGCAAGAGCGGCATGATGCGCTGTTCGAACAGTGCCGATTCGCGCTCAGCGCCCTGTCGCCAGGATCGAAGGTGACGTGCATCGATGCCCTGCTCCAGAAACCGGCCCGCGACTCGGGCGATCTCGACCGCATCGGCCTGGTAGGTGGCCTCCGCGCCCGAGCCACGCGATGGCACGATGGCGAACTCGTCGAGCTGACGCAGTTGCGCTTCGGTGATGCCGGCAGCCGACACGAGCTCATCGCGGCTGAAGGGCAACCCGTTGGAGCTAGGTGCTGGAGGCGCTGACACCGATGCAGCCGCCTGCTTCGTGACGGGCGCGCCCGCGTTGCGACGAGGTGCCGAAGGTTGCTCGATAAGGGCTGCCACGACCGAGAGGTTCGGGGTGCTCGGCTCAGCGACCTCGACCGGGGGTTCTTTGGACGGCGTCGGGGCAACAGTGACGAGCGGCGTGACCGGCACTGCTCCTGTGGATCCACCCGCCGATGGATGATGGCTGGTATGCGTCGGCGAGTCACCGGGAATGAGAGCCCGGCCATCAGCCCACTCGGGCCCACCGTCGGTACGGCGGAACACACTGTCGCGTGGCGCAGCTTCGGTGATGGCCACGTCGCGGATCTCGACACCCGGCACTTCGACAATGCGGATGCCGCGAGGAGGCGTGCGGGCCCCCGTGGGATCGGTCTCGATGGTGCCCGACTCGATGCGGTCGCGAATGACCTTCAGCGGCAAGAAGTTCTCCTTCTGCTCATGCAGAATCGCGCGAAGCAGATCGACATCGTGCTCGTAGAACTTGCGATACCCCGATGGCGTGCGCTCGGGTTCGATCAGGCCTTGGCTCTCGAGGAACCTGATCTTGGAGATGGTGACGTCGGGAAAGTCTTCGAGTAAGAGGCCGAGCACCTCGCCGATCGACAGATATTGGTTGTCGGGCACGGATGTCACGAGACCTGTTCGAAGAAGATGAGATGAAACTTGCCGACTTGCAATTCGTCACCCTGGGCGAGGAGGACCTCATCGATACGATGCTGGTTTACGTACGTACCGTTCAGCGATCCGGCGTCTCGAGCCACATAGCCCGCAGCGGTTCGTTCCACATCGGCGTGGCGGCGTGACACGGTGATGTCGTCGAGCATGATCTCACTCTCTGGATGGCGACCCAGACGCGTGAGCGTGGAGGTGAGCGGAAAACGTTCTCCGGCCTGAGAACCGCTGCGCACGATCAGCCAACCGCACTCGCCAGGCAGCGTGGCGAGGTCCACGTGCACGTCGTCATCAGGACTCGCTGCCTCGAGCAGCGGATCCACCTTGGAGATTGTGATGGTTCGATCTGCGGCGACGTCGAGCAGCGAGCCACACGCAGAGCAAAACGAGGAGTCGGTGCGATTTCTATGACCACAGTCGTTACAGAACACAGGAGCCACGGCGATGTCTCAACTTTCGGTCAAGGAGCGGTACGCGCTGGCAGCGAGCAGGGCATCGACCTCGTCAGCGGCCGACATGTCGATCACGCACAGCCAACCGGCGCCGTACGGATCTGAGTTCACAGCTGCGGGATCCGCCGACAGCGCCTCGTTCACCTCGATCACCACCCCCGACACCGGTGCGTAGATATCGGACACGGACTTGGTGCTCTCGACCTCACTAAAACTCTCGCCCACGACGACAGCAACGCCAACCGTGGGCACCTGCACATACACCACGTCGCCGAGCGCGTCCTGGGCGTAATCGGTGATTCCGATACGAGCATGCGTGCCCGAGATCTGAATCCACTCATGATCAGAGGAGTACAGCAGGTCATCGGGCACGTTCATACCCACTACGGTAGCCAACTCCTGACCCCCGCCGCGACACGCGTGAAGATTTACCGTGTTGTTGAGGCTGAGATGGGGTCGCGCGCGCTCAGCGCAGCAATTGACGAATACGACGAGCGTATTCCTGTGCCAATCGACGCGCTTCGGCATCGCTGGCACCTTCGGCCCAGACGTGGGTGACGGGTTCTTCTGGGTCGGGGAGAGCGAGCACCCACCCGTCGTCATGGGTAACCTTCACACCATCGACGAGCACGACATCGCGACCTGCCATTTCGACCAAGCTGCGCATGACGAGGCCCTTTTGCTCCCACGGGGTGACAACGCTCTCGTGGGTGAGATGCACCTTGGGCAGCCCGGCGACGACCTCGGCAAGTGAACGATCGTGGCGAGCCAGTAGGTCGAGCATCTTGAGCAGAGCGCCCGCCGCATCGAAGGCCGGCAGGAATCCGGGCAGGATATAGCCTCCGGCACCATCGGCCGCGAATCCAACGGCAGGGTTCATCGCGGCCGCCATGAGTGCGGCAATCGAGATCTTGGTGGGCACCACTTCCACATCATGCGCTGCAGCAATCTGGGTGGCCTGCTGGGTGATGTTGACGGGCAGCGCAATGGTGTCACCGAGCAGATGATCGCAGACCAGTTCGACGAAGACGAGCAGTGCATCGGTGTGACCGAGCACTCGACCCTCGTTGTCGATAAGGGTCAGACGTTCGCCGTCGGCGTCGATTATGGCTCCCAGGTGGGCGCCCGAGGCCCGAACCAGACCGGCAACACGTTCGGCGGCGGCCTCGACATCGAAGGCAACGCGATCGGATGTGGACACATACGGATTCACTGCAAGGACATCGGCGCCAAGCTTGCCGAGCAGGGTTGGCATGACGAGGGAGGTGGCCCCAAAGCTGTAGTCGACGACCAACTTAAACTTGTATTGACGAATTGCCTCAGCCTCGACCGTGGCCTCGAGTGCGACGGTGTATTCCTCGAGCGCTCGCGGCGGATACTGGATGTCGCCGATCTCCTCGGCGAGCACCCGGCGAAAGTCCTCGCGTTGGAACAGGCGCTCGATCTTGCGTTGGCCGTCCTCGCTGATGTCGGTGCCAGTGGTCTCGAAGAAGCGCACCATGACACGTGAGGGATCGTCGTGATGCAGTCGGACGGTGAGGCCTGCAAAGGCTCGAGGCGAACGGGTGAGGAATCGCGTGACGGGCACGCTCGCCACTTCGAGGTCGAGCACGTCGACCCCGGCTGCATTGAGACCGGCCATCAGCGCTCGCTTGAGCATGCGCGCCGCACGACTGGAGTCACGCGATGTGACGACGGTGGTGCCTTTTTTCAGCGACGTACCGTGGGCCATCGCGAGCTTCACCGCGAGTTCGGGTGTGACATCCACGTTTGCCAGGCCCGTGACGCCATCACGCCCGAAGAGGCTCCGCGAGCCCTTGCTCTCCCAGACGATGCTGGTGTTGACGACCGCACCGTCCTCGATGGTCTTAAAGGGATACACCTTCACATCGCCATTGAGAACAGCTCCGCTGCCCACGAACACCGAGTCGCCGAGTACCACGCCCTCGTCGATACGAACGTTCGATCGAATACTGCAGCTACGACCGATGACCGCACCCCGCAAGCGGACCCCGGAGCCGACATACACATTGTCGTGCAACACGCACCGTTCGACATGCACGTCGCCGAGCAGGCGGACGTTCGACCCAAGCACCGTGTATTCCCCGAGACGACACCCGGCTTCGACCTTGCACCCGGGTCCGATGACGGCGGGGCCGGTGAGCATGGCGTCGGGCGAGACCTCGGCACCCTCACCCAGCCAGATGCCATCGCTGACCCGGAAACCGGGAATGTCGAGCTGCACCTTCTGGTCGAGCACGTCCTTGTGCGCGCGCAGGTACGCATCAAGGGTGCCGACGTCTTCCCAGTAGCCCGCGGCGACTGCGCCATACAGGGGAAGACCCTCGGCCAGCAGTTGCGGAAACACCTCGCTACTGAAGTCAACGGAGCGACCCTCGGGGATGTAATCGAAAATCGAGGGTTCGAGCACGTAGATACCGGTGTTGATCGTGTCGCTGAACACCTGACCCCACGTTGGCTTTTCGAGGAATCGCTCGATGGTGCCGTCGTCGCGTGTGATGACGATGCCAAAATCGAGTGGGTTCTCGACAGGTGTGAGCGCAATCGTCGCAATGGCGTTGTGCTCGTCGTGGAACCTCAAGATGGCACCCAGGTCGATATCGGTCATGACGTCACCGGAGATCACCAAGAAACGTTCGTCGAGGAGCTCTCGGGCATTACCGACGCTGCCCGCGGTACCCAGTGGCACGGCTTCGTGGGCGTAGTGCATCGTGACGCCGAACTCGCTGCCATCACCGAAATAGGTCTTGATCGCATTGGCCAAGAACGCAACCGTCACCACGATCTCGTCGAAACCGTGGGTGCGGAGCAAGTTGATCACATGCTCCATCATCGGCACATTCGCAATGGGCAACATTGGCTTGGGTGCGTTCGATGTGAGCGGGCGAAGGCGGGTGCCCTCGCCGCCGGCCATGATGACGGCCTTCATGCTGACTGCCCCTTTACCTTGGGAGCGACCCTGGCGGCTCGTTCGGCGCGTCCGTCGCGCAGATTCTTGCGGATGACTGGAATGTAGGTGATCGCCGTCCAGTAGCTGATGATCAGGCCGGGTATGCCCAACAGCCAACCACCAATCTGGAACGGCAGCTTGAATCGGAAGTCCGACTGACCGAGCAGCAGACCCGGCAACGCGAACATCAGCAAGAAGGTAGCCATCTTGCCCCACCAGGTGACATCGAAGGGCTTCATCCCGAACAATGTTGCAATGGCAACAACCCCGCCGAACACCGATTCGCGGATCAGGACGAGCCAGAAGAACCACAGGGGGCTGATCCCGGCAACGATCATGCCGATGAGCGCGACGATGAACAGCAGTCGGTCGGCCGTCGGGTCGAGGATTTTTCCGAGCGAGCTCACCTGATTAAAACGCCTCGCGATGTATCCGTCGATCCAGTCGGTGGCACCGAGGATGCCGATCAACCACGCAGCACCCGCGTAGTTGTCGCGGCCGAAGAGCAGGTACAAGAACAGCGGGATGCACAGCAGCCGCACGATCGACATGATGTTCGGGATCGTGACGATGCGGTCGGTATTGACCACGGACTGAGCGTCTGAAGGCCGATTGATGAGGTGAGCAGTTTTCGGGGCCGGTTCCGACGTCACGACCGAAGCGTACAACGACCTACAGTCGCTGCATGTCTACAAACGCGCTCCAGGGTCAAGTTGCCTTCATCACCGGCGGCGGCTCGGGACTCGGTGCCGCCTTCGCCCGTCGACTTGCGGCCGATGGTGCCACCATCGTGGTGAACGATCTCAGCGAGTCGGCTGCCGCCGCCATCGCCGCCGAGGTCGGTGGCTCTGCAACCGTGTTTGATGTGTGCGACTCGGCCGCTTTCGATGCCGGCGTCGACGAAGCCGTGTCGCGCCACGGTTCGCTGGACATTCTCATCAACAATGCGGGTATCGCTCCGGCCATCACCGATGAGTCACTGGCCCGGTTCGACCTTGCGATGGCGAACGCGATGTTGCGTATGGAGGGCCGCATCACCGACATGCAACCGACCAACGCGATCACGTCGCTCTCCGACGACGAGTGGGACCGGATGATCAGGGTGCATCTCTACGGCAGTTTCTACGGGGTGCGTGCCGCGCTTCGCCACATGCAGCCCAGGCGCAGCGGCGTGATCGTCAACATCTCATCGATTCTGGGTCAGTTGCCCGCCGGCGGACCTGTGCACTATTCGGTAGCGAAGGCGGCGATCATTGCGCTCACCAAGAATGCAGCCGCCGAAACTGCCCATCTCGGCATTCGCGTTAATGCGGTGTGTCCCGGCTACATCGACACTCCCCTGCTGGCAGACCTCAGCGACATGATGCGTATGGCGGTCACCACACGCCTCGGCATGGGTCGCATGGGTACCGCGCAGGAGTTGGCGGAGCTCGTGCGATTCCTGAGCGGGCCCGAGAGTAGTTACGCCACGGGCGATGTGTTCACGATGTCGGGCGGATACGTCGGATGACCACTGTCTTCACCCGCATCATCAAGGGCGAGATTCCCGGCACCTTCGTGTATCGCGACGACCTCTGCGTGGCCTTCATGTCGATCAACCCGATGGCGCTCGGACACGCGCTGGTGGTGCCGATCGAGGAAGTCGATGTCTGGACCGATTGCACTCCCGAGTTGGCGGCTCATGTGTTCGAGGTCAGTCATCGCATCGCCCGTGCGCAACACCAGGCGTTTGCGTGCGAGCGAGTCGGCCTGATCATCGCCGGTTACGAGATACCCCACGCCCATATCCACCTCATCCCCACCACGAACATGGGCCAGCTGTCATTCGCCAACGCTGCTCAGTCGGTAGATCGCGACGTCATCGCAGGCGCGGCGCAACGTATCCGCGACGCGCTTGGCGCGCTCTGATCGCGCCAACGAGGCGGACTCAGCCCAGACGGAGCGTCTCGAGGGGTTCTAGTCGCGCCGCACGCACCGATGGGTACAACCCTGCCACGACCGAGATCACCATCGCCAAGGCGATACCGGCAGGGATCAGCCAGGGCGCGAGTACGAACACCCAACCGGCGATTGTTGCTCCGACGAAAATCGAGAGAATACCGAGCATCACCCCGCAGATGCCACCGAGTAGGCCGATGAACAGTGCCTCGAGCAGGAACTGCGACGCGATGATCGAACGGGTATGCCCCAGAGCGCGTCGGATTCCGATCTCGGCCGAGCGCTGGATCACCGAGATGGACATCACGTTGGCGATGCCGACGCCGCCGACGATCGACGCGAGGATGCCCATCGAGACGACAATGAGCTTGATTTGCTGATCGCTCTGCGCTGCCAACTGCAGCGCCTCTGACTTGATATCGGTGGTCACCTGGTCGGGTCCACCCAAGTTGATGGCCACCCGCAAGGCGTCGGCAGTGACCTGCTCGGCACCCTGTCGGGAACGGACATAGAGCTTGTTCGACAGAATCCTGTCGACTTTGGTGTCGACGAAGTCCGCCTTTGCGGACGGGAACGATATGAACACGGCATTGTCGAATGACGGCTCGAGTTCGACCTCGCTGAGAATGCCGACCACCCCGTAACGGACGCCGCCAAGTTCAATGGTTCGTACCTCACCGGGCAGGTAGCTGAACTGTCTCGCAAGACCGATGCCGATCACAGCAGATCTGCTCACCACCTCATCATCGAATGCGTTCAGCCATCGTCCGCTGATGAGGGGCACCTTCAGTACCGACGGGAGCCGTGTATCGCTTGCGACCACGGGGATCGGCACCGCTTCGTACTTGTCCTTGGCTTCCTTGTACGGCGTGACGATGATGTTCGAGAGTTCGCGGATCTGGGCGACGCTTGTGACGGTGTAGACGGTCTCAGCTCTGGCGATCACGTCCTGGGGAAGCGTTGGATCCTTACTGCCGAAGCTGCTCGAAGCGGCTACCTCGATGAGGTTCGTGCCGAGCTTGTTCACCTTCTCTTTCAGGTCACCCTTGGCACTGTCGGTGAGGCCGACCGCGGCGATGATGGCGGCCACGCCGATCATCGGTCCGAGCAGGAGCAACAGCGTGCGGACTTTGCGCGCATACAGGCCGGTGAGCGCCACGCGCAGCAGGTCGCGAAAGGTCTTCATCGCACCCTCGTGACATCATTGACGATTCGCCCGTCGCGCATCGACACCTTGCGGTAGGCGGCATCGGCGACCTCACTGGCGTGGGTAACGATGACCACCGCGCGCTCGGGTGACTGCAGGTTGGTGAGCAGTTCCATCACGTTCTCGGCGTTCTGCGAGTCGAGCGCACCGGTGGGTTCGTCAGCGAGGAGGATCTTCGGTTCGGTCACCAAGGCGCGCGCCAGCGCGACGCGTTGTTGCTCGCCACCCGAGAGCTGCACGGGACGGTGGTCGTGACGCCGACCCAGACCTACCTGATTGAGCGCTGACATCGCGCGCAGACGGCGCTCTGTCTTGCTGAGGCCTCGATAGAGCAATGCGGTCTCCACGTTGCCCGTCGCGTCGAGGTGCGGGATCAGGTGAAACTGCTGGAAGACGAATCCAATCGTTCGCCCACGAACCTCGGTGCGTTCGGCGTCGTCGAGTCCGGTCACCGTCTTGCCGCCAACGATGATGCGGCCCGACGTGGGAATGTCGAGACAACCCAACAGCCCGAGCATGGTCGACTTTCCCGAACCGGACGGGCCCACGATGGACACGAAGTCGCCCGGCATGATGCGCAGTGATACATCACGCAGCGCGTACACCGCAGCTTCACCGCAGCCGTAGACACGCGACACCGTGTCGAGCTCGAGGAGCGGCTCGGTGCCGGCATGTTGGAGCTCGTCCACGACGGTCATCCTGTGGACGTGGGAGTACCGGCCGCGTCGACATCGACGACAACCAACTCGTCACCCTTGAGCCCCGTGACGATCTCGACGTACTCATTGTCGATCAGACCAATAGTGACAGGCACTCTGCTGATGGTGCCCTTGTCATTGACTACCCGAACCTCGTCACCACCTCCGGCGCGCAGCACGGCGGCAACGGGTACAGACAGCACGTTTGTCTTCTCCGCGAGCGTGACCTCGATCGAGACGGACGCACCGTCGACAGACGCGAGCTCACCCTTCACGGTGACAACACCCTCGTAGATCTCCGCGCCTGCGTCACCAACCTTGGCCGAGTCGTCGAGTGAACTGATCACACCATCGAGGGTCTGATCACCGGCTTTCAACGTGACCTGTGCGGCCTGACCCACCTTCAACTGGGCGCGGTCCGATGGACTGACTTTCATCGTGATCGTGAACACGGGTTCGGTCAGGCTGATCACCGGCGCGCCTTGGAGCACGAACTCGCCCTCGTCGACCTCGACCTTGCCCACGCGCGCCGGCCACTTCGCGACGAGCATGTCGCTGGGCAGAAAGATCACATCGACGTTGATCACCTTGAGCGGCACCGAGACGCTCGAGTTGCCGGCGCGCATGATCACCGTGCCGCTGAGCACCTCGTAGTCGCGACCATTGGTGGCCGTTCCACCGACTTGATAGTTGATCGAGGTATCGGCCGTGACCGGGGCATCGGCGATGATTTGAAAGCCTCCAGACCCGCCACGTCGGATCGAGCCGCCGCCCACCAAGCGCATCTCGGGCAAGTCATTGCTCTTGATCGTGACGACGGCACCCGCTGGGTCACCGATGACATACGGCGGGCGTGCCGGATCGGCACCTGGCTCGGTCACGAGCACCGCACCAAGGGTCTCATCGGGCTCCACCTGACGGTCGTTGCGAATCTGCATTTGGAGTGTGGTCGAGGTATTGCCTGCGGTGATCCTGAAGTTCTTCTTGTCCAACTCCACGTAGTCGGCACCCGGCTGGGCATCACCACCGAAGGCGAGGTTGAACTTCTGGTCCTGGTTCGATTCGACCGATGACTTCACCGTGAACGTGACTGTTTGGCCCTCGTTCACCAGCGAGGTGTCGGCAATCACGGTCAAGATCGGCACTAAGTCACTGCCGTTCGCAGCGATGGTCACCGTGGCCACACTCGTGGGGCCGACGATGTAATTGGGGTCGTTTCCGAACTGCACCGTCAGGGTGACGGTAATGTCCTCGGCGTCTTCGATGACCTGATCCTTGAAGACATCGACAGCCGGCAGCGTGACCGAGGTCTGCCCAGCGGGAAAGACGAAGCTGCCCTTGATAGTGGAGTAGTCATCGCCATTGGTCGGGTCGTTGCCAGCCGTCGCGGCGCCGCCGATCGTCAGACCGACACTCAGATCCTGCGTGGGCGCCACATCGGCAGTGAACGTGATGGTGAAGCTGTCACCTTCGTTGACTTTGGTCGCGCTAGTACTGACGTTGATCGTCGGCTTGGTCATCACCTTCGGAGCGTGATCGGCACGAAGAGCGCCCGGCGCGGCCCCAAGCGGTGGAGCCTTGGGCAGGATCGTGAACGCCACGGTGTTGGCCTTGCCCACCGTGTAACCGGCACTGTTCAGGCCGAGACTCACCGTCACGGTCTGGTCCGGCCCCGGCGTCGCGCCCGGGTAGCCGCGATCGATCTGCCACTTGGCCAAAGCCGCCCGGGTCTCCTCGGTATACAGATTGTCGACCTGGGAGATCGCGTAGCCCTCGCCCGCGAGCTGGCGCTCGAGCTGCAAGACATCGGGGCCTACGCTGCCAACATCGAGTTTGCGGAAGAACGCGAAGTCGCCCTTCACCGCGTAGGCCATGCGACCATCGAGCGAGAACACGGGATCGCCCGCGTTGATGGTGTCGCCGTCTTTGACCGAGAGCGAACTCACCTTGCCGTCGACAGAGGAGTTCAGGCGCTGCGTCTCGTCACGCTGCACGACACCGTTCACGGTGAGCACATCGCTGAGTGTGCGCCTCGTCACGGGCTGCGGCTTGATCACCAAACCACGTTTGGGCGCCTGATCGATGGTCGATCGCCCAATGAAGAACACCCCGGCGAGCAGGGTCACCACCCCGAGGCCGAGGCCCACCTTTTTCCCTACCCCCATTGCGCAGCTACCCGCCGTTTCCCTGAATTGCCTTGTTGATTCCCGTCTCGGAGAGACACTGGTTCAGGTCACGCTCGTTGAGCGTTCCATCAGGACTCTGGAACACTGACGGATTGATGAGGCCGATCTTGTCGGTGGTCGTCTCGATCTTCCACCCGCGCCCTTTCAGGCACGCCTCGAGCAGTTTGAAAGCCTTGTTGCGTACCTCGACCTCGGCCGGGGCAAGATCGGCCCGAGTCGTCTGCATCTCCTTGAGGATCTCGACGATGTCGGTCCGGGCTGCGCATGTGGTGACGACCTTGAGGTACTCAGGATTCTTGTAGGCAGGATTATTCGGGTCCTGCAAATTGCCTTGGATAGTGAAGCCGGCGTCTTCGATGCAGCTCTTGAACTTCGCGTAGGCGTCGAACAGACGTAGCTCGGGCGGACGGGTGTCCTTATTTTGTGGCACCGTGTCTCCGGCTGCCCCTGCCGGAACGGATTCGCCGGGAGCGAGCGATGGCGCAGTGGTGGTCAACGGCGCCATCTCGCTGCGCACCTTGGCGACCTCCGCCGGGCTCATCACCTGCACGTCGTCGGCAGATTTCACCATCGCCGCAGGGGTTCCGGTTCCGCACGCGACGAGCAGCAACACGGACATCCAGACCACGCCCCGTCGCATCGGGCGACAGTAGCCCACTGCACCCACTGATCCCGTGACCGTGGAGCTGATCCGCTGTAGCCAATCGCCGCCTGATCGACGATTAGGGTCGATCGACGATGACTGTGATCGAATCGAGCGGGCGGTGACCCCGGCGTTCCTCTGTCCGCACTGCCATCAATCGCTGCACGCCGACGGCCAAGCATTGCGATGCGCGTCGGGTCATCATTTCGATTGTGCCAAAGAGGGCTACGTGAACCTGCTCCCGGGAGGACGGGTGAAGTCCCGACCCGCCGGCGACGACGAGTCGATGGTCCGAGCCCGACGCATTGTGTTCGACGCTGGCTTGTACGACCCTGTCATCGATGCCGTGGCAGCCGCCGTTGCGAGCGTTCACCCGAGCTACGTCGTGGACGCCGGTTGCGGCGAAGGAACGTATCTGGCGCGAGCGACCGCCACGACCGTAGCGCAGGGATGGGGCATCGACATCTCCAAGTCGGCAACCCGTCTGGCAGCGCGGCGCCACCAGGCACACCACTTCGCAGTCGCCAGCAGCTACATGATGCCGTTCGCGGATGACACCTTCGATGCAATCATCAATGTGTTCTCTCCACGCGACTTCGCCGAGATGCGCCGAGTGCTGCGCGTCGGTGGCATCGCAGTGGTCGTCACGCCCGGGCCTGCTCATCTGGCACAGCTCAAGGCCATCGTCTACGACGAACCGCGCCTGCACGCTGCATCAACATCACCGCTTGACGGGTCCGACGAGCCCGCGCCCGATTCGGTCGCTGAGATTCGATTCGAGCTCCAACTCGACGACCCGGTGCTACGCCTCAGCCTGCTCGAGATGACACCGTTTTGGTGGAGCACCGCACCCGCACGTCGAGACATCATCGCGGCAACGCCGCTTACCGTCGACGTCGACGTGCGACTCAAGCTGTACGTGAAGGCGGCCTAGCGGGGCCCGGAGTTCACACCCCGTCCGAGGGAACCACGGCTTTCGCCGCGGACGCACGGACCACGGGGATCTCGTCGTCGGCAAGCGGCTGCATACGTACCTTGCGCGCCAACGCTGCGTCGACGAACGGGCGAAGGGCCTCGGCTTTGACACGTTCGCGTTCGGCCTCTCCTGCGTGGAACTCATCCATGACCTCGGCCGCGAAGAGCTCGAGCGACGCGCAGATATCAGCGTGCTTGTTCTCACCGGCCTGTTGGATGAAAATCACCTGGTCCACGCCGGCCGCCTGCATTGTGCGCAAGTGTCGCCGCGCATCGTCTGGCGTTCCGATCGCGCTTGCATAGCGGTCACCTTTCGCAACGGCAGCGGCGACGAAACCCTCTGTGACATCACCACGCTGCGCCTGAAAGTCGGCCCACAGGGTGCTGCGACCCGGCACGGCATCGTGGGCAACCAGCGCGTTGATGGCATAGCGGAAGAACTCGAAACCCTCGAGACCCCGACGGATGGCCTCGCCGCGATCGTGGTTGAGCGAGAAGCTCGTGACCAAAGCGATGTTCGCGTTCACCGTGTGCCCAATGGGCACGCACTCCTCGCTGCGGATGATGTCGTAGTACGTGTTCACCCAGTACTCCGCTTCGCCGGCGTCGACGAACGAAAAGGCGAGGGCCCCGAGACCGGCGCGCGCGGCGACCTCGATGGTGGAGCGGTTGGTGCACGCCATCCACATCGGTGGATGGGGTTTTTGCACTGGCTTGGGCACCACGTTGCGACACGGCATCGAGAACGACGCTCCCTCGTATCCGGGGTACGGCGACATCGACATCATGTTCGCGATCTGCTCGCCCGCCTCCAAGCTCATCGCCCGCTTCTCCCGTGCGGGGATCGCGAATCCTCCGAGTTCGAGCCGAGTTGCACCTTCGCCGATGCCGAACTCCATTCGACCGTGCGAGATGAGGTCGAGGGTGGACACCACCTCGGCGGTGCGGGCCGGATGGTTGTACCCCGCCGGAGTATGACGGATGCCGTGTCCAAGCCTGATTCGCTCGGTACGCGCTGCCGCTGCGGCGAGAAAGACCTCGGGGGCCGACGAGTGCGAGTACTCCTCGAGGAAGTGATGCTCCACCACCCATGCGTTGTCGAAGCCAAGGCGATCCGCCAGAGCCACCTGCTCGAGGGCATCGTGGAACAGCTGTTCCTCGTCGCCATCGGCCCACGGCCGCGGTAACTGATGCTCGTAGAACACGCCGAACCTCATGGCGACCTCCGGATACATTGACGACTGACGCACCAGCATGTTCGATTCGTCACGCAGATGTATCACCGGGAGGACCGCCATGGCAATCGAGGTCGTCGACAACGCCGAACTGTTGCGCTACGAAATCTCCGTCGATGGCGTGCGGTGCGGTATCGCCGACTATCGCCGCGAGGGCTCCGCCATGGTGCTGCCGCACACGCTTGTCGACCCGATTCTTCGCGGCAGGGGTCTAGCCGCTGTGCTGATTCAGCACGCCCTCGAGGACGCCCGCGCCCGAGGGCTCACCGTGGTTCCCGACTGCTGGTACGTGGCCGAGTTCATCGCCGCTCACGCCGAATACGCCGATCTCGTCGCCGATGCCTCCGTTGGCAGCTCGGGCGACGCCGTGCTCTAGCGTCGCGGCCGGAAGCAATCGTGCACCGACCGGAACGGAAAAATCATGGATCGCGAAGCTTGGATCATCGACGCAGTGCGCTCGCCGCGCGGTAAGGGCAAAGAGACCGGGGCACTCCACAATGTGCACCCGCAGCGGATCCTCGCGCAGGTCCTCAATGCGCTGCAGGCCCGCAACGGATTCGACACCGGCGACGTCGACGATGTGGTGATGGGTTGCGGTGCGGGCAGCGGCGATCACGCCATGGACATCGCGCGGATGGCCGCGCTCGACGCCGGTTGGTCGCTCGATGCCCCGGGCGTCACCCTCAATCGTTTCTGTGGTTCAGGACAGCAGGCGGTGAACTTCGCGGCAATGGGCATCCTCTCGGGTTTTCAGGACATGGTGGTCGGCGGCGGCGTGGAGTCGATGTCGCGCCCCTCCCCTATGCACGTAGATGGCTTCACCGCGAACAACTCGCACCTCCGCGACCAGTACAACATGGTGCCCCAGGGCATCTCTGCCGATCTGATCGCTTCGGTCGAGGGCTTCACCCGCGAGGAGTGCGACCAACTCGGTGTCGACAGCCAGATCCGAGCGCAGGCGGCAATCTCGGAGGGTCGCTTCGAGCGGTCGCTGGTGCCGATCTTACACGACGATGGCATTCTCGCTCTCGACCACGACGAGTTCCCTCGTCCAGGTACCACGCTCGATGATCTGGCCAAGCTCAACCCGAGCTTCGAGGGCATGGGCGCCTATGTGCCCAAGGGTCAGGAACTGTCGCTCGATCAGACAGCGCTCCTCGCGTATCCGCAGGTGGGTGCGATCACCCATGTGCATCACGCCGGCAACTCCTCCGGAGTGGTCGATGGTGCCTCGGCCGTGCTGGTCACCTCACCCGACTACGCCAAGGCACACGGTATGACGCCCCGCGCCCGCATCGTGATGACAGCTGTCGCCGGCACCGATCCGGTGATCATGCTCACGGCCCCAGGACCCGCCGCAGAGAAATGCCTGCAGCGGGCCGGGATGACCTTTGCCGACATCGATCTGTTTGAGGTGAACGAAGCCTTTGCGGCGGTCGTGCTGAAGTTCCTCCGCGATACCGGTGTCAGCTGGGACAAAGTCAACGTGAATGGCGGGG
>JAYUWK010000005.1:0-2615 GCA_043753895.1 Actinomycetota bacterium
GTCCCTATGACCGATGCCCACAAGAACGAGAGCATCATGCAGCAGCTTCTTGCGCCAAGCGCTGATGGATACGTCACCTCGCTTCAGCTCTACTCGGCAGTCCTCCACTTCGTCGGCCATTTCGGCACCGCTGATGTGTGGGCCGAGCCGAACACCCCTGGTCTCCTCATCCCGATCTGGCCTATCGAAGCGCCTGTCGTCGAATGGCCACCCGACCTGGCCTGTGACGACAAGACCCTTGGCGAGTTTCCTGCCACGATCAAGCGGGGCGCGTACACCGTCAACGAGTCGGCGGGCGATCGCATCGATCGCGATCGTTCGTGACGCTCACACGGCGTCTTTGTACGTTTTCGCGAACGACTTGTCCTGATGATGGCACGATTCTCCAATGGAGAAGCCGAGCTGGTACATCGAAGGCCGGTCATGGGATGAGCAGACCGAACTTTGGGAGCACCAGGGCCACCCCCTGACGGTGGCGGCCCTGAAGTGTGCCCTTGATCAACTCGATCCCGATCTCGCCGTCCAGGTCGTTCTCTACGACGGCGCCGACCCACACCCACTTCTGCCTATGGAGTTGGGGCTCATCGGCGAAGGGCCGGCGCCGTCGGCGCTGGTCATCACTGTGGTCGAGAGCGGTCGGACGTGACGGATACGAACGAGCTCGTTCTTATTCTGGGAGCGGGATTCTCACGCGCGATCTCGGACCGAATTCCTCTGACTGATGAACTGGGAAACCTGGTCGTTTCGTCGGTGGATCAGCTCAGCAGCCGTCGAGGAATGCGCACGTTTACCGGCGGCTACTTCGAGGCTTGGCTCTCGCGCCTCGCCGAAGACCAGCCCGACCTCACTCCGGCCGAGAACCAGCGGAACCGCAGCGATTTCACGCTCGTCACCGAACGCATAGCTGAGTTACTGATGGAACGCGAGAACGAAGCACTCGTGGGTGAATGCCCCGACTGGCTCTACAAGCTCATCGGCATCGCTCACGCGCTGCGGGCGACGCTCATCACCTTCAACTACGACACGCTCGTCGAACGCACCGCGGAAGCGCACGACCTCGGCGTCTGGGGGCTACCGCTCTCGCAAGCATCGTGGAACGATGTCGTCGACAGTCTCCCGCCCTACCCACCACAGCCAGCACGATGGAGCGGTCCGACGGAGCCGACGCTCCGCCTCCTCAAGTTGCATGGATCACTGAACACGTTCTGGGTTCCTGGCGATCGGTCGGGATCAACGATCAACCGGTGGGAGCTCTTCGGCGGATGGGAGCATCCAGAGCCCGTCGACGCTGACCGGCGAGCGCGAGAACTACCAGGACGGGTCCCGTTCATCGTCCCACCCGCCGCCGCCAAGAGCGCCTTCTACAACAATCCCATCACGAGGGAGTTCTGGCGCCGGGCCGCGCTTGCCCTCGAACGGAGTCAGCGCGTGATCTTCTTGGGCTACTCGATGCCAGCTACGGACCTCGTCACCTCCGGCATGCTCGCCGATCACCTCACCAGTCACGACGTGACGATCGACGTCGTGGACATGAACCCGACCCCGATCCTTGAGCGCCTCGAACGGCTCGGCGTCGAAAGGTCGCGGGTCAGCTGCCACTCCGGGCCCAACGCGATTCGAGACTTTGCTCTTGATCTCGACAGAGCCACCTCGTGTGCGCTCGCGGAGCAAGTCGACACGTCGATCGACGAGGACTTCCTCATTGCTGCATGGTCGGAGAACCGAGCAGCGGCAATCCTTTCGGTAGAGCCGTCCTTGTCCGGCGTTCGGCTCGAGGCCGGCCCGAGAGAACATCTTTCGCAAGCGACAAGGGCTCGATACGATCCGCCGTTCCCGCTGCAAGGTCGTGACCTTCGCCTAGCGATCGAACACTCCGACGGCCCCATCATCGTCTCGTTTCCCGACGGCGAGGAAACGCTTGTTGCAGGTCTAGCGTCAACGACCACGGACATCGGCCACGGAACCGGTCATTGGACGGTGCTCGTGCCCACGGCGCGACCGCCGCGATCTTGAGATTCATGCCGAAACGGTTCCCCTGATCACCACCGCTACAAAGACACGCGAATCGATGTAGAATTACTCGATGCGGGCGGCGGCGGAAGACCACCTCAACGGCCTTCTCGAAGCACTGCGCTCGCAGATGGTGCGAGCAAACTTCGACGAGGGACACACGACCGCCATGGTTCGCCTGGTCGCGGCGATCGACGCGCTCCATGCCGTCGGGGATCTCAGCGACAATGAGCGCGATGCATGGCGTGCGCGCATAACAGACGTCTTCAAGTCTGAGCTTGATGATCGCGTCGTGATCCGACCCGATGGTTCGTCAACGACGCTCCACCCAGGTCGTGTCGTCGCGACCTTCATTCGGTTCGTAGCGGCGGACGACGATGAGCGCCTCCTCGACGACGATCGCTCCATTCGAATCATCGGCGTCGAACTCTATGACACTCGCGTTGCTGTGCTCTGGCGACAGGTGAGCTTTGGACCCGAGGCCTTTCCGCGCGACCAACGAACGCCATCGCGGCGCCACGTCGATATTTCCGACGACATCGGGACGAACTACTACCTTGCCGGCGAGGGTTCAAGCGGCGGCGACGGCGAACTATCAGGGCGAT
>JAYUWK010000006.1:0-2613 GCA_043753895.1 Actinomycetota bacterium
ACTCAGTCGATCGGGCGACGACGGCACGGATCGTTCGTTTGTCGCAGCGGACACCGAAGGCCTGACGACGGGGGTTGCGTCGATGACTCCGAGCAGCGATCCGTCTGTGCTGAAGTCGAACCCATCGGCCGTCGCTTCCGGTGCATATCCGCTCACCACCGTGACCTACGCGGCGATCTCGCCGCTGGCGCTGGACACCACAGCTCGTGTCGAGTACGCGGGCTTCGTCGATTATGCAGCAGGCCCCGGGCAGGTTCCGGGGCTCGAGCTGGGCCAGCTGCCCAAAGGCTACGCACCCCTGCCCGAGTCGCTCAGATCCCAGACCGTCGCCACCGCTGAGTCGATCCGCACGATGGTGCCGGCGCCGGAACCGGATCCGACGACACCGTCGACGACGTCGACGGTGTCGGTTCCCGAGTCGTCCACCACCATCGCGCCTGCCACGACGACCACCTCGGCCGAAGCGGCACCGCCCGTCGCCACGACACCGACCACGACTCGGCCGGCAACGTCAGGTGGAGGCGGATCGCCTTCGCCGAACACGACCCGGCCGACTGCGCCGAGCCCTGTCGGTCCGGTGAATTCCGTTCCGGTCGCTGAGCCGGCATCGACGGAACAACCGGTGACGGAGCCGACGACGGCGACAGCGGCTGCCGCTCCATCGGTTCCGGTTGACGAAGCCGATGAGCCGGCGTCGACCGCCCCGTCGGTCATCACCCCGATCGTGAATCTGGCGAAGAGTAGATATGCGGTGCCAGGCCTCGGAGTGATGGCATTGGGCTCAGCATTGTGTGCTCTCGAGATCACCAAACGACCCCGCCGGCGAGGCATGCCGGGCGGAGATGTCGCGCTCGACGAGACAATCGAAGTGGCCTGAGATGTCGCTCCATCGCATCCTTCGGGCCCACTGTCCGCGGCGCGCCCTGTTGGTGGCAGTGATCCTGGCAACGACGGGCGCCAGTGCGCACGCTTGGTCGGCCACCGCGCCGATCGGTGATCCCGTCGACGCAGGCAGTGTGGTGTTGGTCAGCCCGGAGGACCTGTCCAAGGCCGTCACCCACGGCTCGGCCAAGACCCCCTTCACTCTCCAGCTCCCGGATCCGGCGACCTGTCCAGGCGACAGCGCCAATGATCAATGGCGGATCCAGACATTCAGTGTCCCTGTCACCGATGAGCCCTCGGTCATCCGCTACGGACCGATTGGACCGGAGCCGGTTGGCGACGGTCACTATGCCCTCTTCGGCGTGGACACGACGCCGTTCGTCCAGCAGTTGACTCTTCGCAATCCTCAGGCTGGTCAGCCTGGTGTCATCCCCGCCTTTCCGGCGTTCAGCTTCGAAGTCGTCGCCGGTGAGAATGTGCCGGTCGGCTCGTACAAGATCGGCGTCTCCTGCACGTACTTCGGCGCAACTGCGAAGTACTGGCACACGGAAATCGAGATCACGGACGACGACGGCTCTCTTCGTTGGCGCCTCGCCACTGCCCCTCCAGATGTGGCGAGTTCGGACAACTCGTCCGGCGTTCCCGCTGCTCTCGTGCTCGGGGGCGCAGCTGCACTCCTCGCCGGCGCCCTGATCTGGCGACGGTCCGCAACCCGGCGCCCAACGACTCTCTCGAAGGAGACAACCTCATGAAACTGCTCACTGTCCGAAATCGGCGCCGCATCCGCGACACCGCTCGCGCCGGCTTCGTCCTCTCGGCCGTCATGGTCATGGTCAACCTGCCCTCGCTCGGCACCGGCCGGAGTGTGCTTGCGGCGGGAGCAGACTCGGGTGTCGTCCAATTGCTCGGTCCGATCGGGACCCCGACGGCCGGCCAGGTGCTCACCTCTGGAGGCAGTGCCGTGCAGTTCTCGCTGACCCCGCCCAGCGGTGCGGCCTGCAGTGGCGGCGCGACCGGAACTCCGTCGTATCGCTGGCAGACCTTCTTCGTGGACGCCTCGGTCGACGTCTCGACACTGACCTACGCTTCGGGCCCGAACGCCGTTGGGACGTCCTTTGTCTCAGCGATGCTCGACACCGTCGGTGACCCCGTCGCCAGCAAGAACCCTGCTGCCTCCCCAGTCGGTCTCATCTCTGGGATCCCGACAATGGCGTTCAGCGGGTTCCTAGCCGGTTCGATCCCGGCGGGCACCTACAAGGTCGGTTTCGCGTGCACGACCGCCGGTGCAACTGAGAAGTTCTGGTCGATGCAGCTGACGTTCGCAACCGATGCTGCCGACTCCCCGGCCAAGGTCACATGGGCCGTCGCAGCGCCGGTCGTCACGACGACAACGGCGCCGGTCGTCACGACGACCACGATCGCCGCCACCAGCACCACGAACCGTGCGGCAACGACCACAACCGTTCGATCGACCACCACGACGACCGCTTCGACCGTCACCTCCACCTCTACCTCCACGACTTCGCCAACCTCCGTAGCGCCGACGACAACGGCTGCGGGCTCGCCCACGACGACCTCTGCGGCCGGGTGCGTGTCATGTGCCACCAGCCCATTAACAGCCGTCGCCTCGGCAGCGAACACGGGGCGCCTCGCCAACACGGGATCGTCGTCGGTGCCGTTGGTCATCTGGGCGGCGCTGCTGCTCGTCTTCGGGCGTATCGCTGTCCTGTT
>JAYUWK010000007.1:0-2603 GCA_043753895.1 Actinomycetota bacterium
GATGCGATTGACTCCTTCAGAACACGACCGGTTGTTGATCTTCACCGCGGCCGAACTGGCACGTTCGCGCCGAGCGAGGGGATTGCGGCTCAACGTCCCCGAGAGCATCGCCCTGATCGCCGACACGGTCTGCGAGATGGCCCGCGACGGGGCCCGCCTGCTCGTTGCGGCGGCCGCCGGAGCGGCAGTGTTGCGGCCCGACGATGTCTTGCCGGGCGTCGTCGACGTGGTTCGCGAGGTCACGGTCGAGGCAGTGTTCCAAGACGGTACGCGAATGGTGGTGGTGCGAAACCCGTTCGGTGCCGGCGCGCCCGGAATGGGTGCCGATGCCCCCGGTGCAGTCGTCACTGCGGTCCACCACAGTGTCAGCCCGTCTGGGCTGCGCGAGATCGACGTTGTCAACACCTCGACAGTCCCGGTGAGCATCACGTCCCACTTCCATTTCTTCGAGATCAACCCGAGGCTCGACTTCGACCGTTCGGCGGCGTACGGGATGAGGCTCGCGATTCCGGCCGGATCGGCCAAGCGCTTCGATCCCGGTGTGGTTGTGGTCGCCCCGCTGATACCGATCGGCGGAGCGCGGGTGGCGATTGGTTTCGCCGGCCTCGTTGACGGGGCGCTGGACGCTCCGGGGGTGCGCGAGGCGGCGATGGCGCGCGCGTTGGGCCAGGGTTATCTCGGGGTCGGGCAATGAGCGGGAGCCGCCACAACCACGGCGACCAACATCACGACCATGCCCCAGGCGATCAGCCGCACAGCCACCTTCACCCCAACGAGATCCTGCCCGACGACTATGCCGCGATCTACGGCCCGACGGTCGGTGACCGGGTCCGCCTCGGCGACACCAACCTTGTGATCGAGATCGAGTACGACGCACAGCAGCGCGGCGACGAATTCCTGGCCGGCTTCGCCAAGACGGCCCGCGACGGTCTGTTGCTGAAAGCCGCGTCAGTGCGCGAGACCTGCGATCTGGTGATTTCCAACGTCGTCGTGATCGATGCGATCCGGCGGATCGGCAAGGTATCGATTGGCATCCGTGAGGGCCGGATCTGTTCCATTGGCCGGGCCGGCAACCCCGACATGCTCGACGATGTCGATGTCGTGGTCGGCACAGGCACATCGATCATTTCCGGCGAGGGCCTGATCGCAACGGCCGGGGCGATCGACACCCATGTCCATCTGCTCTCGCCCCGGATCATGGAAGCGTCGCTCGCCGCTGGTGTCACGACGATCATCGGTCAGGAGTTCGGACCGGTGTGGGGTGTTGGTGTGAACTCGCCTTGGGCTTTACGGCACGCGTTCAATGCGTTCGACCAGTGGCCGGTCAATATCGGTTTCCTTGGTCGGGGCTCGTCGTCGGACGAGGCCCCGCTGATCGAAGCACTGGTCGAGGGCGGCGCATGCGGATTCAAGGTCCACGAGGATATGGGTGCTCACACTCGCGCCCTCGACACGGCGCTGTGTGTCGCCGAGGATCACGACGTCCAGGTCGCGCTGCACACCGACGGACTCAACGAATGCCTGTCGGTCGAGGACACCCTCAGCGTGCTGGCCGGACGAACCATCCATGCGTTCCATATCGAGGGTTGTGGCGGCGGACACGTGCCGAACGTACTCAAGCTGGCAGGCGTCGCAAACGTGATCGGATCGTCGACCAACCCAACTCTGCCCTTCGGGCGCGATGCGCTCGACGAGCACTACGAAATGATCTTCGCTGCGCACGGACTGAATCATCACTCCCACTCCGACCACGAGATGGTCAAGGACCGGATCAGGGGCGGGACGATGGGTGCCGAGGGCGTGCTCCACGATCTCGGTGTGATCGGCCTCACCTCGTCGGATGCGCAGGGCATGGGACGCGCGGGGGAAACCATTCGGCGCACCTTCCAGCTTGCGGCTCGGATGAAGCAGGACCGAGACCACGGACCGACGGAGCACGACAATGACCGCGTCCGCCAGTACATCGCCAAGCTGACGATCAACCCGGCGATCGCGCATGGGTTGTCACACGAGATCGGTTCCATTGAGGTCGGGCTGATGGCCGACATCGTCGTGTGGCGCCCGGACCGGTTCGGGGCCAAACCGGAGTTGGTGCTCAAGGCTGGCTTCCCCGCCTACGGCGTCACCGGTGACCCCAATGCGACGACGTCGACGTGTCAGCCGCTGGTACTGGGTCCGCAGTTCGGCGCGTTCGGTGCCACCGCAGCCGATCTCTCGGTCGCGTTTGTCAGCCGGGCGGCGGCCGATGCCGAGGTTGACCAGATGACGACCCGCCGCCGGCGCGTTGCGGTCCGCAACACACGCGGCATCGGGCCTGCCGACCTGATTCACAACAACCGTCTTGGCCAGGTCGAGGTCGATCCACGAACCGGTCGGGTGACTTTCGATGGCGACGACGTCTATTCCGAACCTGCCGAGTCGGTGTCGCTCAGCCGTCTCTACTTTCTGTGACCCGGCATCGCACCGACGAGCCGCCGTGATTGGGCTGGGTGAGCAGAGCTGTGCCTTGACATTTTGTCAAGACGCCGACCACGATCGTGGCCATGACCACACCCGTTGCCCTCTACCTCCAGGACGCGCACACGATCACCGAGGGCATCGAG
>JAYUWK010000008.1:0-2595 GCA_043753895.1 Actinomycetota bacterium
CCGGCCCGCTCTTTCACGTCGCCACGGCCATGACCACCTTCGCCACGCTGCTGATGGGCGGTCGCAACGTCTTCGTGCCGAGAGTCGACGCCGCCGAGGTCTGCCGGGTCATCCAGGCCGAGGGGTGCACCGGGGCGTTCCTGATGGGTCCCACGATCGACCAGATCCTCGCGACGAACGCCCCCGATGGCGATGGCGTTGCACCGTTTGACCTGTCGACACTGCGCACCTTTCGTGGCACACCCGAGTGGAACGCCATGATCACCGTCGACACCTCGCCGTGGGCCACTCACCCAGCAGGTTTCGGACAGACCGAGGTCATGGGGATGCTCAGCTTCAACGCTCTCGGAGTGGGCACCAGGGGCAATTCGGGAAGGACATCGCCGGTGTTGTCGGTGCGCATGATGGATCCTGAGGGCAACGAGGTCGAACCGGGCGAGACAGGCGAGATCGTGGCGCGGGGCCCGCAGGTGATGAACGCCTATCGCAACCGCGCCGAGGAGACAGCCCGCCGCCAGGTCGGTGGGTGGCATCACACGGGTGATCTCGGCCGCCGCGAGTTGGACGGCTCGATCAGCTTCGTGGGACCGAAGGGGCGACTCATCAAGTCAGCGGCCGAGAACATCTACCCGGCTGAGGTCGAGGCAGCCCTCAACGCTCACGACGCCGTCCGCGAGTCAGCCGTCATCGGTACCCCTGACGCCACGTGGGGTCAGTCCGTGTGCGGGATCGTGGTGCTCCACGATGATCAATCAGTGACCGAGGATGAGCTCATTGCGTTCGTGAAAGGGCGGATCGCCAGCTACAAGAAACCGAAGTCGATCATCTTCCGGACCGAGCCACTTCCCCGGCTGGGTTGGCCGCTCGACTATGACACCCTCGATGCTTCCTACGGCGGCGGGGGCGGTCCCGGCGAAAGGTGACGGTTGTGGTCACCCTGACCATCGTGCGACCGCCGGTTGATCGACGAACACTGGAATCGAAACGACACCCAGTGTGGTTTGAGTTCCGATGTTCCCGTGAGGGCGCTGCGATGTGGCGGCTACGGATGGCCTGACGGATGCGAGGTCAGTGTCGGTTCTGAGCCGAGGAACACGATCTCGCGCAGCGTGAAACGCCACCGACCATCGCTCGGGTCGAGGACCAACTCGTCGTGATACCGGCCGATCACCTTGATCTGGCGTTGCTGGGAGACGAAGAGAAAGTCGGTCCACGCCCGTGCGCTCAATCCGTCGCTGTCCACGTCGACGATGCTGCCCAGACCTGCGTGACGTCCGCGCCGCTCAGCCGGCTGGCCGGCTTCGATGAACAGCTGGATGGCGGCGCGACCCTCGTGGACGTGGTCCATCACCGCGAATCGAGCATCGGGCGTGAACAATTCGCCCCACTCATCGAAGCGGCCGTCATCACACAACATGCAGTAGCGGGTCAGGACATCGCGGATGTCGACCTGGGAATCAGTCATCGAGCATCCCGAACACGGTCCGCATCGTCCAGCCGTGACCGGCGGGCACCTGTCGCGGCGAGGTCCTCAACCATCAGCTCATTGTATCCACTGCACCTGACACGAGCGTCAGGTAGCTTCGCCCGATGGGTACCGCTCCGTGTGCGATCGTTCCTGGAACGACGGTCCTCGTGACCGGCGCGTCATCGGGAATTGGTGCCGCGCTAGCGACCGCGCTCGGCGCCCGGGGCTGTCGTGTGGTGCTCCTGGCACGGCGCGCTGATCGGCTGGCCGACGTACAACGAACCGTCCTGACTGCTGGCGCTGCGGAGTGCCTTCCGATGGTCTGCGATCTCGCCGATTCCGCCGCCGCCGTGGCCGCAGTTCACGAAGCGATCGAGCACTTCGGACATCTCGATGTGCTGGTCAACAACGCCGCAATCCCAAAGCGGGTGCCCGTGGCTGAGCTCACAGCTGATGAGCTCAGCGAGACGATGCTGGTGAACTTCACCGCGCCGACGCTGATGACCCTCGCCGCGCTGCCATCCATGCTGGCTCGAGACACCGGCGTGATCGTGAACGTGTCGTCGATTGGTGGGCGACTCGGGATCCTTCAGGAGGCTGCGTATTCGGCGTCGAAGTTCGCTGTTTGCGGTTTCTCGGAATCGCTTCATGCGGATCTCTGGACAACGGGGATCAGCGTGCGGCTCATCCTTCCCGGACCGATCGACACCGAGATATGGGATCAGCCCGGAAATCGCCGTGCGCACTACAACGGACCACTCGGGGCGCCCTCGATGGTCGCCGACGGCATCGTCGCCGCCATCGAGAGCGATCGGTTCGAGCACTATCTGCCCGACCTCAAAGCGATCGTTGAATTCAAGACATCGAACATCGACGTCTTCCTCGAAGGAGTAGCAACCCAATGAAGGCACTCGTGTTCCTGGCCGACCCTGAGCCCTGGCCCGATCCCATCGCCGACGATGCGTCGCAACTCCTCAAGAACCTCTCGACCACGCCGGTGGCGCTGAAGGACCTGCCGGATCCACTGCCACTGGCCGACGATTGGCTGGTGCTCGACACTGACCTGTGCGGGATCTGCGGCTCGGACTCCAAGCAGGTGCTGATGGACTTCGAGGATGCTGGCGACA
>JAYUWK010000009.1:0-2593 GCA_043753895.1 Actinomycetota bacterium
CCGCGCGCAGCCCCCAACTCAGGGCACTAGGCGAAACGCTCCCCGTCCCGGCGGCCATCGCCCGCGCCGAAGTCGTGCCCGAATTGTCAATCGACTGAAATTGATCCGGAAAGTACAGAACGCCGGTTCGGTGCGTGTTATTCGGGTGGTCGCGCGTGTTCTGGCGGGCAGCCGGCGAACGTTATGCGCTCAAGCCGTTCCATGTGGTGCCCGCCCTTGAGCGTCTCCCCGACTACCAGAATAATCCCGAGGGATCACCGGAACAACTCGGCCGCCGCCTCAGGGTCCCACGTTGACCGAAGACACGCCGACCGCGGCGACCGAGCTTGGTGCTTGCTGACGCGAGCGCCGTAGCCGTCAACGAGGTCAGGCCGCCGGCCGGCGAAGTCGGTGACGCCGGCGCACGACTTCGCCGGCGATGCAGCGTAGGACGGGCGTTCTCGCCTGCGACTATCGATCGGGTGTAAGCACCTGATCGACCGATCGAAAGTGCAGTTCAGAGGCGGCCATGGACCGTTGAGGGCCCGGAGTATTCGGCGGGCTTCGTGGCGATGTCATGAAATCTGTTACGCGAGAGCAGCGTTACATGTAACGTTCAGGTATGGTCCGTCAACGATCGACAGCCGCAAGTGCGGTCCGGGTGCGCGCCCATCGTGAGCGGCTCCGCGCACAGGGCTTGCGCCCCGTTCAATTCTGGGTGCCCGACGTCCGATCGCCCCAGTTCGCGCAGCAAGCCCATGATCAATCGTTCGCCGTCGCGACAAGCGACCAGGAGTCCGACGATCAAGCATTCATCGACGCCCTCGGCGACGACGAGTGAAACGCGGTGAGATCTGGACCGCTGCGGCCCGCAGCGGGTACGCCGGCAAACCGCGACCGGTCGTCATCATCCAAGAAAATCTCTTTGACGCAACCGCATCGGTCACGATCTGCGCGTTCACCACTGACGACACCGACGCTCCGCTGTTTCGCATACCTGTCAACGCCGACGAGGCGACCGGGATCCGTCAACCGAGCCGGCTCATGGTCGACAAGATCACGACCGTCCCTCGCTCAACGCTTGGCGAACGAATCGGCCGACTGTCCGAGGACGACATGGCCAGACTCGCACGATCGATCGTCGTGTTCCTCGGCCTTGCAACATCCTGATCAGCCGATACCTCATCCGGCCGTTACGCCGATGATCGCAGATGGTGCATAACGACAGCACAGAGCGACGCCGCGGATACCGCCAACAGCGAGCACTTGACGGCGCCTCGGCGTGCGTCGATTGCAGTCGCCTGTCAGACCCGAGCACCCGCGTCCACGGGGGGCTTCGGGTTGGAATCCGTGTCGGTCAAGGAGATCTATGCTCTGCCACTCAGTGCGAGCAGAGGGGACAGCCATGCCGAGTCAGTTCAGGTTGGTTCACGTCGGGGTCGCAGCAGCATTGGCTGCGGCGACCGCAACCGCTATCGGGTTGGTGCAGGTGGTCGGAGCAGCGGGCGGTAGCGTCCCGTCCGCGTTCGTGCCGATCGTGCCGTGCCGCCTGGTCGACACACGGCCAGCGCCGGACAATGTGGGAAAGCGTGCTACACCGTTGGGCGCAGCTGAGTCCGCAACATTCGCCGTCTGGGGAACCAACGGTGATTGCACCATACCCAACACGGCGACCGGGGTTGCGATGAATGTCACCGCGGTCAACCCGACCTCCGCAAGCTACATCACGGTGTTTCCCGCTGATGCCAATCCGCGTCCCACTGCGTCAAACTTGAATGTCGTCGCTGGCGGAGCGCCGACACCAAATCAGGTGACCGTCGGACTCTCCGCCGGTGGGGCAATCTCTGCCTACAACAACGGAGGAACGCTGAATCTACTGGTCGACATCGTCGGCTTCTACCAACCCGCAACGAGCGGGTCCGGTCCGCAAGGCCCTCCGGGACCGCAAGGCGTGCAGGGCATCCAAGGACCGGCAGGTCCCACATGCCCAGCCGGCGGATGCACCATGTTCTTCGGTGCAGCCGACGTGATGACATCGCAAGCCGCCGGAACTGCGCCGTACTTCGGCGGCACCAACGTTGGATGCGCGCACCTCACTGCGAACCAGACTTACGCGATGCCACTCGATCTCCCGCAGGGAGCGACGATCATCGCAATCGTGAACAGCAAGTACAACGGGGATTTTGTTGGGGCGACGTACCAGTTGTTCAAGCGCGGACCAGCCTCTAGTGGATACTCGCCGACAGCGGTCTCCGCGTTGTCAGCACCGAACGACGGTGCAGAGACCCAGATGTCTCTGACAAGTGGACAGATCACGCCGGTCTCCGCGTCGTCCATCTTCGTGATCCTTGCGACCGTAGGGTCGGGAGGCGCCCAATATTGGTGCGGCGCCAAGGTGACGTACACGCTGTAAACGCCCATCCCGGGCGCTGTCGAGAGCCCACGTTCCATCGACACGCATACGACGCATAACGGCGTCGCCGAACAGCGGGAAAGGGCACTGGGGCAACCCCGCTCCGAACGGCGCATCGGCGCGTCATGCCCGGCGGTACGTGGCGTGGAGGAGGTTGAGCCGTCGTACGCTGCCGTTGTGGATGTCGTGCGCGTCGAACTC
>JAYUWK010000010.1:0-2592 GCA_043753895.1 Actinomycetota bacterium
TGACCCGACTCTTCGGAGCAGTCACTCCCGAACCCGACAACACGCTAGACCCGACCGTCCGCGTCACCGACCCGGGCCACCTCGACGCGCCCCAACACGGCCCGAAAAGAACCGCTTGACACAAAGAGGATTCGATATGGAGCGGTTCGGCAAGCGCTGTCGTCAGCTGAGGGCGTGGACGGCTTGCTTGAGAGCGACTTCGATTGACCACATCGCGGCGTTGGGATGTCGGCGGCCGCGGATGTTGTCGAGGGTTCCGATGATGCTGACCAAGTCTGCCCACGGGTCGAAGGTCAGCCCGGATCGTTGTTCCCAGACGTCGCGGACGTCGTCGGCCATCGTCGGGTTGTACTGGAACAGGTTCAGCCGGCAGTGGGCTGGATCGATCGAACGCGACCCGATGCACGCCGACTGCCAGTCAACGACGCCTGTGAGTCGATCTCGAACCCAGAGCACGTTGCCCGGGTTGAAATCACGATGAACGAACCTGAACCCGACGTCGGAGGTCGGCACCGGACCGTGGAACAGTTCGACGGCTCGTTCCCACAGTGCTGGATCGGTCGTCCATCGCGGTGGGTCGTAGCGCTTCTGGGTGTAGGTGGCGAGTTGCGGCAACTCGACTTGGGAGGCGTCGATGTCATGCAAGGCGATTATCGCGTCGACCGTCTGCGACACCCACCTCGAACCCCACCGGGTCTCCCAGACTGGCCGTCCGTCGAGCAACGACATGACGAGTGCCGGCACATCCGACCGGTCACCCGTCGCGTCGAGCGCGAGCAGCGTGGGCGTCGGTACCGGCAGAGACGCTCGGCGAGCTGCAAAGCGCGAGCCTCCACCACGGCAACATCGGGCGACGTGGCGCGGATCTCGGCTCGGACATACCGGCGCAACACCACAACCCGCTGATGGCCACTCCGATCGATGAGCGTGACGCGATGCATCGCCGATGTTGACCCGCCGAGCATCGGGCCCACCTCGATGACCTCGGCTGCGTCGAGCTCATCGACAAGCCAGGCCAGCGTCACGGCCGGTGGCGGTTGCCGCATCAGCCACGCTGCGCGCTCCGCTTCATCCATCGGCCGATCCACTCAAAGAGTCTCGCGGCTCAACTCGCATGATCGTGGACCGCACACGACCCCTTGCCGAGCCGCCCCATATCGACGCTCCTATGTTTGTCAAGGGTGTTGTTGCCGGTGTTTCGGGCAGACCAGTGATGGGCCACTCTTGGGAGGGCAGGCTCTTATCAGGCCACGGTTCCGGCGGGTGTGTTGCGGTGACGGGACGGCACGTCGATATCAGGACAGCTTGAGAGCGTCGGGGCATTCTTGGGCCAGTCCCGTCACTGCGTTCTTCGTCAGCGCGGCAGTGCTCGAAAGGTTTCTCGGGCGACGTAGCGTTTGAGGTTCCGGATGATGTACGGCTTCGACTTGCCCTCGGCGAGACGGCGAGTCATGTAGGCGACGGTTCGTGGTTCGCGTTGGCCAAGCCGGGTGATCACGATCCGCCAGATCGCGTTGTTCGCCTGTCTGTTGCCGCCGCTGTTGAGACGGAATCTGTCGTCGATGCGGCCAGTCATCGCGGGGACCGGCGCGATCCCGCAGAGCATCGCCCACTTGCTCTCGGAGGTGATTCGTTCCGGGTTGTCGCCGGCGGCGACGAGCAACACCGCTGCGGTGTCAGCGCCGACACCGAAGATGTTCAATAGCTGTGGGGCGGCGGCCTTGACGAGCGGCTCGATCTGCTCATCGAGTGCAGCGAGCTCGACGTCGAGGGCGTGGACCCGACGGGCCAGGATCGCCGCCGCGGTCTTGGTGCCGTGCATTACGACATCACCGCCCGGTCGCGGGCGAAGCTTGGCGGCCTCGTTGACCAGCTGTGTCGCGCTGAGCCCGCCGAGCCGGGCGCGTAACTCATCGGGTGCGGTGAACATCAGATGGCGCAGCTGCACGATCGTGCGGATCCGTGTCGAGCGCGCCGATCGTTTCGCGACCATCAATGCCCGCAGCGCCTCGGCGTATCCGTCTCCGGCCTTGGCCTGGCCTTCGCAACGCCCCGACAGCGCGCCACGCGCGGCTTCGACCGCGTCGAGCTGATCGCTCTTGCCGTGCTTGCGGCGCTTCTGCCGATTCGGTCGATCAACCTCGATCACCGGCACACCAATCGACAACAGATAACGAGCGAGGCCCGACCCATACGAACCGGTCCCCTCAACGCCGACACGCTCGATCACGCCGAGCCCGGACATCCACGACGTCAACGACCGGTGTCCGTCAGCGGTCGTCGGGAACGACTCGATCCCCAACAGACCGCCGTTCATGTCGACGACCGCGGCGACGTTCGAGTCGCGATGCGTGTCAACCCCACCAACTACTTGGCGCGCTGAATCTACGATGGCCATGGCCACCCCTTTCCCAAGTTGAGGGGCAGGCACGCACGTCCCGTGAAGGAGACAAGTGACCGAGCGGCTGTTAGCGCAGCAACTCGAGTCGCCCTCCGGAACGGGGCGTGTCGAACCCCGAGACACCCCAGCCTGACAGCCCACCCAACAAACAAATGGGACCCTCGCGCTGGACAAGCCCATTCTCACTGGGC
>JAYUWK010000011.1:0-2588 GCA_043753895.1 Actinomycetota bacterium
CTGCCTTCGCCGGATCCGAACAGGTACGCCGTGGTGAACGAGGTCTCGATCTTCGGGACATCGCCGTTGCCTACGGGCGCCCATTGATGACGGAGGAACCACGACGTCACCCGTTGTGCGCGCCGGTCGTCGGCGAGCAGCTCCCGGGACCACGCCGCGTAGTACCCGGCGTGTCGACCCTCTTGGCGCATGATCCGTCCGAGCAGCTCCGTCAGCACCGGATGATCAGCGATCTGGGAAAGGCGGTTGTACGCCGCATTGGCGGTCCACTCGTTGATGGCGCCCCAGGTCATGTGGACGGCCGGAAACTTCCGGACGCCCTTGCCGAGCGCCCAGAAGATCGCCGGGCTCCATGAGAGGTAGCGCTTGTTCCACGTTCTCATTGCGGTCAGCCGTGCATCGTGGGCCGGGCGATCGTGCATGGCGAGGACCTGGCCGAGGGCTTGGCCGTGCCAGTACTCCTCATAGTTCCACAGCGTCAGAAAAGCCGTGAACTGCGGGTCCTTCCACATCGGGAGCAACAGGAGTTCGCGGGTGTACATGACGGTCTGGTACTCGATGTCGTGCATGTATCCGAGACACCGGAGGACCTCGGGCGTCAGCGGTTGTGTGCGGAATGATTCAACGTCGAGATCGTCGGTTCTGAGTCGCCCGCCCTGTTCCTGGAATTTCTCGATGGGAATCCTCATGGATGTCGTTCGTGGCGATGGTTCAGTTGGATTGGGGCGTGATCAGTTCCCGTTGAACAGGGCGGTCCCAACGCGCCCCATCTGCAGATCGAAATAGCCGTCCCGATCGTTGATCACGTTCTCGAAATGACCGAAGAGTTCGTAGCTGATGGAACCGAAGAGCGTCATCCATGCAACCAGGCCCTCTGCCAGAATCGTGTCGGGAACGTCGGGAGCGATCGATGCGCGAATGGCCGCGAGGTCCGACCGCACCACCCGAGTGGTCTCGAAGGGACCATTGTCGATGACGGCTCCGGCGACCGTTGCATCGACGAGGAGCGTGGTGAAGGCGAGGATCACCTGCAACGCCGGATCGATGGTGTCGGGCGGCGCGACGTAGCCCGAGATGGGGCTGCCGTAGACGAGTGCGTATTCGCGTGGATTCGCGAGTCCCCACGAGCGTATGGCCCGTGTGATGGCCATCCATCGCCCAGGGAAATCATCACGGGGGAGCGGTGCATCGGCTTGCACGGCGGCCGTTCCGACGGCCTCGAATGAATCGACGATCAGGGCGGTGAGGAGATGGTCGCGACTGGGAAAGTAGCGGTAGACGGCGGACGACACCATGCCAAGTTCGCGTGCCACCGCGCGAAGTGAGAGCGATTCCGCGCCGTGTTCCGCAAGGTGTCGTCGGGCGATCTGCTTGATCTCGTTGGTGAGCTCGGCGCGCAACCTCGCCCGGGTCCCGGTGGCCGAGGGTTGCGCGTTCACCAGGCCAGTCTGCCGACTCGATGACCGCCGCGCAATGTTATAGAGAGCACTGCTCTTGACATGGGCCGTCGACGGGCGGATGATCAGTGCACACAAACAAGAGCAGTGCTCTCCATTGGGCACCTGAACGACGGGATCCGACATGGCAACATCGCAGGAACACACTCACCGGTACGTGGAACCCGGGTGGTTCACCAGGAACGTTTTCAACCGGACGATGATGGGATTCGCCCGTCGCGGCATCAGCCTTCGTGGCTCCCGCGTGCTGGCGGTCAGGGGCCGCACGAGTGGCGACTGGCGAACCGTTCCGGTCAACCCACTCGACTTCTCGGGGCACCGCTATCTCGTTGCTCCCCGCGGCCAGACCCAATGGGTCAGGAACGTCCGGGCCGGTGGAGCGACCGAACTGCGGCTCGGCCGTCGCACCGAGACGGTCCATCCGATCGAGGTCGCCGATCGCGACAAGCCCGAGATTCTGCGCGAGTACGTGCGCCGATGGAAGGCCGAAGTCGGGCACTTCTTCGAGGGTATCGACGCCAACTCCACCGATGACGAACTGCTGGCGATTGCGCCCGGGTTCCCGGTGTTCACGATCTAGCGCTCTGGGGCTGGGGGCATCGAAATATCTGGCGACGTGTGATCGTTGAAAGGGGCGATGAAGCTTCCTCTGTCCATCCTCGACCTTGCCGTCATCGGCCCCGGCGATACGGCCCGTGACAGTCTCGAGGGCAGTGTGGCGCTTGCGCAGCGTGCCGAGGTGTCGGGATATCGACGGGTCTGGTACGCAGAGCACCACAACATGTCGGCGATTGCGTCCTCGGCGACCAGTGTCCTGATCGCCCATGTCGCTGCGCATACCCAGAGCATCCGACTCGGGGCCGGAGGTGTCATGTTGCCCAATCATTCGCCGCTCACCATCGCCGAGCAGTTCGGCACACTCGAGACGCTCCACCCCGGGCGAATCGATCTCGGGTTGGGGCGTGCTCCCGGCAGCGATCAGGCCACGATGCACGCCATGCGCACCGACCCGATGTCGTCGGAGCGGTTCCCCCAGGACGTGCAGGAACTCCAGGGCTACCTGACCGGCCACACGCTCGTTCCCGGTGTGAACGCCACACCCGGACGCGGCACCAACGTGCCGCTCTACAT
>JAYUWK010000012.1:0-2584 GCA_043753895.1 Actinomycetota bacterium
ACCCCACATCAGCCAGGAAACCCTCGAGTTCCACTACGGCAAACATCACCAGACCTACGTGACCAACCTCAACAACCTGACAGCCGGTACCGACCACGAGAGCGCTCCGCTCGAAGACGTGATCATGGCCGCCGAGGGCCCTCTCTTCAACAACTCGGCTCAGGTCTGGAACCACACCTTCTATTGGAACTCGATGGCCCCCTCCGGTGGCGGTGAGCCGACCGGTGCTGTTGCCGATGCGATCAACTCTGCCTTCGGTTCCTACGACGCCTTCCGAACCAAGTTCGCCGAGGCAGCGACCACCCAGTTCGGTTCCGGCTGGGCCTGGCTCGTCGACGACGGCTCCAAGCTCGACATCGTCAAGACCGCCAATGCCGATCTCCCGATGAAGCACAGCCAGAAGGCGTTGCTCACCATCGATGTGTGGGAACACGCCTATTACATCGACTACCGCAACGCTCGACCGAACTACATCAACACGTTCCTCGAGAGCCTCGTCAACTGGGACTTCGTCGCCGCCAACATGGCGTAACAGCCACGGGTAGGGCAACACGCTCCTACGATCCAACAGGCGCACTCAGGTCTCCGGAAGGAGCCCGGCGTGCGCCTGTTCCGCGGACAATTGAAGATCCAGAACATGGCCGACTCGACGTCGAATGGCGGTCAAGGTCGCCGGCAGGCCGACAATCCAGCGATCGCGCTGCGAACCTCGGCGGGTACATCAGCGGTGGTCAACGCGATCGTCAACGGCTTGTCGAAGGAACCATCGAACGCGGCCCGTGCTCCCGCCAGATCGATTGACGTACCGGACAACACCCGTGGTGGCGCCCTTGGCCAGCAGGCACGGCCAGCGAACAGCGAGCGCGCCGAGCCGACCGTTCGGTGTCGGTCACATTAATGTGCGCGGAACGCATGGCGGCTCCTCCCGCGTCCGAAGGGGCGCAACGTGCGCCAATCGTCCCCGTGTCACGCGAGTTGAGGGATTCGCCCGCAGTGGGCAGGATTGTCCCATGTCGCATTCCTTCGAAGTTCGCCGTCGAATTGCCGCGCCCATCCAGGACGTGTGGGACACGGTGGTCGACCATCGCGGCTACAAGAACTGGACTCCGGTCGTCACCAGCAGACTCGAGCAGCTCGGGTCTCCTGACGAGAACGGCGTGGGAGCGCTGCGAGCGCTGGGCGTCGGTCCGATCGGCGCGAAGGAACTCGTGGTCGAGTTCGAGCCGGAGAACTTTCACATGGGGTACGAACTCGTCAAGGGCGTGCCGGTCACGGGGTACCGCGCCGATGTGTACCTGACTGCGGATGGTGATGCCACGGAATTGGTGTGGCGCGGACGCTTCCAGTCAGCGCCGCCGGGGATGGCGAAGGCGTTGAACGCCTTCCTTCACAACATCGTGGCGGACACCGCGAAGCGGCTTGATCGGCGCGTCACCCGACGCTGAGGGGAATGGCCTGCAGCATTCAATGCGTCGAGGCGCACCGCAGGGAGCGGAATGAGTTGAGCGCCTGGGCGACCGCGATCGGTGATCCCGACGGACTTCTTTGTGTTTCTGGGTCAACCCCAGGTGCGCGTCAGGTTGTCGATGATCGCCTTGAGTTCCTTGGCGCTGCACCTATTGTTGACCCGGTGAATTCGATCGGGATCGTCGCTCGACGCTGCACCATCGAGCGCCGAGCCGATGGTCCCGAGCCGCCATTCGATATAGCGGGCATCGATATCCGGTCGATTCCGCAAGCTGTGCCGAGCCCGTTCGACGATGACGTCTTCGCTGAAGCGGTCGTGATCGCGCGCGGGATCTGCTGGCTCGACAATCAGGGCGCGGGCGTTCGGCAGCCGGGCCAGGATTGCTGGCAATGACTCGGCGTACCCGACGCCGGCCGTGATGTGTCTCATGTCGGGTGGAGCCTCGCCGGCTGACATCGGGGTCTGGGCGGCGGCGACCCATGAGACCAGCAGATCCACGATGTGTTGTTGCCCGACGGTCGACAGCATCCACTCGGCGAAGTCAGGAACGTGCCAGCGATATTCGAACGCCGCCGATGTGAACCAGGTTGCCGCCAATCGTGCGTTGTCGATGGTCGACAACGGCCAGGCGTCGTCGATGGCGATGGTCGGTACAAGCTCGACGAACCCGTTGCTCGAACACGCCTGCTGCACGGGGGTGAGGTTCACACCGGGCGTGCCGGTCACGACGAGAACTCGACCGGCTCCGGCAGTAGGGCTCATCCGAGGACGGTCCGAGATCAACAGATCCACGAGAAGGCGGCGGGCCGTCCGGCGTCCGGGCGCACTGAGGTCCGCCTGCTCATCGAGGGAGCGGGAGAGCACTGCCAGCGGCTCGGCGAGGACTTCGTCCCACCAGAGACCAGCCGGCGAACGCTTCATTGCGCTCGTCACGAGAGCGTGATCCTCGAGGCTCGCCGTTGCTCGACCAACCCGCTGGGACCATCGAGCGGTTCGTGATGCCGGGCGGGGAGGGGAAGGAATCCGAGGTGGCGGAACCGGTGTGGGCGACATGGCACGAGCATGCCATCCTGATGCAGTGTCCAGTGCAGGTCAGGCGTATCTCGTTCATCCAAC
>JAYUWK010000013.1:0-2583 GCA_043753895.1 Actinomycetota bacterium
CCTCCGGATCGTCCGCGAAGACGCGTTCGGCTTTGGCCAGCGAGGCGGCATGATCGAGATAAAGCAGTTCGTCCGGCTTCACGGCCCCACTGGCGAGAATTGCGTTGCGCAGGAGCTCGATCTGGTCCGGCGTGGCTTGCCAGTAGACCCACACGATCATCGACGCGCCTGAGTCGAACATCGACGGCTTCGCGGCCACGGTTGTTTCAGGAGCGGAACTCGGAACCGTTGCGGGCGAGGTGCGGGGGTCTTTGATCAGAAGTGCGGCCACGGTGCCGCCGGCGCCAACGAGGATCAGCACGGCGGTCGCGAGGACGAGCATCGGCGGTCTTCCCCGTCGCGGCTCACCTGAGCCGTGATCGCCATCGAGCAATGGTGGCAACGGCGCCGCATCTGCGAATTCGAGCATCGCCCGAGTGACCTGCGGTGACCAATGAGTCGTCGTCATGAGAGGCTCTCCTCGAGTGTTCGGCGTGCGTGGGTGAGCGCTCGCTCAGTGCTTCGGTGGGACAGGCCGAGAGTGCCAGCGATCTCGACGACGGACAGGTCGTGCCAGTACGCGAGGTAGAGGACTGATCGCTCTCGAAGTGAGAGGCGCGCCATCGCGTCGCGCACCTCGATGCTGATTGTCGCCTCCTCTGTCGCCTCGTGCGGGGCGACCGATTGCTCACGTCGTGTTCGACGTCGATCGCTACGACCAACCGACCGAGCCTCGTTGAGCACCGAACGGAAGAGGTAGGCGCGCGGTTCGATCACCGTCGGCCACAACGTTGCGTGCATCGCTCGGATGACTGCGTTCGCGACGACGTCCTCGGCGTGAGATGGACCCACCAGCGTCGTGGCGAATCGGATCAGCTCGTCTGAATGCTTCGCATACAGCTCCTGATCTCGGATGTCCATCACTCGTACGATGCCGCACAGCCCATCAAACCGCCACTGTCGAGCTGAGCCGCTGTCGTCTGGAGCGGCCCTTAACGTTCAGCTGCGCCTCGGGTCACGAAAACATGTTGGCGTAGCCGTCGCCTTCGAACTGTCCGATGGGTTGGCCGTTGTCGACGTAAAAAGTCGTATGCGACGCGGGCACGGGAACTCCCGGCTGGGGAGGCGGTGCGCTGTAGTACGGGCCGTAGACGAACCCGGCGACTGTCTCCCACGATGGTGGCGCCGATCCATTCGGGAAGGGGCGCAGGGTCAGGATCGATCTGACCGTCGGGGCGTGCGGGATCTCCGGTCGGCGCGCAGATCGACTTCAGCACGAGTTCGGACTACCAATGTGATCCCTGCTCCATCGCGTTCACAAGGTCACCGCGTCTCGTCCTCGAGGATGTGAACGAAGAACGGCGGGTCGTCGAACCGGACGATGGGTAGCGCATAGCTGCCGCTCTGGTCGCTGGACAAACGGCACCCCATCGGGCGCTACGCGCTCTAGCTCGGAGGACAGCAGCGCGCGTTCGCGTTCGATCAACGCTCGTCGAGCGTCGGCTCCCCGTTTGCTACCGTCAGGCAGCGCATTCGGCCGTTGCAACGCTTGGAGGCGCAGACGACAACCGGTCTGTCGAGTCGCACGGTCAGAGGGAACGACATGGACGCACACGACTTCGATGCCGCAGTTACGGCGTTCCGCGATGCTCTGGGGTCGCTGCTCCAGGGCGACGCGACAGCTGTGCAAGCCCTGTGGTCAACCCGAGACGACATCACCATCGCCAACCCGTTCGGGCCGCCAAAACGCGGCCGAGAGAGCGTCGTCGCCGCCATCCAGGGGGCCGCTGCCCAATATCAGAGCGGACGGCGCCGGTTCGAGGAGATCGGTCGGTTCAGGACCGCAGATCTCGGTTACGTCGTGCAGGTCGAACACACCAGCGCCCGGGATGCTCGCAGTGGGTCGAATGTAACCTTCTCACTTCGGGCCACCATCGTCTTTCGATGCGAAGACGGCGCTTGGAAGGCTGTGCATCGCCATGCCGACGCGGTGGGGGCCGGTGGCACAGTCGAAGCCCTCGGCTCGTCACCTTCCCCGCCAGCCTCGATGGGTTCAATGCAACACCCGACGTGAGCTTGCAGAGCCTTCGACCTATGTCTGAGGAGCCACATCCTTCGTGCTCTATCGCAGGTCCGCAAGCGGGAACCACTTGCACGCCCTTCAGGCGCGCATCTCCTCACCGGGTTCCGTGTGGGGCAGTTCACCCGAACCGGTTGGTCAAGCGCCCTGCGCCCGCCCAGATCAGCGTCGATAGGCGCTGGTCAACGGCTGCCACATCGGGCATTTAGCGCTACCGCGGTGCCTGCCGTCGCTACTCGATCGTCAGCGCTCCGCATCCGTCGGGGCCTTGTCCAAAGCAGGCCATGTAGTCGCCGCTTGGAAAATCGGCAGGGACCCGAAAAGTCTGCGCATCACTCGTTGGAGCGGGCAGACACTCAGGAAACGCGAACTCATCGACGCCGTACTGATACCACTCACCCGTGCCCGGCCAGAGCACCGCGAACTGCATCGGGGGCGTCGTGAGATACACAATGAGCGGAAGGCCACAGATCGGCTGTACGAGCGAAGCCGGCGTGAGAGTGAATGTTTCACCTTGCCGTACT
>JAYUWK010000014.1:0-7941 GCA_043753895.1 Actinomycetota bacterium
TGCCGAACTTGCGCTGCGTTGGCGACGCAACCATCGTGGCCATGTGGGTCTGGTGGATGTTGCCCAGCAGATAGCCCGGCTCGACGAAGTGATCGCAGCTGTACAGATCGCCGTTGTATTCGAGCGTCGGACCGTCGCCACACGTGGGCGCGTGGATGCACAACAGGTGCCGTCCGAAGAAAGCCTCGAGCGTGACATCGAACATCTGAACATAGACCTTAGCGATGTCGTGGCGCACCCATTCCTCGAACACCTCCACCAAGAACTTGCCGTATTGCTCACCTCCGACGGAGCGCTCGGTCACCAGGTTGCCGCTCTGGGTGTAGAGCAGGCGCTTGCGGCCGGGACGATCACTCCAACCTTGATTGGCAATCTCAAGAGTTGCCTCGCTGGCACGCTCGACGATCGGGATGAACTGCACCCATTTTGTGCCGAGTTCGTCGCGGAAGAACTTGTAGACGGTGCGTCCGTGGTGCTCGTTGGCAGCATTGACCGCGCAGAGGATGTTGAACTCGACGCCGTGGCTGCGCAAAAGCCGCCAGCCGTTCATCACCCGGTCGAAGGTGCCCTGGGCACGACGATCGACCCGGTAGGCGTCGTGAATTTCGCGGGGACCATCGACACTGAGCCCGATCAGGAAGTTGTGCTTCTTGAAAAACTCGCACCAGGCGTCGTCGAGCAGAATGCCGTTGGTCTGGAACGTGTGCTCCACGGTTTGGCCGGGCTGCTTGAACTGCTCGACCAGCTGCACCGCGCGTTCGAAAAACGGCAACCGCATCAGCGTCGGTTCACCGCCCTGCCACGCCACCGTGACCGTGGGCGTGCGGTGCGATTCGAGCAACTGACAGATGTAGGTCTCGAGCGTGGCATCCGACATGCGGCTGTTCTCGTTCGGATACAGCGACTCTTTCGACAGGAAGAAGCAATAGGTGCAATCTATGTTGCAGGTGGAGCCGCTCGGCTTGGCCAGCAGGTGGAACCCGGTGGCTCCATCTGCTGGCATATACGAATCCGCGACGACTGCGCTGGACTGCTCGGGAGAACTCACGCCGGCGAATCTAGTCGTCTGCGTACTCGGTGTCGCCGCCGGCCACCGACGCCTACAGACGCCTACAGACGCCTACGAGAAGGCGTTCGAAATGGAGCCTGCGAAGAGCGTCACGAAGCCTGTCAGCGGCACACCGGGCAACCTATGTGCGGGCACGTACGACTCCATTGGTGTTCCAAAGGATCCGGTGCCGACCTGCATAAACGCACCTCCCGCGACGACCTCTGGGCGTAGCGCTAACACCGCGTTGATCTCCCACGGTGCGAATACGTTGCCGCTGAAGAAGAACAAGAAGCCGGAGCTGACGTGCGACAGGGCGATCATCGTCACCGATGTGTCGAGCGCACGGACAGCGTCGGCAAAGCGCGCCTTGATGGCGTCACCTTGGAAACCATGCGGGAAGACAACGACTTGATGAGTTGCGTTGGCTGGGCAGATTCGAACCGCAGGCAGTCCGGCGTAAGTGGTGGCCACCCCGCCCGCCTGACCGACGATGAAGTCGTTGTAGTACCCGAGCACCGAGGTGATATCCATCCCAAAAGTGAAGTTGGCGGCGAGGTAGAAGTGCTGGCGGGCAGCGAGATCCAAGCTGGTTTCGCTGCTGTGTACGCCCAAGCCGCGAAGTAGCGCTCTACGGGCCTATGAGGGGCCGCTGGAGCGCTACTTCGTGAGGCCGGAATGCGTCGTTGCGGCGTCAGCCGATGGGGTCGCGCCACATACCGGTGAACAATGGCCCACCGTCTGGGTAGAACTCCGAGATGGTGTAAAACCCGAGGCGCCGGTAGAAGCCGATGTTGCGCGAGTTCGACGACTCCAGGTACGCGGCCGTACCGGTTGCATCGCAGTGCGCGAGCGTCGGCGCCACCAAGGTTTCGCCGAGTCCTTGCCCTTGAGACGCAGGGTCGACGCCCACGACGAACAGGTAGAGGTGTGAATCGTGGGGGTGGTTCGCCTCCATCGCCTCGCTCATTGCGCCGATACGCATCAGGCCTTCGTCGCCGTACCGGCTCACGATGGCCTCGACCAGCGGACCGACCTCGGTATCGGACAATGACTCCACTTCGGGTGGCGACCAGATGGAAGCCGCAGCAATCGCAAGGTTGCCATCGTCGAGCAGATACGTGTGGCCCCGGCGCAGACCGGCCGAGGCGATCACGGTGAACATGACCTGCAGATCGGCTTCGCGCGTGGCCGAGTCCGGGAGCAGGAACGTCATTTGCGGATCATCGAAGAAGCTTCGCGACAACACCTCCGACAACTCCGGCAAGTCAGCGGCGAGGGCATGGCGGCGGGGCATTTCGCGAGGTTAACCGACGTCGGGGTTTGAGTCGGGCGACGAGGGGGTACCGAGCTGGCGTTCGAATTGCGGACGAAAGGGCACACCATGGCAAGCGAAGCACTGCACGCTCCGAGAGAACGACTCACCGCGTTGACGTATGCGACTCATCAAGCGATCACGTCGTTGATGGAGGAACTCGAGGCAATCGACTGGTACGGGCAACGCGCCGACGACTGTGATGACGCCGACCTGAAAGCCGTCCTCATCCACAACAAGGACGACGAGATGGAGCACGCGGCGATGCTCATCGAATGGTTACGCCGGAACGTCCCCGAGTTCGCGACGCAGCTGACCAAGTTCCTCGGGGTCAGCGAACCGCCAGCGTGATCACGAACGGAAGATGATCGCTGCCCTTGGGCTTCAAGTTGCGAATGTTCAACGCGACGATCTGGTCGTTCACGAGCGCCTGGTCGAGTCGGGCGACGACACCGAACATGCCGAGAGGCCAGACGGACTTCAGCGAGAAGGACGGCTTCCAAGCCTGCCCCAGCGAATCGATGGCGTCGTCGAGGCCATCCTTCAACAGCTCCTCGAACTCCGGACGGAACTCGGTGCTGTTGAGATCACCGGCGACGACCAACGGGCCGGGCACGGTCGGGGCGTAGGACTTCAGCTCGCCCATCTGCTCCTTCCAGATCTCTTGGCCGTCCGGGTCGAATGTCGACCTCGGATTGAGCGCGGCGACCGTGGTCAGGATTCCCCCGACCTCGACTTCGGCAACGGCGAGACGTAGTCGGCCGATCGACCGCACGGCGGAGTCCGGGCCAAGCGGGAGACGCGACGCAATTGCCACGGCATAGTCACTGACGTCAGAGGGATCCGACACTCGGTGGGGATGCGATGTGGCACCACCGACGGAATCGAAGACGCTCATGAACTTCGGAGTGGCCTCCGCGATCACGATCACATCGACACCGCTTTCGGTGAGTTGGCGCGCCGCCGCATCCGGCGTGGTGTTGTCGACGTAGACGTTGGCGACAGCCAACCGGAACTGTGGCGCCGTGCGCGCCCAGGTCGGCACACGTTGAGCAATGAGTCTCGGGATGACGAGTACCGCGTGGTACACGATCAGCACAGCTCCCGTAGCTGCGAGCAGCCGGTGTCCGGTGAGCAGAGCAACGACGGAGATGAGCGGAGCGAGGAAGAGCAACAGCGGCAACACGTCGTAGGCCACCGCGAGGATCGGGCCCTCGTTCACGTCGAACCAGATCTGCAGGCGGTGCGTGACGACGACCGCTGCCAAGAGCGCACAGGTGAGCCAACCGATCGCAACGAACACCGGCACGGTTCTGCTGCTGAACTCGTCGGCCGTGCCGTCGATGTGACGAGCGACGAATGGGATCGAGACCACCAACAGTCCGCCGATGGTGGCGCACACGAATGCAGGGAAGCCGCGACTAGCGTCCTGCGACGCACCAATTGCCCCGGCAGGTTTCGCTGTCATCGTGGAGCAGTCACGAGACATGCGGGACCCGGCACGCGAATCGTCACCGCGTGCGGCACCACGTGGACGCGTAGCTTGTTCGTCTTCTCACGTGCTCCCCCATCGAGTTCGTACGCCCGACGTGCATGAGTTTGGATCGTGATCTTGGTGGCTTGGGTCATCTGCACCAACGGCGACTTCTCGGCGTGTCCCAGGGAGGCCCGCGTGAGGGTACGCATCCACTGCCATGCACCTTCGGCGGTCATCACGGCGACGTCGAGCCTGCCATCATCCGGCGACGCGTGGTCAAAGGCGGTGACACCCCCACCGATGGAACCCACATTGGCCACGAGGACGCAGCTGGCCTTGTCGTCGAACCACGTGTGACCGTCGATTCGAACAGTGGTGTGCACCGGTGTTGCGTGGATGTGCCGGGCACCCATCCAGATGTAGGCGGCGCGACCGAAGCGGTCCTTCATCGCTGAGTCGGCATCGCGGATCATCAGCGCGTCGAGCCCGGTACCGGCCATGACGGCGAAGTGTTCACCGTTGATCTTGCCGACGTCAATGGTGTGATTGCTGCCGTGCAGACCGACGTCGACGGCCGCTTCGAGGTTGATCGGGATACCCAGGTTGTTGGCCAGGAGGTTGGCGGTTCCGGCGGGAAGGATCGCAAGCGTGACACGCGACCCGACTGCAGCATCGATACAACGTTGGACGCTGCCGTCGCCGCCCCAAACGAAGATGAGCTTGGCTCCGCCCTTGATCGCTTCTTTCACGTGGGCAGGCACCTTGCGGCTCTTCGTCACTTCGAACCACATCGGATCGGGAATACCCTGCTCGGCGAGCACGTCGCGCAGCCGACCCAGGCCGGCTCCGAGCACTTTTTCACTGTGGGCAATGACGGCTACGGAGGTCATGTGTGACTCCTCGAGGTTGGGGAAACGGTGGTGTTCCCACGGGGCGATTCACTGACGAGAACGGCGTGCGCCTGTTCGACGGGAGCACCAAAGTGCAACAGCCGACCGCCGTAGGCGATCGAGCACAGTGCGAAACATGCCCACCCGAGTGCGGCTCCTGCGATCACATCCGTGAGCCAATGCGCACCAAGCAACACGCGACTCATTGCGACGGCGACGGCAATACCGCCGGCCGCACCGGCCAGAGCAGCCTTGGTGGCACGGCTGCGGCGCCGCCCGACGACCAAAGCAATGGCCGCGTAAACAGCGGCGCTCGCCGCAGCGTGGCCGGACGGGAACGAGAAGCCCGAGGCCGAGACGAGCCGAGCCACGTTGGGACGATCACGTCCCACGGCCACCTTGATGAGGTTGGCGAGAACGAGTTGGCTCACTGCCACGGTCGCCAGGAACGCAGGTACCGCACGAGTCGGAAGCCGTCGATATTCGACGATCGAAACCACCACGCAGAGGGCGACGATCACCGGTGTACTGCCGAGTTGTGTCACCACGCGCAGCACCGACTCGGCCGTTGCCGTGGTGTGCGCCGCACCCCAGCGGGCGGCAGAGCCATCCCACCGCGCAAACCCATTGTGGGTCTGGACCATCTCGAGCAGAAGACCAATTGTAAGCGTGAGACCGGTGATGGCAACGAGGGCGATCGTCAACAGCAAACCGGTGGCCTTGGTGGTGTCACGACGGTCGATGACGAATCGTCGCAGCATCGGGTGACGATGCGCCTGTTCGACAAGACCGTCCGCACCTGCGCGCACGTCGGCGGGGTCGGACAGACGCCCGCGACGTGCCACGAGCGTGAGCACGACGGTCACCACGATCGTCGCCACCGCGACAGCAATCAGGATCGGCACGGGTCAGCTCCTACGGAAGAGAGCGACATCACACCACGATCCGATCGCGCTCGGGCGGATCCTCAGTATCCGCTGTCGGACCTTCGACCGCGGCCTTTGGATCGACAACTGACACACCCTCTGGCGACCGAGCCAGCACAACAGTCGTCAGGGCCACTGCGCACGCGCCTAGCAGGGCACCGGCGACGGTGTCGGAGAGGAAGTGCATGCCCCGGTACATGCGCGACACAGCGACGATCACCGGGACCAGCGCGCTGAGCACCACGACCAGGACCCGCGCCCATCGTTTGCGAGTGTGCCAGAACACAACGACAGCGATTGCGGCGTAGGCGGCGGCCGCAGCGGTGTGCCCGCTCGGAAAGCTCGAGCCCACCGGCGAACCGTCGAGTCGGGGTACGTCGGGTCGGTTCCGTCCGACGACTGTGGTGACTGCGATGAATGCTGATGCCTCGATGACCAGCGAGACGACGAGCACGAGCGGTTCGAGCCAGCGTCGCCAGAGCCACAGGAACACGAGCGCGAGGACCAACGTGACCAGGACCTTCGTAGTCGTTTCCGCCAGGAGCGAACCCCACACGGTGACATGGTTCCACGTTGGGGTTCGTCGATCGACCATCCAATGCGCGACGTGCTCGTCGGCGCGCACAATTGCACCACCTTTGAGTGGACCGATGAGGAGCTTGCCGAGGCCGATCCACGCGATGGTCAATACCGCCCAACCACACAGCAACTGCACGCTCTGACTTCGATGCACCGGCCAGGTCGCTCGAAGGCCACCGCTTTCGGTCGTCACGGCGCTTGCAGTTCGCGATGGGTGAACGTGGCCAGACAGAACACCCCATAGGCGGCGAACCCGATACCGACCACGACCACCACCAGTAGGCCCCAGTTCTCGGTGGCCAAACGGCGCAGTGCACCGTCGAGACCGGTTGCCTGAGCGGCGTCGTAGGTGACGGCTGCGCGGAGCAGGAAGAAGCCGATCAACCCAATGCCGAGGCCACGCCCGATCTCGCCGACTGCCCCGAGCCGCTCCGTGATGCGGCGTCTCTTCGGCGACATCGACGACAGGTTCAGCTCGTCGGTCACGTCGCCTCGGACACCTTTGAGGATTCGGTACAGGCCCACCGCGATGGTGATCACTCCGACGACGCCGATGAGCAGTCGCCCGCCGGAGTTCGCCATGAGACGGCCGGAGATCGAGGTCACCTTGACGTTGCCATCCGGGTTGGCGATTGTGCTGCGCGCGAGCGAGATCGCTGTGAACGCGAACGTGATGTAGATCACGGCGCTGATCAGGTAGCCGATTCGTGTGAGCCTCGCCTTGGTGTCACTGCCTCCAGGAAGCAGCGCAGAGACGATGCGCCATGCTGCGTACAACAACATGCCCCCAGCCAAGAGCCACATCAGTAGGGCGCCACGCGACATCTGCGCGATCGTCTTCAACGCGCCGGTAGGACTCGCCTCGGCGTTCGGTGCGGTGGCCGCACTCGACCAACCCGACGCCTTGGCCGCGATCAACAGGGCTAATACCCCCGCGACGACATAGACGACACCCTTCGCGAACCAGCCGGCACGACCAAACTTGATGACCCCTGGGTGCTCCGTCGTGAGACGACCGACGGGATTGTGTGGCATTGCGCGCGCTCTCGACATCTGGACGCTCCTTCGACAGAGCAGCTGTACCCAAATGCGCACAACAGGAAACACGCGTGCAACATCTCCTCGACGAGCGGGCGTGTCAGACTTCATGTGTGACATCCCGATCAGGTTCCGCTCGAGTGCATCATGCGCGTCGAGGATCATTGCGGGGGCACGGCTACTTCAAGCGGTTGGGGCCAGGCATCGTTACTGGAGCTGCCGACGACGACCCGTCTGGCATTGGTACGTATTCCCAAGTCGGTGCTGCACACGGGCTATCGCTGCTATTCATGGCGCCGTTCCTCCTGCCGCTGGCGGTTGGTGTCCAAGAAGCCACGGCACGTCTGGGTCTGGTGACTGGCAAGGGGCTCGGCACACTCATCCGCGAGCGCTTTCCGCGCTGGGTACTCATCGGGGCCGTCGTGTTGCTTGCATCTGCCAACACGCTCAACATCGCTGCCGATCTCGCGTCGATGGGCGCTGCGCTCGGCCTGCTGGTGCCGCTGCCGACGGCGATCGGTATCATCGGATTTGCGGTGGCAATGGCGGTGGCGGAGGTCGTTGTTCCGTACCACCGCTATTCACGCGTGCTGCGATGGTTCGCGCTGTCGCTCGTGGCGTACGTGTTGGTACTCGCCGTGGTTCACGTCGACTGGGTGACGGTGGCA
>JAYUWK010000015.1:0-2578 GCA_043753895.1 Actinomycetota bacterium
GCTCGTCGCCACCACGATCCCGGCAAGAGCCAACACAACACCCTGTACCACGATGAAGTCCTTGTTCTGAATGGCTTGCAGCGTGTACGCACCGAGACCGGGAAGCTGGAAGATCTGCTCGATGATGACCGAACCAGCGAGCAGGTATCCGACGCGAACACCGACGATGGTCAGCGCCGGCATCGCTGCGTTCTTGAGCGCATGCTTGATCGTGATGCGCGCGGGATGCAGACCGCGGGCCTTCGCCGCCCGGATGTAGTCCTCCTGGGCGACACCGACCAGTCCGGTGCGCAGCTGACGGGCCATCTCAGCGCCACCGACGAGAGCGATGCTCAGCGCAGGCATCAGCATGTGCTTGGCCCACTCCGTCGGGGACTTGGAAAAGCTGACGTACGACATCGCTGGCAGGAGGTGGCTGCGCACCGAGAGCACATAGACGAACAACGTCGCAAGGAGGAAGTTCGGGGCCGCGAGACCGAGCGACACCCCACCGAGCAACAGCTTGTCGAGCTTGCTTCCGGGTCGCATGCCCTGGATGATCCCGAGAGGAATGCCGATCGCGAACATCAGGAACAATGACGCGATCGCCAACGAGAGTGTCACCGGGAAGCGGCGCGCGATCTCGCTGGAGACGCTGCGGTGGGTCGCGACGGACGTTCCGAAGTTGCCGTGGGCGACATCGCTCAACCACCGCACATAACGAACTGGTGCGGCGTCGTCGAGGTGGAGCTCGGCCCGGACGTGGGCGAGTTGCTCAGGGGTCGCGCCGTCGCCGGCGATGGCCTGCGCGGGGTTGCCCTGGATTGCCTGGGCGAGCAGGAAGGTCCCGATCGTGATCAGGAACAGCAGCGGAATCGTTGCCAGCAAACGCTTGACGATGACACGTATCACTTGCAACTCACCTGCAGCGGCCCCCTTCGCCCATCAATGTAAAGATAACAGGGATGGATGTTGCATTCGAAGTCGCGTTCAGAGTGGGGTCGAGGCATGTTCCGTCATCCAGTCGACACGATGCACACGGTTGTCTCGACGACGGCCGACCGACTGTCGTCAGCCAGAACGATCACCGGCAGACCGAACAGGTAGGTGCTCGACGACAGTGACGACAGGCCATCGACGTGCGCGCTGATCGCATCACGACCGGGCGCGAGCACGACACCGCTGAACGTCGCCTGGGCATCAGACGTGAAGCCGTCATCAGTCGCTCGTCATCGGTCGCTCGTCATCAGTCGCTCGTCAGTAACAGTGCCGACCCGTCCATCAGCGCACCCGAGGTCACAGCACACACATCGTGGCGCGGCACCTGGCGGTCACCGGCCCGACCCTGCACCTGCAGCGCCGCCTCGGCCACGGTGTTCATCCCGTGCAGGTAACCCTCGGCCAGCAAGCCGCCGTGGGTGTTCACCGGCAATCGCCCGTCGCGGGCCGTTGCGCCGGATCGAACGAGCTCACCGGATCCGCCTCGCTCGGCCAGACCAAGACCCTCGAGACCCATCAACACCGTACTGGTGAAGCAGTCGTAGATCTCCGCGAACTGCACGTCGCCGGGTTGCAGGCCGGCCGCGGCGAACATTTCGTCACGCAGGTGGCTGGTGTAGTTACGGGTGTAGTCGTCCCACAGCAGATGGTCGCCGATGTCCAGTCCGTGGCGAGGGCCGGCGCGGTATGCCCCTGCGGCGATCACAGCCGGAGGATTGGGCAGATCGCGAGCCGCGTCGAGTGAGCTGACCACGACTGCACACGCGCCGTCGACCTCGACCGTGCAATCGGCGGCCCGGTACGGGTCGACCACGAGAGGAGCGGCGAGGTAGCTCTCGATGTCCAGCGGCTCACGGCGATACGCGCGAGGATTGGCCTCGGCGTATCGGCGCTGAGCGACAGCGACAGCGGCAAGATCGTGCTCGCCCTGCCCGGTCTCGTGCAGGAACCGTTGCGCCCACATCCCGCAGTACATCAGGTAGGCGTCGTAGCCGATCGGGTAGCGGAACTGGCCGCCCATCCCGTGGAACTGCATCGTGCCGACCTTCGGACCTGACCGGCCGTTGAGGGCTCGGAACACAACGACGTGTCGAGCCTGCCCGGTGGTGACCGCGGCCGCAGCCTGGGTGACGAGGTGACACGGCGCCTCACCGCCCAGATCGAGGTCCAACGAATAGCGCAGAGTCGCAAGAGCGAGCGTTGTGGCAACACCCTGGGAGTGAACGGAATCGTGCATCACCATGAAACTGGCGACGCCATCCACATCGGCGTGGGTCAGTCCGGCATCGGCAATTGCCGTCGAGCAGGCTTCGGTCGCCAGCGCGAGCACGCTTCGTCCAGACCGCTTCGACAGCTCGGTGTAGCCGACCCCGGTGATCGCCGCGCTGAAGTTCCCCATTCACGCAAAGATAGCAATGATGCCCACGCACCCCCCGCCCGCCCCAAAGTTCTCCGAGCGTTTTCGTCCCCGACAGCGCGCTTTCGACTGCAAACAAAAGCAAGCACTGTTGACGGGCGGCGAGTGCTTGCAGAAGTTTGCAGCGAAAAGCGCGCTTGAGGGGACGAAAGCGCTCGCAAAAGTTTCTGGGGGGGGTGAGGG
>JAYUWK010000016.1:0-2571 GCA_043753895.1 Actinomycetota bacterium
CCGGCATTGCTCGACGAACCGTTCACAGCCGTCGAGTCGACGATCACACCGTCGCTGTTGGAATTACTGGTCCGTTCCAGCCAACACCAGCAGGTGATCCTCATGACCAATGATGAGACCATCGTTGCGTGGGCGCGGCTTGAGGCGATGACCGGAGCGCTGTCCGTCGTGGAACCCTCGAACAATGGACTCACAGCACGACCGGCGACCAACACCCCGACGACGAGCAAGACCCGAACAAACCTCCCGAGCCACGCCGGGTAACGCCGGTAGCCTCGGCAACCGTGCTCATCAGAACCGCCACAGGCGACGACGCCGAGGCGATTCGTGCGATCTACAACGTTGAGGTCGAGACCTCGACGGTCACCTTCGACCTCCGGGCTCGGACGCTCGCCGAACAACGCGCATGGATCGGGCGCCGCTCCGGCGTGCACACGGTGATCGTCGCGGTGTCAGATGATCAGGCGGTGATCGGGTTCGGCTCGCTGTCGCCGTACAAGGATCGGCCTGCGTACTCGACCAGCGTCGAGGATTCGGTGTACGTGCATCGCGAACACCAGGGGTCGGGTGTCGGTCAGGCCCTCCTGGCCGAGCTGGTGATCCGCGCCGAACAGCACGGCTTCCATTCGGTCGTGGCGCGCATCGTTGGCGGCCACGAAGCGTCAATCACGCTGCATACCCGCGCCGGGTTCGCTGTGGTCGGTCACGAGCGCGAGATCGGTCGGAAGTTCAATCAGTGGCTCGATGTGGTGACAATGCAGTTGTTGTTCGGCTGACCGTCGGGACCGCGATGTGCCAGCCCAGGACACGCGACGGCGAAACTGCGACCACAGCTACCCTGTGGTCGTGATCAGGGATGCTGCGGCCTACGGGATCGGGGTCGGGTTCGCAGCGTTGCTCGCCCTCACCAGCGCGGTGGAACCCCACCAGTACTGGGGCCAAACGGCAGTGTGGGGATATCTCGCCGGGGCGCTGCTCGGCCTCGCATTCGCTGCGGCCTCGCGATGGTCACGGCAACGACTCCCTTTGGCGCCGCTACGCGTGGGGTTGATGGTCGCCGTACTCGGGGTGACGCTCGTGCTCCCGATGCTGCTGATGATTACCGCCCGCCGGGACGGCACGCCCCACCAGGCGCTCGGCGAGGTTGGTGTGGTCGAGCGGGCCGGGCAACGTCTCAATCAGACCGGATCCCCCTATCTCGGTGGCGTCGAGCTCGAACGGGCCTCGCAATCGTCGTCGTTGGGAACGCTTGCCTACACCCCGTACGGGTCGGTCATGGCTGTGTTCGGACTGCCGCGAGTGGTGTCGCCAACGTCAGCATGGACTGATGCCCGGGTAGCGTTCGCCGCCACCGGCTGCGCCGTGTTGTTGGTTGCGGTCTGGGTGGGCATCGGCGATCGACGGCGCCGGTTTCGACTGTTCCATTCCCTGATGATCCTGCCGCCGGCCGCGCTGGCACTCGCAACCGGGGGGGACGACGTACCGGTTGTGGCGCTGGCACTGCTGTCGATGGCGCTGTTGGCACGACGGCGCTGGGCATTCGCCGGGATCGCCATCGGGCTGGCGTTGGCGATGAAGACCATCGTGTTGCCGTTGGGTGTGATGTTGACGGTCTTCATGTTCAGTCGTCATCGACCAGGAACGCCACGCGACGGACGGATCTTCGTGGGAGCGTTGCTTGCGGTGCCGGTTGCAACGTCGCTCCCGTTGCTGATCGTCGACCCGAACGCACTGATCGAAAATCTTGTCCGCTATCCGCTTGGCCTCACGCAGCAACGTTCCCCGGCGTCGAGCCCGTTGATCGGCTGGGCGCTGACGCAGTGGGTGCCATTCGGGAAGGCCATCGCCCTGACGCTCTTGGGAGCAGCCCTGATCGCCATTGCCGTGGCAGCCGCGCGTCGACCGCCGAGGACCATCGGGGAGGCGGCCCTTTGGACCGCGCTCATGCTGACCGCCATCATCGTGCTGGCCCCCGCCACCCGCTTCGGGTACTTCATCTATCCCGGCTTCCTGGCTGCCTGGGCGATGGCCACGGAGCGATCAGGTCTCAGGATCCGTGGTCGCGAGACCGGCCAGTTGTCCGCCGGCCCGGGACACGCCGTCACGAGCGCCAAGGTGTTCGACTGACCGCGATGCAGCAACGACTGCCAGACGCGCAGCGACGAGGAATCCATCTCCTGCTGCGAGCCGTGCCGCCAGCCATCCGTTGAACGTGTCACCTCCGCCGGGGTTGAATACCTCGTCCTGGAGCTCCTTCAGCGCTGACGCACCGGTGTCATCGGCCCCGGCTGCTCCGATCAGATGGACCTCGGCTCCGGCACGCCAGGCGGCCGTCGTCGCGTTGGCTCCTCTCACCAAGGTTTGTCAGCGACTGAATTGTCGGGTGTCTTGGACATTGATCCTTGCGATCTGTGCAGTTCCCCGACGGGAGTCGATCATGATGCGAAACGGCGGGCCCGAAGGCCCGCCGTGTAGTTCCGCTGTGGTGGGCCGAGACGGATTTGAACCGCCGTAGGCTTACGCCGGCAGGTTTACAGCCTGCTCCCTTTGGCCACTCGGGCACCGACCCGG
>JAYUWK010000017.1:0-7911 GCA_043753895.1 Actinomycetota bacterium
CTTCACCCCGGCATCGTGCGCAGCTGATCGGTACCTCGACGTCACGCCGGTGCCGAGCCCCTCGTACGCCGTCACGGAATCGGCGGCCGTGGCGTGGAAAGCGAAGAGCGAGAGGTCGCTGAACACGGCGCTGTTCGCCGTGAACGAGGCGAGTGCTGAATCGGTCTGCCAATACGGGGCCCAGGCGCTGACGGTGGCGGGCGGGCCGCTGCGCTTCCACGACTGGTCCCGGGTCAGCGCGTACCCGATGATCGCGGCGAGGATCAGCGTCGCCGCGCCGCCAAGGAGCACGAGCCGGCGGAGCGGGCCCGATTCGGGCGGGCGGAGGCGACGACGACGACGAGGAGTTTCGTCCGCTGACTCCTGCGCCTCCTCCGCCTCGCGCTTGGCACGCTCGCGTGTGGGCGCGCCGTACGTCGTTGCCATCGGCCTTCACCGTACCTGTCCGCTCGGCACCACCCGTGGCACCCCTCGACACCGAGCGACGGACGGACTGTTCAATCTGGCGCGCCGCACTTCTCGGTGACGTTTCGGCCCCCGCTTCGCTGGCCAAGGTGGGTGCCGTGTCATAGCGTCGGTGCGGTCGCTTGGTGGAGAAGGATCTCGCCGGCTGCTGCTGAGAGCTTCTCCATTTCGGTGATGATCTGTTCGAGGTGCCGGCGGATGGCGATCCACTGCCGGTAGGGGTCGGCTTCGGGTCCGTTGAGTCGTCGGCTTTCGGTGTGGCCGGCGACTGCGCAGCTCCATCGGCGTTAGGGGTGCGTTAGGGGCCATGGCGTTGGGGCGGGTCGGCCTGGCAGCGGCAGATCGGCTTGCCGCATGAGGTGGTGCGGATGACGAGGCTGCCGGGGCTGATGAAGCCGATCTCGGCGAGTTCGGCAGCGAGGGCACGGAAACGGTGTTCGTAGGTTCCCGACCCGCGAATACTCGCGATCTTCAACACGATCGCCCGTCACCACCTGATCACCCAGGGCGCAACTATCAGTGGTCGGCGGTTTCAAGCCGAGACGCTCATCTGCGACATCGCGAGTGATCCATGTCTCGGGCATCTGTGGCCGTTGGCTACAGTCGAGCCGGGGCAGGTGTCGAGATGCAGTGCTCAACTGAACAAGTCAAGATCGCCGGTCGGATCGGCCAACTCGCCGCGTCTCGTGGCGTTGCCGGCCACGGTGATGAGCTGCTCGAGCTGTTGCGTCCGGCATGTCGATTCGAAGCGGCTGGGATCGTGCGTTGGGACACCTCGTCATCTCGCCACGTCAATCTCACCAACATCGGCTACGACGACGGGCTGAGCAGCTATTTTGCCGACACGTTTCCGTCCACCATCGCCTCGAACCGCATCCGCAGCGGAGGTTTCCCACTGCGCATCGACGATGCTCCGTTCGACTTCCGTGAGTCGCAGGCCTTCACCGACGAGCTTGCACCGCGCGGTTTCGACGACGGACTGTCCGCACCGCTGTTACTTGACCATGGTGACTACGTCGGCATGCTGCACATGAACTCCGACGCCACACGGCAATTCAACGATGACATCCGCGACTTCGTGGCAGCGGTGTCGCCGCTGATCGCGAGCATGGTGAACCAGCGTGGTGAGCAAGCCATCGTGCCGGTTCGGTGGATCGGCATCGACGAGCCGCCAGCGTCGGTTGCAGTCGCTGCGGAGCGCTTTCAACTCGGCCACAGCCGGTCGTTGCGCGCGCTGTGGTTCGAAGACGGCGACTGGCAGCACATCGAGTTCGTCCGGTCCACAGCGTCGGACGGGGAGGTCGCGGCGACTGTCAGCCAAGGGCCGGTGCCGTATCGCCTGACACGACGCGAAGTCGAGATCGCAACGGCCCTCGTCAGCGGGCTCCCGAACAAGGCGATCGGGACCTGCCTGCAGATCAGCCAACGCACGGTCGGCAAGCATGTTGAGCGGATCCTCGACAAGCTGGAGTGCTCCTCCCGGTCGACGGCAGCCAGCATCTGCCTCAGCGAAGGCATCATCGATCTCGCCTTCCTCGGCCTCGACTGCCTCACCGGCGACCGGGCCTTCTCACCGTTGCCGTGACCGCCCTCGCCGGGCACCGTACGTCGAATGACGTATTGATTGCAGCGGCACCCACGGCCAAGATGCCTGAATGTCCTCCACCGGGTACGTCTGGCATGAGCGGTTCGCCTGGCACGACACCGGCACTGCCGCGGGGTTGGCTCCGTCCGGCCCGACGGTTCAACCGTTCAGCCATTTCGAGTCACCCGAGTCGAAGGCTCGGATGGCATCACTCGTCGAGGTCAGCGGTCTGGCTCAGTCATTGGACCGGTTGACGATTGCCGCAGTCGATGACGAAGATGTGCTGCGCGTCCACACCAGGGCACATCTCGAACGGCTGCGCTACGAGAGCGCGAGTCGCCACGGCGGTGATGCGGGGGATGATTACTCGCCCTTCGGTCCGGGATCGCTGGAGATCGCGCTGCTCGCCGCCGGCGGAACATCGAGCGCAGTCGATGCAGTTCTCAACGGTCGAGTCCGCAACGCTTACGCGCTCGTCCGCCCGCCCGGCCACCACGCCGAACGGGAGACCGGGATGGGCTTTTGCATGTTGGCCAACATCCCGATCGCGATCGAACGAGCACGGGTCGCCAACCCCGGGCTGCGCGTTGCGGTCGTCGACTTCGACGTTCACCACGGCAATGGCACCCAGAGCATCTACTACGACGATCCGAACACGCTCACGATCTCGGTCCATCAGGAGCACCTGTTCCCGCTGACGTCAGGAACGGTCGGCGAGCGAGGATCGGGCGCCGGGCACGGGTACTGCATCAACGTCGCGCTGTATGCCGGCTCGGGAAACGGGACCTACATCGCTGCCTTCGAGCAGGTTGTGCTTCCTGCGGTAACCGCCTTCGCGCCAGACCTGATCATGGTGGCCTGCGGGTTCGACGCAGGTGCGATGGATCCGCTCGGGGCGATGACAGTCACGACCGTTGGCTACGCGGCGATGGCCCAAATGCTGGTCGCTCTGGCGGATCAAGTCTGCGGCGGCAAGTTGGTGATGTCCCACGAGGGCGGCTACTCGCCGGTCTACGTCCCATATTGCGGCCTCGTCGTTCTGGAGGCAATGTCGGGGATTTCGACCGGCGTCGTCGATCCGTTCATCCACCTCATTCCGTACTCGACCCAGGCAGTTCCCCGCGCGTTCCAACTGGAGCCGATCGTCGAAGCAGCGGCGCTGGTGCGCGATCTCGAGTCCATCCTGACGGCACAGCGGTAGTCGACGATGCAGACAGCGATCCGGGCGGCGTTCGACACGCTGAGCCTGACTTCGATCCTGATCCTGTTGGTGCTCGGCATGTCGGTCATCGTCAGCATGATGCGGGTCTTCAACCTGTGCCACGGCGAGCTGGTGCTGCTCGGCGCGGGCTGCTCGCTGCTCGCCCAGGAGTGGTTCGGTTCGTCGTGGGTGTGGGTCGGCATGATCGCGGCGCCGTTCGTTGTTGGACTGGTCGGGTGGGTCCTGGAAAGGACCGTGATCCGGCGGTTTTACAAGCGCCCAGCCGGCGCACTGCTGGCGACATTCGCGATCGGCTTGATCATCCGTGAGATCGTTCGGGCTCGGATGAAGGTCCAGGCATTGCCGGTCACCCCACCGATCGATGGCACGTTCTCAGTCGGCGGTGCGCTGCTGTCGACATGGCGGTTGGTGCTGATCATCGCAGTCGTGGTGATCCTCGCCGGATGCTGGTTGCTCGTCACAAGAACCGACGTCGGGCTGAGGGTCCGGGCCACACTTGACAACCCGAGCCTGGCCGAGGCCTGCGGGATTCCGACCCGACTGGTATTTTCCGGCACGTACTCCTTCGGGGCTGCGCTGGCCGGACTTGCCGGGGCCCTGATCGTCCCGGTCCAAACGTTTTTCCCCGACCTCGGCGTGCAGTACCTCGTCCGCTCGTTCATCGCCGTGATGCTCGGTGGGATCGGCACGTTCCTCGGGCCGATCCTCGGCGCATCGACGATCGGCATTACCAGTGGCCTGTTGCCATTGTGGATCGACGGCTACATCACCGACGTCATCATCATCGTCGCCGCGATTGTCGTGATGCGGATGAGACCGACTGGCCTCTTCGCTTGCGCCGGAGCGAGATGAATCAAATTCCCGTGAACAAGGAGAACCCAAAATGAACAATGACCTCAACCGCCGAGAGATGCTCAAGCGTCTGGCCGCAACCTCCGGCTTCGTCGGCCTCGGAATGTCGGGCGTGCTCGCCGCGTGCGGCAGCGACGCCAAGCCATCGTCGACGTCGGCCGCGCCATCCGGTTCGACCGCGACATCTGGGTCAGGGGTCGCTGCGCCGTCGGGTGATCCGATCAAGGTCGGGGTACTGACCGACATCACCGGAGCGTTCAGCGTGGTGGGTCTGTCGAATCAGGCCATCGCGCAGTTCACGATCGACAAGATCAACAGCGAAGGCGGAGTGCTCGGCCGCCCGTTGGAAATGGTGCTGGTGGACTCCGCCACCGATCCGGCGATCGGTGCGCAGGTGGCCCGCAAGCTGGTCGAGCAGGACAAGGTCGCGATGGTGATCGGTGGCATTGCCAGCAACATGCGTGAGGCGATCAAGAGCGTGATCGCGACTCGTGGCGAGACGATCTACATCTGGCCCGCATCGTACGAGGGTGGGGAGTGCACAGACTTGGTGTTCAACACCGGCGCCGCGCCGAACCAGCAACTCGACCCGTTCATCCCGTACCTGCTCGAGAACGCCGGTAAGTCGTTTTTCCTTGCCGGAGCGGACTACATCTACCCCCGCAACATCCTGGCCAAGGTCCGCAAGTTGGTCGAGGCCGGAGGCGGCACGGTGGTGGGCGAGGAGTACTACCCCCTCGATTCCACCGACATCTCGGCCCTGCAGAACAAGGTCCTGTCGTCCAACGCTGAAGTCCTCTTCAGTGTCGTCGTGCTGCCGCTCAGCATCCCGTTCCACAAGGCGATCGTCGACGGCGGGTTCAAAGGCAAGATCGCCGGAACGTTGTTCGACGAAACCTCGAACGTGCTGTTCGGGGAGGCCTCGACCGGATTTCTTGCGGTACAGGATTACTTCTTCAGCGTCGACGATCCTGCGGCCACCGCGGTCCGCGAAGCCTTCGCCAAGGATTATCCAGATGCGTCGTTCGCATCCACGTTCAACACGCCGGCCTGGTACCGGTCGCTGTACCTCTGGAAGAACGCCGTCGAGACCGCCGGCTCGCTCGAAACCGCCAAGGTGGCCAAGGCGATGGACTCGGCCAGCTTCCCAGGCAACCCCGGCGGTGCCGCCGCGATGAAGCCTGGTACGCGCCACTGCTCACTGCCGATCTTCCTCGGTGAGGTCCAAGCCGACGGCTCGGTCAAGCAGTTGGTGGCGGCCGGCACCATCGATCCAACGGAGTGCGGCTGAACATGAGCTTCGTGCACAGGCCGCGTCGCGTCAGTTGGTCGTCGGTGACGACCATGCTGGCCTTCGCGGCTCTGTGCATCTTGCCGGTTGCGCTCAGTTCGGCCGGCGAGTCGTACTGGCTGCAGTTCTCGACCCGGGTCCTGTTACTGGCGCTGTTGGCGCTGTCGGCCGATCTCGCGTGGGGTTACGCCGGCATCTTCACCCTCGGCCACGCGTTGCTGTTCGGCGCCGGAGCGTATGCCACCGGACTGCTCGCGACCCGCCAGGGTTGGATTGGACTGCAGGGTCTGGTGCCGATCTCGGTCGCAGCTGGAGGGCTGCTGGCCTTGGTGATCGCAATCTTTCTCTACGCAGGCGGTCGGCGGGTCGGTGGCGTCTACGTCAGTCTCGCCACACTCGCCCTCGCCTATGCCGCCGAGCGCCTTGCCAACGGATGGCCGGCGCTCGGCGCAGCGAACGGCATTCCGGGTCTGCCGCTACCGACGCTGTTCGGATACAAGATCGAACTCGGATTGCGTTTCTATTTCGTTGCTTTCGTCGCATTCCTGATCGGTTATGTCGTGCTGAGGGTGATCGCCCGCAGTCAGTTCGGGCTGGCCCTGACGGCCGTGCGCGACGACGAAGAGCGGGCCGAGTTCCTCGGCTACTCCCGGCAGCGGATCCAGATCGTCACCCTCGCCGTCTCCGGACTGCTGGCCGGGATGGCCGGCGGCTTGTACGGCATGCACGAAGGCTTCGTCTCGCCGGGCTTCGCCGGCGTTGGATTGTCGACTCAGGTGCTGCTGTGGCTCGTGCTCGGTGGCCGCGGACGTGTGTGGGGTGCGCTGCTCGGCGTCGTGATCCTCGAAGTCGTCGGGCGCGTCCTGCAGGACCGCTATCCGAAGTTGTGGCCGGTGATGGTCGGTGCTGCGCTACTCGCGTGCATCACCTTCCTTCCAGATGGCATCATCTCCCTTCCGGTGCGCACACTGCGCAGCCGCGTGAAAGCAGCGCTGCACTGATGCCGACTCCACAAGCACCAGTTCCAGCCGTCGAAGCTCGCTGTGTCGGAGTGATCTTCGGAGCGCTGCGCGCGCTGTCTGATGTTTCGATCGCCGTTCATCCCGGCACTGTGCACGGATTGATCGGGCCGAACGGTTCGGGCAAAAGCACCTTGCTGCACGCTCTGGCTGGCAAACGATTTCCTGACAGCGGGCAGATCTTGGCCAATGGAGTTGATATCACGCGCGCCTCGCCCGCCAAGCGCAGTCGGCTCGGCCTGTCGATCAAGTTCCAGTTGGCCAGGGTGTATCCGCAGCTGACGGTCGCGGACAACATGTTGGTCGCTCTGCAGGCCCACGCTCCACTACGCACGCTGTTGCTGTCCCGGACCCGGTCGTCGCTGATGGCCAAGGTCGGGTCATGTCTGGAAGAGGTCGGACTTGCCGATCGTCGTGCTCACGCTGCAGGCCTGCTGTCGCACGGCGAGCAACAGTGGCTGGAGATCGCGATGGCCCGGGCTCTCGAACCGGTCGTGCTGCTGCTGGACGAACCAACGGCGGGGATGAGCCCGCAGGAACGACGCGTCACAGGAGAGATCATCCGCCTCGCGTCGCGCGACGCCGGTGTCTTGATCGTCGACCACGACCTCGAATTCATCAAGGACCTCTGCACCCAGATGACGGTGCTTGCCCAGGGAGCCGTTGTCGCGACCGGCACACCTGCCCAGATCGAGGCTGACCCGGTCGTGCAGGAAGTGTTCCTGACCCGTGTTTGAGGCCTCCGTCGTCGACGCGCCGCTGTTGCGGGTGGATGGTCTGTGTGGGGGCTACGGGCAGAGCCAGGTGCTGTTCGACATCAGCTTCGAGGTTCCGGTTCGCGGAGCAGTCTCGATCGTTGGCCTCAACGGTGCCGGCAAGACGACTCTGCTGCGACACCTGATCGGGGAACTGCCGCGAACTGCCGGCACGGTCGTGCTCGACGGCGATGTGATCTCGCCCACGACGCTGCCGTCGGTGCTCACCCGACGCGGGATCGCCTATGTGCCCCAGGAGAGTCCTGTCTTCAGTGGTTTGTCGGTGCGCGACAACCTCACCATTGGTCTGCTTTCAACGCCCCGGCGCCGAAGGCCCTCGATCGACCCCGCGCTCGACGTGTTCCCCAAACTGGCCGCACGACTCGATCAGGTCGCGGGAACGATGAGCGGTGGCGAGCGCAAGATGCTGGCCATCGGTCGGGCCCTGCTGACGGGGCCAAGGCTGCTGATCATGGACGAACCGACCGAAGGGGTGTGGGCCGGTGTCGTCCACGAGATCGGTGAGCGGCTGGAAACGTTGACCACCCAAATGGCGCTGCTGATGGTCGAGCAGAACATCGGACTGGTTCTGCGAGTTTCGGACCGCGTGATCGTGGTCGAGCGCGGCATGGTCGCCCTGGTCGCGACCCGAGGCGAGGTGACCGAGGACGTCCTCGTGCCGTTCCTGACGCCATGAACACTCCGGACCGAGCAGGATTGGC
>JAYUWK010000018.1:0-2566 GCA_043753895.1 Actinomycetota bacterium
GAGAGTGAGAGCTGCCCGGGCCCGGTCACCGGGAAATCATCCGAGGAGCGTCCAGGGTGGCGCTGCGTCGTTTCGGCGGAATCGCATCAACCAAGCCGAGCAGATCGACCAGCCGGGCGGCGTGTTCCTGCGGTCCGATTGGTGGTTCCAGGTCGCTGTCGGGTCGTTCTGCGGAGAGGGACAGTCGGCCGCCGGCGGCGGCGATCAATTGACGAAACATGTTGGTGGTCGGGTCGCGGCGGCCATGTTCGTAGGCGGAGATGACCGGCTGGCTGGTCCCGGCACGCTGCGCGACCTCGGCTTGGGTGAGACCGTTTCGAAGACGTGTGTGTCTCAGCAGCTCCGGGGCGTTCATCGGACCACCATACCGGCTGTATATCGCTTTGTCTATGTATCCGCCAGCGGTCCCAGCCCGGTCACATCGCGCTGATCGCGTCGCTGAGGGCGTCGAGGGCATCCACCTCGAATGGCGCCCGCATGGCCAGATTGATCTGCTGGGCGCCCGCCTCGACATACCGCCCGAGCTGGTCGACCATGTGCGCTGTTGACCCGACCAACACCCCCGGTCGCACGAAATCCGCGATCATCCCGAATTGCCGTTGCAGGGACTCCTCGTCGCGGGCGCACCCGACATTGATGGAGCAGATGATCTCGTCGGGGTTGCGTCCGATGTCGGCGCAGTGAGACGCCAGGACGATCCGCTTCGATCCGAACGTCTCTGGACTGACGAACGGAACGTTCCAACCATCGGCCAGCTCAGCGCAGATCTTCAACGTCCGACGCTCACCCCCGCCTCCCACCCAGATCGGCAACGAAGACTGAATCGGAAGCGGCTCGCACGCCGCGTCGTGCAACGAGTAGTGCTCGCCTGTGAAGCTCACGCGCTCGCCCGTCTCATGGCGGAGCAACGCTCGAATGCATCGGAGGGACTCCTCCATGACATCGAGTCGGTGTCCGACCCGATGGAACTCCATGCCGTAGGCGTCGAACTCGAAGCCCGCCCAACCAGCGCCGATGCCGAATTCGCAGCGACCGCCGCTGAGGTGGTCGATGGTGGCCATCGCCTTCGCCAGCACCGCCGGGTGGCGATACGCGGCGCAGTAGACGAGGGATCCAACGCGCACCCGCCGTGTCGACATCGCCAGGGCTGTGTGGATCGCGACGGCCTCGAGATTCACAGGCGACGTGCCGTCGGCCGCGTAGAAGTGGTCCCAGATCGAGATCCAGTCGAACGGTCCGGATTCAATTCGCTGCCAGAGAGCGATGAGTTCGCTGGTCGTGGTATTCGACGGGCCGGTATGAACGCCGAAGCGGACGGGTTGGCCGGCGATCAGGGCGACGGCTGGAGTGGAGGAATTAGTCACGGCTGCATCGTGACAGGTGGATACGCTGCCGCAATGCAACACGGTTGGTGTCACGTCGTCCACTGGTCGGGGATGCCCGGTGATCGACGATGACCGTCCGAGTGGGGTTCGTCGGTGCCGGTTTCATAGCGCAGGTCCACGCATATCAACTGGGCCGATGCGGCACGGATCACGAGGTGGTCGGCGTGTACGACCTCGATACCGAGAAGGCTGCAGCGCTTGGCGCGTGGCAGAAGTGCCCGGTCATGTCGAGCGTCGACGAAGTGATCGCGGCCTCAGATGCCGTGATCATCTGCACGTGGACATCGGAGCACCCGGCCATACTCAGCGCCGTGGTCGGGGCCGGGAAAGCGGTTCTGTGCGAGAAGCCCTTGGCCGTCGATCTGGCGACCGCGACCGAGATGGCCCGATGGGTGGAATCGTCGGGAGTCATCAACTCGGTTGGACTGGTCCTCCGTTCGACGCCGGCGATCTGTGCGCTCCGGGAACTCGTCAACGACCCAGACGTCGGTCGCGTGATGAACGTGGTCTTCCGCGACGATCAATACATCCCGATTCAGGGCATGTATCGCTCGGATTGGCGAGCGGACCCCGCCCGCTCCGGAGCGGGCGCGTTGATCGAGCATTCCATCCACGATCTCGACATCATGGAGTGGCTGTTCGGTCCGATCGTGTCGATCTCCGCCGTCACATCTGAGTTCCACGGGTTGTCAGGCATCGAGGACTCCGTGTCCGCGCTCGTACGGTTTCAGGGTGGTCACTCGGCCACGCTGACGTCGGTTTGGCACGACGTCCTGTCCCGAACATCGCAGCGGCGAATCGAGGTTTTCTGCGAACGGGCGCTCATCACGCTCGAAGGCGATGACGAAGGTCCGCTCACGTGGGAACGGACTGATGGGGACGGAACCAACACCACTGGATCGATCGACGGAACCACGATGGAACCATGGCTCCATCAACGCAACGCCATGCCGGCGCTGCTCGAGGAGTCGTTTCTGGCAGCAGTCGCTGCGGGTGGGCCGTCGGCGTCGCCGACCATCGCAGAGGCGCTGCGCGCCCACGTCCTGGTCGATGCCGCCTATCGATCGGCGGCCACCGATGGCACAGTGATCGACACGACCCCATGACGTTCTGGTTTGAGAAGTGACCAGGCTCGGGGTCTCGGCCGCGCTCTGCGACGACGAATGGGTGACGGGCGATGT
>JAYUWK010000019.1:0-23576 GCA_043753895.1 Actinomycetota bacterium
CTGCTCCGCCGTCCTCCGGGCCGCGAGGCCTACCCCGGCGACGTGTTCTACCTCCACAGCCGCCTGCTCGAGCGTGCCGCCAAGCTCAGCGACGAGCGCGGTGCCGGCTCGCTGACGGCGCTGCCGGTCATCGAGACCAAGGCCGGCGACGTCTCGGCGTACATCCCCACCAACGTGATCTCGATCACCGACGGTCAGGTGTATCTCCAGGACAACCTGTTCAAGTCGGGTGTCCGTCCTGCCGTCGACGTGGGCATCTCGGTGTCCCGAGTGGGTGGCGCTGCACAGATCAAGGCGATGAAGACGGTGTCGGGCACGCTGAAGCTCGACCTCGCCCAGTTCCGTGAGCTCGAGGCATTCGCCACGTTCGGCTCCGAGCTCGACGCGATCTCCAAGGCGCAGCTCGAGCGTGGCTACCGGCTCGTGGAGTTGCTCAAACAACCGCTCAACAGCCCGATGCCCGTCGAGGAGCAAGTCGTCGTCGTGTTCGCCGGCACGAAGGGCTATCTCGACGATCTGCCCGTGGCCGATGTGCGCCGCTTCGAATCGGGTCTGCTCGAGTTCATGCGCACCCGCAACGCGGGTGTGCTCGCCGGGATGCGTTCGAACCCCAAGGCCGACGTACCGGCCGAACTCGGCGACCTCGTCGCTGCGTTCAAGGCTCAGTTCCAGGCGGCCGATGCCGACGCCGCCGCCGCCGCACGTGCGGCCGACCCCACCGCCACCGATGCCGGCGTAGTGGGCGAAGCACACAGCAACAAGACCCTGGCAACGGAGTGATCTAGATGGCCGGCGGTCAGGAGCGCATTCTTCGCGGACGCATTCGTAGCGTTCAGGCCACGAAGAAGATCACGCGCGCCATGGAACTCATTGCTGCCTCGCGCATCGTCAAGGCGCAGCAGCGGGTGCAGGCAGCCGTTCCCTACAGCGATCAGATCACCGAGGTCGTCAAGGACCTCGCCGCCGCCGGCGCCGGCCGGGGCTCACCACTGCTTTCCGGTCGCGGCGAGATCAAGAACACCTGCTACGTCGTCATCAGCGCTGATCGTGGACTCTGCGGTGGTTACAACACGGGCGTGCAGCGCGCGGCCGAGGGCGAGATCAAAGCCGATGTGCTCAACGGCCTCGGATACGAAATCGTCACGGTCGGTCGTAAGGCCGACAACTACTTCCGCTTCCGCGGGTACAACCGCAACGCCACCTTCGGCGGCTTCAGCGAGAACCCCACGTACGATGACGCCCGCGCGATCGGCCAGCATGTAATCAAGCTGTTCCAGAGCGGCGAGGTCGACAAGGTGCTGCTCGTGTACACCCGCTTTATTTCAGCCGGCAGCCAAGAGGTCGTGCTCCGTCCGTTGGTGCCACTCGAGACGGAATCCGTCATCGGCGATGCCAAGCCAGTCGCTGTCGGCGATTACGAGTTCGAGCCAGATCCCGCAACGATTCTCGAGACGTTGCTGCCGCGCTACGTGGAAGCCCGTATCTATGCCGCACTGCTGAACGCTGCGGCCAGCGAGCATGCGTTCCGCCAACGTGCGATGAAGAGCGCCACCGACAACGCGGAGGAGCTCATCAAGAGCCTCGCGCGCGTCATGAACCGAGCCCGTCAGGACTCGATTACCACCGAGATCATGGAGATCGTCAGTGGTGCCGAGGCCCTCGGGTCCAGCAAGACCAACAACGTGCGGTATGTCGACATCGATGATCTCGACCGCGCCGAGACGAACGCATGACATCTGACACGACGAGTCCCATGAAGACGAGTCCAGAAAGCACAAGGAAAAGCCAGCCATGACCATGACTGAAACAGATCGCAAAGATGGTCGCGTTGTCGGCATTGCCGGCCCCGTGATCGACGTCGAGTTCCCGCGCGGCGCTCTCCCCGAACTGAACCACGCCGTTGAGTTCACCGTGAGCGTCGACGGCGTGCCCGTCACCGTGCTTGCCGAGGTTGCTCAGCAGCTCGGCGAGGGTCGCGTCCGCGCAGTGTGCCTCAAACCCACCGACGGGCTCACCCGTGGCACGCCCGTGCGCAACACCGGCCGTGGCATCAACGTGCCCGTCGGCAACCGCACGCTCGGCCACGTGTGGAACGTGTGGGGCGAGGTCCTCGATGGCGACAATGCCGACTTTGCCGATGTCGAACGCTGGGACATTCACCGTCCGGCCCCCGACTTCGATGCACTCGAGCCGTCGAAGCGCCTGTTCGAAACCGGCATCAAGGTCATCGACCTGCTCACCCCCTATGTGGCCGGCGGCAAGATCGGTCTGTTCGGTGGCGCAGGCGTGGGCAAGACCGTGCTCATCACCGAGATGATCCGTCGCGTGGCGCAGAATCACGGTGGCGTGTCGGTGTTCGCCGGCGTCGGCGAGCGCACCCGTGAGGGCACCGACTTGATGATCGAAATGGCCGAGTCTGGCGTGTTCGAAAAAGCTGCCCTCGTGTTCGGCCAGATGGACGAGCCACCTGGAGTTCGTCTGCGCGTTGCGCTCTCGGCGCTCACCATGGCCGAGTACTTTCGCGATGTCCAGAACCAGGACGTGTTGTTGTTCGTGGACAACATCTTCCGCTTCGTGCAGGCGGGTTCGGAAGTGTCCACCCTGCTCGGCCGTATGCCGTCGGCCGTGGGCTACCAGCCCACTCTGGCCGACGAGATGGGCCAGTTGCAGGAGCGCATCACCTCCACTCGTGGTCGGTCGATCACCTCGCTGCAGGCCGTGTACGTGCCGGCCGACGACTACACCGACCCGGCGCCGTTCACCACCTTCACCTTCCTCGATGCCACCACCGAGCTCAGCCGGCAGATCGCCTCGTTGGGCATCTATCCGGCCGTGGACCCATTGGCGTCAACCTCCACGATCTTGTCGCCCGAGGTCGTTGGCGAGCGTCACTACCGCGTTGCTCGCCGCGTGCAGGAGATCCTGCAGCGCTACAAGGAACTGCAGGACATCATCGCCATCCTCGGCCTCGACGAGTTGTCCGAAGAGGACCGCCTTACGGTGTCGCGTGCCCGTAAAGTGCAGCGCTTCCTCAGCCAGCCGTTCTACGTGGCCGAGGTCTTCACGGGCGTCAGCGGCGAAACGGTACCCGTCAACGAAACGGTCGAGAGCTTCGAGGCCATCGTCAACGGCGAACTCGACACCGTGCCCGAGCAGGCGTTCCTGAACGTGGGTGGCGTCGAGCAGGTTCTGGCCAAGGCTAAGGCACTGCACGAAGGCGCAGCCTGATCATGAGTACCGCAACGATGACCGTCAGCGTTGTCTCCCCGGAGAGGGTTCTCTTCACCGGTGAGGCCACGCAGGTCATCACGCGCACGCTCGGCTCGGGCGAGATTGCGTTCTTGGCTGGCCACGCGCCGTTCCTCGGTGCGCTCACTGAATGCCATACGCGCCTGTACATGGAAGATGGCAGCATCGTCGATGTGGCTGTGCACGGCGGCTTCGTGGAAGTCAGCAACAACAAGGTCAATATCTTGTCCGACGTGGCCGAGATCGGCGATCAGATCGACCGGGCACGCGCGTTGCGCGCCAAGGAAACCGCCGAGGATGCGCTGCGCCGCGAACACGACATCGAGGTCGCCGCGGCACTGTCACGCGCGCATGCGCGCCTCAATGCCACTGGCGGTCTGACCGGAACCTCGGTCACCAGCCACTAGCGCGAACGTTCGGCTCGACGAGCATCGGATTGTCGCGCACCCCCTAGGGTGACGGGATGCAGACATACCCGTTTACCTCAGCGTTGCTCACCGGCGCGTCCAGCGGCATCGGCGAAGCAATGGCCCACCTACTGGGTCAGGCGGGTGTGTCAACCGTGTTGGTGGCGCGTCGCACCGATCGACTCGACGAGATCGCCGCGCGTTACGCAGGGTTCGAGGTGCTCACCGCTGACCTCAACTCCACCAAGGGCCTTGCCGCTGTGCACAAGCGTGTGCTCAGCGCGGATGCACCCATTGATCTCGTGGTGAACAACGCAGGCTTCGGGACCTCGGGGCTGTTCCACGAGTCCGACCCCGATCGGCTGCATGATGAGATCGGACTCAACATCCAGGCGCTCACGCGCCTCTCGAACGCCGCACTGCGCGTGATGATCCCGCGCGGTCGCGGCTATCTGCTCAACGTGAGCAGTATGGCCAGCTTCCAACCTGCGCCGCGCCTTGCCGTGTACGCCGCGACGAAGGCGTATGTCACGAGCCTCACCGAGAGCTTGCATGAAGAGGTTCGCGGCACCGGCGTGCATGTCACGGCACTCTGTCCGGGGCTCACCAAGACCGAGTTCCAGAGCGTGAGCAACACCGATTCGTATGCGTCCAGCTTCCCCAACTTTGCGTGGTTGAAGGTCGAAGATGTTGCGGCCGGTGGATTGTCCGACGTGGCCAAGGGCAAGGCGCTATCAGTGCCGGGATTGATGTACAAGGGCATCACTGTCGCAACGGGTGTCACGCCGCGAGCGCTGACTCGCCGGATCAGCTCTCTCGTGCAACGCGGTGGCGAATAGCGGCGTGCAGCGCGGCGCGAAGTAGCGGTTTCATCCAAACTTCGGCGCGCCTGTCGAGTGTCGACACCTCATGCGGAGGGTGGGGCGAGTTAGCCACATGTGGCGTGGGTAATCGTCCAAACCCCTCCGCTGAGCACTGCATTCGGCCAACTCAATGGACGAGGTTGGCGTCGCCTGACGCCGATAGCGACTCGTTCCACGACGCCTCGAACGGCAACGAACCCGCCGACGAGCGAGGCGCCTGCGGAGCGGGCAAGGCGATCTTCCTTCTCGATCCGAGTCGGCACTTGATTGAGCATCGTTACTACGAAGCTGGCTGAACGCCCGACCTCACTCGTAGTCGATCGACGCGAAGGTCTTGAGCTTGTCGATACGGTGACGCGCGTCGACGAGGCGTACCGTGCCAGAGCGTGAGCGCATCACCAGCGATTGGGTGCGCGCGCCGCCACCGTCGAAACGCACGCCGCGGAGGAGCTCGCCGTCGGTGATGCCGGTTGCCGCGAAGAAGCAGTTGTCGCCCTGCACGAGGTCGTCCTTGGTGAGTACCCGGTCAAGGTCGTAGCCCGCAGCAATGGCTGCTGCGCGTTCGTCTTCGTTACGCGGCCACAGGCGACCCTGGATTTCGCCGCCCATGCACTTGAGCGCGGCCGCAGCGATCACGCCCTCGGGCGTGCCACCGATGCCGATGAGCACGTCGACACCCGCCTCTGGCCACGACGTTGCAATGGCCCCGAAGATGTCGCCATCGGTGATGAGACGGATGCGCGCACCTGTGGCGCGTACCTCTTCGATGAGTTCGCCGTGGCGTGGGCGATCGAGAATCATCACGGTGAGGTCGCGCACGGACTCTCCCTTGGCTTTGGCGATCCAGCGCAGGTTCTGCGTTGGCGATGCCGTGATGTCGATGGCGCCGGCTGCGCCGGGACCGACCGCAATCTTTTCCATGTACACACATGGACCCGGGTTGAACATCGTGCCGCGTTCACTCACGGCGATGACCGAGATGGCGTTGTCGCGGCCGAGCGCGGTGAGCGTGGTGCCGTCGATCGGATCGACAGCGATGTCAGTGAGCGGCGGAGTGCCATCGCCGATGCGCTCGCCGTTGAAGAGCATTGGCGCTTCGTCCTTCTCGCCCTCGCCGATGACGACGATGCCGTCCATCGAAACGGTAGAGAGGACCGTGCGCATCGCCTCGACAGCAGCACCATCGGCACCGTTCTTGTCGCCGCGACCGACCCAACGCGACGCAGCGAGTGCTGCTGATTCTGTGACACGGACGAGTTCGAGCGCGAGGTTGCGGTCAGGCTGCTGCGAGGTCGTCATGACCGCAACCATAGCGTTCGCTGTCTCGTCGACCAGCCTTACGGCGTGTGTTGTCGGCGGTGCAACTGTCGTATCTCGCGGTTCAACCGGACTCGACGAGCTTCACGCTGGAGGCGGTGCTGATGGTCGTGGACCAGCTGCAGTGTCACGTCGGGATCTGAATAACCGTACATAACGATCCTTTCTCCTTTCACTGTACCGGGACGATGTCGGGCCCGGAGCGGGCCGCTACATTCGTCGTCGATGACGACCACGCCGATTTCGCCGGAGCGCTGTATCGGCGGTAGCGATCTCACCGAACCGCGCCTGTCACCCGATGGCGCGATGCTGGTGTTCGCCTCGTCCGCAGCCGGAGCGTCGGCGCTGATGCTCTCTCGGTTCGATGGCACGCCTCCACGTCAGCTGACGGCCTACCCTCAGCCGCGTGCTGGACGAGGTCTCGGGGGTGGCTGCTGGTGTTGGTCGCCCGACGGGCAGGCAGTGGTCTACGCCGGGGCCGACGGCAATCTGTGGTGGCAGCCGGTGCCTGGCGGCCAGGTGCGTCGACTCACGAGCCACGGCCCTGACCGCACCGCGCAGGCGCCTATCGTGGTGCCCGACGCGAGCGCCGTCGTCTATGTGGTCGATCAGGCCGAGGTGTGGCTGCAGCCCCTCCCGGATGGCGAACCGCGCCGGCTCGACAACGGGTCGGCCGACTTCTGTTTCGATCCGCAGGTACGCCCCGATTCCGCTGACGTGCTGTGGCAGGCATGGAACGTGCCCGACATGCCGTGGGACCGAGCACGCATCGAGACTCGCTCGCTCATCGATGACTCTCGCTCGACCATCACCTCAGCGGGCGCGATCCAGCAACCACAATGCCGGCCTGACGGCACCCTTGTGTGCGTTCGCGACGACACCGGCTGGAACAACGTGTGGTGGGGTGACGCTCCACTGGTCGACGAACCGTTCGAGCATGCTGGCCCTTCGTGGGGACTCGGCCAACGCAGTGTGGCGGTTTCACCCGACGGTGCTCGTGTTGCCTTCACGCGCAACGAGCACGGCTTCGGACGGCTTTGCGTCGTCGACGTCTCCGACGGGGTCGTCCACGAGGTCGCCCGTGCCGTTCACGGCCAACTCTCCTGGCGGGGCACGCGCCTTGCGGCAGTGCGCACCGGCGCGCGTACGCCGACCCAGATTGTGGTCTACGACACCACCACGTGGGAACGCAGTGTCGTCGATATCGGCCCCGTGAGTGGCTGGGAGGATGAATCCCTCGCAGAGCCTGAGTTGCATCGCTTCACTGCCGCCGCCGACGGGTCCGTGCTTCATGCTCGGCTGTACCGAGCCGATTCGCCGACGGACCGCCTGTTGTGTTGGTTGCACGGCGGACCCACCGATCAGTGGCAGGTCAGTTTCATGCCACGTCTCGCCTATTGGCGATCCCACGGTTGGAATGTGTTCGTCCCCGATCATCGTGGGTCCACCGGCCATGGCCGCGTGTATCAGCAGGCCCTCAACGGCAGGTGGGGCGAGCTCGATGTGAGCGACACCGCAGACATGATCTCGGCGGCTCAGGCGCTCGGCTGGGGTTCGCCGGCGCGAACGGTGGTGATGGGTGGATCATCGGGCGGATTCACCGTGCTCGGGTTGCTCGCGTCGTCGGCGCAGCTGGTGGCAGCGGCGGTGGTGTCATACCCAGTGACCGACCTGTTCGATCTCGCCGAGCGCAGCCACCGCTTCGAGCTGCACTATTCGCACACACTGGTCGGGCCCGTTCCTGCACGACATGACGAACCGGGGCCGTACCACGATCGGTCTCCGGTGAACTACGCCGATCGTATCCATACGCCGTTGCTCATGTTCCACGGCGACATCGACGCCGTGGTTCCCATCGAACAGAGCCGCATGCTCGCCGCGCGCATCGTGGAGGCGGGTGGATTCGTGGAGCTGCGGGTGTATCCCGGCGAGGGCCACGGCTTCCGTCAACCCGATCACCAGCTCGACGAATATCGCCGCATTGGCGAGTTCATCGCCGAACACGTCCGGTAAGGTCGAGGCTGTGACGGACTGGAACGCGAACGACCCTGACGCTATTCGTGTGATGTACGACCTGTCTGGCTGGAACTTCGACCAGCAGGCCGAACTCGCCGCGGAATTGGCCGAGTCCGAGGTCCTTCACGGGTGGGTGGGCTCCGAACTCGCCGTTCCCGAGGAGTACGAAGCTGCGACCGACGCAATCTTTGCCGCAATCGAAGCCCGTCTCGGCATCGCCGGTTCGGGTGACGATTCGCCCGCCCAGTTCGACGGTGCGGGCCCTGGCGTTCCACCAGATGAATTGGCCACCGACGCGGCACTCACGGAATACGACCTCGGCGACTGGGATCCTCTCGAGCGTTCACTCGTGGCCGATTCCCTCGTTGGCGCCGATATTGCGTTTCGGTGGGAGGGGCACATGTTGCTGGTGCCTACCGCATCCGAAGCGGAGGTCGACGACATCCTCGACGAGGTCGAGAGCGGCAACGTGATTCCGGTCCTCAACGATGGTCCCGAGGCAGACAAGCTGCCCTTCGAAACGCTGAACAGCTTCTTTCTCGCCGGCGAACGGCTTCGCCGCGACCCCCGCGATGCAACCGGTCTCGAGCGCCTACTGGAAGCACTGCAGGTTGCCGATCCGAATCGTCCCCCCAGCGGTGTTGAACTCGGTGTTTGGCGGCGAAGCTGCGAACTCGCCGATGAGTTGGCAGACACCCTCGTGACGGCCGAGGCTGATCTCGACGACGCGATTCCTGTGGCACAAGACCTGCATGATTTGCTGCGCCCGCTCATCTAGGTTCTTGCAGCCACCACTAGCGTTGGCCAGATGCTGTTGGCCGAACTCGAGGTGTGGCACTCGCGCCCGGTGACCCCGACCCGGCGTGTCTCGCTCGGCAATCTGGTGCTTCCCGTCGAGCCCGCGCCCGGCTTCGGTGGACTCCTGCTCGGGGCGGTCGTTGCGGCGCACCTCGGCGATGTCGACGATGATCTGCTCGCCGATGTACACCGCCTGCTCGGCCAGGTCGACCGCGGCGAGCGGGTGGTGCAGCCGAGGCTTCGCTATCGCTATCAGGTCGATCGCCATGGGCTCGGGGTGAGCCGCCACCGAATGGAAGGAGAAGGAGAGAACGTGCACTTCAGCTTCGACACCAACGGCAGTGGACTCGTGCAGATTCTCGGCGCCATCTACGCGATCGAGCGACTCGATCTCGTCGCTCGCCATGCGCTGATCCCGGTCGTCCACAAGGCGATGCGTTGGCGTGGTCCCATTGGACCATCGTTCATCTCGCATCTTGCCGGCACGGCCTATGCCTCGTTGGCGGCGATGGCCGACCCGCGAGCATGGGCACTCGAGCTGTTCGGGTTTCCGCTGGGCACTGCGAAGGTCACCAAGAAAGAGGTCATGGGTCGATATCGCGACCAGTTGCGCGTGGTGCATCCCGATCACGGCGGCGACGAAGTTGATGCCGGCCAGGCCATCATCGATCTCGGCGAGGCGCGCCGGATCCTGCTCGCGTGAAGTCGTCGCGAGCGCTGAAGGGTCTCCTGCTGTTCCACGGTGCCGGCAGTGACCGCGACCACTCGTCGCTGGTTCGCATCGAGCAAGAACTTGCGCCGTTGCCTGTACGGCGTATCAACTTTCCATACCGCACTGCGGGCAAACGGCCGCCTGATCGAGCTCCTGTGCTGCTCGATTCGGTGAGGCAAGAAGCAGTTGCATATGCAACAGAACTACGCATTGCAACGCGCACATTGGTGTTGGGCGGCCGTTCGATGGGTGGCCGGATGTGCTCGATGGCCGTGGCAGGCGGCGACGACATCGGCATCGCGCTGCCTGCAGCCGCGCTGGTGTTAATTGCCTACCCCCTGCATCCACCCGGCAAGCCCGACAAACTCCGTGTCGAACACCTCGGTCGCATCGCTGTTCCATGCCTGTTCATCCATGGCACGCGTGACGCGTTCGGCTGTCCCGACGAGCTGCTGCAGTGGTCCGACACCATTGCGGGCGATGTGACCCATGTGTGGTTGCAGGGTAAGACCCATGATCTGAAGGGGTCTGACGCCGACATTGCAGCGGCGGTCAGTCGGTGGATGTCGGAGCTGCGAGCAGCGCTGGTTCGGGATTGAGCTCGTCGAGGTCCCTGTGTGCCGTTTCTGGGTAGCGGGCGACGATGATGATCACGGCGATGATCTGCCCCACTGCCATCAACAGCATCGTGGCACCGTATGACCAGCCCCTGTCGAGGAGCTGACCGCTGGCGAGAATGCCAATGGAGCCACCCACCAGTGCTGCGGCCGTGATGAGTCCGGCCGCACGTCCGCGATTTCCTGTTGGGAACATCTCGGTGCGGTAGACCGCAAATGCCGGATACGCGACCCCCCCGAGGAGCCCGGCACCGAAGGCGCCGAGCCACAGCCCGACGCCTGCGACGCTGAACGACCAGATCAGGAATGCGGTACTGGTCGGCACCGCGAACACGAGCAGGCGTCGCCGTCCGCGCATGTCGGCGATTCGGCCTCCGATCACGAAGCCCAGTGCTGCTGGCGTGGCCGTCGCGATGGTGAACACGCTGATCGCACCCGCGCTGAGGCCGCGCACGTCGTCGAGGTAACGGTTCTGAAAGAACGACGCAGGGGCCACGAACAGGTTCGCGAAGAACGACACCATCGCGATCTGCGTGAACCGGCCGAGTTGCAGTGGCGGCGCGGTCACATGTGGCCGCTCGAAACGACGCGTCTCGGGAAGGCGACGGCGCAGGTCGAAGGCAACGATCAACCACACGAGCCCGAGCAGGTAGACGAGCCGCCATCCGGATGGTCCGAGGTCGGCCAGCGGTAGGCCCATGACGGCGACGCCGGCACCCAAGCCGCTGGCCATCGCAAGCACGCTGATTGCGTACGCTCGGCTGCTGCGCGGCATTTCCTCCGCCGCGGCGACCGCCACGAGCAGATCGAGCGCCAGGCCCATCGGGCGGCCCACTGACTGGGTGGCCACGAGCACAGCGAAGTTGGGCGAAAGTGCCCCGAGCGCGGAGACGGTGGGAGCCAGCCAAGCGGCGAACACGATCATGCGTCGCCGCCCGACGCGATCCGCCATGAATGCGATCGGCAGTGCGAACACGATGCCCATCCGCACCACCACGCCGCCCACGCCCTGACCGAACTTGCCGATGTCGAAGTCCTTCGCGGCGAAGTTGGCGGTCTGGGTGAACAGTGTGTTCGCAAACGCAGCGCTCATCGATGCGGCAGCGAGGAGGCCGAGCAGCATTGCCTGTCGCGGATCGAGCCGATCCGGCGGGGCCCACCACGGTTGCACGCCGTAGCTGTGGATGGCACCCTTGCGGGCGATGGTGCGCCGCACGGGCCACGCGAACAGCCAACCGAACCAGGGGATCGTGAGCCGGTATCGGGTGGTTTCACGTAGCGCAGCGGGCGTGGCCTCGACCGTGCGTTCGTAGCTACTGAACGGACCGGCATCCTGAGTGAACCGATGTGTGTCAGCCACTGGGCCGTCCGTTGGTTCGGTGGCGGTCTCGTGCACGAAGTCGTCGCGAGGCGCGAGCAGGCGCGTGCGGTTGGCATCAGTGGGAGGAAGTTCTCGGACAACGCGCTGACTCCCGACCACATCGGGAGCATACTGATTGCCATGGAATCCGGAGCAGAGCAGATCGTCGTGCGTCACGCCGGTCCGTTGTCCGGTGAGGTCACCGTTCCCGGGGCGAAGAACTCCGTGCTCAAGCTCATGGCGGCCACCTTGCTCACCGATGGGGTAACCACCCTCACGAACGTGCCCGATATTGCCGACGTCGCGATCATGGGTGATCTTCTTGCCGCCATCGGCGTCACCTGGGCTCGAGATCCCGCCGACGCAGGCTCGTTGATCCTCACCAATCACGGCGCGATCACCCCCGTCGCTCCGTACGAACTCGTCGAACGCATACGGGCATCGATCAACGTGCTCGGTCCACTGCTCACACGTTGCGGAACCGTCACGCTATCCATGCCCGGTGGCGATGACTTCGGGAGCCGGCCCATCGACATGCATGTGGCAGGTCTGGAGGCCATGGGCGCGACGTTCGAAATGCGTCAGGGGTACGTTGTGGCGCACGCCGAACGCCTGCACGGCGCGACCATTACCTTCGAGTTCCCGAGTGTTGGCGCCACGGAGAACATCCTCACGGCAGCGGTGTTCGCGAAGGGCACCACCATCATCGACAACGCAGCACGCGAGCCCGAGATCAGCGACCTGTGCAATTTCCTGGTCGCAATGGGCGCCGATATCGAGGGCATTGGGTCCTCGACGCTGATGATCCATGGCGTCGAGCGCGACAGCCTGCGCCCCGTCACGCACGAGGTCGTGCCCGACCGCATTCAAGCAGCCACCTACATCGCTGCGGCGGCCGTCACCGGTGGTGAGGTCACGCTGATCAATGCCCGCCCTGAGCACATGGAGATGCCGCTGCGGCGCTTTGCCGAGATGGGCCTCACGATCACGCCGCAGACCAACGGCTTGGCCGTGTGGGCGCCACCACGGATGCGTTCGATCGACTTCGCAACGCTGCCCTACCCCGGTATCGCCACCGATTACAAGCCGCTCATAGTGACCATGCTCTCGATTGCATCCGGTGTCGGCATCGTGACCGAGAACCTGTATCCCGGTCGGTTCCGCTATGTCGAGGAGTTGCTGCGTCTCGGAGCCGATATCAGCACCGACGGTCATCACGCCGTGGTGCGCGGCGTGAAGCAGCTGTCGGGCGCGCCGGTGAAGGCCCCCGACATCCGAGCCGGTGCAGCCTTGGTGATCGCAGGGTTGGCAGCCCACGGGGAGACCGTGATCACCGGCGTGAGTCATATCGATCGTGGCTACGACGACATCGTGGGGCGCCTGTCGCGCCTCGGCGCCGATATTCGCCGTCGCTGATTCGCCGTCGCTGATTCGCTCAGTTGCCGTCGCCTGCCTGATGACCCGCCCGATCGGGCGGATCGGGTGTCGAATCGTGGTAGATGCGGTCAGCGCGTCGTTTGGCCAGCCACAGCATCCACACGATCACCAGCAGTGGGCCCGCTACGAGCAGGCCTTCATCCCAACCACCCTGGTGGGCGAGGAGGGCGTGGGTCACAGCGGGAATGCGCGCTGTGACGCGAATTGTTGTCACAGGCAACGAATCTAGCGAAGCACATGCTTCAATAGACCGTGGTCCAGACAGAGGTCACAACACATGCGCGCGCAAGTCGAAGAATGCATCGAGATCATCCGCCCTGCGCTGCAGGCCGATGGCGGCGACATCGAATTGAAAGACGTCGACGAGACAACCGGCATCGTGTCGGTCACCCTCGTCGGCGCGTGCGGCACGTGCCCGGCCAGCACACAAACGTTGAAAGCCGGTATCGAGCGGATCATGCGTGACCGTGTCGACGGCGTCACCGAGGTCGTGGCGGTCTGATTTCGTGGCTCGCCGCACCCAACCCGTCGACGAACTCTTCGCTACAGCATGCGCCGGCGATCGCGCCGCGTTGGCCCGGCTGCTGTCGCTGATCGAGCGTGGCGCGGACGAAGCTCGTGTCATCGGCCGCCTGTCGTATCCCCTCGGAGGGCGCGCATACACCGTTGGCCTCACCGGGGCACCGGGTGCAGGCAAGAGCACGCTCACGTCGGCGACCATTGGTCATCTGCGCTCACTTGGTCACGAGGTTGCCGTGCTGGCCATCGACCCATCGTCGCCCTTCACCGGTGGCGCGATTCTGGGCGACCGAGTGCGGATGCAGGACCACGCCACAGACCCGGGCGTGTTCATCCGCTCGATGGCGACGCGCGGTCACCTCGGTGGGCTGTCGCTCTCCACGCCAGAGGCCATCCGCCTCCTTGATGCCGTTGGGCGCAAGTGGGTGCTCGTGGAAACCGTGGGCGTGGGTCAGGTCGAAGTCGAGATTGCCGGCAAGGCAGACACCACCGTGGTGGTCGTGAACCCGGGCTGGGGTGATTCGGTGCAGGCCAACAAGGCCGGCCTCATGGAGATCGCCGACATCTTCGTGATCAACAAATCCGACCGTAAGGGCACGGAGGAGACGAGACGCGATCTCGAGCAGATGCTCGAGCTCTCCGACCTCGCTCACGAGAGCTGGCGTCCGCCGATTCTCGCTACGGTCGGGACCACCGCCCAAGGTGTTCCCGAAGTGTGGGACGCCGTTCTCGAGCATCGCGAGTTCATCACGGCCACCGGCATCCTCACCCAACGACGCGAATTTCGCCTGCAAGAGGAGTTGCGCGAGATCGTGGCACGACGCCTGCAGCAAAAGGCGCGCGAGTTGTGCGGTGGTGATCGGTGGGAAGCGCTGCAGGCCGATGTGTTGCATCGTCAACTCGATCCCTGGGGTGCCGCCGACGAGATGCTCGCCAGCATCGGCGCATAACGCCGCTGCGCGCCCGCCGACGAGTCGACGACCGCATGCGCCGATCGGTGAAGTCCCGCCGTACAGGCCCATGAGGGGCCGCGGGGGCGCTACTCGCGAGGTCGGGAGTTTCCGCGCGTAGCGTGGGGGCATGGACCGTTTGAACCAAGGGCACGTCAACCTGGTGCTGCTCGACCGTGGCGCCGATGGCGTGGCCGTGATCACTCTGAATAATCCGAAGGTGAACGCGCTGTCGCAGCAACTGCTCGCACGACTCGCCGAGGTCGCCGACGATCTGGCAGCCGATCCGCCGGGCGCTGTGGTCGTCACCGGGGGCGAGCGCATCTTTGCGGCTGGCGCCGATATCAGCCAGTTCGGCGGACCGGCCGAGGCCGTGGCCATTACAGCCGGGTTCCATCGTGCGCTCGATGCCATTGCTGCGCTTCCTCGATTCGTCATCGCAGCAGTCAGCGGCTACGCGCTCGGCGGCGGCTGCGAGCTTGCGCTGGCGTGCGATTATCGCATCGTGAGCGAACGGGCTGTGTTCGGCCAACCCGAGATCCTGCTCGGCATCATCCCTGGTGGTGGCGGCACTCAGCGTCTCGCTCGTACCGTTGGGGCGAGCCGCGCCAAGGAGATGTGTATCACCGGCCGGCAGGTGAAAGCCGACGAAGCACTGCGTATCGGTCTGGCCGACGAGGTGGTTCCCGGCGATCAACTACACGAGCGTGCGTTGGTGCTCGCGGCGCAGGTGGCCCGAGGCGCGAGTGTGGCGCAGGCCATCACCAAACAGGCCATCGATGACGGTCTGTCGATGTCGCTCGGCGATGGTCTCCAACTCGAACAGCGACTGTTTGCCCAGGCCTTCGAGTCCGATGACAGCCGCATCGGTGTGCAGAGCTTTCTGGCCAATGGTCCTGGCAAGGCCGAGTTCACCGGCCGTTGATTGGGCCGCTGACCGGGCCGCCGACGAGCCGCTGATTGGGCAGCAGCGATTTGGCAGCAGCGATTTGGCAGCAGCGATTTGGCAACTGCGATTTGGCAGCAGCGACACTGAGTCTGTCAGAGCGCCTCGATGACCGAGGCCACATCGTCGGGAGTGGGCATCGAGGCGATTTCCGCGCTCACCCCTTCAGCCGCTCTGCGGAACCGCGCATCTGCCAACAGTTGATTGGCACAAAGGCCGATGCTGTCGGTCGTTGCGTCGTCTCCCCACAGCGCTAAGCCGGCGTTGGCTGCTTCGCACGCGTTCGCGTTCGCGAACTGGTCGGCAGCCTGAGGGAGACATAGCTGAGGAAGCCCCGCAGCGAGAGCGCCGAGCAACGTGCCCGAGCCTGCGTGTGACACCACGAGCTCGCAGCGCGCGAGCACCGCGGCCTGCGGAATGAAGTCGAAGATGTGCACATTCGCCGGCTGCGGTCCGAATGCCGCTCTGTTGCCATTGGGACCCACTGTGACGATGACCGTTGCGTCGAGCATGGAGAGGGCCTGCACAGCATTGCCGAATGTGGCATTGGAATTGAAGACCGTGCCGAAGGTGAGATAGATCACTGGCTCGCCGGCGTGCAGCGCAGCTGCGACCTCATCGGGCAGCGGAACGCTCGACGATGGAACTGTCGACGATGGACGCTGACGCTGGATGCGGCCTACGTGGGCAAGGTCGTCAGCGGCCTGCAGCGACGGTGGGAAGATATCGATGTAGAGGTTGTTGAAGGCCCCTGCCATCGGGGGCATCGCCACGCCGGCGGCGTCCCACAGCCACTCCACCTGTCGAGCCGCAAGCGCGAGCCGATGCGGGGGTACGGCGAGACCGAACGAATGGGTGACCTGGCAGATGCCGCGCATGCGCGCCGCCAACGGCGCAGCCAGATCAGCAGTCTCGTGCACGATGGTGTCGGGTTGCCATTGCTCAACCGCAGTGTTCAACGGGCCGATCTTGTGCGCCGCCGCGACCTCGCCGAACATATGCGGAAACATGTGGTCGGCGAGATCTGGGCCGGCGAACGCCTTCGCACCCGGCCAGCGCTGCTGGTACTCGGCCATCTGCTCAGCGAGATCGAGGCCGCACTCGAAGGTCTCGAATCCGTGCGTGCGCAGCAGTGCGGCCGCAGCGGGGGCCGTGGCCCAACGCACATCGTGTCCGCGCGCCGCGAGCGCGTCAGCGAGAGCCAGCATCGGCTGCACGTGGCCGAGACCGGGGGTCGAGGAGAACAGAACCTTCACGTCACATCTCCTGAACACAACACTTCAGGCCCGTATTCGCGGACACAGGCTCCGCCCGATACGGGCTCGCGGCTGGCAGACTAGCCCTCCTATGGAACACCCGAGTCACGACGTCGCTTCGAGCGTCACAGCCGTGTCGAGCGAGGGTGGTATTGCGGTCTCGTATGCGCCCGAACATGAACGTCTTTCGGCGTACTCCGCGTTCCTTCTCATCGTCTCCGCGTTGATCTTCAGCACGGGTGGTCTGTTCGTGCGAAGCCTCGATGACCCGCATGCGTGGAACACGGTGTTCTGGCGTTCGGTATCAGCGTGCGCCAGCTTGCTGATCCTCATCGTCTGGCGCGAACGAGGTAACACCGCGCGCGCCATCGTGGGAATGGGCAAACCCGGTTGGGCTGTGGCGGCGGCGTTCTCGGCGTCGTCCATCGGGATGGTCGTCGCGTTGTCGCGCACGAGCGTGGCCATCGTGTTGGTGATCTTTGCGCTCAGCCCGCTGGCGGCAGCGATTCTGGCGTGGATCCTCATCGGAGAGCGCGTCCGAAACTACACCTGGATTGCCATCGCGGTCACGGTGATCGGAGTGGGCTACATGGTGTCGGGGCCGGGCGCGGGCGGCACGGCGGCGGGAGCAGCGATCTCGTTCATCATCCCGTTGTCGTTCGGCTTCGGTACCGTGATGATCCGCCGCCATGCCGAGGTTGCGATGGCACCCGCGATGCTGCTCGCCGCGGTCATCAGTGCGCTCATCGCGCTGCCTTTCGCAAGCCCGCTGCAGGTGTCGCGTCACGACCTGATCCTGCTGCTCACCTTCGGCTTTGCGCAGCTGGGTGTCGGCTTGGCCATCTTCTCGGTCGGCGCGGCCCGTGCGCCCGCCACCGACGTGGCGTTGCTGTCGATGCTCGAACCCATCATGGGCCCAATCTGGGTGTGGATCTTCATGAACGAATATCCCGGCGTGCCCGCGCTCATCGGCGGTTCCATCGTGTTCGTCGCGTTGGCGTTGCACACCGTGTACGCCGCTTCGTCGAGCGCACCGATTACACCGGTGGCCAGCAACGAGTCACCCGGTATGGCGCTGACACGTTCGATGTCATCGTCGAGCAACGCGATGGAACGCAGGCAGATCCCCACGTGATCTGCCCGCGTGCGCGCCGCGTGCGCTCTATCGCCTCTCGATCTGGATCGCCGTGAATACCGACCCGATCTCTGAAGGGTGTGGATGCCAGCGGCCGGCGATCAAGCCGCCCAGGTGATGCAGCCGAGTTCGAATGGGTTGGCCATCAACGGGTTCGACGGCAACACACGCGCAGTCAGCCCGTAGGCGCCCGAGCGCCCGACGCCGTAGTCGCCAGTCCACATGCCGTCGCCCGTATGGGTGAGCTCGACATGATGGGCGCCCGGGTGCAGGTTGCCGGCGCTGTCGATGGGTCCGTGCAATATCTGCACGGTCACGTCCTGGGTCGAGATATCGCCGAGTTCCACACGGAGGCGCACCTGGCGTGTCTCGCCCTCTTGTCCAGCAGCAGTGTCAGTGTCCAGTTCAGCAATTCGCACATGTGACCACGCCGAGCGAATGTGTCGTTTCCACCCAGCCAACGAGCGGGCTCCTTCGCACTCATCGCGGTTCATCTTGCCGGCACCGACCGCAGCGGGTTCGTAGAGGTTGGTGACGTAGTCGCGGACCATGCGTGATGCGGTCACCTTCGGCCCGAGCGACGCCCAGTTGTGCAACATGCGGTCGACCCAGCCCTTCGGGACACCGTCACCATTGCCGTTGGTGTCGTAAAACAGCGGAGCGATCTCATGCTCGAGCAGGCCGAACAGGTTCATTGCCTCGCGCTGGTCGCGTCGTGCGGGATCGGGATCGTCGTCGACCGACACGATGTCCCAACCGTTCTCGCCGTCGCTCCATTCGTCCCACCACCCGTCGCGGACGCTGCAGTTCAGCGCACCATTGAGCGCAGCCTTCATACCGCTGGTACCGCAGGCCTCGTGCGGACGAAGCGGGTTGTTCAGCCACACGTCGCAGCCGTGATACATCACTCGCGCCACAGCGATGTCGTAGTCGGACAGGAACACGAAACGATGGCGCACGTCGAACTCGCGTGCAAACAATTCGATCGACTGGATCATCATCTTGCCAGGGAAGTCGGCTGGGTGTGCTTTGCCTGCGAACACGAACTGCACCGGTCGGTCGGCGTCGAGCAGCAGTCGCCGGAGACGCCCGGGCTGCGACAGCAACAGGGTGGCTCGCTTGTACGTCGCGAACCGTCGGGCGAACCCGATGGTCAGCACGTTTTCGTCGAGCACGTCGTCGCCCAAACGCGAGCGTGCGTAGTCGACCAGACGTGAACGGCCGGCAGCGCGCGCCCTCCACACCTGGTCGTGGGACAGGCTGTATGCCCGCGCCCACGACTCGTCGTCGGCGCCGTCCCACACGCCGTGCACTCCGTGTCGAAGCAGCTGATCGATCTCGGGCGACACCCAACTGTGCGCGTGGACTCCGTTGGTGATGCTGCCGATGGGTACCTCATCGGTTGGCACGCCGGGCCACACCCCGTTGAACATCTGACGGCTCACCACGCCGTGAAGTGCCGCCACGCCGTTGGCCCGCGCGGCGAGCCTCAGCCCCATGACCGCCATATTGAAGCGCGTCTCTTCGGGTTCGTCGTCGCGGGTTCCGATGGCCATGAGCTGCGCGAGCGTGATGCCGAGTTCGGCGACGAAGGAACCGAAGTACTTGGCCATCAGGTCGGCTGGAAAGCGGTCGATGCCGGCGGGAACCGGTGTGTGGGTGGTGAATACCGCGCCGGGTCGAGACGACTCGACGGCCTCGTCGAAGCTGAGTCCGCCGGCCACCAATTCGCGAATGCGCTCGAGCGCCAAGAAACCGGCATGACCCTCGTTGGTGTGGAACACCTGTGGGGCAAGTCCAAGCGCGCGCAGGGCACGCACTCCCGCAATGCCGAGCACCATCTCTTGGCGCAACCGGTGCTCGACGTCGCCGCCGTAGAGGCGGTCGGTGACGCCTGGTGCATCAAGCAGGTACAGCGCAATGCGCCCGACATCGGCGCGCCATATATCGACGGTGACCTGCTTGCCGGCAAGATCGATGGTCACCTGTAGGTCGGTGTGGGTGAGCGCCATGCCGCTCGGCTCCAACCGCGGGAAGCGTTCCTGCTGCCATCCGTCGGCGTCGAGGCTCTGGCGGAAGTAGCCCTCGCCGTAGAGCAAGCCGATCGCCACGAGCGGGATGCCGAGATCGGATGACGCCTTGAGATGATCACCGGCAAGCACGCCCAGACCGCCGCTGTATTGCGGCACGGACTCGCTGATACCGAACTCGGGCGAGAAGTACGCGACGAGCTCGAGCGGTGACTCGCCCTTTGTCTGGAACCAGCGCGGGGAGGTGAGCGCCGCATCGAGGCGCATCACTGCATCGTCGACGGCCTGTAGGACCAGCGGGTCGGTGGCGAGATCGAGCCAGTCGTCGGGAGTGATCCGGGCCAACATCGCGAGCGGTTGATGATGCGATTCCTCCCACGCGGCAGGATGCAGACCGGAGAACAATTGCTGCAGCTCCCGGTCCCAACACCAGTGCAAATTATTGGCAAGGCGGTGCAGGCCCGACAGCGCCTCGGGAACAGCTGGATCAACCCGGAACTGACGGACGCTACGCATGATCCTTGAGAGTAGTGGCCTCAGCGTTTGAGGAAAACGCCGAAACATACACACCGATGGTCGTGGTAGCGATTGCGTCCCAGGTGTAGTGATCGGCGAGCAGTGTGGCCGCTGTTGTCTGGAGGCTCGCCGCCAACTTCGGCTTGGTGAAGATCTCCTCGATGCGATCGGCAAGTTCCTGATGGTTACCGGGCTCGAAGAGCAGGCCAGCGCCAGTTCCGTCGACGATTTCGGCAAGTCCGCCGGTGCGAGCCACCACTGTTGGGGCGCCTGCAGCCATTGCTTCGAGGGCGACGATGCCGAACGGTTCGTAGAGCGATGGGATTACCGCGCATCCCGCGTGGTGAAGCATGTCACGCAGATCGTCGTCTGGCACGAAACCAGCCAGCTGCACCACATCGGACAAACCCTCGACGTCGATCTGTGATTGCAGTTCGGGTAGGTACGAACCGCGACCGGCGATCACTAAGCGAATACCGGGCACGCGCTGGCGAAGCGAACCGACCGCGCGCGCCAGCACTTGAAAGCCTTTCTCGTACTGCACTCGTCCCCACGCGATCACCAAGGGTTCGCGTACCATCTGCTTGGCTCCCGGAGGAGTCGCCCACACTGCGAGGTCGACACCATTCGGCACAAGGTGCACCTTGTCGATGGGTAGTTCGAACCCGTCGACGACCTCTCGGATCATGAACTTCGAGCAACAGATCACCCGCGTCGCCTGATACGTGAGCCACCACTCGATGGAGTTGATCGCGGCCGGCGTTCCAGGAGGTACGTGGCCGCCGTGGCGACCTCGTTCGGTTGCGTGGATGGTGGCCACGAGCGGCGCATTCCACAGCTGGGCGATGGTGTCGCCGGCCCAGGCCACCAGCCAGTCGTGGGCGTGGACCACGTCGGGCTGCCAGCGCCCGAGCTTGCCGGCGAGTTGAGTGATCTGGTGATTGGCCGACGCCATGCGCGCGACCAGATTGTCGTCGGGGATCCACGGTAGATCGGTGCGCGCGCGCAAGATGCGGACACCATCGACAACGGTGTCGTCGTCGGCGTTGGGCGTGTGCAGGCTCAGCACCACGACCTCGTGCCCGCTGCGTACCATTGCCCGCGCCAAGCCGTCGACATGGGCGGCGATACCTCCCACGACGAGTGGTGGATATTCCCATGACAACATCAAGATACGCACGGACACTGACCGTAGCTGGGCCACTGGCGTACGCTCGGAATTCGTGACCACCAGTGGCGATCTCCCCGATGCGAATGCGTGGCCGGGAGCGCTCGATCTGCATCTCTTCAACGAAGGCCGACATCGTCGATTGTGGGAACTGCTCGGGGCGCATGTGCTCGCCGACGGTGCGGGTGTGCGCTTCACCATATGGGCGCCGAATGCGCGCGAGGTCTACGTCTCGGGTGACTGGAACGCCTGGGGTGAAGGTGCGCCGATGCGGCCCGTTGAGTCGAGCGGCATCTGGGTCGCCGTGGTGCCGTCCGCCAGTGCCGGTCATCGCTACAAGTTCGCGGTCGTGAGCCAGGTCGGCGGCACCATCTTGAAAGCCGACCCCATGGCCCGCCAGACCGAGTGCCCGCCCGACAACGCCAGCATCGTGGCCGCGCCTACCGAGTATGAATGGCACGATCACGCATGGATGGCCGCGCGTCGCAACGGGCCCGCGTCGGCGTTGCGGATTTACGAGGTGCACCTCGGGTCATGGCGATCCGGGGTGTACGGGTATGTCGAGTTGGCGCACCAGTTGGCCGACCACGTCGTTGGGTTGGGCTTCACCCATGTGGAACTACTCCCTGTGGCCGAGCATCCCTTTGGTGGCTCGTGGGGGTATCAGGTCAGCGGTTACTACGCGCCGACGGCCAGGTATGGCACCCCCGACGACTTCCGCGAGTTCGTCGAGATCATGCACTCGCGTGGCATCGGTGTCATCGTCGATTGGGTTCCCGCGCACTTCCCTCGCGACGAATGGAGCCTCGCGAGCTTCGACGGCAGCTCGTTGTACGAGCACGCCGACCCGCGTCAGGGCGAGCAGATGGACTGGGGCACTCTGGTGTTCAACTACGAGCGCAACGAGGTACGCAACTTCCTCACTGCGAACGCGTTGTACTGGCTTCAGGAGTTCCATGTCGATGGGCTCCGCGTCGATGCCGTGGCGTCGATGCTGTATCTCGATTACAGCCGCAAGCCAGGGCAGTGGGTGCCCAACAAGTTCGGTGGGCGCGAAAACCTCGCTGCCATCGCGTTGCTGCAGGAGGTCAACACGATTATCGGCGCCGAGGCGCCCGGCGCGCTGATGATCGCCGAAGAGTCCACCGCATTCCCCAAGGTGACCCAACCCGTACACGCGGGTGGGCTTGGTTTCACCCATAAGTGGAACATGGGTTGGATGCACGACACGCTCAGCTATTTCCAACGCGGTCCCATTCACCGGCAGTGGCATCACAGCGATCTCACGTTCGGCTTGCTCTACACGTTCGGCGAGCGCTACGTGCTACCGCTGAGCCATGACGAGGTCGTGCACGGCAAGGCGAGCCTGCTCGGAAAGATGCCCGGCGACGACTGGCAACGCTTTGCCAACCTGCGCGCCCTGTACGCATGGATGTGGGCGTTGCCGGGCGCACCGTTGGTGTTCATGGGTGCCGAGATCGCCCCGTGGGCCGAGTGGAACGAGTCGATCGGGCTGCCGTGGCACCTCTACGATCACGCCTCACACCGGGGCGTACGCGACCTCGTCGGCGCCCTGAACCAGACGGCAGCAGATTGGCCTGCGGTGTGGGCGGGCGACAACGTTCCATCCAGTTTTCAGTGGCTCGATGCCAACGATTCGGCTCATTCGACGTATGCGTTCATTCGTCGCGACGTGCCGGGGGGCCTCGGCGGTACCACCAATGTGGTCTGCATCGCGAACCTCACCCCCACGCCACAGCCGGGGTATCGCGTGGGTGTGCCGTTTGCCGGCGACTGGCGCGTGCTCATCGATACCGACGAATCACGCTTCGGGGGCAGTGGCTATCGTGACGAGGCGATGGTGCTTGCCGCGACCGACGACGTGTCGTGCCAGGGGCAGTCCACCTCGCTACTCGTGGATCTTCCGGCGCTGTCGGTGCTGTGGCTCGGATCCGCTGCACCGACGGAATGAAGACGGGACACCCAACGTGGCCGGAGTCGTGACGACGGCGCGCGATCCGCGTTTGCGCCCAGTTGTTGCTGCCTCGATCACGCTGGGGTTTTCGGTGGGCATCTTCGCGATCTCGTTCGGCGTGGCGGCGGTATCGGCTGGAGCATCCACCGCCCAGGCCTGTGCGATGTCGCTGCTCGTGTTCACCGGCGCCTCCCAGTTCAGCGCTGTCTCGGTGATTGCGGGAGGAGGCTCGATGGGCGCAGCGCTCGGCGGGTCGCTGCTGCTCGCCGCACGCAATGGCGTGTACGGGTTGGCCATGTCGAGCC
>JAYUWK010000020.1:0-2562 GCA_043753895.1 Actinomycetota bacterium
GAGCAGGGCGTCCATGGGCACCACGCTACTACTCAGCGTTCATCGCACTACGGAGACGCGTGACCCAGGGGGTGATGTATTCGATCGGTACCCATTCGCGCCCCCTGCCCGTTTGAAACGGGACGCGGGTCGTTTTCGAAATCCGCCAGCGCAGGCGAGCAATTTCGGCTCGTGACGCGCCGCACCCTCAGATGTATCCGAAATGTATTCTTCCGAAAAGCAGTGCCTCGTCCGCTCCAGTTTTCATGATGTTGCCACGTCCGTATCACCCCAGGCCAGACGGATCAGACAACATATTTTGGCACTTCCACGGACCACAAAACACCAGGTCAGAGGCCATTTTTCAGATTTGGGAGCAGGGGGTCGGAGGTTCGAAGAAATCCCAGATCGTGGCCCAGAGTCGGCCGGCTCATCGATCGACCACTCCCACAACGCCGTGTAATCCTCGAACGTGCGACCCACACATTGGCCGGCGAACTGCATGAACCGACCCAACGCTGATGCGGGGCTTGCGTCCGGTGGTGGAACCCAAGAATGGGCGCGTCGGCTACCTACTCATCTGATCGCTCGGTCCAGATCGAGTCTGCAGCCGTGGGCACCGTCACGTCACCGGCGCCGAGCACCGAGCGGTCGATGTCGATGCAGTTGCCCGTCATCATCCCCGACTCGTCCGAGAGGCAGAACGCAATGACGTTGGCGACTTCCCACGGCTTGACGATTCGACCGAGCGGGCTGCCGCGCTCGGCGATCTCCAGCCAGTTCTCCGGCGCACCATCGGACTCCACCTGCACGCGGTGTTCCGACTCGGTGTCCATCCAACCCGGGTTGACCTGATTGACCCGGATGCCATGCTGCATCAAACCGAAGGCGAGGTTCTTCGTCATGATCGTCAGTGCGCCCTTCGACATCGAATACGACGTCAACTTCGTGGCCCCACCGTGCCCCGAGGTGGAGCCGACGTTGACGATCGAACCGCGTGTGCCGGCACGGAGCATCGCCGTTGCTGCGGTTTGGATGAGGAAGTAGGGCGCCTTCACGTTGACGGCGAAATGGTGGTCGAAGTGCTCCGGGGTGTCTGTGAAGAGTGTCGCCCGACTGGTCGCGGCCGCCACGTTCACGACCCCGTTCGGGGCGCCGAAGCGCTCGACGCACTGGTCGACGAGGTGCCGGGGAGCATCGAGGTCGGTGATGTCCGAGTGCACGAACAACGTGGGGGTGCCGAGCTCGCTGAGTGACGACGCAAGGGCTCGGCCACGGTCGACGGATCGCCCGCCGAGCACGAGCCCGGTCGCTCCTTGCTCGACGAGCCGGCGGGCAACTGCCTCGCCGAGTCCCTGTGTGCCTCCGTTGATGATGGTGATGCTCACTGCAGAATCCTCGCGTTCATGACGGCTAGATTTCGGGGGTGCCCAACCACTGGTTCGATGCTGCGGAGTGCGACCTCGAGGACCTGATCGCGCTGTGCACACAGCCGACGCTGCTCGACGATTACCCGTGCGCGAGCGCCATCCAACAGAACACCATCGTCTACGACAGCGCGTCGCTGCGGGACCAGATCGCATCGCCTGAAGGGCGCCGATCGGCAATGGCCGGACTCGCTGACGCGCTGCACACCGGCCCGGGGATCGTGGTGTTCCGCAACGCGTTCGACCACGATGCGGTCGAAGCCGTCTCGGATGTGTTTCGCACGATCATCGTCGACGAGCAACAGCGTGGCGTGGGTGGTGGCGACCACTTCGCCCGCCCCGGTGACAACGACCGTGTGTGGAATGCATTGGAGAAGGTCGCGATGCGAGATCCAGAACTGTTCGTTCGCTACTACGACAACGAAATCCTCGACCTGGTCTGCCATGCCTGGCTCGGCCCCGGATACCAGGTCACGTCGCAGGTCAACGTCGTCAACCCCGGTGGTCTCCAGCAGCAACCACACCGTGACTATCACCTGGGTTTCATGCCTGACGACCGAGCCGCGGCGTACCCGGCGCACGTGCATCTGATGTCGCCGATGCTCACTCTGCAAGGCGCCGTCGCTCACTGCGACATGCCCGTGGAGACCGGCCCCACGATGTACCTGCCGCACTCGCAGAAATACGCCCCTGGATACGTCGCGTGGCGGCGACCGGAGTTCAAGCAGTACTTCGCCGATCATCACGTGCAACTCGAGTTGTCCGCTGGCGACGCGGTCTTCTTCAATCCGGCACTGTTCCATGGCGCCGGCACGAATCGAACCACCAACGTGCGGCGAATCGCGAACCTCTTGCAGATCTCCTCGGCGCTCGGACGTGCGATGGAAAGCGTCGATCGAACAGCGGTGGTGCTCGCGCTCTATCCAGTGCTGTTGGACGCTGACATGAGCCCAGACGCTGTGCGACGTGTACTCGCGGCAAGTGCCGAGGGATACCCGTTTCCCGGTGACCTCGACCGGAATCGCCCGGAAGGCGAGAGCTCGGATCAGTCGCCCGTCGACATCACGCTTCGCGCCGTGCGCGAGCGTTGGGCCGTCGATGAACTCGCAGCACGCTTGGCCGCCCAGTGACGGCTCTGTGTTTGCTGTGGCGCGGT
>JAYUWK010000021.1:0-2559 GCA_043753895.1 Actinomycetota bacterium
GGTCACGGTTGGGCGTTTGCGGATCGAGATCGCGGCCAGGCGGGCGTTCATCGGTGACGTCGAGTTGGTGCTCAGACCCAAAGAGTTCGATCTCCTGTCAGCTCTCGCCCGCCATGCCGGCGAAGTCGTCACCCGTGAAACGTTGATGAGCAAAGTCTGGGACGAGCACTGGGACGGCCCAACCAAAACCCTCGACGTCCACGTCACGTGGATCCGAGCCAAACTCAAAGACGCCGGTGGTGACCCGTCATGGATCACCACCATCCGCGGTGTCGGACTACGCCTCGAAAACAGCTGAGCCGTGTACCGCCGCTTTCTCATCGCGACCCTCCTCATCGCAATCTCCGCGATCGTCACACTCGGTGTCCCATTCGGTTTCGCGGTCACCCACCTGATCCGCAGTGAGGTCGTCCGAAGCGCTGACGAACGAGCCACAACCATCGCAGTGTCGATCGATGCGGATCTTCGCAACGGCGAAACCATCACCCCAGCGACGGTCACCGGCTACGAGTCGCGCGACCAGGTCGTGGAAATCACTCCGCCGAACCAGGCGGCCATCACAATCGGCGACGCGCACCACGGCAGCCTCGTCTGGTCTCGGAGGATCACCTCCGAGCTTGGCGCACAGGTACGGGTCGGGATCACCGAAACCAGCCTGGCCGGTCGCACGAATCGCGCATGGTTCCTCGTTGCGGCGCTCGCCGGTGGCGGAGTGATCGTGGCGCTCGTGGTCGCCACCGTTCTTGCTCGACGCACCAGCCGACCCTTCATCGGCGTCGCCGACGCAGCCCACCGGCTCGCCGTCGGCGACTTCTCAGCCCGCGCTACGAACGACTCTGGGATCGCCGAACTCGACGGGATCGCCTCGGCACTCAACACTGCAGCTGCCCGAATCACCCAACTTGTCGCAGCCGAACGACGGTTCACGCTCGACGCCTCACACCAGCTCAGAACCCCGCTCACCGCGCTCACCATCCGCCTCGACGAAATCGCCAACACAAACGACCTCGACACCGCGCGCCGGGAAGCACACGCGGCGATCGGACACGCCGACCGACTCCTCGACAGCATCACCGAACTCCTCACCATCTCCCGGCGGCATCGAAACGATGCCGACTCCGAGCCAGTCGATCTCGGTCGACTCGTCCACCAACACACCCGACTCTTCGAACCGGCATTTCGTCACGCCGACCGCGCCGTGTCGGTTGACACCCTCGGCGACACCACCCTGCTCTGCAGCAACGGCGCCGTCGGACAGGCCGTCAACGTGCTCCTCGACAACGCCCTCGTCCACGGACTCGGCGACGTCACCATCGACGTCGAAGACCTCCACAGCGGCGTCCGCATCCGCGTCAGCGACCAAGGCCCCACCCCCACCGTCGCGACTGACACCGACAACGCGCTCGGACTGCCGCTCGCCCGAACACTCATCGACGCCGAAGGCGGCCACCTCACCCTCCTCGCCGCCCCGCACACCACCTACGAAATCTTCATGCCGCGCCGGGCTCGCCCCGATCTCGATCAAGGCTGATCGACATGGGGTCGCGGGGACGGTCGGCGTCGGCCCTTTCTGACATTCGCCCTCAGCACCGCCAGCGCGAAGCCACACGAAGACGAGTGTGCCGAAGATCGGTGCCACGAACCGGTGGGGGCACCGCTGCGGCCATGATGAACGACGATCGAGAGTTGGTTGCCGACGGCGTCCTCCGTGACCAGGCAGAAGACTTGCGGCACATCGGGTGGGGTTCGTCGCCTCAGGCGTCACTGCCACCGGCGCGCACAGAGAGGACGTTTCACCGGGGTTGCGGCCAGTTGTTGGTCGGCGGGCTGAGGTGGGAGAATTGCAGGCGTCATGTCACAACCGATTTCCGTCGTTGAGGACACGCCAGCGCGTACCCGTCTCGGACTTGCGGGCTGGGTCGTGTGGCTCGCCATCGCTGCAGTCACTGTTGTAGGCGGTTCCGTGGTGGAGTCCGCAGGACTGCCCGCGCCTCATCTGTTGACCGGACTGTTCGCAGGGCTTGTCGTGGCGCTGAGCGGACTGGCGTCGAGAACCGGATTGCAGATGCCGCGGCTCGCGTACCTCTCGGCTCAAGCGATCGCCGGGGTGTTGTTGGGCACGTACTTCAGTCTGTCATCACTGACCTCGAACGGTTGGAGCATCGTTCCGCTGATCCTGGTCACGTTCCTCACGCTTGTCCTCAGTGTCCTGGCCGGTCTGTGGCTTGAACGGCGCAGCAGCCTCGACCTGCCGACCGCGACGCTCGGAATGATCGCAGGCGGCTCAGCCGGCATTGTCGCCGCCGGCGACGAACTCGGGGCCGACACTCGCATGGTCGCCGTACTGCAGTACGTGCGGCTCGTTCTGGTCGTCGTCTCCGCGCCGTTGCTTGTCAGGTTCGTCCTGGCCCGCGGAGGCAGCTACGAAAGCATCGGGCCGAAAGAGATCGAGGCCGTGACGACCCTGTCCGGCTTTCTGTTCACCGTCGCCGTCGCAGCGTTGGGCGCCTTGATCGCGACCCGATTGCGGGTGCCGTCCGCTGCGCTGATCGGGCCGAT
>JAYUWK010000022.1:0-7857 GCA_043753895.1 Actinomycetota bacterium
GCCGGAGGGGTCGACACGGTGGTCGGCATGAAACCCACGACGACCAGCCGGCTGCTACCCACATGATGCGCGGCATGTCCCTGCGCCAACCCGGCAGACGCGACGACGTCGTCGTCGAGCAACACCACCACCTCGCCACGCGCGGCCTCGACCCCGGCCTGACGCGCACGCGCTGCGCCTCCGTTGTGGAGCCTGATGGGGTGCACAGGCGCTGCGGAGCTCAGGTCCTCGAGAATCGCCCACGTCCCGTCCGTCGAGCCGTCATCAACGACGATGATCTCCTCGACCCCACCACCGTCCAGGACCGCCGTGATCATTGCCCGGATCGTCGATGCACGATTGTACGTCGGCACGACAACCGAGACGGTCGGGAGCGCCGTCCCTTCCGCCAACCCGGGTTGCTGTGGGTGAACCAGATGATCCGCTTCGATCTCGATATGATCGCAGATGCTGCCGGGTCCAGACAGTCGATGAGGTTTCAACGAGTTGATTTCGAAGCGAGAAGACCTATGAGGGACGTTCGGCACAGTCCCGCCGCTCGTGGCGCAGTGGCGTTCGTCCGCCGAACTGTTCGTCGCCGAGGACCGGTCGGCGTGCTTGCATATCACTCCATCTCGTCAGTCGATGTCGATCCGTGGAACCTCAGTGTCTCTGCAACGCACTTCGAGCGTCAGATAGGTGTGCTGCTGCGCACCGGTTCGATCGTGACCGCGGACGTGATCGGTGCGCTCGGGATGGTCAGTCGGCTCAGCGGATCGTCGCCGAGATATGCGATCACCTTCGACGACGGCTACGCCGACAACTTGTTCGCTGCCCTGCCGATCCTCGAGCGTTTCGACGCGCCTGCGACTGTCTTCGTCATCTCTGGATGCATCGGTGACGGAAGCTTCTGGTGGGACGACCTCGCGGGACTGACGTACAGCACGGGTGCCACCTGCGCGGCGCTGACGCGCGCGTCGATCAGATGCGGGTTGCTCGAGGGGGAGACGTTCGACGAGAACGAGCGCTGTGACCGCGACAATCTGCACGCAGCTCTCCACAGTGCGCTTGCGACATTGCCGACCGCCAGGATCAAGCTGATGCTGGGCGCGATCGCCGAGCTCGCCGGCACCGTCGTGCCGGTCCCCACCACGCGTCCGTTGTCGCATGACGAACTCGCCATGCTCGCCGCGCACCCGTTGATCTCGATCGGCGCCCACACGGCCACTCACCCTAGGCTGACGGCAATCGAGCCTTCGGCCGCCGTCGAGGAGATACGCGAGGGCAAGGCAGACCTCGACCGGCTGCTCGGTCATCAATCTCGTCCTTTGGCCTATCCGTACGGTGACACCGACGAGACAATCGCCGACATCGCGCGCAGTCTCGGTTTCGTGCACGCGTACACCACCAACCCGCGTTACCACTCACTTCGTCCCGATCGCCTCCTGCTTCCGAGACTGCATCCGCACGACGTCGGCGACGTGGAGTTCGAACGTTGGCTCACCGACTCATGAGGCGCGAGGCGGCCGAGGTGAATGTGGTCATCCCCGCCTACGAGCCGGGGCCCTACCTCCGTGAGGCCCTGCAGTCGATCTGTGCTCAGACGTATCCCGATTGGACAGCAGTCGTCGTCGATGACGGTTCCAACGAAGATCTGGGCTGGGTTGGGTCGATCGACGAGCGGATCACCATCGTGCGCACACCAAATCAGGGCGTTGCTCGGGCTCGCAATCGTGGGATCGCTGAGACAGCGGGAACGTGGATCGCGTTCTGCGACGCAGACGACCTGTGGTCGCCGCACAAGCTGGAGCTCCAGCTGCTCCGGGCGCGTGAGCGTCGAGCCGACGTCGTGGATTGCGCGTTTGCCATCATCGAGCCGACCGGAGTGATCCACCATCACAGCTCCGATTGGCGCGACATCGACGCGGAGTCAGGATACGAAGCTGTCCTGTCCGGCAACCACGTCGGTATGAGCTGCGTTCTCGCCCGCCGCTCGGTCTTCGAATCCGTCGGGGACTTCGACCCGCAGTACAGCGGGGTTGCAGATTGGGACATGTGGCTGCGCATCACAATGGCCGGGTATGCCATCAGCCGTCAGCCCGACGAGCTCGCCTCGTGGCGAATGCATCCCGAAAGCATGAGTACCGACCACACGGCGATGGCCGCAGAGATCGATCGGCTGATGTCACACCATGCACGCCTCGCCTCAGAGCGAGGTGACCATCGGCTCGTCGAACGAGCACGGAGGACCCGACGCGAGCAGCGACAGCGGCTGTCGCGACAGGCACTCACCTCGGCGGTCACCGGCGCCCGACAACGCGAGATTCGTCGAAGCGTCGCGCACGCGGCTGCGGCGTTTCGACTGGCGCCGGCGCAGTCGGCGGCCGCGCTCCTCGGTTTCAGATCCGGCTGATCGTCAGATTCTCTTGACCACCCGGACCGCGTGGATCATGCCGTAGGCGGGGTCGAATTGCTCCAGCTCGGCGATGTCGACTTCACCGACGCCGAGGCCGTGCAAGAAGGCGATGGCGGCCAAGACGTTGCCGAAGTCCTCGAACATGACGTCGTCACCGCCGAACGCCTCGGCACACATCGCCCGCATTGATTGCGACGTGAAGGAGTAGTGCCACGATCCGCCCCACTCTCCGACGTCCACACTCGTAATACCCGGTACGGTCATCAACAGCACTCCCCCGGATCGCAAGATTCGCCTCACGGTCCTCAGCGCTGCCGAGAAGTCGTAGATCAGGTGCAGGGTCTGGGTGAGGATCACGCAGTCGAACGTGTCGTCCGGAAGAAATGAGCCATCGCTGAGGTCGCCGACGAACGTCGTGCCGGCCGCGGGGTCGACGTGCAACACGTCCGCACGGCGCACCCTGCCACCGCCATACGCGCGCGTGTATGCGTCATCGCCCACTTCGAGCACGCGACCACGGATATCCGCTCGGTGGTGGCCCAGGAACACCTCGATGTAATAGCGATCGATCGGACCTCCCCGGTCGTAGCCGAAGTAGTGGCCGATCGGTGTCGTGCGCCGGAGATCACCGAATCGGACCGTGCCCACAGGTGGGGTCGACGAGCCGGCGCGAATGCGCCGAACGACATTCACCAGCCGGATCGGGAGGAGGGGACGAATCCGTGTGCGAAGGTCAGCAATCATGTGTCGCCTCTCTCAGGGTCTCGGCCGGCGTCCTCGACGTTCGATGAGCGAATCGGCTTCAGGCGCACCGTGACGCCGTACGCAGCAGCAACACCGCCGCGATGGTCATCGACGGACACAGCGTCCCGCACCGCAGCCTCTCGGGTCGAGCGGTCGCGCTTGGACCCGATCGCGTGGACAGTGGTGCTGTTGCCGAAGCGCTCCAGCGTCACGCTGGCCCCGGGAAAGCGCTGCATGACGGCCTGTTGCAGAGCCGCCGTCGAATGCCCCCATTGCGCACGGCGGAGTGCCGGTCCAGGAACGAGTGCCACCAGCGCTCCCCCTCGATCGAGGATCGGCGCGGCCGTGTTCAGGATCACGTCCAGGCCCATGCGGCTCGCGATCGAGAACGGAATGACGAGGTGATCGCATCTGGCTGTAGGAACACGATGGATCGAAACGGCCCTGATGCTCCGACCGGAACCGATGGACTTCCGGAGCGACACCACTGACGAGTTCCTCCACGGCCCGTCCGTCACCAGCCCCAAACGCCCGGTCAGCCCGATCGAACGGGCGGCGAAGAACTGGCGGTTCCAGATGTCCACGACCTCCACTCGGTCCGTTCGCGACGCCAGTCGTCGGACAACTCCACGAGACGCGGAGGATGCGGAGGACAACGAACGCAAGGCCTTGCGCATTGCTCGACGAGGGGTCGATGTTCGGTTGGGACGCACCTCCGCCGCGAGCATCCGCTCGTGCGCTATGGATCGCTGGACGAGGCCACGCTCTGCCGAAGTCGGGCCCGTGATCGCCTCGATGTACATCTCCAACCACTGCAGGAACGTTCGCTCTGCTTCACTCGGGCCGAACGGTCGCCACTGTCCTGTGGCTTGCGCAACACTGCAGGCCGAACCCGAGTGCTGCCGATACAACGCCAGCGGACGCGGATCGACGAAAGCTGTCGCTTCCATGCCAATCTTGGCGTACAACACCTGATCCTCGTACATGCCGCGGAATCGGTTCTCGAAGCCGCCGAGTCGTCTCAGCACGTCGGCGCGCAACATGATGCTGCACACGGCCGGTGAACGGCGATGCTTGAGGTCGCCGTGGATCCCGTGGAACAGCGCCGGCGGAGCGACCACATGTCGGAGCGCGACTGCCGGAAGCGGCATCACGTCATCGATTCGGCGATCGTCATCCGATCCCGTCCAGCCCGGCCACCACCACGTCGCGCCGATGACGACATCGACCTCACTGAACGACTCGAACACGTGCAACCGCTGGCTCAACAACGCAGGCAGCCACACGTCGTCGCAGTCGAGAAAGGCGATGAACTGGCCGCGTGCCGCAGCCAATCCCAGGTTGCGTGAGGCACTCATTCCGTGGTTCTCGCGGTTGGGGTGCGTGATGCAGCGAATTCGTCGATCGGCGTCGACCCAGCGCAGCGCGATCGCGGGGCTGTCGTCCGTCGAACCGTCGTCGACCAGCACGAGCTCCCAATCATCGAGGCCCTCCTGTTCGACGACGCTGCGGATGGCCTCGTCGATGAAGGCCTCACCGTTCAAGAAGATCATGACGACCGTCACCCTCGGAGATCCACCGATGTCGGCCTCACACATCTGCGGCACCGAGATCGTGCACAGGGACCATCGCCCACTGCAGACCGACCTTGAACATTCGTTGCGTCCGTCCGAGATCGTCGCCGTCGACCGTGAATGACAGAACGCTGTCGCGGGAGTCAAGCATCTCGTAGTGGGTTCCGAGCATGACGTCGATGGTGTACTCGCCGGGCGGAAGCAGCGGCGGGAGCGTCGCAGTCGCGCGATGAAGGCCGGGTGATGCGACAGATGGGCAGGGAGCATCACTCATGTATTCCTCGAGGAGCACTGCCCCAACGCTGTTCCGCAGCATGAAGCCGACATCGAGACCGGCGATCGACTCGTCGACCCGAACGTCGATCGCGATCGACATCGTCGCATCGCTGGCGAAGGTCAAGGAGACCGCATCTGCCATCGACACTCCGATGATCTGCGCGCGCAGGGCGTGGTCGGTATCGAACGAGACGTTCGACGGTGCTGCACTGCTCGAGGCGAGATATCTGCCGACAACCGCGTCCGTCGGTCCGTCGTCTCGAACGGTGCCATTCTCGAGCCAGATGGCGCGCGGGCACAGCCGACGCATTGCATCCATGTTGTGGCTCACGAACAGGACCGTGCGGCCGGTGTGCTCGACCTCACTCATCTTGCCGAGGCACTTCCGCTGGAATTCGGCGTCCCCGACGGCCAACACCTCGTCCACGACGAGGATGTCCGCCTGCATGTGCGCAGCGACGGAGAACCCGAGTCGCAGGTACATTCCCGACGAGTACCGCTTGACGGGCGTGTCCATGAAGGGTGCGAGTCCGGCGAACTCGACGATCTCCTCCGTCCGATTCGTGACCTCACGTCGGCTCATGCCGAGGATCGCCCCGTTGAGGTACATGTTTTCGCGTCCGGTCAGCTCGGGATGGAATCCTGTGCCGACCTCGAGGAGTGAACCAACGCGACCGAGCGTCCGGCATTGACCGGTGGTCGGAGTCGTGATGTTGCTGACGACCTTCAGCAGCGTGCTCTTCCCGGCGCCGTTGCGGCCGATGATTCCGAGCGCCTCCCCCCGCTCGACGGTGAAGCTGACGTCTCGCAGCGACCACAGCTCATCGCGCACCTTCGGCGTGCGCCGTTTCAGCCGCCGGGCCACGCGCGCCATCGTCTCGCGGAGGTCTGATCCGCTCCCGCTGTGCTCGCCGAGGCGGTAACGCTTACCGACGTTGTCGACCTCGATCACGGAGTCGCTCATCAGATGATGTCCGCGAACTCGAGCTCGCGTCGGCGAAAGTGAAGGAGCCCGCCGAGGAGCACAATCACGGCGACGAGCGCTGACAGGCCGACACGAGCCACGCTGGGCGATGGGGTGCCGATGAAACCCTGGCGCAGCAACCCCAACGAGCCGGCCAGCGGATTCGCGTACAGCAGAGTCCTCCAACTCGACGGAACGAGACTCGGCGGATAGGCAACCGGACTGGCGAACAGCACGACCTGCAACCCGAACCCAAGCACCACCGCGACATCGCGATACCGAACGATCGAGGCACTGAAGAAAAGCACCAAGCCCGTCGTCACCATCACAAGCATCACCATGCCCAACGGCACGGTGATGAGGGAGGCCCGAAGCGAGAGCGGGTCCCCGGCGACCGCCGCCGCACCGATTGCCAGCGCCGATCCGAGGGCGAGATCGATGAGCCCGGGCAACAGAGCCGCCACCGGAATGAGCACGCGAGGAAACGCGACCTTGGTGAGCAAGCTGGCGTTGTAGAGCAGACTGTTCGAACCGCTGCTCACGGTCGTCGAGAAGTAGTTCCAGACTGCGAAGCCGACGAGCGCAAAGGCAAAGTAGGACCGCTCCCCCACATCGATCTTGGCAAGCCGGTGAAACACGAGTGTGAAGGCAAAGGCACCAGCGATCGGTTGCAGACCGGCCCATGCGACGCCGATGTACGCCTGCTTGTAGCGCACCCGCACATCGCGAACTGCGAAGTACCAGGCCAATTCACGATGGCGCCAAATCTGAGCTAGCTGGAGCCGCGGCCAACGACCGCTCGGAGCGACGTTCTCCTGCCAGCTCTGAACTCGGGAGTCCTCCGGACGCCCTGCGCTGCTCACGGCTGGAACCTTGCGACAACAACGGCGCTGGCTGACGACACGTGGACCACTGCAGCGTCAACTCCGGCGCAGCGCCGTGCACGCAGACAACACTTGGCACGCCAGAACTCGATGACGCGGTTGACCTGCGAGCGACCATCGAGGGTGGACGACGGCGGTGACGCAGGCAACCTGCGCAATGTGCGCTGCCACTCGGCATGCGGTGTGCTGCCGTTGCGCTGGGGCAATGTGAACAGCCGATGCTCTCGGTCGGTCGGATGGCGAAACCCGGCGATGCACCCGGACAGCAGCTGACTCGCCCGCCCAAGCACCGGTGGTCTGCGGCCTCGGCGCACCTCACGCCACCCTGCGACGATCACCGTCGAGCAGAAGACGCTCCACAGATAGGCGATAGCCGCGCGGTCGCCTAGCTTGATCAGCTTCCCACAGGTTGCTCCGGCACCGAGCATCGCACCACGGATGACGCTGCGCGAATCAACGGCGTTGCGGGCGCCGTGGTGATACACCCATGTACTGGTGATTCGATCGATGCGACCACCGGCCAGCAGAACCCGGAGTGACATGTCCGTGTCCTCGGCGCTTCGGAATCTGGCTCCTGCGCCGAGCAGCTCGTCGAAGCCGCCCAGCGCGACGATCTCCGAACGACGCAGCGCCATGGCGGCTCCGATCCCGATGTTGACGCCGTCGTTGCTCTTCCATTGTCCCAGGCCACTGACCGAGTAATCGGCGTCGGCCCGGTTGATCGGTGTCCACATGCCATCGGACCGATGTGGCTCGAGGACATCGGCGAAGACGAGCGTCGAGTCTGGTCGGGCGCGCAAATGCTCGACCAACACGCGCACGAAGTTGGGAGCTACCACGCAGTCGTCATCAGTCATGACGACGAGCTCCGAACGCGCCAATGCCAGAGCGAGGTTCCGGGATCTGCTGAGGCCTGCCGACGGCGATCGCACGTACCGGACGAGATCATCATCGAGGAGATCACTCAAGCTGTCCAGCGTGGTATCGTCCGAACTCTGGTCGATGACGAGGAGCTCGAGA
>JAYUWK010000023.1:0-23485 GCA_043753895.1 Actinomycetota bacterium
CGTGCGACCTGCGTATGCACGATGTGATTCGCGAGCGCGGGCCAGACCGCGGGATGCACCAGGCCAAGGTCGTGGTACAGCGCCAAGTCGTCGCCCGCACGGGTTCCATAGTCGGAGCCCCATTCGCCCGTGAGGTGCAATCGTCGGCTGGTCAGTTGTTCGCCTGGCCGCATCGCCGCGGGCGCGCCGCCGTTGCGAACGGCAGTCAACACAGCGCAGGGCTCGTCGGGCTCGTCGGTGAGCGCCTGAACAATGACGGCGTCGTCGCCGTGCGCCGCGGGTGAGCACCGCAACGTGTCCTGATCGAACACGGGCCGACGGAATCGCACCTCGCCGCCGCCTCCTCGAAGCCAATCGAGCCCCCACGCGGCCATGATCGGGTGGGTGAGATAGGCGTAGGTGGTGACCCCTGCAACGAGCGCTCGGCGAAACCCGGCCGCCTGAGCGCCGGCGTCGGTATGGATCGGATTACGCGCATGCTCTGGCAGATTCTGTGCGGTGACCGACCACGGCTCCGGCTCGGTCGTCACCAGGTTGTTGTCGCCAATACGTTCGATGTCGAACGGATGATCTCCCACGCCAAGGACTGTAGTGCCCGCCGCGCGGGACACTGGTTCGCTGTGCCCTTGCCAATTCGTCCCAATCAGCTCACAGGTGACAGAGATTCAGAGATCGATACTGCAGGAGACATATTTAGGATGACAGCGTGAGTTCCTGGTCCGCTGTCGCGTTGCTCGTCCTGCTCTCTCCGGTTTTGGCGGTCGCGGCGGCGTCTGCTCTGGGGCGTGATCGGGTGGACGCTGCCGTCTGCGCCCTCGGCGTCCTCGGGTCGATCGCCATCGTGGTACGTGTCTCGTCGGACGCCCCGATCTCGGTGTTGCGCGGTGAGTTCATCGTGGATCAGGTGGCGGCAGCGTGGACCGTGTTTGCGCTCGTGGTGGTGTTGGCCATTCGTACGTTCTCGCGCCGCCTCCTCGCCGGTGATCCTGAGCGGCAACGCTTCCATGTCAGCAGTGCAATCGCTGCCACGACCGGCGTTGCGCTGTTCTGCGCGAGCGATCTCGCTGTGTTGGCCGGCGTGGCGGCTGCCACGAGCATCGCATCGGCAGCTGTCGTCGGCTGCAGACGCGACGGTGTACCCGTGGCGCGCCGTATGGCGATGGTGCTCCTCGGTGGCGATGCGCTGTTGGCGATCGCAGTGGTGATCATCGCCATCGACACCTCGACGACCGGACCCGGCGCGCTGGCGAGCGTGCATGGCGCTGCCGCGCAGGCGGCCGGCGTGCTGGTGGTGCTCGCGGCCCTCGTGCGTTGCGCGCAGATTCCCTTTCATGGATGGTTGCCGCGCACGCTCGTTGCCCCGACCCCCGCCTCGGCGCTCCTCCATGCGGGTCTGGTGAACGCCGGCGGCCTGATCCTCATTCGTTTCGCGCCGTTAGTTGCTCGATCGCTTTCTGCAACGATTCTGGGAATTGCCCTTGCCACCACAGGCATCGTGGTCGGCGCGGCAATCATGCAGACTCGCTCCGAAGTGAAGAGCGCTCTGGTGTGGTCCACAACTGCGCAGATGGGCTTCATGCTCGTGCAAGTTCTCGTCGGCATCGGGCCGGCGGCGGCCGTGCACCTGATCGCACACGGCGCCTACAAGTCGAACCTGTTCCTGATGAGCGGCTCCACCATTGAGCACGAGCCGGAGCCGCATCACCGGGTCGCTCCGGTGCATCATATTGCGGCATTCACTTTGGCGGTGGCGGCGGTCTCGGGCGCGATTGCGATCACGGGCTATCACCTCACGGCATACGGCGGCGCGGCGGTGCTCATCCCTGCGTTTGCCGTACTGACGCTGCAATCCGTACTCGCCGGCCGTATGGGGATGAAGCGCCGGGCGGCTCGCTCGACGATTGGCCTCGTGGTCGGTCTCGCCACTGCGACCGTGGCCTATCTGGCGCTCATCGTCTGGTTCGAATCGTGGCTTCATCTGCCCGAGGCCATTCCCGCCGGAGCAAGAACCTTGGCCATTGTGGTCGTGCTCGTGGTGCTCCTCGGATCGGTACTCGTCACTGGTTCGCCCGTCGTGCCGATGCGATTGGCGCTGCCGATCCGCGCGCACGTGTTGGCCGCGGCACGTCGGCCGATTCTGGACGCTGCGGCAGTAGCCAGCAAGCACCGTGACACGACCTCGGATCCAGCGATGTCTGACCATTCCGGCGCACATCTCGCGGGAGCATCATGATCATCACACCGACGCTGATCCATCCCGGCGATATTGCAACGCTCGTCGATGTCGCGCAGCGCGTCGTACCACCGATGTGGGGTCTCGACGGTTTCGTAGCCGTGAATCCACTCGGTGGTTTCGAAGAGTTGGCATTCGAAGACGCTGCCATCAGGGCGGCCGACCTGTTCGGGGCCAACTGTTACCTACCCTCTACTGTGGTGCGGCCGCGCGCGCCTGAGTCGCCCGATGTCGGCCAGCGTCGCGGCGGCGGGCAACCAGTAGGCCGCGGCCCACGCCTGGCGTCGATGCAGCTGACCCGTCGCGGCACTGGCGATGTGGCCGATCGTGTCGATGTGTTCGTCGCTCACTGGTGCGCCAGTCATCAATCTGAGTCGCTCCCTTTGCGCTCGGGCACAGAGGGCCTTTACGCAGGCTGGCGCGCGCTGGCCCCGTATGACCCCGATCTGCGTCGCATCGCGGGCGGCAACATCGGTGATCTCGTCAAGGCACTTCCTGTCGATGCGGCACATGCCGTTGCTGAACTGCTCCATCGGCTCGGCGTGGGCGAAGACGATGCCGTGGCCTACCTCGAGGCGCAAGTCACCCGCCTACCGGGTTGGGCTGCGGTGATGGCCCGCCGTGTCGCACATGGCCAACGTCGTGCAATGGTCGAGCACGTGGCGGTGCGCCTTGCGATCGAACGTATCCTCGTCGATGCAACTGCACCTATGATTGCGTTGGACCAGGCACGAGCTGTGGATGATGTGGAGGTCACAGACACGCGCCACGCAGAAGCGGAGCAACTCGCTGCCGAGTACTCGTATCGGGATCACCTGTTGTCGTTGCTCGCGGCAAACGAGCACGATCGCGGTGCCGAAGCGGTCGGTTCTGACAACCCCATCGCGCAGGTTGTGTGCTGTATCGACGTGCGTTCAGAAGGGCTTCGCCGCCACCTCGAGGCCATCGGTCGCTACGAGACGCTCGGCTTCGCAGGCTTCTTCGGTCTGCCCATTGCTGTGCGGTCCGCAACGGCATCCGAGGCGGTGGCTTCGTGCCCGGTGATCCTCGATCCCAGGGCGACGATTCCAGAGTGTGTGGTCGAGGGTTCGCTACCCGCGATCGAAGATCGTGACTTTGCGCATCGGTCCTTCCACGCTGCCAAGGCCGGTACAACATCGGGTTTCGTTCTCGCCGACGCGTCGGGTTGGTTGATGGGCCCGCGCAGCCTCATCCAGACGATGGCGCCGGGGCTCTATCACCGCGTGCGCTGCGGTGTGCGCGACATGTTCCGTCGACCGGTGCGCACCCGGTTCGGTATCGACATTGTCGAAGGTCACGACGGTGAGGGACTGTCCATCGACGAGCAGGCACAGGTGGCTCTCGGTGCGCTCACCGCCATGGGCCTCACTCGCAACTTCGCTCCACTGGTGGTGGTGTGCGGTCATCGCAGCGCCAATCAGAACAACCCGTACCGCTCAGCGCTTGACTGCGGTGCGTGCGGTGGTCACGCAGGTGGACCAAATGCGCGCATTCTTGCGGCGATTTGCAACCGGTCCGAGGTGCGGTCTCGCCTTGCCGACCACGGGGTCGTCATCGGCGATGGCACCTGGTTCGTCGCGGCAGAGCACGAGACCACTGACGACACGGTGGCCTTTCTCGACGCCGACGATCTCCCTGCGGCAGCTCGCGACCTGCTCGCGAGGGTTGAACGCGATCTTGCCCGTGCCGGTGATGCAAACCGCGCCGAGCGGGCGCTCTCGTTCCCGGCGTCGCCCCTGGCGTGGCGCGGGTCCAGTCGTACGAACGACCCCGCGCAGGTGGTGCCCGACTGGGGCCTGGCCCGCTGCGCGGCCATCGTGGTCGGCCCGCGTTTACTGACCGTGGGTCTCGACCTCGAACGCCGCACGTTCCTGCACTCGTATGCGCCACAGGATGATCCCGACGGCGTCGTGCTCGAAGCCGTCATGACGGGCCCGGTTGTGGTTGCGCACTGGATCTGTTCGCAGTATTACTTCTCGACGGTGGCGCCGCACTCGTTCGGCGCCGGTTCGAAGCCATTGCACAATGTGATCGGTCGCGTGGGGGTCAGCGAAGGTGCTGGCGTGGATGTTCGCATCGGCCTGCCTCTCGAATCAGTCTGGTTCGATGGTCGCCCAGTTCATGATCCGCTGCGGTTGCTGGTGGTCGTGGATGCACCCGCCGCCCGGCTCGATGCCGTCATTGCACGCAACCCCGTGCTGCGCCGCCTGTTCGACAACGGATGGGCCAGCGTGGCAATCCGTGACCCTGCCAGTCCGTCGGGATTCATGGTGAGGTCCCGGCTCGGGTCGTGGGGACTGTGGGTTCGTGCGTCGGCCCCTCCGGCTGTACAGCCGTCTACCATCAACTCACGTCTGGGAGGACACCATGACCATCGATGAAGCAACCAACAACGGCCTGCACCGTATGACGAAGGTTGAGGTCGTCGTCAACGGCGCCGACGTTCACAGCGTGCAGGGCATCTTCGAGGAGAGCGGCGTATCCGGCTTCACGATGATCGGCAATGTGTCGGGCCTCGGACACACCGGCTATCACGAGGGTCGCTTGGCCTTCAACGACCGGGACGGTCTCAACATGCTCATCACCGTAGCTCCGGCGGATCGGGCAGCGAATCTCGTCGAGCGCTTACGCCGCTTGCTCGCCAATCGACCTGGCGTGATGTTCGTCTCCGAGACACAGGTCAGTCGTCTCGAGTACTTCGTTCCCAAAGATTCAGGGTGAAGGGGAACCATGTCGAAAGCAAGGGGAAACTCAACGTCCAGTCCAGGCTCGGTCGGCGAGCCGATGCCAGTGATCGGGCCGCGGCACGGCATACGTCGTCGAATTGCGCTCGTGGCCCACGACAACATGAAGCCCGACCTGCTCGGGTGGGCCCGATTCAACAGCGAGGTACTCGCGGAGCACGATCTGTTCGGCACTGGCACTACTGGCGGGATGATTGCGCGCGAACTCGGGCTCCAGGTGGCTCTGTTCAAGAGCGGCCCACTCGGCGGTGACCAGCAACTCGGTGCGAAGATCGCCGAGGGCGACCTCGACCTTGTGTTGTTCTTCTGGGATCCGTTGGAGCCGCAGCCGCACGATCCCGATGCGCGCGCGTTGTTACGCATCGCGGTGGTCTGGAACATCCCGATCGCGTGTAATCGCGCCACCGCGGACTACCTCCTCTCGTCACCGTTGCTCGACAGCGATTATCAGCCCGTGAAGCCCGACTATGGAACGCCACGGATCGATGACTCCGGACGCGGCACGTACGCCGACGAGCACACGCTCTGACTCCGCGTGTAACGGCGTAGCGGGTCAGCGTTGGCCGGGGGTCATGTAGAACCAGATCGGGAACTTCGCCCCGCAGTCGCGGATGGCCGCACGCGCGGCGAGCATTGTCTTACCTGCCTCGGTTCGGTCGAAGAACCAATCCTCCATGGCCCGGCCGCCCGGGAGCGGTCCATCGACGAGCTCGAGCGCAGCTTCCTCGTAATACGTGCGGATGTCGTGGCAGACAGCGACGGTGTTGCGACCCGGTATGCCAGCTGCAGTCCAGTCGGTACCAGTGGCGATGGCGTGCAACACGCCGATCGCGTGCGGTACGTCATCGGCAGTAACGGCGCGGCCCACCGAGGTAACACCGCGTCGCGTCAGCGCTCGGTCGTAGGCCTTACGTAAGCCACGGGCCTCGTCGACAGCTGGTGGCAGCGAAGGATCGAAGCGCGGCGGCAGGGCGCATGCCACGGGCTGCTCATCGGCTTCGATGACCTCTGGGTGGTCCACCAGCACAGGTCCCGACGCGGCGTCGAGCAGGGCGAAGGCGCGCGCCAACACATCGTGCTGGAACTCGGGATCGGAGGGTTTGCCCAGTGGGCGGCCGAGCGGAAACTCGCAGTGCAACGCACGCGGTGGGGCGACCTTCACCGCCATCTCGCGCACTGACGACAACACGATTGTGGCGATTCCTGCCGCTTCGAAGACATGGGCGAGCACACTCACGGTGCGCGTGCAGAGCGGTCAAACGGGCGTGAGAATCACCACGTCCACACCGTCGTCGCGCAGCGCTGCCGCCGCTGCCGGACCAGTGTCGAGCCGAATCGTGGCGACATCGTCGGGCTGGTTGCCGGCGAAGGACACGTGTCGTGGAGCCACTGCGGCGATGGTGCCGCGCGACGCGAGTTCTTCGAGGCGATCGATGGGGTACACGACGTTGAGATCCATCATCACGCCGCTGTGGTCGAAGTTCGGGCTCCAATGTCCCATCACGAGATCGCGACGCTCGCGACCGATAAAACGGTAGCCGGTGTCTGCGTTCGAAAAGCCGTCGTCGCCTACGGAGTACAGCGCTGCAGAGGTGACGATGGCGACGGTGCTCTGCGCGAGCGGCTTCGGCGTGACCCACGCCGGGTCCGGGAACTCCGGTGCCGGCAGTGTGGCGGAATGTGCACGCATCATCTGGTCACCGTTCATCGCAACACAGTAATCAGCACGCTGAATCAATGAGCAGCGGTGGCGAGTTTCTCTGCCACGGCTTTGCGATGGAACTGTTCGCTCACCCGGCTGCCGAGTACGAGCAGTGGCCACGCCGCCGCGATGAAAGATGCGGCCATCGCGTACGCCCACGCCTTGGTGAGCGGGAGTTCGAAAATACGCCGGCCGATCGGGAGCACGAACGCAAGACCGAATAGCGCGATCATCGTCACGATCAACACCCGTCGCAACGTATTGAGCGGTGAGGCGACACGCAACAGGTTCATCAGTGCCACCCCGCCTGCCACGAGCACGGCAACGGTGCGTGCGTGGTCTTCGTCGATACTGGTATCGAGTCGCGCGATGGCGAATGCACCCATTGTTGCACCTGCAATCACCGTGCCTGCCGGCACGGCGCGCCCGAGAACACGGCGCAGGAAGTCGGGTTTCACGAGATGGTCATTGGGTTCGAGCGCCAGGAAGAACGCCGGCACGCCAATGGTGAACCAACTCAGGATCGACAGGTGAATCGGTCGGAGCGGGTAGGCGAGGGCGAACACACCCGTGAGGATCGACAGGATCACTGAATAGGTGGTCTTGGCCAGGAACAGACTCGCGACGCGTTCGATGTTGTTGATCACGCGGCGACCTTCGGCCACCACTCTTGGCAATGCCGAGAAGTTCGAGTCGAGCAGGACCAACTGCGCAACGGCGCGGGTGGCCTCGCTGCCGCTGGCCATGGCCACGCCGCAGTCGGCGTCTTTAAGCGCAAGCACGTCGTTCACACCATCGCCGGTCATTGCGACGATGTGGCCTCGGCTCTGTAACGCCTGCACCATTGCCCGCTTCTGATGCGGGGTCACCCGACCGAACACGGTGGATGCCATCACGGCATCGGCGAACTCCTCGGTGTCAATCGGGGGAAGGGTGGTGGCATTCACGTTGTCGGCCCAACCCTGCAAACCCGCGCGGCGGGCAACGGCGCCAACCGTGACGTTGTTATCGCCACTGATGACCTTCACGATCACGCCCTGATCCGCGAAGAACTGCAGGGTTTCGGGTGCATCGGCGCGCACGATGTCTTCCAGCAACACCAGCGCAATCGGTTGCACATCGGGCAATTCGGCATCATTGACTTCGGCGAAGACCGACGATGTGGAGGCGAGAACCAGCACTCGTTGGCCGTTCGCAGCATGCGATTCGACCTGTTTCAGCAACTCGCCCGTGTACGCAGAGGTGAGCACGTTCTCGGGTGCGCCGAACACCCAGTTGCCGTTGTTCGCAAAGCTCATCGCGCTCCATTTTCGAGCCGATGAGAAGGGCACTCTGCCGGTGACGGTCCACGTGGTGGGTTCGGTGAAGTGGGCCTTGAGTGCGAGTGACGTCGCGTTGGGATCGGGGTCGAGATGAGCGAGTGCTGTCAGCACGGAGTCGACCGACCCAACGTCACTACCATCGAGGAGCTGTACCTCTGCAACCTCCAACGCGCCCTCGGTGATGGTGCCCGTCTTGTCGGCACACAGCACGTCGACTCTTGCGAGTACCTCGATCGCGGGGAGTTCCTGCACCAGACACCGCCGCTTGGCGAGGTGCACGACACCCACGGCGAAGGCAACGCTGGTGAGCAACACCAGACCCTCTGGCACCATGCCGATCAGGCCGGCAACGGTACTGATGATCGACTGCTGCCAGGTCTCGTCGCGTCGTAGATATTGACTCGTGGCCAGCAGCACACCGACGGGAATGATGATCCACCCAATCCAGGTGACGATGCGGTTCACGTCATTGCGCAGTGGCGAATTGATCAGCGTGAACCGGCGCGCCTCTTCGGCCAACTGGGCTGCGTAATTCTCGGCGCCGACCTTGGTGACCAACATGCGCCCCGTGCCCGCAACCACCGCGCTGCCGCTCAGCACGGAATCGCCATCGGCTTTCACCACCGGGTCGGCTTCGCCGGTGAGCAGTGACTCGTCGATTTCCAAGCTGTCGTGTGTGAGGATGCTTCCGTCGGCCACGACTTGGGCGCCGGTGCGTAGCTCGACGACGTCGTCGAGTACCAATTCGTGCACGAGCAACTCGTGTACCTCGCCGTCGCGCACTGCGCGTGCTCTCGGAGCGCTGACAACGCTGAGTTTGTCGAGCACGCTCTTCGCCCGAAGTTCCTGATAGATGCCGATCACGCTGTTGGCGACGATCACTCCGCCGAACAGCGCGTCCTTGGGAGAACCGGCCACGATGACCAATGCGGCGAGGATGCCGACGACGAGGTTGATCGGCGTAAGCACGTTGCCCCGGATGATCTGCCCGACCGTGCGCGTGGGTGCCGTGGGAACCGCATTGGTGAGACCCCGAGCGACCCGATCGGCAACCTCGGCTGCAGTGAGTCCGGTTCCGGGATCGGTGGTGGTCGTTACGGTCGCCGGCTCGGTCACCCGCCCGACGCTACCCCGTGAGGTCAATCTTCGGGGCAGAACACGATGGGGTAGCCGTCAGGGTCGAGGAAGGTAATGGCGTTCGAGGCTGCCCAGTACGGGTTCGGATGATCGATCGGCGCGTGGCCAATCGAGGTCATGTGGGCTGCCAGCGCTACTACTGATGTGAGCGGCATGTACAGCACGAGCAGATCTTCCATCGTCGGAGTGGGCGTGTCTTGCGAGTGCTGCGTGAACTCGATGTGCCATGAGGCGCCATCGATGCCGACGAAGCAACCGTTGTACCCATCGTGATCCGTGAAGCCGCCGAGATCGGTGAAACCGAGATCTGCCACGTAAAAGGCAATGACCCGTTCGAGCGATGCTGAGGGTCGTGCGATTCGTGCAGAGGAGACTCGGGAGAGATGATGGTTCATGCGTCGCAGAATCTACGACGTTCTCAAGCGTCCGGGCCGCCCTCGACCGCACAGGGGCGAAGTGCCGACTACGGGCAACCCAAACGTCCATGTCCGCTGTTGCCCGTGGGTAGCCATGAAATGCGACAGCGAAGCCCCCGACGAGCAGGTATTCAACTTCGTGATCGTTGAGTAACTTCAAGAACTCGCTGAAGTCGATGGGAAACTCGATCGGTTCCATAGTTCAGCCTCCGCAGAAACAACAGATGCGCTAGTCGATCCAACGGAGTCTGCGCCCACCAGTAGGCGCGGTCCTCAATGTCAGCCTCTGCAAAGTTCGCGGCCACGTCAAGGACTCGTTCCATCTGTTCGAGTCTATGCCGGGTTCATCCGCCGTGGCGGTCTCGGCCGCTCGACGCCGGCCGACGGGGGTTGCAGCCGATCTGCAGCCGCCGCAGCCCTTTCTGACCACGACTGTTGTCGAGCTGCAACCCCACCCATTCATGGTGAAGCCACCACCACCACACGAATTGGAGTGTTCATGCATCATCGAAGCACAACAACGGGTCTGTCCATCGCCTTTGAGTTGGTCATGACCGCTTGCAGCTCTGGCGGTTCATCAAACCGGCGCGTTGGTGTACCGCGTGCAATTACCACGCTCTGCGGACTCAACGGCCAACGGCGTGGCAACAGCGGCAATCAGCAACGACCACCGTCGCATCTATGTCACGGGCGACGGACTCGTGGCGTTCGACGCTGGCACCGGTCAACTGTTGACCCGCAATACCGATCTTGCAATCGGAAACGTCCGTATCAGCCCGGATGGAGAACTGGTGGCCGCGTCGGTCGATGGCACGCTCGGAATCTACGGCGGCGAGCCACTGGCAAAAACGGCCTCGTTGCCCGGCGCGCGTGGCTACATCGAGAACATGTTCTTCTCTACAGACGGCGTCACCTTCGTCGCTGCCGGCAACGACGGGTCGGTGTCGATCTACGACCTGGCGAGCAGAACCCGTCTCGGCGCCGCGATCGATATGAACAGAAATCAGGGAGCCCGCACGGCGCTTCGCGCAGATGGTGCCGTCGTCGCGATCGAAACCCCCCGAGACGACGGCATCGAGTTGTGGGATCTGAATCCGGTTAACTGGAAAGCGGCTGCGTGCGCGCTCGCTGGCCGCAATCTGACTCGTGAGGAGTGGGATACCTACCTCGGCAGTATTGGCGCGTACGAAGCCACTTGTCCCGAATTCCCGTCTGCCCCGAAAGGTTGAGGTTGCCCCCTCCTGATCAGGCTCATGTGACGTCCGCCTTGGGCTTGAGTGGTGAGTGGGAATACTGGCGGTATATGAGGTCGACGACGGTAATACTCAGCATTGCGACGCGTGATCTAATTCGCGGGCTGGGCGGCGATACATTCAAGGAGACCATCATCGACGCACTCGACATCTTCGAGGCCGATCGATTCTGGGTGCAGGCCGATGCTGCTGGCGCAGCGCGCGAGTCGATGTCGGCGGCCGAACGCAAACGCCTTGCTGCTCGTGACGCCGCAGTCGATGCGTCGTTCGACGCCATCGAATGATCAATGCCGGCGACATTCACCTCGCTGACCTGAACGACGAGAAGCGGCACCGAGTCCGCAACATCACCTGAGGCCAGAGCGCCGAGTCGCCCTGGGTTCAGGCAACGTCGAAGCGGTCGGCGTTCATCACCTTGTTCCATGCGGCCACGAAGTCCGTCACGAACTTCTGTTGCGCATCACTGGACCCGTAGACCTCGGCGATGGCCCGGAGCTGAGAGTTCGATCCGAAGACGAGATCGCATCGTGAGCCCGTCCACCTGATGTCGCCTGTGGAACGATCGCGTCCTTCGAACACATCCTCGGATCCGGCGGCCGGCTTCCACTCGGTGTTGATGTCGAGCAGGGCCACGAAGAAGTCGTTCGTGAGCGCGTCGGCCTGGTGGGTGAACACGCCATGGTCAGATTCGGTGGCGTTTGCGCGCAGGACGCGCATGCCGCCGACGAGCACTGTCATCTCAGGTGCGCTGAGCGTGAGGAGTTGGGCGCGATCGACCAGCAATTTCTCTGCCGCCAGGCTGTGGCCTTTGGCGAGGTAGTTACGGAACCCGTCGGCGGTGGGTTCGAGCACAGCAAAGGAATCGACATCGGTCTGTTCCTGCGAGGCGTCCGTACGTCCAGGCGTGAACGGCACTGTGACGTCGCAGCCCGCATTCCTCGCGGCCGCCTCGATAGCAGCGCACCCTCCGAGAACGATCATGTCGGCCATCGAGACCGTCGTGCCTTGGCTGGCCGACGTTGCCTGCAGGCCTGCAAGGACGTCGAGGACCCGGCGCAGCGCAGTTGGGTTGTTCACGACCCATGCGTTCTGCGGAGCGAGGCGAATTCGGGCGCCGTTGGCACCACCACGCTTGTCGCTGTTGCGGAACGTCGATGCCGATGCCCATGCTGTCGACACCAATTCAGAAATCGTCAATCCTGATGAGAGGATGGCTACCTTGAGGGCTGCGACCTCGTCGTGATCGATCAGCACGTGGTGCACCGCGGGAATCGGATCCTGCCAGATCAATTCCTCATCGGGCACCTCCGGCCCGACGTACCGTGCGATCGGGCCCATGTCGCGGTGGGTCAGCTTGAACCATGCCCGGGCGAAGGTATCGGCGAACAGCGCCGGGTTCTCGTGGAAGCGGCGAGAAATCGGTTCGTAGATCGGATCCACTCGCAGTGCCATGTCTGCAGTGGTCATCATTGGCGCGTGTGTCCTCGTCGGATCGTGAGCGTCGGGCACGGTGCCTTGCGCCTGCGAGTTGGTGGGAGTCCACTGCTGCGCGCCGGCGGGGCTGCGCGTCAACTGCCACTCGTAGCCGAACAGTGTGTCGAAGTAGGTGTTGTCCCATGTGATCGGCGTGCGGGTCCACGCACCCTCGATGCCACTGGTCGTCGTATCGCCGCCCTTGCCGGTGCCGAAGCTGTTTTTCCAGCCGAGACCCATCTGCTCGATCGGGGCACCCTCGGGCTCGGAACCCACGAGCGCGGGATCGCCGGCACCATGTGCCTTGCCGAAGGTATGGCCTCCGGCAACGAGCGCAACGGTCTCCTCGTCGTTCATCGCCATCCGAGCAAACGTCTCACGAATGTCGCGCGCCGACCCAAGCGGATCTGGGATGCCATTCGGACCCTCGGGGTTCACATAGATCAGGCCCATCTGCACGGCACCGAGCGGGTCCATGAGTTCGCGATCGCCGCTGTAGCGCTGGTCGCCGAGCCATGTGGTCTCAGGGCCCCAATAAATGTCCTCTTCTGGCGCCCAGACGTCTTCGCGACCGCCGCCAAAACCGAACGTCTCGAAGCCCATTGATTCCAACGCAACGTTGCCGGCAAGAATCATCAGATCTGCCCACGAGAGTTTCTGGCCGTACTTCTGTTTGATCGGGAGGAGTAGCGCGCGGGCCTTGTCGAGGTTGCCATTGTCGGGCCAACTGTTCAGCGGTGCAAAACGCTGGGTGCCGCTCGATGCCCCGCCGCGACCATCCTTGATGCGGTACGTGCCCGCGCTGTGCCAGGCCATACGGATGAAGAAGGGGCCGTAGTGGCCGTAGTCGGCCGGCCACCAATCCTGCGATGTGGTCATCAACGTCGTGAGGTCCTGCTTCACGGCATCGAGATCGAGAGTTGCGAATGCTGCGGCGTAATCGAAGTCGGCACCCATGGGGTTCGCCAGCGGCGAGTTCTGGTGGAGCATCCGCAGGCTCAGTTGTTCGGGCCACCAGTGTTCGATGGCGGCCGTGCCAACTGCGGTGTGCGCAGCAGTACGTCCGCCCATCACCGGACATGTCTGTGGGTTGTCGTTGATCTCGTCAAAGGTGCTGTTGTCGCTCATGGCTGCTCCTGGAGGTGAGTGCGTGCTACGGGTTGTTGGTAGAGGGAGTGTTGTTGGACGCCGACGAAGTCGAGGAGTCCGCGCGCCGACATGGGGCGCAGTAACCCCAATAGATGACCTCGGCTTCGTCGATCTCGAAGCCGTGATCGTCGTTTGCGGTGAGGCATGGCACCTCGCCGACGGCACAGTCGACATCGACGGTGGAATCGCAGGTGCGACAGATCAGGTGATGGTGGTTGTCACCGACGCGATCTTCGAACCGGGCCGCAGATCGTGCCGGTTGAATGCGGCGGACGAGGTTCTTGTCGACAAGCACGCCGAGTGTGTCGTACACAGCTTGTCGGGAGATCGTGCCGATCACCTCGCGAACATCGTCGGCCAACTCGTCGGCGGTGGCATGGGGGTGCGCCGACACCGAGCGCATGATTGCGAGCCGTTGGGCGGTCACCTGTACGCCGTGTTGGCGCAGAACCTGGTCGGCATTGTCGGACATGGAAAAGAACGGTAGCAGCGATCCTGGATTATATCCACTATTGGACACATACAAAGTAGTTCCTGAATCAGCCATATTCAGCCGGTACTGTGACTCGTTCACGTCGAACGGAGCAGGCTGTGCTGAACGCCGAGAAGTACACGATCATTTCCGCCGATGGTCACGCCGGCGGCAGCGCCGAGCAGTACCGCACCTACCTGGAGTCGTCGCTCCTCGATCAGTTCGATGCATGGCGGGCGAAGTACAAGAACCCATTTCGCGATCTCCAGAACGACGGCCGCACGCGCAACTGGGACAGCGACCGCCGATTGAGCGACCTGTGCGCGGATGGCGTGGTGGCGGAAGTGATCTTCCCGAACACGATCCCGCCCTTCTTTCCCACCGGACAGGTCATCGCTCCTGCCCCGAATGCTGATGACTACCGACTCCGTCTCGCCGGCCTACGCGCCCACAACCGATGGCTCGTCGATTTCTGTGCACAGGCCCCCGGTCGCCGGGCCGGCCTTGCCCAGATCCTGCTCAACGATGTCGATGATGCCGTTGCCGATGTTTGGTGGGCCAAGTCGCAGGGTCTCGCGGGCATCCTCTTGCCGGGTGTCTCGCCCGACACGCCGTGGATCGAGCCGCTCTACTCGCGCAACTACGACCCGCTGTGGGCGGTCTGCGAAGAACTGCAGTTGCCGGTCACGCACCATGCGGGTGGGAGCGGCGTCCCCAACTACGGTCGGCACGCTGCAGCAACGGCGGTGTTCGTGCTCGAGACCGGGTTTTTTGCGAACCGCGCTCTGTGGCATCTCACTATGGCGGGAGTGTTCGAGCGATTTCCGAAGCTGAGCCTCGTGATGACCGAGCAGGGTTGTGGATGGGTACCCGAGGCGTTGCGCCGCATGGATGGCCTGCACGAGCAGATGCGCAACGGACGAATTGGCGAACTCACTGTTGCCCCCGACAGTGTGTTACCGCGCCGTCCGAGTGAGTACTTCGCCAGTAACTGCTACGTCGGGGCCAGCTTCCCGGCACCCACTGATGCCGATGCCCTTCGTGCGATCGGTCTCGACCGGGTGATGTGGGGCAGCGACTACCCGCACTACGAAGCGAGCTTTCCCTATTCCGCCGAATCGCTGCGGCTCACCTTCTGCGATTTCGAGCCACATGAGCTGCGCACGATCTTGGCGCGAAACGCGGCCGATGTGTATGGATTCGATCTCGCTTTGCTCGATCCGCTCGGCGCACAATACGGGCCCGCTGTCGCCGATATTGCCCGTCCACTCGATGTGATTCCGTCGGATGCGACAAGCCCCGTCTTCGCCGCTGGCCGTGCCCTGCGATCGAGCTGACGGCATTGCCCACGAACTGAACGAAGGATCATCGACATGCAACGATTCTCGGGCCGTACGGCCATCGTCACCGGAGCCAGCCGAGGCATCGGCGCGGCGATCGCCGAGCGCCTTGCTGCCGAGGGCGCGAGCGTGGTAATCGCCGCTCGCACTCTCGAGCGTCACGACCATCTTGAGGTAAGTCTCAACGAGACACTGCATCGATGCCAGCGCCATGGGGGCAGCGCTGCGGCGGTCGTGGCCGACTTGGGCGATCCGGACGACCGCGCGCGTATCGTTCCCGCAGCGCTGGAGCTGCTCGGGGGTCGTGTCGACATTCTCGTCAACAACGCCGCTGCGGCGATCTACCAATCGATGATCGACTATCCGGCCAAGCGGCGCTCGATCACGTTCGAGGTCAACGTGTTCGCGCCTTTGGACTTGAGTCAGGCGGTGATCCCCGGCATGATCGAGCGAGGCGAAGGCTGGATCGTCAACGTCTCCAGCGGAACCGCGCGCCGCGCTGTCGGACCGCCGTTCAAGCTCGACGGTGTTGCGGCCAAGATCGGCATTTACGGCACGAGTAAGGCTGCGCTGAACCCGCTCACGAACGCGCTCGCGGTCGAGTTGCACGGCACCGGTGTGCGGGTCAATGCCATCGAGCCGCGCGCGGCCGTGGCGAGCGAGGGCGCGGTCGCGCTGGCGGGCGGTGGCCTCGACGAGTCGATGTTCGGATCCATGGAGGCAATGGTCGAGGCCACCGTCGCGCTCTGCGACTGCGGGCCCGAGCAGACGGGCGCCACCCATGTGAGCCTAGATCTCATCGACGCACTAGGGCTCGAGATCAGAGGCCTCGACGGGCGTTGACGTCTGTTCGGGGATCAGTCTTCGCCCTGGGCTTTGGTGTAACCCGGCTGTCCGTCGAAATGCTGGAGGAGTTCGATATGGCACCACGGGTACTGGGTCTCGATGCGCGACAGCAGTTCGCGTATCGTCGGGAGCCCGATGGCTGCTGTGTCGTCGCGCCGGACGAACCGGCACCGGTACTGGTCGACGACGTCGATGTTGCGGTTGCCATCGGGGTAGACCTTGGTGCCGCGGTTGGAAATCATCTTCAGTCGCAGCGGTGTGCCGTCAGCGAGACCTTCGAGGACGGGTCCGAGTTGTTCGGGGTACTGCCCGGTTTCCACGAAGATGTCGGTGCCGACGATCTCCCTGGCAGATGGGCGCACCGTGATCGGATCCTTCGGTGCAGGTGGGATCTGAATCGGGTTGACTCGGCGCACTGTGTAACCCTCGACGCGCCGACCCAGGTTGGAGATGATTGCTTTCGTGTAGTCGCTGGTCGAGACGCCCCGGTCGTAGCCGACCACATCGCCGGTCAGGTTGCCCTGCTGCAGCGTTGACAGCACGGCGTGCTCCATGGTTTCCGCTGCCTCGAACTCGCCGAGATACTTGAGCATCATCACCGACGACAACACGACAGCGGTTGGATTGATCACGTTCTTGCCTGCGTATTTCGGTGCGGATCCGTGCACTGCTTCAAAGATGGCAACATCGCTGCCGAGGTTCGCCGATGGGGCGAAACCGAGCCCGCCGACGAGGGCAGACGTGAGGTCGGAGATGATGTCGCCGTTCATGTTCGTGGTCACGATGACATCGAACTGCTCGGGCTTCTTCACCAGCTGATGCGCGCAGTTGTCGATGATCACATGCCACGATTCGATCTCGGGGTATTCGGGGGCGATCCGCTCGAAGGAGCGTTTCATCTCGCCCTCGGTGAGCTTCATGATGTTCGACTTCGTCGCGCATGCCACCGACTTGCGGCCCTCACTGCGTGCGAATTCGAACGCGAGCCGGACGATCTTGTCGCAGCCTTTGCGTGAGATCAGTTTCAGACACTGAGCGACGCCGGGGGTCTGCATGTGCTCGATACCGGCGTACAGGTCCTCGACGTTTTCGCGCACGACCACCAGGTCGATGCCCAAGCCGGAGTAACGGGTGGTCACACCGGGTAACTCGCGAACGGGGCGAATGTTGGCATAGGTCTCGAACAACTTCCGCAGGGTGACGTTGGCTGATTTCTCGCCGTAGCCGACCGGTGTTCCGAGCGGCCCCTTGAGCACCACTCTGGTGCGGTTGATCGAAGCGATGGTGTCGTCGGGTACACCCGAGGCGATGCCGGCTTCGAAGACCCGTTCGCCGGCGTGGCGCTCTTCCCAATCGATATCGACACCGACAGCGTTGATGATATCGATCGCAGCGTTGACACATTCGGGGCCGATTCCGTCGCCCGGGATGACCGTGACTGTGGGACGCGCAGCGGGGGTTGACATTGGATGCTCCTGTTTATTGTTGGTTGAAGTGAGTCTGCGGAACGTGACGTTCGACGCTGATGATGTGGAAGTCGCGGTCGACTTTGTGTTGCAGATCGATCAGGCTGCGGTAGCCCACCGCCAAGCCCGGACGCTTGAGCTCGAAGGTGCAGCGATGCCGTTCTGCGCCGACCAGTTGCACGTCGGTTACTGCGAACGGGCCATCGGCGGTCAGCGCGCGGAGCATGGAGGCAACGTCGTCGACCTCGCCGACCGAGTCGATACAAATAGAGGCACCGTTGAGGAACATGTTGTACTCCTTCCCTAATACATGAATATTAAACCATGTATTAGGGAACATGTCAATGAAACCACAAGAATTTTCCTGCGGCGGCTACGCTCGGCCTGTGGCCAAACAGCTCGTCAGCTCGCCGTCGGTGGTGCCGTCGTGGACCTTTCTCACCAACCATGCTCACGTGCTGGTGTGCATCGCCCAGGATTGTGAAGTCCGTCTGGCCGAGATCGCCCGTTTGGTCGGCATCGGTGAGCGCGCCGTGCACAGTATCGTTCACGATCTTGTCGAAGCCGGTTACATCGTTCGCTCACGGATCGGACGCAACAACGTGTATCAGGTACGACTCGACCGCCCGCTTCGCCATCCACTCGAGGCCGGCCACCAGATCGCCGAAGTCTTCGGCCCGCTAACCACGATGGTGCACGGTTCCAATCACGAGCATCCACAGAGCTGAGGCACTGAGGGGACGTGTTGCTCGTCACCCGTGCACGCTGACGTGAGCGGAACGACTTTGCTTTATGCTGTGAGGCATGAACCCCGAACGGATCCTGAAGGCCACATTTCTCGTTGCCGCCTTCGCCAGCTTTCTCTTGAGCGTCAGCATCTACTTCAAGGCGGGAGACGAAGTCAACGGCCGACTCAACGGCATCTTCGTCGGCATCTGGGTTCCGTCGATTTTGGCGCTCGGCGCGTTTGTCTTAGCTCACCGGGCGCCCCCGAAGTGAACGAGACCGGCCTCTTCATCGCCGGCACGGTCGTGTCCGGCATCGTGTTCACAGGCGTCTTTTTGTACGCGATGTTCAGCTTCACTCGGTGGGCCGATCGCAGCGAGAGTCAGGCCCAGCCCGTCTCCGAGCAAGGCTGAGGAACTCACCCGTGTCGGCGGATCCCGATCGCTGAGATGTTTGCACAACTCAATGATTTGAGCGGGCGGAGGGTGTGCTCGGCACAGGTCCACGAATGACGCCGGCGAGGGTGTAATCGGCGCCGAAGTTGGGAACTACCCGGGTATGGCCGAACCCTGCAATATCGCCTGCGACAAGCAGATCGCGCCCGACAAAGAGGCAGAAGGCGATCAGATCGTTCCCGGCGAACACGAGACATTGCAGCCTGGCCGCAAGCCACGCATGGAGCATCACGCCAGCGACGAAAGCGCCGGTGACGAAGGTATTGACGAACCATCGTCCACCGACTGATGGTGTTGGCGGTCACGAGTCGGACAGCTCAAGCGTCTCGGACGCCGCAGACTGGTCATCGTTGACATGTGCGCAACGGCCCGTCGTGATCGAGCTCAGCGTCGCCGAACAGCGCCCGCGGCGAATGTTTGGCGACGGTGCGTGCTCGGGTAACAAACTGCCGACGATGACCACTCGTGCAGTCCGTCTGACGTCGACCGCCACGTGGGCCGTAGGACGGCCTCCGGCTCCCCGGAGGCCGTCCATACAAACTGGGTCCGGGTCCGCCCGCCCGCGCCGACCTGCATCTTGCTCCCGAGGTTGCGTCCCTGCGGCCCTTGACGGGGCAGTGAGGCGCAACTTCGGAACCGTCGCCCGATGAAAGGGCGATGTCGATGAGAACGACGTCAATGGCGCGCCGGCCCCCGTGTTCGACCCGTCCGGTCGTTACCTTGCAGCGAGCGATGGACGGCGAGCGATATCCATTTTTGACGAGACAACCCTAAAGCACGTCCGGGACCTACGCTTCCCCGTGCAGGGGTTGCCCGTAATCGTCGCGTTCAACGCTGACGGGAGTCGCGTAGCGGTTGCCTTCGACACCGCGATCGTGATCGTTCTCGACGTTGCGACCGGTGCTCAGATCGGCTCGCAGTTGCGTGTCAACTTTCTCGGTGACATGCGATATCTCGACGACGGTCGATTGGCGATGACCGACTCATTGACCGACACAGTTCTGCTGTGGGACGTCAGTAGCCAGACGATGATCAGCCGCCTGTGTTCGCTCGCAGGGCGCAACCTCACGCGCGACGAGTGGCCCGAGGTCGGACCGAACGGTGAGGGCTATCGCCGCACCTGCGATCAGTTCCCCGAGCCGCCGGCCGACCCGACGCTGTCTCGTGATCAGCCGCCAGTTGCGATCGCGCCTGCGGCCTGAGGGGGTGGACTCGGAGTGAGGTGAACCGAGCCACGAGCTGTTCGGTGGTCACAGGGGCAGGAGTTGGGTGGGGCCGTGGTGAGCGACCCAGAAGTTGCTTGACGGGATGACCAGCTCGGCATATATTCCTAACAATGTTAGTAATACCTAAGCGTGATAGGCGTGCCGAGCGCCGAGAGGCAACAAAAGCCGAAATTCTCGGCGCGGCTTGGGCTCAGGTGCGTGCTCACGGGCTTACTGCGTTGTCGTTGCGCGACTTGGCCCGCACGGTCGGGATGCAGGCACCGTCGCTGTACGGCTATTTCGACTCCAAGCATGCGATCTATGACGCTATGTATGCGCAGGGTGCGCGTGAGTTCGTGGAGGCCGAGCCGTCTGAGGAACTCAGTGATCCATTGGATGGCCTGAAGCAGCGAGCGAGGTTTTTCGTTGGTTTCTGCGCGGCTGACGCGGCGCGTTACTTGTTGCTGTTCCAGCGGACGATTCCCAGCTTTGAGCCGTCGGCGGAGTCGTTCGCCATCTCGCAGGGCAGCCTCGAACGGCTCGGCCAACGTCTGCGGGCATGTGGGCTCACCGACGCCGCCTCGGTCGATCTATTCACGGCAATCGTGACGGGCCTGGCGGACCAGCAGCTCTCCAACGATCCTGGCGGCGACCGGTGGATTCGTTTGATCGACGGGGCCGTCGAGATGTTCTACGACTACATGACCAAAAGGCAGAAGCAAACAGACACCAGGAGGCGATCAACATGATGGCTGCACGACCAGTCGACACCATCCAACCCCTTACTCGTTCCAGCACTGAGAGCTTGGCGCGCACGGAGTACGCACGCATGGCGTCGCAGTTGCGATCGCTAGCACCCGACGAGTGGGCCAGACCCACCGACTGCCCTCTCTGGGATGTTCGAGCCGTTGCCGGGCACAACGTCGGCATGATGGCCACATTCACTGGGTTCCGACGGCTGTTCGCTGCGTTGGGCGCAGCGACAAAGACGTCGAAGCGTAACGGCGGCCCGATGATCGACGCGTTGACGTCCCGACAGGTCGCCGATCATGCCAACCTGTCTACCGACGAGCTCATCACCCGGGTCGAGGAGATCGGTCCGCGCGCGGCACGTTGGCGTGCCAAAGCCCCTTGGTTGTTCCGCAAGATGCCGATGAAGCAGGACGTCGGCGGCACGGTCGAAACGTGGCGCATGGCATTCCTGCTCGACACAATCCTCACGCGCGACCCATGGATGCACCGCATCGACATCGCACGAGCGACGGGCCGCGAACTCGAACTCACTGCGGCGCACGACGGGTGCATCGTCGCCGACGTCGTCGCAGAGTTAGCCCGCCGCTACAACAAGCCGTTCACCCTCACCCTCACCGGCCCCGCCGGCGGCGATTTCATCGCCGGAGATGGCAGCGGCGAGCACGTCACCATCGACGCGATCGAGATGTGCCGCACTCTTTCGGGTCGTCCGCCAGCAGACGAGTCGCAACGCACCGGCCTGCTCGCCACTGCGGTGCCGTTCTGATGGAGACCAAAACGAGAGTGACCGAGGTAGCACTCGGCATCCATCAACTCACCACCGTGATCCCCGACGCACCGGTCGCGTTCAACCAGTACCTCATCGCCGCGGAGGAACCGCTGCTGTTCCATACCGGGATGCGTGCGTTATTCCCGCTCGTAGCCGCTGGCGTGTCCTCGGTTGTTGCACCAGAAACCATCCGGTGGGTCAGCTTCGGTCACGTCGAAGCAGACGAGTCAGGATCGATGAACGAATGGTTGGCACTCGCACCACAAGCCAATGTCGCCCACGGCTTCATCGGGTGCATGGTGTCAATCGGTGATCTCGCTGACCGGCCGCCACGGACGCTCGCCGACGGTGAAACAATGGACATTGGCGGGCACGTCGTGCAATGGTTCGACACACCACACGTACCCCACGCGTGGGAGGCCGGGGTCCTCTACGACATCACCACCAAGACGTTGTTCTGCGGCGATCTGTTCACATGGCACGGACCGTACGTCCCCACGACCGATGCCGACATCGTTGGGCCAGCCGTGCAAGCTGAAGACGACATGCCGGGCTCGCTGTCGCTGCACCCGAGCAGTGGTGCCACCTGCCGTCGCCTGGCCGAGCTCGACATCCAGGCGCTCGCCCCGATGCACGCACCGGTCTACACGGGTAATTGCCGCGCCGCGCTGATCGAGCTTGCTGCAGACTTCGATAGGCGCATCGCAATGCTCTGACGAAGCAATGCTTCGAATTGAACGAGAGCGCAGAACACTCACCCGAGAACGCGCAGCACCAAGTCCCCCGCGAGCGCCATCGGGCGCATCGGCGTGGCTTGGTTTGGTCGGCGTGCTTTGTGTGGGAGGGTGGGTGCGGGGTGGGATGACGGTGTGTCAGGGAGGTGTGATGTGACTCGGGTGATGATTGCTGGAGGTGGGTTTGCGGGATTGGCTGGAGCACTGTTTCTGGCACGTCGGGGTCATGTCGTGACGGTGGTCGAGCGCGATGGTGCGCCGCCGCAGGCAACGGCGGCTGACGATGTCGACCGTTGGCTTCACCCAGGTGTTCCGCAAGCGCGGCAGTCGCATGCGTTGCTTGGTCGGGCGCGGCGGGTTCTGGTCGACGAGGCCCCTGACGTGGTCGCGTCAATGCTCGCACGAGGTGTCCGTGAGGTCCCTGTGGTGGTCGGTGCAGGCGTGCTTGATGAGCAGATGCTGTTGAGTCGACGTCTCGTCGCTGAGGCCGAGCTCCGAAGGATCGTCGCCCGCGAGGACAGGATCACATTCCTGGACCATGACGCGGTCGTGGGTCTGCAGGTGTCGACAGTGGGCACTGTGCCGGTGGTGACGGGCGCACATCTGCGATCTGGCAGGCGCGTTGACGCCGATCTGGTCGTTGATGCAAGCGGTCGTCGTTCCGCGCTGCCGGAATGGTTCGCCCAGGCCGGACTTCGTGCGCCCGTCGAGGAACGACAAGATTGCGGCTTCTTCTACCTGACGCGCTTCTACAAGGTAAAGCCCGGATGCGAGATCCCGCTCAGCAAGATCCCAGCGTCAGTCGCACTTGACTACGCGACCGTGTTCGCTCTCGGCGCGGACAACGACACGTTCTCCTTGACGGTGACGATGTCCGTCAACGATCCGTACCGCAAAGCTCTCCGAGACCCGAACTGCTTCGAGGCTTTCCTCCATGCTGTGCCGCACTCGGCACCATGGATACGCGTCGGCGCGCCGATCAGTGACATCTCGATGATGTCGAGGATCGAGAACCGACGCCGACGCATCACGACCAGCGACGGTCCGATGGTCGGCGGCATCGTCGCGATCGGAGACGCCGCACTGCATACCAATCCGACACTCGGACGCGGGATCTCAATGGGGCTGATGCATGCCCAACAGCTCGCCCAGGTCGCTCACCTCGCGCCCGACGATCCGGTCGGCTTCGTCGAAACGTTCTCGGCGTGGACCGACGACCATCTCGGCGTCTGGTACGACACACAGGTCGCTGCGGACGCCACGAGCCTC
>JAYUWK010000024.1:0-7838 GCA_043753895.1 Actinomycetota bacterium
TCGACGGCGGATGTGATGGTGTCGTGGAAGCCGAACTGGGTGACGAAACGGTTCGCTGTGGCGTTGGGTCAGGCTGGTGTCGAACATTTCCGTTTGCATGATCTGCGTCATTTCGTAGCGACACAGTTGTTGGCGTCGGGTGTTGCTCTGCCGGTTGTGTCGGCACGTTTAGGGTCATGCACGCTCATCAACAACGCTGAACGTGTACGCGACGTCGATGCCAGCCTGGGACCGGGCCGCGGCAGAGACGCTCAGCACACTGCTACGCGCAAGCTGAACAATCCGGTGCTGTCGATGATGGGTGGCGCCTATGGTCAGGCGGACAGCCCCGGCAGTTACCGGCCTCTACCCGCGCGAGGCAAACGGTCCGATGTTGCTGCTCCCAGCGCGTCGATGATCTGGCAGCCTGATCTGGCGGTGAGGGTGGGGGATGCCGAGTTCGTCGCGACTGTGTGCGGCGAGTGCGTCGTGGGTCGACAGTTCCCGGGCGACTGTGTGCGGGGAGTGTGGCGCTGACGCCTCGAGTGTGCGCTTCGCGAGTCCGCAGATCTCCGGTGATGTCATGGTCGGCGTGCTGTAGCACCGACGCCAACAAGTGACTTTCGGCGGTGGTGATTGATCGGTGACTGGTGTCCAATGACATGCACGTACTCGAGACGGAGGCTGACGATGATGAACTGGAATGGTGGTTGGGGCTGGATGTGGTTGATGATCCCGGTGATGCTTGTGATGTGGGGAGTGATAGCGCTGCTGGTGCTCCCGTGGCTGAGAACGGGCCGGGAGCAGACAAGCTCGCCAATGGATCGGCTCGACGAGCGTCTCGCGGCCGGCGAGATCACCATCGAGGAACACCGCTCCCGCCGCAACGAGCTGGAGCACCACACGCCTGCGTGAGTTACATTGCGGTGGCCAATGCGGTCTCTTTCGGGGTGGGGCCGGTGTCGATGCGGACTCGGAGGAGTTTGGTGGAGTTGAGGAACACGAGGACGTCGGGGCCGAGGTGGATGATGGCTGCCTGGACGGGGCCAATCAGTCCAACGAGCGCTGCGGTGATGCCGAGGACGTGGACGACGCCGACTCCGACGAACAGGTTCTCTTTAATGGTGCGGTAGGCGCGGCGGGCGATTGCTCGGGCGAACACGATCTTGGTGAGGTCGTCGGTGAGCAGAGCGATGTCGGCTGCTTCGAGGGCGGCTTGGGTGCCGCCGACGCCCATGGCGATGCCAACATCAGCGGCGGCGAGTGCGGGGGCGTCGTTGACGCCGTCGCCGACCATTGCGACGCGATGACCACCTTGTTGCATGGCGCGTACGGCGTCGACTTTGTGTTCGGGTAGGAGGTCGGCGACGACTTCGTCGATGCCGAGTTGGGCGGCGATGTGGGCGGCTGCGGCTGCGTTGTCGCCGGTGAGCATCGCGATCCGGTCGATGCCCGTCGCGCGGAGCAGGGTGATCGCGTTTCGGGCGCCGGGAAGGATTTGGTCGGCGAACTTGATCGTGCCGACCACGGTGCCATCGATCGCGACCCACGCGACGGTGGCGGCCGGGTCGTGGTCGGGGATGGCGATGCCGTTGTCGGTGAGAAGACGTTGATTACCGACGAGAACCGATCGGCCTTCAACTATGGCGACGACGCCTCGCCCGTCTAGGGTTTCGAACATGGTTGGCTCAGCGACCACGATCCCGGCCTCGTTGGTGTGCTCGACGACGGCCTCGGCGAGTGGATGCCCGGAACGCCGGTCCGCTGCCGCGGCGAACGTCAAGATGTCGTGCTCGGTGAAGTTTGGGTCGAGGACGGTGATCATTTCGACCTTGGGTTCGCCGATGGTCAGGGTGCCGGTCTTGTCGAACACGATGGTGTCGACTTGAGCGAGGGCTTCGAGATGGAGACCACCTTTGACCAAGATGCCGCTTCGTGCTGCGCGGGCGATCGCCGCGATCATCACCATCGGGGTGGCCAGGCCGAGCTCCGCGGGTGAGGTGAAGATCATCAAGGTGACAACCTTGCGGACATCACGCGTGACGATGAACACGATCACGAGGAACACGACCACCAGCGGGATCAACCACGCAGCGACCCTGTCGGCGAGTCGTTGGATGGGGGCCTGCGATGCTTCGGCTTCTTCGACGAGGCTGACGATCCGGGCAAAGGTCGTGTCACTGCCGGCTCGTTCGGTGCGGATGTCCAACGCGCCGGCCTGTATCGTCGTGCCGGCGAAGACGGTGGAGTCCTGTTGTTTGTCTTTCGGGGTGGGTTCACCGGTGATCGACGCCTCATCGACGGCAGCGGTGCCGGTGACGACGATACCGTCGACGGGGATCTGCTCGCCGGCACGGACCAGGATTACGTCCCCTGGGCGGATGGTGTCGATGTCGACGACGCGTTCGCCGGTCGAGTCGCGCAGCCTGGCAGTTCTTGGGACGGTCCCGATCAGTCCTTTGATCGAGGCTCTGGCCCGTTCGGTGTTCAGCTCCGCGAGGGCTTCCGCGAGCAGGATGATCGTCATCAACACTGCGCCGGCGACGGCTTCGCCGCCGATCAACGCAAAGATCGTCGCGAACGTGACGAAGATCTCGGTGCCGATCTTGTGTTCCCGGACGAGATCGGTCAGACCGGTCTTGGCCAACGGGTACAGCCCGACCGCAACCGTCGCCCACAACACTCCGATCGGCACCCATCGCCGCGCGTACGCAAGCACCAGCACGGCAACGACGACGATCCGGGCGACCTCCAGCCAACGACTGCGATTCATAACCGCTCCGAAACCGACCTTCGCGCGAGGCGGTTCAGCGTGTCGCGACTCGGCTGCAACGCCAAGGGCTGATCGTTGTTTGGTGGTCATCCTGCTGCCCTCGTGGTCTCGCTCGACACGGCGCCGTGTGCGCTGCCGGTCGCATGGTCGGCATCGAATAGCGCCTCGGTCGTCAGTCGCTCCAGGTGATCGTTCTCCGCGACGTAGAACACCTGGGTGCCGTGCCGTCTGGTGCGCACCAGTTTCGCTAGACGCAGCTTGGCGAGATGCTGAGACACCGTCGATGCCGGCGACCCGACGTGAGCGGCCAGCTCGTTTACGGAATGCTCGCCGTGCAGCAACGCCCACAAGATCCGCAACCGTGTCGGATCCGCCAACATCTTCAACGTCACCGCAGCCGTTTCGAACTGAGCATCCGACGGAAGAGCATCTATCTGCGTAATCATGCAGATAACGTAGCATTCGTATTCGCGATCCAACCGGACGACGACCTCATCGACGCATGCGAGTTGCGCAGTGAGCTGCGAGACCGGCCGCTCGGCGCAAGACTTCGAAGGTGGGTTTCTACGGCGACCGTGTGTTTCCTCGAGCGATGAATCGGCTGATGAAGACCAAGCAGACCAGGGAGGTTCGAGCGCGAGTTTGCGCGTCGCTGTCAGGTGACGTCGTCGAGATCGGTTTCGGGACTGGTCTGAACCTGCCTCACTCGCCGCCCGCGGTGACCGTTGTTCGCGCTGTGGATCCGCTCGAATGAGGTCAGGATTTTGCGTCCGCACGCATCGCAGCGAGCCCGGTGTCAGCCGAGTTCGTCGGGCTCGACGGCCAATTACTCTCGTTGGGCGATGACTCTGTTGATGCGGCGTTGTCGACGTGGACGTTGTGCAGTATCCGGATCCCGTCGCCGCAGTGCGAGAACTCAATCGTGTGATTCGTCCCGGATGGCGCCTGTATTTTGTCGAACACGGATGCCCACCCGACGAGCGTGTGCTCAAGTGGCAGCGGCGGTTGAATCCGATCCAACGGCGCGTGGCTTGCGGATGCAATCTTGATCGTCTGATCGACGTCAGGCATCCGGACGGCGAGCTGGACCGCTTCGGCCGCGTGTAGGTCCGCGGAATGCAGCACCCGTCCGTCGAGTTCGGTTGGGCGGACGTCGGGCGGGGGCGCCGCCGAAGCCGAAGCGTCGGTGGTGCGGACCACTGCGGTGGCAGTCCGGTCCTTGCCCTCGGCGAGCGCGACCAACGGCCACGCGCCGGAGCGTGGTGCGACGATAACGTCCTAGCGATCCCGGATCCCGACGAGTACAGAGTCGACTTCGACAGGCTCCACCGGGAACCCGTCGGCGTGGGTCACCATCAATCGGTGCCCGCCGAGTGCGACGCGATAGGCGGTGTCGGACCCGGCGTTGATCAGACGTAGCCGGGCTCGACCACCGGCGGGGATCTCGATGGTGGGGGCGTCCGATGAGGGGCGACCGTTGAGCAGGTGCAGCGGATAGCCGACGTCGCCGGCGTCGCCGCCCAACAACTCGGAGCGGTACATCGACCTGGTCGACGTCGTAGTCGCCCGGTTCGTCCCGTGCGTCGATGACCAGCGGCGCGTACAGCGCTCGGTCGAGCTGGAGACCCATGTGCGGATGGAACCAGTAGGTTCCAGGGCGAGGGGCGGTGAACCGATAGGTGAACGTCTCGCCGGGCCTTATCGGTGGCTGGGTGAGGTCGTGAACACCGTCCATGTTGTTGCGCAGCGCGAGACCGTGCCAATGGATGGTGGTGTTCTCCGGCAGATCATTGCGGAGCGCGACCTCGACGACATCGCCTTCGGTGACTCGCAACTCTCGTCCCGGCACGACCCCGTCGTAGGCCCAGGTCTGAACCGTGGTGGCACCGAGTTGCAACGTCGCCGGCGCAGCCCGCACGTCGAACCGACGAACCGGGGCGTCCGGTGCTGCCCGGGCCTGCTCGGCGGCTGCCACCGCAGGGTCACCCGGGCCAATCGTGACACGATTCCCTTCGGAGCCGGTTGAACCCGTGTCTGCCTGGCTACAGCCAGCAGCGAACGCGAATCCGCCTGCGCTCAGGACGAGGAACCGTCGACGATCACAGTGCGACGGGGTCATGGCAGCCTCTTTCTACGACACTCTGTCGTAGAATTATCGACCGTACAGTATCGTGCGGCAGGTACGGGTGACAAAGTTGGTGGGTGTATCCGGACCGAGCCGCCTGGCGATGGATGGCCCCCAGGGGGTATCGCAACCTTTTGGTCTGCCAAACCGAGTGGGCACGTCGAGCACAGTCCGCCGGGATTGTGAAGCGGGCCGGTGCCTGGTCGTATCGACGTCTCGCTTGTGAGCTTTCACGGGTACTGTCCGGGGATGCCGATGATCGAAGTGTTTGCCGACGTCTCTTGCCCCTTCGCCTACGTCCAGCTCCACCAGCTGGCGAGCCGGCGGACCCTGCTCGGCAGGGACGTGCACATCAGGACCCGGGCGTGGCCGTTGGAACTGGTCAACGATGGACCGACCGACCCAGGGAAGATCGCCGACGAAGTGGCCGCCTTGCAGGCCCAGGTCGACTCGTCACTGTTCGCCGGGTTCGATGCACAGCGGCTCCCGTCAACAACACTGCCGGCGCTCGATCTGGCAGCACTGGCCTATCGCCACAGTGACGAGGTTGGCGAGCAAGTCAGCCTTGCGTTGCGCAAGGCGTTGTTCCTCGACGGCCGTGATGTGAGCGACGCTGCGGTACTCGGCGACATCGCAACAGAGTTCGGACTGGGCTCACCGGGGCCGTCCCAACGCGACGACGTTTTGCAGGATTGGACGGATGGCCAGACCCGCGATGTGGAGGGTTCGCCACATTTCTTCTGCGCCGATCACAACGTTTTCAGCCCGGGTCTATCGATCTCCAACAGCAACGGCGAGATCAGCGTCACCGCGACGATCGATGCCCTCGACGCCTTCATCGCGGCATGCACGGGCGAGCACTGACACGGATGACGTCACGTCCTGCGCGAACGTGACCGGGCCGCCGAGAATCCCGTGAGCGTTGCGGCACACGCCACGGTAAGCACTCCGATTGCCGCGGTCGGGCGCTGGTGTCGAGGTCGAGCACCGACACCGACGCCGCACCTTTGTTGGTCACGAACGCGCGACGGGTCGCTGCGTCGACGACTCGTGTGCGACACGCGCCGACGGTGTACGACCGTGCCGGGCCGGTGCCCAACGCGATTCAGTGACCGTTTCTGCGGAAGGGTTGGAGACGAGACGTTCCCGGACCCTGCATTCCTCTTGACTTGTTCGAGGGTGCGTGCGTCACGGCTGTTGCGTGAGGCTGTGGAGCGCGGCGCGGATCAGTCGTCCGGCTTCTTTGGCGACGGGTATGAGTTCGTCGCGGTCTGGGATTTCGGCGATGACGTTGGCGTCGAGGGCTTCGACGATCGTGCACCCGTCACCGGCGCGCACGACGACGTTGCAGGGCAGCAACAGGCCGATCTGGCGTTCGATTTCGAGAGCCTGCTGGGCGAGTTGGGGGTTGCAGGCGCCGAGGATCAGATACGGCTCAATATCGGCACCCGTCTTGGTCTTGAGGGTAGCTTGCACATCGATTTCGGTGAGAATGCCGAAACCCTGCGCAGCGAACGCCTCTTTCACTTTGATGACGGCTTCCTCGTGGGGAAGATCCAGTTCGATGCTCAATGCGTATTCCATGATCGGAACTCCTTGTTGGTGTTACGGATTCGGCGGTGGCCCTGCCACCTTAAGGCCGGGCTGGTGTTGAACGGATGTCCAGTCGTCGTCGATCAGCACGACCTGGCGGCCGGCCCGGTCGAGTAGGGAGGCGGCGATTGCGGCCCGGTAGCCGGATGCACAATGCACCCACACCTGCCCGTCAGGTAGCTCGCTCAGTCGGTCGCCGAGCTGATCGAGCGGCACGTGAACCGCTGTGCGGAGATGGCCCGTGGACCACTCGTCGTTGCGGCGGACGTCGAGGACCACGACCTGGGCGCGGTCGATTTCCTCGGCCAGCTCGACGAATGTCGCCCTCCGATATGAACGCAGCTGTCCGCCCGCAGCCCACTCGTGGACGCCGCCGGTCGCTGCGCCGGTGGGTCGGTCGATTCCGATCCGGGCCAGGTCGCGCTGCGCGACTGCGACGTCGTCGGCTGTGTCGCCGACCAGCGTGACCGGCGTACCCCACGGGATCGTCCAGCCGAGATAGGTGATGAACTTGTCGTCCAGGGCGACATTAATGGTGCCGACCAGGTGGGAGTGGGCGAATGCTTGTCGCGTGCGGAGGTCGATAACCCAGTCGCCGGCGTGGATACGGCGGCGCAACTCGACCGGATCGACCGGAGTCGGTGGCGACAGGTCGGGCGCAGTTGGGCCCTGCCGGTTGCGGGGTCCCATGTGGGCGTAGTAGCGCGGGTATGCGGTGAGGCCCGACATCAGCGTGTCGACGAAGTGGTCTTCGTCGTCGAAAGTGAGCGCGACGTTGGTCGTACGTTCGATGGCAATAGTGCTCTCGTCGGTTCCGCTTGCCTGGGTCGACGAGCAGAAGCTGCCGAATCCGTGGGTCGGTTGAACAGCGACATCGTCAGGCAACTCCGCTGCGAGACGCCGCACCGAGCGGAACTGCGCCCTCGTCAGCTCCTCTGTCTGATCATCGGCGATCAGATCAGTGCGCCCGACGGTGCCGTACAACATCGAGCCGCCGGTGAACACTGCGCAGGGACGTCCGGCTTCGCTGACTACGTAGGACATGTGATGCGGTGTGTGCCCCGGCGTGTGCACAGCGCGAACGATGAAACACCCGACGGGGACCTCGTCGTCGTCGTCGACGCCTACATGATCGAAGTCGACGTTCTCGGCGGCTGACAACACGTAGGCGGCCCCGACTGCTCGGGCCAGCGCGAGCCCGCCGGTCACGTAATCGTTGTGGACATGTGTCTCGAACACGTGAGTGATCCGAACACCGAGGCGCTTTGCGACGGCCAGCACACGGTCGATGTCGCGCTGCGGATCAATGACGGCAGCCACCTCACCGTCGCTCACCAGGTAGCTCCGGTCGCCCAGCGACTTGGTCTC
>JAYUWK010000025.1:0-2543 GCA_043753895.1 Actinomycetota bacterium
GCGGACGCAAGGCTTGCGCAGGGCGCAAGAGGGCGGCAGCGACGGCGAAAGGGCGTCCGGTGCTGGCCGATCCAGGTCACTGGCGGTCAATGCAGGACATTCGACCACGCATCCTGACCAGCAGCGGTAGCCCATGACCGGGTGTGACGTCGGAGCGCGCGGTGCGGGTTCGATTCGATCTTCCAGCTCGACTTTTGTCGAAACATAGAAAGAGCGTGTCGCGCCAGGTGCCGTCGAGTCGACCGACGGGGTTTGCGTCGGCCAAAGATTCGAAGCCGCACGCGAGGCCCTGATGCATGATGATGGAGTTCTCGATGGAGTGGGCCCCGAAATCGCCGACGAACCCGGCGACCGGGTCGGTGGCGATAGAGAGAAACATCACTCCGTGGATGCCGCGTCGAACCGCTTCGCAAGAGCCGACAGTCGTTGGTCGGCGCGACTCGATGATCATCCACCGCACGTCACGACGGTTGCGATCCCGATCGCTGCTGGTGACAGCGCCTCGGCTCAGGAACGCAAGCGGTCACGAGATCTCGCTGGTTGTTGCCACCGAGTCTTGGCTCCTCGATTCTCGCCGCTGTGCGCTGGGGGGGTAGCCATCTACACGAGCACGAGCGCAAGCCAAGTGAACAACATCGACCATGTCGAACTCTCGACACCGCCCGCAGAGGCGTTCGTCAGATCCGCGCACACGCCTTCGCGACTTCCCGCCCAGTTGCCGGCATCGCGCCAAACATCGTCGCGCTGAGCCTCCGCTTCGACGAAGACTGATTCGAACCCGTCGTCGAAGAACGAAGCCATGACCGACGATGCAAACCGATTCGGCGACTGCACACCGTCGACCAGCTGCTGAGGCTCTCTGCCCCGAGAGCCCTATCGGACTTCGAGTTGGGCGTGTACGGTTCGCTCGCTGATCGTCCCGTCGCCCGACCCCTGCGTCGCCTCCGCCGTTCCGTTCGAGGAGGCGATTGTGTGCACGAGATCACGATGTCAGAAACCGACATTCGGGGCGCTAGTGACGCAACGACACCGTCGGGTCAGCCGTTGCTGCGACGACCGCCACGGCAAAGCGGCGCATGCGCATGTCTTGCGTCGTCCGCCACGTCGGCCGACGCCCGAAAACTTTTCTGCAGGCTCCCGGCTCGTAATCGACAACGAAAGAGGCAGGCGTGACACGTCAGTTCAGATTGGTTCACATCGGGGTAACGGCAGCTTTGGCGGCCGCCACCGTGACAGCAATGGGTTTGATACAGACGGTCAGCTTGGCCGCCAGCGGGACAGCGTCGACATTCGTGCCGATTGTTCCGTGCCGGTTGGTCGACACCCGCCCTGCGCCGAACAATGTAGGAACACTTGCGCTTCCCCTGCGCGCGGCCGAAGTCGTGACGTTCGCGGTGTGGGGCACGAACGGCAACTGCACGATCCCGACCAGCGCCACCGGCATCGCAACCAACGCCACCGCAGTCAACCCCACATCGGACAGTTACATCACGATCTACCCTGCTGACGCCAACCCGCGGCCGACCGCGTCAAACCTCAACGTCGTCAGCGGCGGAGCACCGACACCGAACCAGGTCACCGTTGGACTGTCGGCCATCGGAACCATCTCCGCGTACAACAATGGCGGCACGCTCGACCTCGTGATCGACATCGTCGGCTACTACCAGCCGGCCTCAGTCGGACTAGGAGCTGCCGGACCTCAAGGGCCCCAGGGTGTTCAAGGACCACCCGGACCGACGTGTCCGACGTCCGGTTGCTCCTTGATGGTATCGGGCACCTCCAGCGTCGCGGACGAAGGCGACCTCAGCACTACCGGGGTCGACCTGTTCGGGTGCCGGACGATGCGCAGCACCATCGCCTACCTGCCCATCGAGCTTCCTGTCGGCGCGAAGATCACGGCGGCGTCGGTCAGGTACAAAGACGTCGGCGCAGCGGCGAACATCTCCTTCGATCTGTTCTACGTCACAGACCCGGGCAGCACCCGAGTCAACATGACCCTGGGTTCACTCGTCACGGTCGACAACCACGTTTCGGGCGATCTGGTATTCACGACCACGCCTCCGCCAGTAGGACCTCTCGCAGCGCCATACATCATGGCAACCGCCAACGGCGCAGCGCCGAAGTTCTGTGGCGCCACGATCACCTACAACTTCTGATGGCATTGTCACCGCCGTCAGAGAAATTTCAAACACCCGCCTGCGCACGCCTCACCACGAAGCTCATGGACCCCTTGCGCAACTTGCGGAACTTGCGGACGCCGCGACGCCGTCTCATAGTGCGCCGGTCACTCGAGCAACGAGTGCTCTGCGGACTCGAAGGCCGAACGTGGCGAGGATCGACTTCAGATGATCCTGCACGGTGTGTTGCGACATGGACAGTCAGTCTGCGACCGAACGGACGTCGATGCCGTTGACGATCACTTCGAGGAGATCTCTCAGCGCCACACTGCCCTGTGTCCAAGGTGCGTGCGTTGGGACGACACGATCTGATGGGCCTGCTCTGCTAGAAGGAGTCCTGAATGCTCCGCAGCTTGTCGCAGGAAC
>JAYUWK010000026.1:0-2529 GCA_043753895.1 Actinomycetota bacterium
GCCGCGACGACCTGCATCTGGGACAACCACCGCATCAACATCATCGATACGCCGGGCCACGTGGACTTCACGATCGAGGTCGAGCGCAACCTACGCGTCCTCGACGGTGCCGTCACGGTGTTCGACTCGGTGGCCGGCGTCGAGCCCCAGACCGAGACCGTGTGGCGTCAGGCCAACAAGTACAACGTGCCCCGCATGTGCTTCATCAACAAGATGGACCGCATCGGCGCGAACTTCTACCGCACCGTCGAGATGGTCAAGAGCCGCCTCGAGGCCACTCCGGCCGTGATCCACCTCCCGATCGGTGCCGGCGGGATGGAGGTCGACACACCGTTCATCGGTCTCATCGACCTGGTCAAGATGAAGGCACTCGTGTGGCGTGACGAAGAGCTCGGTGCGAAGTGGGACGAAGTCGACATCCCGGCCGACATGCAGGAACAAGCCGACCAGTACCGCCACGAGCTGCTCGAGACCATCGCCGGAAGCGACGACGAGTTCTTCGAGAAGTACCTCAACGGCGAAGAGATGACCGAGGCCGAGGTCAAGCGGGCGATCCGCAAGGGCACCATCGCGTTCGACTTCGTCCCGGTGCTGTGCGGTTCCGCGTTCAAGAACAAGGGTGTCCAGCCGATGCTCGACGCCGTCATCGACTTCCTGCCGAGCCCGCTCGACATCAAGCCCGCATCGGGCGTGGACTACCACGACAACCCGATCGACCGCCCGGCCGACGAGAACGGCCCGTTCGCCGCTCTTGCGTTCAAGATCGTGGCCGACCCGTTCGGGAAGCTCACTTACTTCCGGGTCTACTCGGGCCAGATCAACAAGGGCGAGGAGATCTTCAACTCGACCAAGGAGAAGCGCGAGCGCCTCGGTCGAATCCTGTTGATGCACGCCAACCAGCGCGAGGACCTCGACGTCGCCATGGCCGGTGACATCGTCGCCGGTCTCGGCCTCAAGGACACGACGACCGGTGACACCCTCTGCGACCGTCAGAACCCGATCATCCTCGAGCGGATGATCTTCCCCGAGCCCGTCATCCACGTCGCCATCGAGCCCAAGACCAAGGTCGATCAGGACAAGCTCGGCAAGGCCCTGAAGAGCTTGTCCGACGAGGACCCCACCTTCCGGGTGCGCACCGACGAGGAGACCAACCAGACGGTCATCTCCGGTATGGGCGAACTCCACCTCGAGATCCTCGTCGACCGCATGCAGCGCGAGTTCGGCGTCGACGCAACGGTCGGCAAGCCGCAGGTGGCCTACCGCGAGACCATCACCAAGAAGGTCGAATCTGTCGAGTACCGCCACATCAAGCAGTCCGGTGGTTCGGGCCAGTTCGCGGTCGTCAAGATCTCGCTCGAGCCGAACCCCGAGGGCGGATACAAATTCGTCGACAAGATCAGCGGTGGCAAGATTCCGCGTGAGTACATCCAGCCCGTCAACCAGGGCATCCAGAGCGCACTCGACAACGGCGTGCTCGCCGGCTACCCGACCGTGAACATCATGGCCTCGCTGGTCGATGGCCAGTACCACGACGTCGACTCCAGCGAGATGGCGTTCAAGATCGCCGGCCAGATGGCGTTCAAGAAGGCCGCCGAAATGGCCAAGCCGGTGCTGCTCGAGCCGATCATGGGTGTCGAGGTCGTCACTCCGGACGAGTACATGGGCGACGTCATGGGTGACCTCAGCAGCCGTCGTGGCCGCATCGAGGGCATGGAGGCCCGGGGCAACACCCAGGTCGTGCGGGCCCAGATCCCGCTGTCGGAGATGTTCGGCTATTCGACCGACCTGCGCTCGCGCACCCAGGGTCGAGCGACGTACACGATGCAGTTCGACTCGTACCAGGAAGTCCCCAACGCCATCGCCGCCGACATCATCAAGCGCGTCCGCGGCGAGTGATCCGCCATTGACGAAGGCCCCGCATCGCAGCGGGGCCTTCGTTCGTTTTCAGCTCAGGAAGCGGGGAACCCGGCGAGGCGGTCAGCGGCCTCGATGTCCTTGTGGAAGCGCTTGTGGATGTACATCTTCTCGCCCAGCGCGGACGTCTTGTACCACAGGCCCGATGCGGGACCGATCTGGGTGGTGCGCGCGACGTCACGCACATGTGACCGGGGCTTGCCCATCCGCATCTTGCCGCAATGCAGCACGATGATGCGCCGGTCGGTCGCGATCACCGCCCGGTAGTTGTTCCAGAAGAACACGAGCGACGAGAGCATGCTCCAGTACCCGCTGAGCGTCTGCCCGCCGATCACCGCCTGGACCTGCTCGCCCTGCTGCAGGAACTGCTGGGAGTTCTCGATGATCTTGTCTCTGATTGCGATGGCCATCGGAGTAAACTACCCACCCGCCGGCGCCGGCGAACGCGCATTCCTCGATGGCCTGGTTGCCGGCCCCCCTGGTCACCATTAGCATGGCAACTCCTGTGACCCCGCTGCGGCGGCACCTCACGCCACCGGTTCTTTGACAACCCACCAGAATCCAAAATACGGAGAGACGACATGAGCAAGGCAAAGTTCGAGCGCACGAAGCCGC
>JAYUWK010000027.1:0-145689 GCA_043753895.1 Actinomycetota bacterium
CCGCTGCATAAGGTCACCATTCTCCCCCGCGGTATGGCCCTCGGTGTCACGTGGAGCCTGCCCCAGGAACGCCACACGTACTCGAAGGAGTACTTCGAGGACACCATCTGCAAGGCCATGGGCGGCCGCGTCGCCGAGATGATCGTGTTCGGTCACCTCAACAGCGGTGCGGCCAACGATCTCGAACAGGCCACCAACATCGCCCGCCACATGGTGCGCGAGTGGGGCATGAGCGAGCGCATCGGCCCGATGGCATGGGGCAGCCAGCAGCATGTCTTCCTCGGCGAGGATCTGATGAGCAGCGGTCGCGAATACAGCGATCAGACGGCGCGCATCCTTGACGAGGAGATCTCCACGATGCTGCACTTCCAGCAGGAACGTGCACGCGAATTGCTGATGAAGCACCGCGCCGGTCTCGACATGGTGGCGCATGCGTTGCTCGAGCACGAAACCATCGACGGACCCGAAGTGGCCCGTCTCGTGCAGCAAGGCCTCGGCGAACGTATGCCCGCCGCCGATGTTCCCACTGGTCTCGAGGGCGCCGTTGCCACGGTCGCCCCCATCGATACCCTCGAATAGCTCACAACCCGTTCTATGTGTCGGCCGACTGGCATCAGTGTTGGTGACCGAGACCCGGTTCTGGCGAGGTGCCCGGGTGACGCGCCTCGGCACAGGCAGCCCACAGATCGGTTGCGGTGACCGGGCCGAGAAAGCTGACCCGCACCACACCGTCAGGGTCGGCAATCACGAGCGTGGGTACGGCGTCGATGTTGTATCGCTCGTGCAGAGGACCGTGCGTGGTGTAGTCGACGTCGATCACTGTGACATCACGACACGCGAGCACCGCCGCTTTGCGCTTCACATCGGCACAGGTGTGGCATGTGGCCGAGGTGAACGTGACCACGAGCCAATCAGCGGGGGTGGCACCGAGTTCGGCAAAGTCGGCGCGGTCCAGCTGAGCGGGCACCTGCCAGTTGTTCTGGGTGGGCGGATCGATTGTGCGTCTGCGTTGCAACAGCAGGGCAACACAACCAACAACTGCTACAAGGGCGGCGGCGATGAGAAATTGCATGGTCCACATTCTGGTAGCGCCCACGAACCAGAACCACCGCGCAAGCTGTAACCCCGCGGCAGAACCCGCTCGACGAGCAGGCGTTGCGTGGACTCCACGACGAGAGGTCGGCCGAACACGCTCGGGTCGGTGAGATCAATGGTGATCAACCCTGCGGCCGCAATGGGCAGATCGGTGAGGCTCGGCACGGCAACCTCGCCGCCCGGGCCGATGGCCTTGACCGTGACCTTGGTATCGACACCGTCCACGTTGTACACCACGAGCGCCTTGATGGCGGCGGCATCGACACCGATGGGCACGTACCAACGCGGCACCACGTACTCGGCAGTGATACCCATCACAACCGTCGTGGCGATCTTGTCGCCGGCGGGTTTGGTGAGCACACGCTCGACCACGATGGATGGAGCGGCAAGCGTGGAGAACACCATACTGTGCAATCCGGCTGGAAGACCGGCGATGGTGGAGGTGTCGAACACCACGATCTCGCCAGCCGCCACCGGGATGGACGGCGGTGATGAAAACGCAGACGTGGTCGCCAGGCCGAGCACGGTGACATCGACCGATGCGTCCTGCGAGGTGGGATTAAACATCACGTACTGCTCGGTGATGCCAGCACCGCTCTCGCCGGCGGCGAACCACACCTGTTCCGAAGGTGCCGGCGCTCCGAGATCGAGTGTGTAACCGAGCCGGTTGCCACCGAAGTAGTGCTGGGCGCGAGCGACGATGAGCTGGCCGCGGCTGGCGATGACCTGCACGCCGACGACGGCTTCGTCCTTCAGGCCGTTGTCGGCCACGGAGACGACCTTCACGGAATGCGGTGCAACCGAGTCACCTTGGAATGCCGATGGTTCGCGCTTGCCCGACTTGGTGATGAACGCGAGGTTCACGCTCACCGAGTCGGCCGAGGGGTTGGTGAGGATGATCTGATCGGTACTGCCATCGACGGTGAATCCATCGGCGAAGTACCACGTGGGCGATGTCTGGGTGATGCACGATGCCACCGCATTGCCCGCCGGGAACAGAGCACGCTGTTCCACCATGCCTTCGCCGCCGTCGAGTTCGACCATCGCCGACACGAAGGTGGCCGACAGCGCCTTGGTGACCGACAGCGTGAAGGTGTCGCGTGCCGGCACGCTGATGTCTTGAGACACGGGCGCCACACCATCGGATGCAAACAGCGTGATGCGAGCCTGTTTGGGAGTGTCGGTCGGGTTGGCGACCACGATGTCTCCGCCAACGGTTGCATCACCAGCAGGCACGCCAGGGCAGTACCACGTGGTGGTGATGGGCGTGCGCAGTGAAGCAAACGGACGGCTCGCGAACGGCGCCGCGCCGAAGCGTGCTGTGGTGGGCGCAGGGCTGGTACGACCCAAGACGACCGTTGTGCCAAGGCCCAACAGCACGACGCCAGCAATGACAGAACTGCGCCGGTTCACGAGGGTTCTCCTTCGGCATGTGTCGCAGCAGCAGCATCAACATCAACATCAACGTCCGCAGCAACCGCATCGATCTCGAGTGCTTTGGGGTCGATCGGGCGCACGAGCGGATCGAAGGTCGCATCGAGACTGAGCAGCGGGCCATCATCGACAACGAGTTCGGGGCGGCGGCGACGCAACCAGTCCCAGCGCAGGCGACTCGCGACCACCAACACCGCCAGCCACACGGCAATTTGCATGATCACCATGGCATATCGCGTGAAGCTCGTGTTGTAGCTCAGTGTGGCCTGGCCAGCCGTGGGCACATCGAAGGCCATCGTGCTGCCGAATGCGATGCGCGGCGCGATTGCATCGCCGGCCACACGGAGCTGCCAGTGATTGTCGAACGGCATCGCGACGTGGAATACCCCTGCAGCTACCGGTCCGAGACCTGGTCCGTGATCGTTCATCCCGACCATCACGGGCTGCGAGCCAGTGATGTCGGTCTTGGCAAGGATCTCCGAACCGGCTTGCTTGCTCGCTTCTGCGGCCGAGGCGCTGAGCGTGCTCTGTGTAGGAATCCACGCCACATTCTCGAATGCGATGTAGTTGGGCGGCGTGTACAACCGGCGGAGATCGAGTTGCGCGTTCAGTCCCTCGACGAGACCAGCGGGCGTTGGCAGCGGGTCGGCTGTGGTGGAGTCGATACCGTTCACGAGCGGAATCACGATGTAGCGAATCGAGTAGGGCGCCAGCAGTCGACCGACCCGAGCTGTGGAGTTGTCGGAAATGAGACTCAGCACGTCGCTGACATTGCGTTCGGCACCAGAGGTCGGGCCTGCCCAGTGTTCGTTGATGAACAGTGGGCCATCGTCGACAAGAGCGAAGGACACTCCGGAGGTGCCGGCGTCGTCGAACCGCCAGCCGGTGAGGGGCATCACGCGTGCGTCACCGATGAACAGCGTGCGGTAGTCACCCTCGGGGGGGTTGGCCGCGAACTGTTGCGACGGCTGCAGCAACACGTTGGCCGGCGTGGACCAATGCCCATTCGCCGTTGCCGCCACCGCGGGCACGATGCCGAACACAATCGCAACACCGCTGAGGATGCCGAGCGGCTGACGCCAACCAAAGCTTGCGCCCTGAACGTCTTGTTCGAACGCTGCGGCGGCGCAAGCAGCAGAGAGAGCAAGCCCGACGGCGGCAGGAGCGAGCAGCAGTCCCATCTCGGGCAAGCGGAACGGCAAGCCATCGTGCAGCCCGACGACCGCAAGCGCCAATCCGCCGATGGCGAGGACACTGCCTCGGCTGGCCCACGTGAGCCGCCAGCCACGAGCGAGCAACGGTGCGACAACCACGGGCAGCCACAGTGCGATCCCCAGCACCCCGAGATTCTCCGGGCCGACACCAAAGCGCAGCACTCGCATGATCCCGAGGTCCGAGGAGATGGCAGTCGGGGCGCCGACGAAAGCGTCCCAACCGTGCGTGCCGAACAACGACACGAACCACGCCAGGTTGAGGACGAGCGCGATCACGCCCGCCGCGGTTGCGGCACCGAACAGTACGAGTGCGGCACGGATCAGGCCGCGAGCCAACACTGTGCCGAGACCGAGCGCCAACCCTGTAATGGCAACGATGCCGGCAAACGTCGGCGCAAATGCACTGACCACGGCGGTGAGCAGCGTGAGTTGGACCACCGTGCGCAACTGCTCACGGTGGTCCATCTCACCGAACGCATCTGCGACATCGGCATCTGCACGCGCCGTGAGTGCTGGCTCGATGGTGGCGATGCGACGCAACAGGTGCACCACCCATGGTGCCGCACCGTACGCGGCGACCACTCCCCATCGGCCGGCGCCGAGCGCGCTATATGGCAGGGGTACCGCGGCGTACACCACGAAGCCGATGATGCGCGCCCGCGACGACGGAAAGATCGACATCAATCGCCACGCGCCGTAGTAGCCGATGGGCAGCCATGCCAGGACCGCAACTGTGTGCAGCAGTCCCATATGGCCCAAACTGAAGGCCCCGGCAACGCTGAGGAGACCGATGCCCGTCGGTACTGGCGTGGATCGGCCGAGACCGTGCCCCCACCAGCCAGACCAGTACTGACCGACGAGGGTACGAAAACTCTCTGGGTAGCGAAGGAACTCACCGACCGACGGCACTCCGTGCAGCAGGAAACTCCGGCTGCCGAGCAGGGCGAGGATCATCACCGACAACCATGCGGCCAACTGACCTGCGGTGTTGCGGGTGAAGCGGCGCGAGCCGACGGCGCTGTGATCGATGGCGGTGTGTTGCTGCTCGCGCGTACGCAGATACGAAGCCAAGCGTGCGCTGCCACGAATCTGTAAGCCGGCGACCTCGCGGTACGGCACCTGACGGAGATCGGCGACCTCGCGCCGACGATGCACGATGCTCGGAACTCGTGGAATCAGTCCGACTGTGGCGCGGAGTGAGGCGAACGCTTCGCCGAGGCGACCGGTGAAGAGACCCACGGCCAGTTCGAGCAACGCGATCAACAGCATCTGCAGGAGCACCACAGGCAGGCGCAGTCCACCGGTGAGGGTGGCGACGGTTCGCACTCGCTGCTGCGCTGCCGTCAAACGATGCGAGAAATCGGGGCGCCGCGCGATGAGTTGCTGACTGTGTCGGCCTCGCGCCGCGGGAACGACCACGACGCGCGCCCCACTGAGATGAGCGCGCCAGCACAAATCGAGATCTTCGCCATGAAAGCTGCCCGAGGAATCGAAGCCCCCGAGCGCGCGAAAGAGATCCGCACGGACAAGCAGACACGCCGACGGGAGGGCGAAGACATCGCGGACCGCGTCGTGCTGTTCCTGGTCCACCTCGCCCGGCTCCACGAGTGGGTCGATCTCACCAAATCGGTCGACGCCGAGACCCACGTGCTGCAGCACCGTTGGGTCCTCCCAGAACACCAGCTTCGGGCCGACGATGCCGGCATTCGATCGATACAACTCGTCGACAAGGAGGCGCGTCGCAGAGACGTCGAGCGCAACGTCGTCGTGCATGAGCAAGAAGAAGCCGTTGTCGCCCTCGACCAGATGGAGCACCTCGTTCGCGGCCGCCCCGTATCCGGGGTTACCCGTGACTGCCCGAACGAACGCCCCCGGCACACGGTCACGAATACGCGAGGGAATGTCGTCGGCCTCGCCAGTGACGAGGAAAAGCCATCTCAGGTTCGGGTAGTCCTGCCCGGCAAGAGACTCGAGGACCTCGTCGAAATCGGCCCCTGGCTCGTGAACGACCACAACGGCCACGACGGGCGGGGCGAGTTCGGTGTTGGTGTCCACGGGTAGCCGAGGTTAGCCGGGTAGTGCCCACAACCGGGGGCAGGACGGTTTCGAGCGCGACTCGTGCAGTGCTTGCAATAGTTAGCACTCTGCGCTATTCTGTTCACACACTTTCTCGACAGACAGCAGGACCCCATGACCGCTCTCAAGTTCGCCCGGTTCCACTCGATTGATCTCAGCAACTTCGATCTGTCAAAGATCGAAATACCCAGGATTGACATGCCCAGAATTGACATGCCCAACTTCGAGATGCCCGCGATCGACAGCGCTGCGGTTACCAACGTCGCCAAGGACGCCGCCTACATCGCCATCGGCCTCGCGGTTCTGACGATTCAGAAGCTTCAGGTTCAGCGCCGTGACATCACCAAGGCGGTCAGGGCGCAGTCTCGCCGCGTCAACCCGGCTTGATCACCGGGGTATGAGGCGTTCTGCGTGACAGTGTGCGCCTTGCAGGGCACCTGCCGTGACGCAGAGCACGCTGTGCCGCTCAGCCCGCTGCGTACCATCCGCTGATGTCGATGAGGATGTCCATTGCGACATTCGGTCGCAGGCACCACCGTCCGGACGAATCGACGATCCCCGCCACCGTGGTCGCTGCAACGGAGTAGGCGAAGTTGCGAACCATCGACAGGTTGGGCACCGTGGCCATACACGGGTGCACGGTAATGAAGCCCGCTTGGGTGGCGCCCACCTCGGTGACTTCTGCGGCGACCGCGGCGACGCCGGAGGCCGGCACCGCCCCGACGCCCGTGACCGCAACGGCCCGGTTCTGATTTGCTCCGAACGATCCCGCCAGGCCCACATTTTCACGCGTGTCGAGCACCCGTTGGGGCATCATCGCATGGAACGCAGTGGTGGCGCCCGGGCCGAACCAGCCGCTCACGTCGAGCACGAGGTGCATCGAGTTCGAGGCAAACAGACAGAGCCCGCCGTATCCGTCGAGACCGACTTGAGCATGGTTGGTCACCGAGGACCCGGTGGTGGCATTGAGGATCGACGTCGTCGGCCTGTCCGCGCCGCACGGCCAGATCGTGACGAAACCCGGGCCGAGCGCGTTGGTGCTGTGCACCGTCACCGCTGCACCAGTAGCCGCCGGAGGTGCAGCGTTCGTACCGCCGATCTGGACCCGTACCACGGTTCCTGCCGGCAAGATCACCCCACCGCGGGAATCGAAGCGACGCACAGGAGCGACAGGTTGGAAGGCCTGCCCGCCAACGGTCTGATAGATGCCAGTGAGATCAATGACAAGGTCGGTCGCGGTGGAGGAAAACACGCAGAACGTGCCGTCGGCACTGAGCGGGACGACTGCAGTGCCCGCAACGATTCGTCCGCCGACCGACGGCACGATCGAGGCGAGCGGCCGTTGCGCACCGCACGGATACGCCGTCAAGTACCCGTTGATCGCGGGAAGCACGGACGTGACATTGACCACGACTGCGGTCGCGTCGGCCGGTGCATGTGGATCGACGGTGAGCGTGCATCCCGACCCGAGCGGGCGGGCATCGGTACCAAGACCAGACCGCGTGTCGATGAGGCGAGTGGGTGTGAGCGCCGTGAACCGGCTCGGTGTTGGGTTTGCGCCGGCTCCGGGCACGAGTGCGGCCGAGCGACCGGCGCATGGGTCCACGGGCACCGGCACCGGAGCTGAGCCGCGAATCTGGAACCACGCCGACTTCAGTCCCATTGCCAAGCGGAAGACGCTGCCGGTGAGGTTCACCGACCCCGCTGAACCAGTGACTGTCAGCGTCAGGATTCGCCCGCCCCACTCTCCGTTGCCGTCGCGGGAGGTCACCACAATGCCCGAGTAGACACCGATGCTCGGCCATGTCGCCTGAATCGTGGCGGTGTCCAACGTGGCAGTCCAGGAGTGCGCGTTGTTGCCTGCGACGGCATCGCCGTCGTCGACCACTGGGGTGAACCCGAGCGTGTTCTGGGCTGTGTAGCCGCCCGACGAGGCCGAGAACATTGCGTAGGCAATCGCGCCGCTCGAGGATCCATACCGGCGCACGACACCGCTGGTCGCCGCGACCGCCGCATCCGTGGGACCGAACTCCTGCGCAACGAAGGATCCCGAGACACTGTCGCGATACGCGGCACCACGGTAGGTCTGACACACGTTGTCACAGGTCTTCGCGTACGACTCCTTGTTCTCGGCGAGCCCGTAGCTTCTCGCCGCAACCGCTTGTGCCTGCAAGGCCTGCGCGCCCTTACCGCCACCGAGCGCAGCCCATCCCCAGGAGACCTCGCCGCCAACAACCGAGCGAAGATACTGCTCGATCGGGACCTGGCTGACGGTTCGGTTGGCGCCGACGCTGCTGTTGATCGCGCGTATCGTGCCCCTGTAGTAGCGCACGCGGCCCGACGACGGTTCGCACAGACCGACGAGATCGCTGACGTCCGTGCTCGCGCTGGTGTCAGTCTGCGGACGGAACGTGACCGACGTGGCTTGATCGGCGATGACGACACTCCAACCGTTCGCAGCATTGTCGAGATTCACGCCCGCGCCGGGGCAGACGTTGCCATCGGTACGACCCCAGATCCGGTAGTGGCCCTCGGTGGTCTCGCGCGCAACGAGGGATCGCCACGTCGATGGTTGGCCCAGACCGGGGCTGAAACCGTCGATGACGAGTGCGCCCTTGTCGTGTACCACAGCGGTTTGCGCGCCATCGAGCGCCGTGAGCCGGACGGTGATGTCAGAACTCGATGCCGTTGAGCCAACGGTACCGCCGTAATAATGGTCGAGGATCTGCGCTGCACTCCAACCGAAGTTGATCGCGTAGCCGAGGGCTCCCCACTGGCTCATCCCGATGGCGTGTCCCCAGCCATGGCCGTCGACCGTGATCGAGGTGGCCACCGTCGGCGACGGCGATGCGGCCTGCGCGGGGGGCTGTGCCACGGGAACGGCAGCGGCGAGCGCCATAGCAAACGCAACACTGAGCAGACGTCGGTTTGTTGCGTAGGCCACGAGACACCACCTCTCACAGGATTTCGACGAGCACAGCTCGCCGGTCAACCGCCTAGAGTGAGAATCTAGCCGCGTCACGTGAAAGAATCAAGGCATCCGGCCATGTCGACGCGACGGCAGCCACGCGTGTGGTGCCTTCGTTCGCGCGAGCGCGGCCGATAGTCTTGCCAGCCTTGGCCAAACGCGACGATCAACTCTCGGCGATTCAACGCCTTCCGCTCCCCGAAGGTACCTTGCCCGTCGGGGTTGGCCTGCTCGTGGCCGGTGTGTCCAGCTACGCGTTCTTCAAGATCGGCGTCAAGGCGCTGGGCGAAGACGGTTTCAAACCAATTAGCAGCCTGTGGTTCGCGACGTTCTTCCTCGCTCCCGGCTTCTTCTTACCGCTTGAGCAAGAACTGGGTCGCGCCTTGGCACAACGGCTTGGTCTGGGTCAGGGCGGCCGGCCGGTCGTGCGCCGGATCCTGCCACTCGCCGGAGCGCTGGTCGCCATCGTCTGCTTCGCGATTCTTGCCGCATCGGGCGCAATCACCTCGAAGTTCTTCGAGGGTGATTGGGTCGTCACCGCCGCCCTCATCGTCGGCTTCATCTCCTACGCGCCTGCTCACATCGCGCGAGGCATCTGCTCAGGCCATGGCAGGTTCGCGTCGTATGGCATCGTCATGGGCGCCGACGGTGGCTCCCGCATCATCGGCTGCATCGTGCTGTGGGCCGCAGGCGTAACCAACACCGGTGCCTACGCATTTACCGTTGCCCTGGCGCCGCTCGTCGGTGTCGCCGTCGTGTTAGCCCGGGGTGACCTCAAGACCCAGGCCGGGCCGCCCGCTCCGTGGTCGGAAGTCACGCCAAACCTCGGTTGGCTGTTGCTCGGCTCGGTGTTCGCGGCGGGCCTCGTGAATGCGGGCCCCATCGCAGTCGACTTGTTCAAGGGGGACGCTCAACCAAAGATCGTCACCCAGTTCGGCTACGGCGTGTTGCTCGGGCGAGTACCGCTGTTCTTGTTCCAGGCCGTGCAGGCAGCTCTGCTCCCGCGTCTCGCACGCCTTGCGGTACGCGGTGAGATCGCCGAATTCAAACAGGGTTTCCGCAAGTTGCTGATGGTCGTCGTGGGCGTCGGAGTGCTCGGTGTAGCCGGCTCGGCGCTGCTCGGGCCATTCATGTTGAAGCGTGTCTACGACGCCGACCTCACGACGCGCACCATCACGATGCTGGTGCTCGGCACTGCCATCTACATGATCGCGCTCACCATCGCACAGGCGGTCATCGCTTTGCACGGTCACGCCCTCGTGGCGCTCGGCTGGGGGCTCGGCATGCTCACGTTCGTCCTTGTCACCTGGCTGGGTTCGAACGACCTCTACCTTCGCGTCGAGCTCGGCCTGGTCTCCTCGTCGATCACAGCAGTCGTGGTCTTTTGGGTAGCGCTGCGCAAGCGCCTCGCCGTCGGGGTGGCACCCAGCGCTTCATCGATGATGGAAGCCGTCACCGACATGCCGTTCGAGACCTGATCACACAGCAGGAACGATGCCAGCCTTGCGCGATTCGTAGGCGAGGTCGTGCTTGACCATCATGCTCACGAGTTGAGCGAAGTCGACCTCGGGCGTCCAACCCAGCTTGGTGCGCGCCTTGGTCGCGTCACCGATGAGCAGATCAACCTCGGCCGGACGGAAGAACTTGGGATCTTGACGGACCCGTGCGTGCCAGTCGTCGATGCCAACCTCGGCGAAGGCGCGCTGCACGAGATCCTCGATGCTGTGCGTGTTGCCGGTGGAGATGACGAAATCGTCGGGTTCGGGTTGCTGCAACATGAGCCACATTGCCTTCACGTAGTCGCCTGCGTAGCCCCAATCGCGCTTGCTGTCGAGATTGCCGAGAACGATTTCGTCCTGCAGTCCGAGACTGATGCGGGCGACCGCGTTGGTGACCTTGCGCGTGACGAATTCAAGGCCGCGGCGCGGCCCTTCGTGGTTGAACAGGATGCCACTGCAAGCGAACATGCCGTAGCTCTCGCGATAGTTCACCGTGATGTCGTGACCGAACACCTTCGCGCACCCGTATGGCGAGCGCGGGTGAAATGGGGTGAGTTCGGTCTGGGGGGTCTCACGCACCTGGCCGAACATCTCCGACGACGATGCCTGGTAGAAACGAATGGGGTTGTTCTCATTGCCACCAACCATCCGAATGGCCTCGAGCATGCGCAGTACGCCGAGGCCCGTGATGTTGGCGGTGAGCTCTGCCTGATTGAAGCTCATCGCAACAAAGGAGATGGCACCGAGGTTGTACACCTCGTCGGGCTGGGCGAAGGCCATTGCTTTCACCAGCGACGGCAGATCAGCCAGGTCGCCCGGAACGATCTCGACAAACGGCAGTTCGTTGCGCAGGTACTCGGCCTTGGGGTTGTTCTGCCCGGTCACCATGCCGAACACCTCGTAGCCCTTGCCATGCAGGAACTCGGCGAGGTGACGGCCGTCTTGGCCAGTGATTCCGGTGATGAACGCGCGGGGCATGGTGAGATCCTGAAGGCGGTGAGGGCAACGATGCGAAGAAGAGCGAAGTCTAGGCCGTACTTCATCGCTCACCACGCCACCGTCAACCGTGCGACGAACGGCCCCGGAACGAGTCCCCTCCAGAACTAGGGTGTGTCCCGTGACCGATGTACCGCGCAGAGCGCCCCGCGGTGTTCCGCTGGCAGTGGCGATCGATGTCGGTCCGCTGCTCGGCCCGCTCACCGGAGTCGGCGCAGCGGTGCAGCAGATGATCTCAGCCCTCGCCAACGACGCCGACATCGCTCTGGCACCGTACGCGTGCAGTTTTCGTGGCGCGTTACAGCCCGGCACGACCCGCCTACCGCTGCCTGCCGCGATTGCCCAGCGACTGTGGGCACATCTGTCGGCACCGAAGGTGGATCGCTGGATGCGACCGGCGCGGGTGATCCACGGCACCAACTACACCGTGCCACCCAGTCGCATCCCTCGCGTGGTCACTGTGTACGACTGTTGGTTCCTGCGCAGTCCGGCTGAGGCATCGCGCGACGTGGCGCGGGCCGGTCGCGTGCTCCGGCGTGCGGTCAGCACCGGCGCAATGGTCCACGCCAGTTCCCATGCCACCGCCGACGCCGTCCGCGAGCTGTTGCACACGGACCGAGTCGAGGTCATCCCACTCGCGGCGCTGCCCATCATCGAGCGCGCCACACCGAGTCTGCTCGCTCCCATCGCGGATCTCGACGGCGCTTCGTTCATCCTTGCTCTCGGCACGCTCGAGCGGCGCAAGAACCTGCCCACACTGGTGCAGGCGTTCGGTGAGATCGCCAGCACCAACCGCGATCTGCGCCTGACCCTCGCCGGCGCCGATGGCGACGATCGTCCCGCGATCAACGCTGCAATCGATCGACTCGACCCACACGCGCGTGAGCGGGTCATGCTCACCGGGCGCATCGACGAGGCCGCCAAGCACTGGTTGCTCAGGCACGCCCAGATGCTCGCCTATCCATCGCTCGACGAGGGCTTTGGCTTCCCTCTGCTCGAGGCAATGAGTTACGACCTCCCCGTCGTTGCGTCGACCGCCGGGTCGATTCCCGAGGTCGCCGGCGACGCGGCGCTGCTCGTGCCGGCGCACGACGTCACCGCATTGGCCGAGGCGATGCAGAGCGCACTCACCGACGACGAGGCGCGGAGTCGACTCATCACCGCAGGGCGCTTACGGCTGAACTGCTACTCATGGCCGGACACAGCGGCCCGACTGGCCGATCTGTATCGACGTCTGGCCCAGGAAGGAACTGAATGATCACGGTACTTGCAGGTGGCGTCGGCGCTGCGCGATTCCTGCGTGGACTCATCCAGGTGGTCCCTGCCACGGACATCACCGCCGTCATCAACACCGGCGACGACACAGTGATGCACGGCCTGTACATCTGCCCCGATCTGGATACGGTCACCTACACGCTCGCAGGCGCGATCGACCCGGAGCGCGGCTGGGGCCTGCGCGACGAGAGTTGGCGGGCAATGGAAGCCCTCGCCAGATTCGTGCCGGTGCGACCCGCGCATTCGCATGCGGCACCGACCTGGTTCAATCTCGGCGACCAAGATCTGGCGACACACTTCTACCGCACCGCCCGCTTGGCCGAAGGCGCCACGCTCACCGAGATCACCGGCGAGATCGCCCACGCCTTCGGACTGCACGTACGCCTGCTCCCGATGAGCGACGATCGTGTCGAGACCCGGGTCACCGTTGTCGACGACGGCGAGATCAGCTTTCAGGAGTACTTCGTGCAACGTCGCCACGGCGTTCCGGTCAGCGCCGTTCGCTTTGTCGGTACCGATCGTGGCGTGCTCACCGGACACGCCGCTCGGGCCCTGATGGGTGCCGACGTCATTGTCATCGCACCCTCCAATCCGTTGGTGTCCATCGGACCGCTCCGCGCGCTCGCCGGGGTGGACAGCGCCCTCAACGCACGTCGAGAAACAGTCGTCGCAGTCTCTCCCATCGTGGGCGGCGCAGCACTGAAGGGTCCCGCCGATCGAATGCTCGAAGAACTCGGCCATGAGTCCACCGTGGTCGGCGTGGCGCGGCTCTACGCGCCGATCGCATCGGTCCTGGTGATCGACCCCATCGACGCGCACCTCGCCCACGAGGTAGAGGCGGCCGGTATGCGCGCCGTCGTCGTGCCGTCGATCATGAGTACGCCGGAGATCTCTGCAACGCTGGCGCGAACAACGCTGGCAGCAGTCGGCTTGGTCGTCTGAGCAGCGACCCTCTTGCTTGACGCTACGTCTCGCCGGTCGGCTGATAGGCCGGCAGCGTGACACCGAGGCCGCTGGCCAGATCGGTCCATGGCGACCACTGCAGGTGAATGCGCGCACGCGTCGGTGACAAAGCGACGCGCGTCAGGTCGCCGTGGCGGCGCGGTTGGTGCACCACCGATGAGTCAGACGACAGGTCGGCACCCACGAGCGCAGCGAGATCCCGGACCGATGTCTGCACACCGGTGCCGACGTTGACGATCAGACCACCGCCGCGCTTGCTGGCACGCACCAAGGCGTCAACGGCATCATCGACGAACAGCAGATCGCGGGTTTGGCGACCATCGCCGAAGATCACAAACGGCCCACCATGCGCCAACGCAGTTGCGAATGCAGCCACCACGCCATCGGCGGCGCGTTGGCGGGGGCCGTACACCGAGGTCATTGCGAGCGCCGTGTACTCGACAGCATGTTCGTCCCGGTAGACCGCCAGCAGGTCGGTGACCGTGCGTGCGAGCACGCCTCGAACTCCGACGGGCTCGAACGGACGGCCCTCCTTCACTGGCAGTTCTCGCGTCGGCACCTCTCCATAGAGCGAACTCGCCGGCAGGGCGACGACCACCTTGGTGACTCCGTGATGGCGCGCCGCCTCCAAGACGGCGAGCACATTGGACACCGCAGCGCCATCCGCTTCGCGTTCGGCGTTACCCGGCGCGAGCAGGCCGAGGTGATAGATCACATCAGGTCTGCGCATACCGACGAGCGATCCGAACTCCGCCGCACGAACATCGAGTGTGTGGATCTTCAGCGCTCCACCAGCAGCGCGAGCGTCGGCCAAATTGGCGAGCGAGCCCGAGGACAGATCGTCGACAACATCGGTGACCATGTCCTCGGCCAGAAGTCGATCGACCAGATGCGAGCCGAGGAATCCGGCACCGCCGACGACCATCGGGATCATGTTCGCCATGTTGTCAGACAATCCGTCGGTCATCAGGCACTTGGGTCTGGAATACGCTCATCGGCGTGATGGGATCCATCGGCGATGACAACGTCAGCTCCGATGACGCAATCGGACACGACGGCACGCGCACCGACTCGTCCCATGACCACGCTGCGGCGCACGTGAGCACCGGCGCCGATGTGCGCGCCGCTGAGCAACACCGAATCGCTGACATCCGCACCCGCCTCGATGGACACGCCGCTGGCGACAACGGTGTCAGACAGCGCCACGCCCTCGCCAATGACTGCGCCCTCGGCGACCCCGTGTGCCCAACTGCGCTCGGCACGGAGGTGGGTGATGATGTCGAGGTTGGCGCGTAGATACAGATCGGGTTGGCCGGTATCGATCCAGTAATCATCGGTGGGCATCGCCCACAGACGCTGATCGGCAGCCAAGAGGGGGAAGACTTCGCGTTCGATCGACACTTTACGCCCAACGGGAATGCGCTCGATGACCGACGGCTCGAAGATGTACGTGCCCGCACTGATGAGGTTGCTCGGTGCGGTGCCGGCCGGCGGCTTCTCGATGAAACGGCGAACCAGGCCGACGTCGTCGCTGTCGACGACACCGAACGCGGAGGGGTCCTCGACCGGCGTGAGATGCAGCGTTGCCTCCGCATGGTTGCGGCGGTGGAATGCGGCCAGCGCACCGACATCGAGATCGGTGAGCACGTCGCCATTGGCCACGACAAACGTGGAATCAATGCCTGCGAACAGAGATGCGAACCGGATCGCTCCGCCCGTGTCGAGCGGTTCCGGTTCGACTGCGTAGCGCAACGTCGCTCCGGCACACGTGCCATCGGGGAACGCCTCGATGAACGGCTCGGGGCGGAATCCCAACGCAAGCGTGACATCGGTGACGCCACCACGGACCAGATTGTCGATGAGTCGTTCAATGATCGGCACATGCCCGACCGGCAGCATCGGTTTGGGGACGCTATTGGTGAGCGGTCGCAACCGGGTGCCGAAGCCCCCCACGAGCACGACCGCGCGCATCAGCCGCCCGACGTAGAGGTGACCGCAACCTGCGTGGTGGTTGCCGTGGTCGTCACCGTGGACCCACTCTGGGTTGCGACAGGTACCGTGATCTGGCCGGGCACGGCGGTCTGGCCGGGCACCGTGGTCCGGCCGGGCACAGTGGTCTGGCCGGGCACAGTGGTCTGGCCGGGCACCGTGGTGGTGGCCGAAGTGCCACCATCTTTCGCGCCGAGCGTTGGAAGCTCCGACGTCCACTCAGGTGCCTTGGGCTTCACACTGTCGGGCACGAAGGCAAGCATGAATACCATGCCGTCATTCTTGAGGCGCACATCGCCGATGTTGGTGATGTAGATCTGCGGATCGGTGGTGTCGACGGTGCTGTAGCTCGGCCACACCCACATCTTCAGCGAGGCCTTCTGTTCCTTGCCGTCGATGATGCACTTGGTCTTGCCTTCTTCGAAGGTCTGACCACCCTGGGCCTTGGGAAGCGCAAGCTTGGTATCTGTCACGATGATGTCGTAGTTCTTGAAGAACACACTCATCTTCGCGTTCGTACCGGTGGCGGCGCCGCTGGCGGCGGGGTGCCAGTGAATGATGCCGTCACCGTGCGAGTGGATACCGGTCTTTTTGAATTCGTTGTTCACCAACTGTCCGGTGCCATCGGTTTCCTCGAGGGTTCCGACGAGCTTGGGCAGAGTCTGCAGACCCTTTTCGTCGCACACGTACATTCCGAACGCGGCGTGCCAATGATCGTTGGCTGTGGGGGCACCGGTACCTGGGCTGGGCCGGGTCTGGCGCGAGTAGACAATGAGTACCAAACCGAGCAGCGTCACGACGGCGACGACGATCGGAAACAGCGCGCCACCCTGGAAGCGCACTTTCTTGCCTTTGCCCTTCTGAGCGAGCTTGGCGACTTTATTGGCGGACGAAGAGGAGACCACGAGTATGCGAGGTTACAGCCTCCGATCACTGAAACTCCGGTCACCCCACCGAGCGACGAATGAGTTCGCGGAACAATTGCTCGTATGCCAGAGCGACAGCACCCGGCGATGCCGCGTGCTGCACCCACTGACGACCGGCGCGACCCATGTCGGCGCATTGCTGTGGATCGTCGAGCAACAGGCGCAGCGCGTCGACGAATGCTTCGGGGTCATCGGGTGGCACGACCACGCCGGCCGCGGCCGACTCGAGAATGCGCGGTACTTCGGTGCCCGCATCGATTGCTGCGAGCACAGGACGACCGGCAGCAAGAATCGAGTATGTCTTCGACGGCACACTGACCCGACCGAGGCCCGTCCTCAGTGGCACCACATGGATGTCGCCTGTGGCGAGAACCTCGGGCAGGCGACTCATCGGCTGAAATGCACCGAAGCGGACGTTGGCGACACCGACTGCCGCGGTCATCAATGCCGACAGGGCAGCACCATCGCCGTTGATCACGAAAACAACCTCGGGCAGCGCCTTGGCGGCGTGGACCAAGAGTTCGAGCGACTGTGAGAAACCGACGTTGCCGGCGTACATGACGACCGGCTCGTCGCCGATGCCGAGTTCGCCTCGGTATCGAGTCATGCGATCGATCGGGCGGATCTCGTCGGTGAGCACGAAGTTCGGGATCACACGCACCCCCGTGGCGTGCCCTGCGCCGATCTTGGCAACGACGTTGTCACGCAGATCTTCGCTGAGCACGGTGACGGCCTGAGCACGCTGATAGCTGACGCGTTCGAGCCAGCGCGCCAGAGCAATCACACGGGTATTGGTGATGGCCCCGGTCTCGACGGCCGCGTCGGGAAACACGTCTTGGATGTTAAATACCAACGGGCCACGCCGCACCCGTGCAATGAACCAGCCGATCAATCCGTTGGTGAGTGGCGGCGACATGGACAGCACACCGTCGACACGACCACCGCTCACGCCGCAGATCGCTGCGAGGACACTGAAGCCCGCGAATCCAGCCGCTCGGCGGGCGAGGTTCGACTTATCGGGTCCCGGAAACGGGTGCACCCGCGTGATGGATCCCCACGAGGTTCGTTCGCGGCGCACCCAGCGGCCGGTCCAGTCGGGCTCGACGGCGTGGGTGCGATACCACGGCAGTGCGGTGATCACGTGCACCTCGTGACCGAGACCGGCGAGTTCGTGCACGATGCGTGTCATCACCACGCCCGTCGGGGCGGTATCGGGTTCGAAATGCGGGCACAGCACGGCTAGGCGCAGCGGCCGTTGCGACGAGTTCGAATCAGTCATGCCAGCGCCAGAGCGTAGGCCGAGACAAGCGCTCGTGCAGAGGTGGCTGCAGTGAAGTGAGTGGCCCGCTCAAGCCCCGCCCGCACGAGTTCGTCGCGGCGCGACATCGCAGCGTCGAGTGCACCGGCCCACGCATCGATCTGTAACGGCAAGACGATCGCAGCATCGCCGGCTACTTCGGGCAGGCATGTCTGATCGGAGCAGATCACGGGAGTCCCGAGCGCCATGGCCTCGATGATCGGCGCGCCGAATCCTTCGTATTCGCTGGGAAATACCATCGCCACCGCCATTGCGATCAACCCGTCACGATCGGCCGCGGACACCCGGCCGGTTCGGACGACGCGCGACGTCAGTCCAAGTCGCACGATCGCCTCGGAAACATCGGGGTCAGCAGCGCCCGATCCACCCGTGAGCACCAGACGGAGATCGGGATCGGTCCAGCGCTCGGCGAAGAGTTGCAGCAGGAACAGATGGCCCTTATGCGGATGGGTCATTGCCGGCAGCACCACGACCGGACCATTGCCCAGCCCGAGGCGCTTGCGTAGTTCACCCTCGGCTGTGGCCGCGACGCCGACGGTGGATTCGAGTCCATGAGGCACGACAACGACCCGATCGGCTGGCACACCATAGGCCTGCACGACGGTGTTTCGAACGAACCCGGTGGGAACCGCGATGACGTCGGCGCGCCGCGCCGAGCGTGGCATCACCCGGGCAAGATATGCGCGCTTGACGGAACTGAAGTACTGCGGATACGTGAGGTACTGCAGGTCGTGGATCGTGAGCACCGTCGGTCGTGTACCGCGCGAGGGCACGGTGCCGCCGCCGTGATGCACCAGTCGAGCAGATCCGGTGTGTGTGGCCAACCAGCCATGTTCGGCTATCACCCGTCGCGTCCGATTCGTTCCATCGATCGGAGCATCGACCACTCGAAAGGCACTCGCAAGGTCAGGGTGCGCTGCGCCAAAACCGGAGACGGCGTACAACGTAGGCACGAACTCGGTCTCAATTTCGGTGAGTCCGAGCATCTGGCGGACGAGGTATTCCTCGCTACCACCAACCTTGCCGGGCACGCACCACAGCAGGTTCACCGCGACGTCGATCATGGCGGCACCTATGTCAGCTCACGATAGGCAGCCGCCGTGAGTTCGGCGGCGTGCACCCAAGTGGCGCGTGCCGCACGTTCACGGCCGAGGACATCGAGCTCGACGCGTCGCGTGATGGCCTCGTTGATCCCACGGGCGATATCGGCGACATCGGACGAATCGACGAGCACGCCAGCCCCTCCGGCGGCCTCCTCGGTGGCGGTGCCCTTACTGGTGACCACAGGCGTACCCTGGGCCATGGCCTCGAGGACGGGTAGTCCAAAGCCCTCGTGTTCGCTGGGATAGCAAAAGGCGTGCGCGCCGGCGTACAGGGCGCGGAGATCAGCGTTCGGAACATAACCGAGGAACGTGACGTCTCCGATCAGGTCGGCGCCGGCATCGCCCCACCCATCTGCGCCCGCCACCACGAGCGGGATGGGGTCCTCAAGCAGCGCGACGGCACGCGCTAGTTCGCGCAGATTCTTGCGCGGCTCGACCGTGCCGACGAAGAGCAGATACCGCTCAGGCAAGCGATACGACGCGCGCACCCGGGCGACATCGGCAAGCGATGCACGTTCGGTCTCGACGCCGAGGGGCACATGACGCAATCGGGAGGCATCGATACCGGACGCAACACAATCGTCGATGGTGGCCTGCGAACAGCACAGCACCAGATCGGCATGGCGTTTGACCAATTCGAGGCTGCGCCTGAACACGCGTACGCCATGGCGCGTGAACTGCTCGGGACGACGCAGGAATGCAAGGTCGTGCACTGTGACCACCAGCGGACGTTTGGTCGGGCACGGAATGATTGTGGTGGCATGCACGACATCGACCTCGCCGACGACCGACTCGGGAGCGGGCCATCGCGCGTAGAGCCACGTCTCGTAGAGCCACGGCGCGGCGATCGGCAGTTGCTTGTATGGGATCGGCGGCGTCCAGTCGAACTCGGGTGGGCGACCGTGTCGTCCGGTGACACCAATGAGCTCGATGCCGGCAATGCCCTTCATTGCCGCTGCGATGCGAATCGCAGCAACCCCGGTGCCGCCTGGTACCCGATACCACAACTGCTCAAGTGTGTAAGCGACGCGCACACTCTCCATCATGCCCGCTCGGCACGTAGCATCGGCGTGCATGAGCGCAACATGGAGCGGCAAGGCCGTGGTGGTCACCGGAGGTTCGGGTTTCCTCGGGCGCGTCGTCGTGGCCAAGCTCCGGGCCGAGGGCGCCGAAGTCGTGGTACCGCGCAGCGCCGACTACGACCTCACGATGCCAGGAGCCGCCGCACAGCTCCTTCGCGATCACTCCCCTTCCCACGTCGTGCACCTCGCCGCCCGCGTCGGCGGCATCGGCTACAACCAGGTTGCTCCGGCGCCGCTGTATCTCGACAACCTGTTGATGGGCACCTACATCATCGAAGCGGCGCGGGCATCGTCATCGGTGGACAAGACCACGCTGGTAGGCACCGTGTGCTCATACCCGAAGTTCACGCCGGTGCCGTTCCACGAAGCGAGCCTGTGGGACGGCTACCCGGAAGAGACCAACGCTCCGTACGGCATCGCCAAGAAGGCCCACCTCATCCACGCTCAGGTCAACGAGATGCAATACGGTCAACGATTCGCCTATCTCATCCCCACCAACCTGTACGGGCCTGGCGACAAGTTTCATCCCGATGTATCACACGTGATTCCGGCGCTGATGAAGAAGTGTGTCGAGGCCAAGGAGACCGGTGCGAACAAGATCGAGGTGTGGGGCACCGGCCGCGCCAGCCGCGAGTACCTGTACGTGGAGGATGCGGCAGAGGCGATCGTGCTGGCGGCCTGCAACCACGTAGGCACCGATCCGATCAACATCGGTAACGACCACGAGGTCACCATTCGCGAGACCGTCGAGACCATCGCAGCGCTGGTCGGCTACGAGGGTGAACTGGTGTGGGATGCGTCTCGACCCGACGGTCAGCCGCGTCGGCGAGTCTCGGTGGAACGCGCCGAAGAACAACTCGGCTGGACCGCACAGGTGTCGTTCGCCGAGGGTCTGCGGCGAACGCTCGACTGGTATCTGGCCAACCGCGCCGAGGCCGAGCGCGCACCGGTCTGACTCGTCAGAGCCGCGCGATCAGCGTTGCGAGCGAGCCACGAAAATCGGGAAGGAGCGGTAGTCCCGCCGCCCGCAACACAGCGTTGTCGAGCCTGCTGTTTGCGGGCCGACGAGCCGGGCGAGGTGGCTGCAGATCTGCCGACGCAATGGGGTGAACCATGGCGGCCGACTTGCCGCTGGCGACCACGACGGCCTGAGCAAACTCGAACCAACTCACGTCGCCCTGATTAGTGACGTGATGGATACCGCTGCGTCGATCGACTGCGAGACAGCGTACCATCGGCGCCAGATCGGCGCAGAACGACGGGTACCCGCGTTGGTCATCGACGAAGCTGAGTTCAGGTCGCTCCTGAGCGAGGCGCACGATCGTCTTGACCATGTTGTTCCCGAACTCACCGCACACCCAACTGGTGCGCACCACCGTTGCCGACGCACCGAGCGCCAACGCTTCGTGCTCACCCGCCAACTTTGAAGCTCCGTAGACCGATTCTGGATTCGGTGTATCCCACTCGTGATAGGGCGTGGACTTCATGCCATCGAACACGTAGTCGGTGCTGATGTGCACGAGGTGTGCCTGTACCCGATGGCATGCTTCGGCCACCCAACGCACCGCCAGCGCGTTCGTTGCAAACGCACGATGGGGGTCGCCCTCGCACGCATCGACGGCCGTCCACGCCGCACAGTGGATCACCGCGTCTGGGCGGATGGTGGTGATCGCGCCAAGCACAGCGTCGCGGTCCGTCACGTCGAGGGTGTCGCGGTCGTAAGCAAATACCGTGTCGCCGGTGGCCTCGCAGGCCAACACCGTGTCGCGGCCCAATTGGCCACGGGCGCCGGTGACCAGGACGCGCATCAGAATGCAGCCCGCGCCTTGAGTGGCTCCCACCAGGCCCGGTTGTCGCGATACCACTCGACCGTTGCGGCAAGCCCATCGACGAAGTTGTGCTCGGTTTTCCAACCAAGCGCGGTGACCTTGTCGTGGGTGATCGAGTAGCGGCGATCGTGGCCGAGTCGATCGGCGACAGGGGTGATGTAGCTCTCGTCGCGCCCGGTGAGTTCGAGCAGGCGATAGGTGATGTCTTTGTTGGTCACCTCGTTACCCGCGCCGATGTTGTAGATCTCGCCGAGCGTGCCCTGACGCAACACCAACTCGGCAGCCGTGTTGTGGTCGTGTACGTGAATCCAGTCGCGCACATTGCCACCGTCGCCATACAGCGGCACCTTGTGGCCATCGAGCAAGTTGGTGGTGAACAACGGAATCAGCTTCTCAGGAAACTGATACGGGCCGTAGTTGTTACTGCAGCGTGTCACGACCACGGGCAGACCGTGGGTGGTGTAGTAGCTGAGCGCGATGAGATCGCTGCCGGCCTTGGCCGCCGAGTATGGCGAGCGCGGACCAAGTGCGTCGGTCTCGCTGAACGAACCGTGTTCGATGGATCCGTAGACCTCGTCGGTGGAGATGTGCAGGAAACGTTCGACGCCGATCTGGCGGGCGACATCGCACATCACGTTGGTACCGAAGCAGTTGGTGCGAACGAACGAGTGACCGTCCTTGATAGAGCGATCCACGTGGGTCTCGGCGGCGAAGTGCACGACCGCGTCGTGACCCTGCATCGCGGCGAGAACATCGTCCTGATCGCAGATGTCACCCTTCACGAAGCGACAACGGCGATCGTCGATGACATCGCGAATGTTCTCGAGGTTCCCCGCGTATGTGAGCGCGTCGTACACCGTGACCGAGTCGTCGGTGGTGGCGAGGATGTGGCGGACGTAGTTAGAACCGATGAAACCAGCGCCACCGGTGACGAACTGCCTCATGTGCGCATCTGCCAATATGGGCGGCGGCCCGCCGGCAGGTCGGCGCGCAGCGGGTTCGCTTCGTCGCGGGCCGACAGGATGGGATCGGTGACACCCCAATCGCCGGCGATGACCGGATCGTTCCACATCACGCCGAGTTCGTCCTGCGGGTTGTAGTAGCCATCGACGAGGTACGTGATCACCATGTCGGTGAGCGCAGCGAAACCGTGCGCGACGCCTGGCGGGATGAAGATACCGACATGGTTCTCGCCGCTGAGGTCGAGGCACAACGTGTTGCCGTCGGTGGGTCCGCCCTCGCGCAGATCGTGCAGCACGACGCGAGCTGTTCCGAACGGCACGTACCAATAGTCGGCCTGATGTAGGTGATAGTGCAGGCCCACCACAGCGCCGAGCTGGCGGTTGGCACGGTTGCCCTGCAACATCTCGCGGCCGTTGGGGAACCACTCACGCCGATAGGTCTCGATGAACAATCCGCGTTGATCACCGTGGATCGTGGGCTCCACGATCCACGCCCCGGCAATGCGGTCGCTCTCGTATACGTTTGGCATCAGTTGATCACTCCACGTCGATCTGGCAATGGTCGCCCACCATCAATCGCAGCGCCCGGGGACGGAGTTGCGTGTGAGCAACCACCGCCTCTTTTCCGATGAGGCTGTCTTCGAGGCGGGGAATGTCGGTGATGGTGCTACGAGTCATGATGACCGAGTGTTCGATCTCGCTGTTGGTCACTTCGCAGTCGACACCAATGGCCGTGAACGGCCCGATGAAACTATCGGTGATACGCGCCCCTGCTGCGATGGCGACGGGACCGCGGATCGTTGAGTTCGTGACCACCGCACCCGCTTCGATGATGACGCGGCCATCGATGATGGATGCCTCATCCACGGTTCCGTCGATACGCAGTTCGATCTTTTCGAGGAGTAACCGGTTGGCCTCGAGCAGCGGTGTGAGTTTGCCCGTGTCGATCCACCAACCGGTGAGTAGCTCGCAGCGCACACGGTAGCCCTGATCGATGAGCCACTGGATGGCGTCGGTGATCTCGAGTTCACCGCGTGGCGATGGGTCGATGGAAGCGACCGCGGTGTGGATGGTCTTGTCGAACAGATACACACCGACGAGGGCGAGATCGCTGGGCGGATCGGCGGGCTTCTCCACGAGATGCACAACGTTGCCGTCTGCATCGAGCGTGGCGATGCCGAAGCGATGTGGGTCGGGAACCTTCTTCAACAGAATCTGCGCCGTGGGCGGCAGGTTCTCGGTGCGGGCCACCTCGAACACATGCACGAAGGCACCGAGGTCTTGCTCGAGCAAGTTGTCGCCGAGGTACATCACGAAGTCGTCGTCGCCAAGGAACTCGTGGGCAATCAGCACGCAATGAGCGAGACCGAGCGGTTGATCCTGGGGAATGTAGGTGACGTGCACGCCGAACTGGCTGCCATCGCCCACGGTTCCCATGACCTCGACCCGGGTGTCGCCGACGATGATGCCGATTTCGGTAATCCCCGCCGCCGCCATCGCCTCGATCCCGTAGAACAGGATCGGCTTGTTGGCCACCGGCACCAGTTGCTTGGCACTCGTGTGCGTGATGGGGCGCAGGCGCGTGCCAGCACCGCCCGCGAGGATAAGAGCTTTCATACGGGGGTGAGTCTTGCGCGCCGACGCGCCGCAGGCAACATTACGGTGCGGGCGGTGTGGTACTCACGCCGCTGAAGTAGTCGAGATATGCCTGCGCGCCCGGTCCGAGCAGCAGCACGGCGTTTCCACCAATGGTCTTGCCGACGACCGGAAGTGAGTATGGCACCAGGCCGCTTCCCACCGCGCCACGCATCAACACTGCAGTTGCAAGTACATCCAGCTGATCATCGATGCGTACCGCGCCGGTGCTCGCCGCGAATATGTCTCCGGTGTGTAATGGGTTGCCCTTCACCTTCGCGACCGCGGCCTGCAACGCAGTATTGATGAAGTGCTGCTGGCGTTTGATACGACCCAGGTCCGACGTGCCGTCGCGCACCCACTGATCGTTGATGTACGTCTCGTAGTAACGGCTACGAGCATAGGCAAGGCCCTGCACGCCGTCGAGGACGTAACAACCCGGCTCGGCGATGAACAGCCCGGTATGTTCGTCGCGCGCCGGTGCATCGAAGCACACCTGTACGCCGCCGATCGCGTCGACCAACGACTTGAAGCCTTGAAAGTCGATCTCCACATAGTGGTGGATCGGGATGCCGAGCGCCGTCTGAACCGTCTGGATGAGCGTCGCTGGTCCGGCCTGATAGGCGCTGTTGATTCGACTTTTTTTGCCGGTTCCGGCGATCTCGACCCACAGATCCCTGGGGATCGACAACAGCGACGCAGGTCCACCCGCCTTGTCACGACGCAGCACCATGATCGTGTCGCTGCGATGACCCTGCACATCTGTCGTATTCCCGATCCCGCCGTAGTCGGGCGAGTTGGGATCGATGCCCTCACGGCTGTCGGAGCCCACGAGCAAGAAGTTCTCGACGTTGTCGCTCGGTGCGCTGAGCACGCTCGCGAGGCCGGGAATGCGTTGGATGCGGGCCACCTGTCGGTTCGCGGCCACCACGACGCCCACTGAACTCACGACGGCGACGAGACCGATCGACAGCAGCAGCATTGCCAGGCGGCGCGGCGGTCGCGAGGCGGCACCGGCGCGCGGATCCCAGCCGGGCGTGTCCGGCGGACGCGACGATCTGCTGGGAGACTCGAGTGCGGAGGGTGCGATGTGCACGGCCCCGAACGGTACTCGTTCAATCAGCGGGGCGGAGGTGCACCACGTCGCCGGTATCGATGCGGTGGGTGATAGCGCAATCGTCGAGCACGATCAGGCGCCCGTCGGATTGCACATCGATGGCCCGACCCACGACGAAGCGATCGGCCGGCAGTTCCACCCGGACGCGCTGGCCGATCGTGGCGAGATGCTGGCGGTACAACGACGTGATCGAAGTAGGCAAGGCGTCGTACGCAGAGAGCAGTGCGTGCAGCAATTCGCCGGGTACGACCGTGTCACCCAGCCGTGCAGCGTCAGGTGGCGCCCAGCCGACGTTGATGCCGATACCGACCACGACGAAATCACCTGATGTCGAGGTTCCTGCCTGGGCCAACACGCCGGCGAGTTTGGCGCTGCCGAGCAACACGTCGTTGGGCCATTTGAGGTCAGCCTCCACACCCGCGACGAGACGACAGGCCGCAACAGCCGAAAGCGCGACGCGCTGGGTGACTTCGTGGGGATGCTCGGCCACGTCGCGCAGCAACAGGCTCACGAGCAGATTCGCTCCGGCGGGTGCCTCCCAGCGCCGATCGAGACGGCCCCGTCCGGCAGTCTGATGACCAGCGGCGAGCACTGTGCGATCGGGCGCATCAGCAGCGCCGGACGCGATCAGGTCGGCGTTACTGGAGCCGGTCTCGGCGACGAACTGAACGTGCCACCCAGCGGGCCACGTAGTCGGCCAGCCATCGGGCCACTGCGCCCCAGACGGGTTCGACGGTGGGTGCTCGGACGCGGTTTCAGGCATTCACGCAGCCTAGGTGCACGCAGGTATTCATCCGATCAGGTGGCAATCAGAGGTGCGCACCGGCCAGTATTGAAAGGTGCTGAAGAAGATCCTGATCGCCAACCGTGGAGAGATCGCTGTCCGAGTCATTCGGGCAGCGCGAGAAATGGGAATCGCCACGGTGGCGGTGTACTCCGAACTCGATCGCAACGCGCTCCACGTGCGCCTCGCCGACGAGGCGTACGCCCTCGGTGGGCAGACCGCAGCCGAGAGCTACCTCAACACCGCAGCCATCCTCGAAGCGATTCGCCTCAGCGGCGCCGATGGTGTGCACCCCGGCTACGGGTTCTTCAGCGAGAACCCCGACTTCAACCGGGCAATCTCGGAGATGGGCGTGGCCTTCATCGGACCGCCGCCCGCCGCGGTCGATGTCATGGGCGACAAGGTGAGCAGCCGCAAGGCCGCGCTCGAGGGCGGCGCGCCTATCGTGCCCGGCACCACCGAATTCGCGCAGGGTCCAGAGGAGATCGTCGAGTTCGGCAACTCGAACGGCTGGCCGGTTGCGGTCAAGGCAGCGTTCGGTGGTGGCGGTCGCGGCATGAAGGTGGTCCACGGTCCATCCGAGGTGGCGGCGGCCGTCGAGAGCGCCCAGCGCGAGGCCAAGGCGTATTTCGGTCGGGACGAGATCTACGTCGAGCGCTATCTCACCTGGCCACGCCATATCGAGGTGCAGTTGGTGGGCGACCAACACGGCAACGTGGTCTGGATCAGCACACGCGACTGTTCGGCCCAGCGCCGCCATCAGAAATTGGTCGAAGAGGCACCCGCCCCCGCGCTGCCCGACGGCGTCGAGGAAGCAATGGGCGAGGCCGCGATCAAGGTCGCCAAAGCCGTTGGCTACTACAACGCGGGGACCGTGGAGTTCATCTATCAGGACGGCGACTTCTTCTTCCTCGAGATGAACACCCGGCTACAGGTGGAGCATCCTGTCAGCGAAATGGTCACCGGTATCGATCTCGTCGAGTGGCAAATACGCGTCGCCAGCGGCGAAACCATTCCGATGACCCAGGCCGAGGTGACGGCGTCGCGTCACGGGCACAGCATCGAGATTCGAATCAACGCCGAGAATCCAGCCGGCGGTAAGTTTCTGCCGAGCCCCGGCTTGATCACCAAACTCGTCACGCCCGACGGCTTCGGCGTGCGCTTCGATGGCGGTTACGAATCCGGCGACGAGATCAGCCAGTACTACGACAACCTCATCGGCAAGCTCGTGGTGTGGGGCAAGGATCGTCCCACTGCCATCGCGCGCACCATTCGCGCGCTCGACGAGATGGTGGTTGAAGGTGTGGCCACCACGATCCCGGCCGATCTCGCGATTTTGCGCCACCCCGACTTCCAGACGATGCAGCACAGCACCAAATGGGTCGAGGAAGTGCTCGACCTCAGCGCTGTCGGGGCCCCGAAAGCGCCAGTCGCCGAGCACGGCGACGACGTCGCACCGCTCGTGCAGCGCAACACCACGGTCGAGGTCAACGGCAAGCGCTTCGAGGTGAAGATGTGGGTGCCCGAGAGCCAGACCGTTGTGGCCGCCGCCGCCGCCGCCGGTGGCGCGAGGCCAGCCAAGAAGCCAATGCGTTCGGCCAGCGCAGCAGCAGGCGCAGCTGGTGGCGGCAGTGGCAGCGTGACCGCGCCGATGCAGGGCACCATCGTGAAGGTGCTCGTCGCGGTCGGCGATCAGGTCGAGGTCGGCCAGTCGGTCGTGGTGCTCGAGGCGATGAAGATGGAGAACCAGATCGCCGCCGAGAAGGCCGGCACCGTCACGGAAATCAAGGTCACTGCCGGCGCCACGGTGGGCGCGGGCGACGTGGTCGTGGTCATCGCCTGAGGCGAGGACCGAAGCTCACACCGAAGCGTTGAGCACCGAGGCGTTGAGCACCACGATGGTGCCGGCTGCTTTGTCGTGCCAACCCTGCTGACGCTTGTCGAGCATTGCCGTGGCGTATACGGCGGTGCTCAAGATGAAGCCGATACCCGGCACAACCCCTGCAGCAAGGGGAACGAGGGCGCGCACGGCCGATGACGACCACATCACCGGTCCGGAGGTATCGACGCGCACCGCCCGCGTGCCGAGAGCGAACTTGCCGATGGTGCGGCCGAAGACCGCGATCATGGTGCATTCATAGGCAAAAGCAATGATTACAACGGCCACATTGAGACCGAACGCCTTCGATGTGAGGTCGGCGGTGCTGCGGATACCGAGCGCCAGCGCAACGACAACGACAGGAATCAACACGACCATCTGATCCAACACCTGAGCGAGCGCGCGCCGCCAGATCGGTGCCAGCGTGACAGCTGTCGGGAGGCCCAACTCGGTGTTGCGTTGGGCCTTGTCAAACTCGGCTTGATTGAAGGGATGCACTCAGCGACCAATCATTCAGCAGCTTCGGCAAGCGCCTCGGAAAGCGCCGGATGAACCAGCAGACTCTCGACGATGTCGCTCACCTTCAGGTTGGCGGTCACCGCGATCGCAATGACGCTGATCAACTCAGCGGCATGACGCCCGACGATCGAACCGCCCAGCACCACACCGGTTGCTGGGTCGGAGAGAATCTTCACGAAGCCTCGTGAATCGTTGTTGATCAGCGCCTTTGGGTTGGCGCTGAACGGCACCTTGGTGACGCGGATTTTGCGGCCTTCGGCGAATGCCTCGGCCTCGGCCAAGCCCACGTCGGCGATCTCGGGCTCGGTGAAGATGGCCGAAGCCGCCTTGTCGTAGTCGAGGTGGCGGTGCGCCACCTTCTGCAGGCCCATCACGTGCTCGGCGACCTTGCGTCCCTGCATGCTCGCCACCGACGACAACGGCAACTTGCCGCTCACGTCGCCCGCAGCGTAGATGTGCGCCACGTTGCTCTGGCAGTGACGATTGATGGTGACGTAGCCGCGGTTCATCTGTACCCCAGCCGCTTCGAGGCCGAGTTCGTTGGTGTTCGGCACCGACCCGATAGCCAACACGGCATGCGAGGTGTGCACCACGCGGCCGTCATCGCAGTTGACCACGACCTCGTCGCCAGCACGCTCAATGGATGTCGCCCGTGCACCCTTCAACAGCCGCACGCCGCGGCGCAAGAAGTCGTCCTCCAACACCGCCGCGACTTCGGGGTCCTTGCTCGGCAACACCTGCTGGCGGCTCACCACGAGCGTGACATCGGAACCGAACGACGAGAACATGTGCACGAACTCGACGCCCGTCACACCAGAACCGATGACGGTGATGCTCGTCGGCAAGACCTTGGGCGGATAGCAGTGACGGGTGGTCAGGATGCGCTCTCCATCGGGCTCGCACCAGTCAGGAATTCGGGGCCGCGAACCGGTTGCCACCAGTACAGCATCGGCTTCGAGCAGTTCGACTCCGGCATCGGTGACGACCTCGATCTGGCGCGGTCCGAGGAACCGTGCGGATCCCATCAACATCCGCACACCCTGGCTTTCGAGCAAGCGGATCGTGTTGCGCTGCAACCGACCCTTGATGTCGTCGATGCGGCCCTCGAGCGCAGCGATGTCCACCTCGGCCTCCTGCTGCTCGAGACCCATGCCCTGAATGCGTTTGGTGAAGCTCATTGCGCCACCAGTCGAGATCATTGCTTTCGATGGGATGCAATCCCACAGGTGCGCCGCGCCGCCGATGACATCGCGTTCGACCAAGGTCACATGCGCGCCGAGTCGGGCGGCGTAGGTGGCCGCCGTATTACCGGCCGGGCCACCACCGATGATCACAAATCGAGTCGACACAGTCGGTGAGGTTACCTGCCAGAAAAATTGTTGATCGACAATCCGGGGCTGATCGACGCGCACCACCGTTCAGTCGTTGACACCCCAACCGTCGTTCTGGAACAACGTCGCGCGGACGTTCATACCGGCCGGGGGCACCACCCCATCGCCGGAGGTACTGTTCGTGCTCAGTGCAGCGGGCAGGTTCGGACAATATCTCGACGGGTACTGGTATTGATCGCGTCGCTGGCCGACCCATTCGAAGTGCATGCCGTCGGAGGTGAGGAAGTTGCCGCCCCAGGCGTAGTTGTGCTTGCGGAAAATGCGCACGACACGGCAGTCCATCTGCGGTACGGAGCCCTCCGCGTTGGTGGCGGTGTTCGTGTCGAGAGGTTGACCCCATGAGTGCCGTGACAGATAACCGAGGTTGCCGGTGACGCGGTTGAACCGCGGGTAATAGCAGCCGCCGTCAGTGTTGGCGTTGATGGTGTCGATCGCTCCGGCCAGGCCGGTGTCGACGACTTCCTGCAGTGCGGCACGGAGATCGGCCTGCACGGTGACGTTGCAGCGCGCACGGATACCCGTGGGATACAACTCGCGGCTGGCCGGAATATAGATGGCCTCCCACGTGGGGGTGACGTCGGCTTCGATACCGTTTAAGCGCACTTTGTAGGCAAACTCGCCCAACAATGCCTTGGTCTTGGCCATACTGATGGTCTGGTCAGGGTCGAAGGCATCCCAGCTGCGCCGAATGCGTGTGCCGCTGCGTGGTTCCAAGCCCTGACCTGCCAGGGCCGCATCGAGGCCGCTCCGCGAGGGGAAGCCCCAGATGATGATGCTCGTCACGTTGACGATTCCGAGCAGATCGCCACCGGAAGGCGAGATGAGTAACTCAACGCCACCGATCAGCGCATCGTCGGCGATCATGCCGATCGCAAAGGTGACCGTGGACCCGCTCGAGGATTCTACGTCGATGGTGTCACCAACCTGTGCGCCGCGTATTTGCGCCGTGGTGGCCCCCATGACGAGTTGGCCGGAAGCCAACACGGCAGCAACATTGCGGCCCATCAGTGGCGCGACGGCCGATGTGGGCAGCACCGTGACGCTCATCGGGAAGTGGTAACCCGCGATCTCGGGTTGTTGCACGACGGTTGCGCCGCGCATGACCCGGTCCATCGGCACGCTGGCTCCGCGTGACACGGCCCACGCACCGCCGCCGATGGACGCTGCCGCGGTCGTTCGTGCGTACACGTCGAGCGACATCACACTCGTTTGGTACACCGACACCACATCGGTGGCAGTGAGCAGCGACTGTGCCGGTGCAGCGCCCAACACCACCGACGAGATGCTGTCCATGGGGGCAGCGGCCTGCGTGAAGGACAACGCCGTGACCGAGATGAGGCCGGTCACCAGAACTCCAACGACTCGTCTCATAGTGAGCGAGCCTACGCCACGCCCCTGCGACCGCTGCAGCGGCACCGGAATTGGCACACGTTCGTCAGGCCCGAGCAGGTACCGTTGGAATCCTGTGACCGACGAACCCGACGCCTCTCTCGAACCCGATACCGACCTGCTCAGCGGCAGTGGTCTGGTCGCCGAGAAGGCCAAGCGTCTGGCCAAGCTCGATGCCCTCCGCATAGCGGGTGACGAACCGTATCCCTATCGGTTCGACCGGTCGCACACGCTTGGTGAGATCCGTGCTGCGCACGGTGCAATCGAGGCAGGCACCGAGACAGACGCCAATGTGGCCGTTGCCGGCCGGATGATGCTCAAGCGCGAACAGGGCAAGCTGATCTTTGCAACCCTGCGCGATCGCACCGACGAGATCCAGTTGTTCATCTCCAAAGCTGTCGTGGGCGACGACGCATTTGCTGCCATCGCCGAGTTGGACCTGGGCGACTGGGTTGGGGTCGACGGACTCGTGATGGCAACCCGAAAGGGCGAACTCAGCGTGAAGGTCGAACGACTGCAGTTGTTATCGAAGGCAATCCGCCCGATGCCCGACAAGTGGAAGGGCCTCACCGACACCGACACGCGTTACCGCCAGCGCTACGCCGACCTCATCGTGAACGAAGAAGCGCGCCGCGCCTTCCAGGTTCGCCACGAGGTCATCGCGAGCTTCCGTCGCACGTTGCAGGGCCATGGCTACATCGAGGTCGAGACACCTATGTTGCACATGGAGGCAGGCGGCGCACACGCACGCCCCTTTGTGACCCACCACAACACACTCGACATGACGCTCTATCTACGCATCGCGCTCGAGCTGCACCTCAAGCGGCTCATCGTGGGCGGTATGGAGCGCGTGTTCGAAATCGGGCGGGTCTTTCGCAACGAGGGCATCAGCACGCGGCACAACCCAGAGTTCACGATGATGGAGTCGTATCAGGCATTCGCCGACTGCAGCGACGTCATTGCGCTCACCGAAGAGCTCATCGTCACCGCAGCCCGCGACGCCATCGGCACCACGGTGGTCACCATCGACGGCGAAGAGGTCGACCTCGCCGAGCCGTGGCGCCAGGCCCGCATGATCGATCTCGTCGAAGAAGCCATCGGGGTTGCCGTGCATCCATCGCAACCGATCGAGCAACTGCGTGCGCTCGCCGCGCAACACGGCGTCACCTGTGCGCAGCGTTGGGGAACGGGCAAGATCATCGAGGAACTGTTCGAGGCAACCTCCGAGCAGAAGCTGGTCCGGCCCACGTTCGTCACCGGACATCCTGTCGAGATCAGTCCGCTCGCTCGCGCTGATCGTAATGACCCATTTCTCACCGAACGCTTCGAGCTGTTCGTGGGAAGGCGCGAGTTGGCCAATGGCTATACCGAGCTCAACGACCCTGTCGAACAGCGACTCCGTTTCGAGGACGAACAGTCGGCCAAGGACGCCGGCGACGACGAGGCAACCGGTGTCGACGAGGACTTCATCCGTGCCCTCGAATACGGCCTACCCCCCACTGGTGGATTGGGCGTCGGCATGGACCGCGTCATCATGCTGCTCAGCGGTGTTCACTCGATCAAAGAGATCATCCTGTTCCCCACACTTCGCCCCGAGGTTTTCTGACATGACACACGCATGGGGTCGCGGCGTCGCGACCATCGCTGCTGATGGATCAACGCTCGATACTTGGTATCGACATCTGGGCCTCGAACAAGCACCGAATCCCGGCATTGCCGACGACCGCGCCGCGATGTACCGCAAGGACACGCTGCGCGATGTCGAGACCGTTGGTATCGACATCGAGATCGACCTCGACGCTGCGCCCGATAGCGCATCCGACGTGTACTTGCGTTTGCACCTTCTTTCCCACCGGATGATGAAGCCACGCACCATCAACCTCGACGGCGCGTTCGGGCTCCTCACGAACGTCGCATGGACGAACCTCGGCCCGTGCGCGATCGCCACCATCGACGATGTGCGCATCCGCATGCGTACGAGCGGGCAGATCTTGACGGTGCACGGCATCGACAAGTTCCCGCGCATGACCGACTACGTGGTGCCGTCGGGGGTGCGCATCGCCGACGCCGATCGCGTCCGACTCGGCGCGCACTTGGCCGAGGGCACCACCGTGATGCACGAGGGCTTCGTCAACTTCAACGCCGGCACCCTGGGCACCTCGATGGTCGAGGGCCGAATCTCTGCGGGCGTGATCGTGGGCGACGGCAGCGACATCGGTGGCGGCGCCTCGATCATCGGCACGCTTTCGGGTGGCGGCACCGAGGTGGTATCCATCGGCGAGCGTTGCCTGCTGGGCGCCGAGGCGGGCATCGGCATCAGCCTCGGCGACGAATGCGTCGTGGAGGCCGGCCTCTACGTCACCGCCGGCACGCTGGTGAAGCTGCCCGACGGAACCGTCGTCAAGGCCCGCCAACTCAGTGGCTCGGGCGGACTGCTCTATCGCCGCAATAGCCAGTCGGGTGCCGTTGAGGCAATCCCTCGTTCGGTGAAGTGGGACGGCCTCAACCACGAACTCCACAAGAACTGACGCTCGCTCGGCTGCTCGGGCGCGTCACGCGCCAACACATGGCGCGCAGCGCACCCAAGCGAGCTGATGGGGGGCGTCAGAGTCGGGCGTACTGGTCTGCGGCGATCTGCTGAGCGACCTTTTCCGATGATGCAACCGAAGGGTCGACGACGTGGATCTGCACCATGTAGACGCCCTTGGTGAAGAAGACTGCGGCACCCTTGTAGGTGGTGCCGGTGGCGCTGAGTCCAACGGCATCGGGAACACCGGTGATCGGGAACGCCTTCGACTGGATCGTGGAGTCCGCGCGAATGCGGTCGAGGCCATCGGTGTTGAACGAGACGGCGCCGTCGGGGGTCTTGAACTGGTAGATGAACACCACGATCTCGTGCCCGGAATCGCGCTGCCACAGGCGCTGGTAGCCGCGCACGAACCCAGCGTTGATCAGTCTCGCCTTGGCGTCGGTGCGGCCATCGTCGCTGGCGGCCTTCGCGATATCAGAAGCGCCCGTGTCACCGACATCGTCGGGCTCACGCGAATAGCCAGGCGGCACCGACGTGATCAGCAACGACTCGAGCGAATCAGCCGTTGCCGCCTCGCTGTTCGGCGACGAACTGCTGGTGCTCGACGCCTCGGTGACGATCGAGTCATATGGCGTCGTCGTCGCATTGCTTGAGCACGCGCCGACGAGGGCCGCCACGGCCACCAGCGTGGCACCAAACAGAACAGATGATCCCCGCATCAGACCTCCGACCGATTGTGGTTGGGCGATGCTGCATCGACCGATTGTGTTTTGGCGACTCTACATCGGCCGGCGGACCACCCGCTCCACCGCTCACCCGCTCAGGCGGGCACCTTGGTGAATGCTCAGCGCACCGTAGACGTGCGGATAGCATTCACGGAGCCAATCCGGGGGTCGACCGTCGTGGTTTCTCACCGCGCGCCGGCGGCGGCGGCGGCGGCGGCGGCGAACACGCTCACCGGCCAGGGTGGTAGATACCGAACACGTCGCGTAGGGCGTCGCTGATCTCTCCGAGGGTGGCGTCGGCGCGCAGCGCCTCTTTGATCGGGTACATCACGTTGTCGGTGCCACGCGCGGCAGTGCGCAGGTCGTCGAGACGGGCGGCCACGGCAGCGTGATCGCGGTTGGCCTTGTACTCGGCGAGGCGCTGCTTCTGGCCGCCTTCGAGCAAGGGGTCCACAGGGAACACATCGGGCTCGGGTTCGTTGTCGAGCGCGAACTTGTTGACGCCCACGATGACCCGTTCGTCGTCGTCAATGGACTTCGCGTACTCGTAGGCAGCTTGCTCGATCTCGTCCATCTGGAATCCGACCTCGATGGCTTCCACTGCGCCACCCATGTCGTCGATGCGCTGGATGTACTCCCACGCAAGGCGCTCGACCTCGTCGGTGAGGGTCTCGACGAAGTAGCTGCCGGCGAGCGGATCGGGTGTGTCGACGATGCCGCTCTCGTAGCCGATGATCTGCTGCGTGCGCAGAGCGATACGCGCCGCGCGCTCGGTGGGCAGGCTGAGGGCCTCGTCGTAGCCGTTGGTGTGCAGGCTCTGCGTGCCGCCCATCACCGCTGCCATCGACTGCACGGCGACGCGCACGATGTTCGTTTCGGGTTGTTGCGCCGTGAGCGTCGAGCCGCCGGTCTGGGTGTGGAAGCGAAGCAGTTTCGAGGCTTCCTTCTGCGCGCCGAAACGCTCGGTCATCAGCGTGAACCAGATGCGCCGCGCCGCGCGGAACTTTGCAACCTCTTCGAAGAAGTTGTTGTGTGCATTCCAGAAGAAGCTGAGCCGCGGCGCGAAATCATCGATGTCGAGACCTGCCGCAATGGCGGCCTCGACGTAGGCAATACCGTTGGCAATGGTGAACGCGATCTCCTGCACAGCTGTGGAGCCGGCTTCGCGGATGTGATAGCCGCTGATCGAGATCGTGTTCCAGCGTGGCACGTGCTGACTGCAGTAGGCGAAGATGTCGGTGATGACGCGCATGCTTGGTTTGGGCGGATAGATGTACGTGCCGCGGGCGATGTATTCCTTGAGCAGATCGTTCTGGATGGTGCCGCTGATCGCAGTGGCGGGCACCCCCTGCTCCTCGGCCACCAACTCGTACATCAGCAACAGGATCGCCCCAGTGGAGTTGATCGTCATGCTCGTGGTGACCTTGTCGAGGGGCAGGTCGGCGAGCAGCATGCGCATGTCAGCCATGGAGTCGATGGCCACGCCAACCTTTCCGACCTCGCCCTCGGCACGGGGATGATCGCTGTCGTAGCCCATCTGCGTGGGCAGATCGAACGCACAGCTCAAGCCGGTCTGGCCGGCCTGCAACAAGAACTTGAAGCGCTCGTTGGTGGACGACGCCGTGCCGAACCCGGCATACTGGCGCATCGTCCACAACTTGCCGCGATACATGGTGGGATACACCCCACGCGTATACGGCGGCGAACCGGGCGCGCCAAGTTGCGTCTGCGGGTCCCAGTCGGCAAGGTCGCTTGCGTCGTAGAGGGCCTTGATCTCGATTCCCGAATCGGTGCGTTTGTCGTCGCTCACGACAGCGAGCGTACGACGCTGCGGCAGCCGTCGCCTAGCCGGGTCACACGGGCGAGTACAACTAGACCGCGGCGATGACGGCGATCTCCAATCGCCACGACGGACGTGCGAGCGATGGCACGGTGACCAGGGTGCTTGCGACACGATGTCCGCCAAGCACGCGATCACGCACCGCCATCACGTCGGCGAGCGGCTCGCTGTTCACCACATACGTCGTGATCGACACGATGTCTCGCACGGTCATCGAGGCTTCGGCGAGGATGGCCTCGATGTTGGCCCACACCACCTCGGTCTGCTCGTGCAATCCCTGGGGGACGGTGCCATCGGGCGACACCGGCACAACACCCGACATGTGCAGCGTCCGCTGAGGGTTCTCGACCAACACCGCATGGGCGTACTGCGCGGCGGGAGGGGCAATGGTCGGTGGAGTGATCTCACGATTCATGGGTTGATTGTCGCGTATCGTGCACCCGTAGGGTGAAGCAATGAATCCGACCCCGCCCGTCGCGCCGGCATTGCTCGATATCGACACGCTCGAAGAGGTGCAGCGACGAATACTGTGGCTCGCCGTACGCATGGTCGACTACGCCAATCACGACCGCCCCGCCGCCGCCGGATCGGTGAAGGTCGGGGGGCATCAGGCCTCGAGCGCGTCGATGGTGAGTATCATGACGTCGCTGTGGTTCGGCCACCTGAACGGCAACGACAAAGTGGCCGTGAAGCCTCACGCATCGCCGGTGTATCACGCGATCAAGTACCTCACCGGCGAACTGGACCAGCGCTATCTCACCGGGCTGCGCGAGGTGGGCGGTCTGCAGGCATACCCGAGCCGCACCAAGGACCCCGATGTGGCCGATTTCTCCACGGGGTCGGTGGGCCTCGGCGTGGTCGCGCCGTTGTTCGCTGCTGCGGCCCGGCGTTACGTCGAGGCGCACTTCGGTCTGCAAACCGAGGCACCGTCGCGCTTCATCGCACTGGCAGGCGACGCGGAGCTGGACGAGGGCAATGTCTGGGAGGCCATCGCAGATCCATCGTTGCAGGGGCTCGGCAATGTGATGTGGGTAGTCGACGCCAACCGCCAGAGCTTGGACCGCGTGATCCCCGGCCAGAAGATCAAGAAGCTGATGGAGTTCTTCGAGGGTGCGGGTTGGCACGTGGTCGAGGCCAAGTTCGGGCACCGGTTGCAGGAGGCGTTCCGACGTCCCGGCGGCGATGAGTTGCGCGCCCATATCGACACGATGTCGAACGAGGAGTATCAGTCGCTGTTCGCCTTCCACGGCACCGAGCTTCGCGAGCGTTTCCTGACGTCGGCCGACGTGTCGGTACGTCAGCTCATCGACAATTACAGCGACGACGAGGTCGCTCCGCTAATCCAGAACCTCGGCGGCCACGACCTGCGCATGTTGATCGAGAGCTATCGCTCGTGCGACGCGGTCACCGATCGGCCGAGCGTTGTGTTCGCGTACACCGTGAAGGGCTTCGGGTTGGCAATGGCCGGTGACCCGTTGAACCACGCGGCGCTTTTGACTCGCGACCAGATCGACGCGTTCCGCGAGGAACTCGGCTTGGATTCCGACACCGAGTGGGATCGGTTCGCGCACGACAGTGCGCCGGGTCGCCTCTGCGCGCGCACCGGTGGCGAGTTGAACAATCGCCCCTTCCTGCCACGTCCACTCCTGGCCATCCCCGATGCCGTCGGAGCGTTCATACAGAAGCCGGTCAGTACGCAGGAGACATTCGGGCGCCTGCTCACCGGACTGGCCGCAATTCCCGATGTGGCGACGCGGATGATCACCACCTCGCCCGACGTGAGCGTGAGCACGAACCTCGGCGGCTGGATCAACAAGATGGGTGTGTTCAACCCCGACGAGCAGCCCGACTATCTCGGCGAGGGTCGCCTGCTGCGTTGGCGCCAGGCGCCGGCGGGGCACCATATCGAACTCGGCATCAGCGAGATGAACCTGTTTCTGATGCTGCACGCACTCGGCCTCGGCCACGAGCTGCACGGGGAGCACCTCCTGCCCATCGGCACGGTGTACGACCCGTTCGTGTGCCGTGGTCTCGATGCGTTCATCTACGCGCTCTACAACGGTGCACGCTTCGTCGTGGTGGGAACCCCCGCCGGTATCACGCTCGCGCCCGAAGGCGGCGCGCATCAGTCGTCGATCACGCCGTCGATTGGCATGGAGCTTCCGGGTCTGGCCTACGCCGAACCTGCCTTCGCGACTGCGCTCGACTGGTTGCTGTGCGACGGTCTGCAGCGTCTCGCCGACGCCGATGGCGAGAGCCTCTATCTGCGCCTGTCGACACGCCCGGTGGACCAAGCACCGTTCGACGCTGCCGTGCAGCGACTCGGGGCCGAGACTGCCCGTACCCATGTGCTCGCCGGCGGGTACCGGTTGCTCGAACCCAGCGAACCAGCGCAGGTGGTGTTGGCTGCGTGCGGACCCGTGGTGCCCGAAGTGCTCGCCGCGGCCGCATTGCTCGAGGCCGAGGGTCTGGCGGCACTTGTGCTCGACCTCACGAGCCCCGACCGCCTCTACCGGCAGTGGCGCCTCGGGCTTCGCGATGCGTCCCGAACTGGCGTTGCAGCATCCGATGACCACCACCTTGCAACGCTGTTGGTGCCCCACGAGCGCCGCCTCCCCATCGTCACGGTGCACGACGCGGCGAGTCACGCGTTGGCCTGGGTGGGCAGCGTGTTCGGCGCTCGCGTGGTACCGGTGGGTGTCGATGCATTCGGCCAGAGCGGCACCATCCACGATTTGTACGGCCTGTTCGATCTCCTCCCCGACCAGATCGTCAATGCTGCGCTGGTCGCAACGGGCTGAGCTCGCACCTACGCACCTGCGCCCCTAAGATGCCCACATGGCCATGACCGAGAGTGGAACCCGTTCGATCGACGGCGTGGAGTTGACGCCCCGCGTCGTAGGGCTCAATCTGTTGCCGCCAACCTTTGCCACCGTGGAGGACGAGCGCAAGGAGCGCAAGCAAAAGCTCGCCGGCGCGCTGCGTATCTTCGGCCGTCTCGGCTTCGGTGAGGGCGTGGCCGGACACATCACCGTGCGCGACCCCGAGTTCCCCGACTGCTTCTGGGTGAACCCATTCGGCAAGAGCTTCCGCCATATGACCGTGAGCGACCTGATCTTGGTGAACCACGCGGGCGAGGTGGTCTACGGCGACTCCCCCGTGAACCGGGCCGCGTTCGTGATCCACGCCGCGGTGCATGAGGCTCGACCAGACATCGTCGCAGCGGCGCACAGCCATTCGGTGAACGGCAAGGCGTTCAGCAGCCTCGGTATCCCGCTCGCACCGATCACGCAGGATTCCTGCATCTTCTACGACGACCACACCGTGATCTCCGAACAGGGTGGCGCCGTGGTGTTCGAGGTCGAGGCCGGGCGCGAGCTGGCCTCGAAGTTCCCCACCGGCAAGGCCGCGATCCATCAGAATCATGGCCTGTTCACCGTAGGCCAGACAGTGGACGAAGCCGCGTTCTGGTTCATCAGCATGGAGCGCAGCTGCCAAGCGCAGCTACTGGCGATGGCCGCGGGCACACCGAAGCTGATCCCGCACGAGTACGCCGACTACACCCAAAAGCAGACCGGCTATCCGCTCGCCGGATGGTTCAGCTTCTCACCGTTGTGGCAGGAGATCTGCCGTACCGATCCCGAGTTGTTCGATTGAACCAGCTCGACTGAACCAGCTCGACATCACTACTGGGCTGGCTGGATCGATGTGATGCCCAAGCTGGCGGCAAGCGCCGGTTTGCGCAGCTTCCATACGAAGCCGTCGTACAGAATGTGCAGCGCACCGAAAAACAGGAGCGCGAGAGCGTACATGCGACCCTCCCACACGGTCCACGACACACCCACCAGCGCAGCGACGGCGGCGAAGTAGAGCAGGTAGACACCAAGTCGACGCACCGGCGTGGAGGTGACAGTGGCCAGCGTGCTCACGTCGCCGGTGCTGGCCCGCCGGCGCAGCGAACTGTGGACGATGCTGAAGTATTCGATTGCATGGGCAGCCACGTATCCGGCTATACCGGCGAGCGGGTCGATCATCACGGCAGCAACCAGGCCCAACGTGCCAGCGGCGTAGATCCACTTGGCCGTACGCGCCGGATTCGCGGGCGACGTGCGCACCTCACGACGCTCGGCGCGTAGCCACACGACTGCGAGCCCAACCGAGGCAACTGCCGCGATCCAGAACAACACACTGGCCACGCCGCTGACGGCATCGAGCACGTTGACACCTCGGGTATTGGTCTCGTCGATGCCGAGCTTGGCAGCCATCCGCGACAGGTCCACGTAGGCACCCATGAACAGCAGCGCTGTCACGAGCCACACCACGAGCATCGGCTTCTCGATGCGCCCATTGTCGTCGCCGGCCTTACGACCGTAGATACGGAGCACCCCATAGCGCTGCATCAAGGTGTGCTCTGCGTTCCAGAGACCCGCCGTGAGCCCGACGAGCGTAAGGCTTACGTTCAGGCCAACGAGGATCAGTGCAAGTGCAACTATCGGGGCCCACGTATACAGGCGGCGGTGAGCGGCGCGCTGTGCCTGATCGCCGTACACGAGGCCGAGCGTGAGCGGTTGGTGCGAGAACGAAATCACGAAGATGATGGCCATGAGCGCCTGGGTGCGCGTGATGGAACCCTCGATGCTGTGCATCAGTACCACCACGGGCAGCCAGCACCAGCCGAGCAACACATCGGCGACGGGGCCGTGCACCCAGGCCTGGGCGACAGCGGGACGATGAGCTGCGGCGGTCGATTGCGTGAGCATCGTCGCCCACTGTATGCGAACTTGCCCGACCGAACGCCAACGGCATCCGATCGGACGAGAACACTGCCGACATCACAGTGTGGGGTTGGCTGCGAACAGTCCGGTGACCGTGGTGGACACGGATCCCGAGTCTTGGCCGATCACGATGATGGCTGTGCTGGCGTGCACGGCGGCGAACGACGACAGCCCTTCCGGTGTTGTGTAAATGACGCCGTCGGTTGAGCCGATAGCGGTGTAGTTGGCATCGGTGGCCTTACCGATGACGCCACCGAGGAACAGCTTCACATCAGAGTCCGAAAGTGCCTGATCCAGCTCGAAGAACAACACGATCGTTTCGGCCTTGGATGCCGTATCGGTGACGTCAAGGGCTCCTGCAGCGATGACCTTCACCGGGTCATTGGGATTCGAGGCCAGGGAGTCGGTGAGCGACTTGGCGTCTGTTTCGTTCAACGAGACAAACGTCTGGCCATCCCACGGGGTGACGAGAGTGGCGGGATCCACGTACTGCACGCCGCTTGCGCTCGACGTCGTGTCGAGCGGCGTGGTGTCGGCAGGCGTGGTATCACCGGGTGTGGTATCGGCGGTAGCACTGCCACCTCTGGGGACACACTCGGTCAGGCCGCCACTGGTCGCAATCGGGGTCAGCTTCTCAAGTTTAGCCGTATAGGCGTCAGCGGCGGTGGTAACGCCGGCCTCGTCCTTGGCCTGGGCAGCCTTGACCGCAGCCTTCAACTGCGTGTTGGCGGCGTCGAGCGCGTCGACGAGATCGTCACGTGTGGCCTTTGCGCCGCCGCTCGCTTTCAGTGCCGCCAGTTGATCAGTGCCGGTCTGGGAGATCTTCAACAACGTAGCGAATTGGGTCGCAGCGTCGGCCAGATCCTTGGGCTGCGGGACCCCTTTCATCTGAGCCCGAACGTCGGTACAGATAGCGTTGGCTTGCTTGGCAAAGTCGCTCGACGACAGGCCCGCGTTCGAACTGCTGCCGCACGCCGCGGCTGACAAAGCGAGGGCGAGCGTCACGCCTACGGCGGATACGCGACGCGTGCCGACCTGGCGAAGGTGACCGACGAGGGTGACTGGGTAATTACGCAGTGTTGTCATACAACCATTATGAACGACGAGATCCCTGTCGGAGCGATACGTCAGTGCGATACCCACGGCGCGCACAGACCGTCGAGGTCGCGCACCTCGATCTGATCGCGGTTCGCCCAGGTGACCCAGTTCGAGGGATCCGGCTTCAGTTTGAAGGTACGGAAACTCATGTCGGTGGTGTCGATGGCCAAGATGCGGCCGGACAGCCCTTCGCCCAGATTGAGCAGCAGTTTGATCACTTCGAGTGCCTGGATGGAACCGACGATGCCGGGAAGCACACCGAGCACGCCCGCTTCAGCGCAGCTCGGTGCCAGCTCTGCAGGCGGCGCCTCGGGCACCATGTCTCGATACGTGGGTCCGTGTTTCGGATCGAACACGCTCACCATGCCCTCGAACCGGAAGATGCTGCCGTGCACCACGGGGATGCCCAGCTTCACCGATGCGTCGTTGAGTAGGTACCGGCTGGGGAAGTTGTCAGCGCCGTCGACGATCACGTCGTATCCCGTGATGATGTCGATGATGTTGCTCGCATCGAGCCGGGTGTCGTAGGTGACCACGTTGACGTCGGGGTTCAACAACGTGAGCGTCTTCTTTGCGCTGTCGACCTTACGGTCGCCGATGCGATCGAGGTTGTGCAGGATCTGACGTTGCAGGTTCGAGGCATCGACCTCGTCCATGTCGACGATACCGATGGTGCCGACACCCGCGGCAGCGAGGTACAGCGCTGCAGGAGAGCCGAGTCCGCCTGCGCCGAGGAGTAACACCTTCGAGGTGAGCAGTTTGGCCTGGCCCTCGGTACCCACCTCGGGCAACAACAAGTGGCGCTGGTAGCGGTCGCGCTGCTCTGGCGTGAGCACGAACGGCTTACGCCAGGCGCGGCCTTCGTCTTTCCACTTACCGAAGCCGCCGATCATCGAGACCACGTTGGTGTAGCCCAGTTCCTGCAGCGTGCGAGCCGCAAAGGCCGAGCGAACACCGCCTGCGCAATACGCGATGACCGGCATGGTCTTGTCGATGATGCGGTTCTCGATCTGCGCCTCGAGGTGTCCGCGGGGGATGTGGATGACCCCGGCGAGCGCACCCTGATCGAACTCATCGGGTTCGCGTACGTCGAGCACGATCACGCCGCCGGCGGCGATACGTGTTTCTGCAGTTGCAGTATCGATCTCGGTGATCTCGGCCTTGGCCTGAGCGAGCAAGTCACGAAACGTTGGCATGAGCGAAAGGCTACCAACTTGGTCGGGATTTACTACGGGACCAGTTGTGGGGCCAGTTGCGGGCTCCCTAACGTGCCAGTGATGGGGTCGGCTACGGGTGCGAATCGGCGATGAGCTGCGTGAGAATGTCACTGATGGACCCGACCAACACCACATCGGCATGGTGGTCCATCTTGGTCGGCTCACCATTGACAATGACGACAGTGGAGCCAGCCGCCTTGGCGCGCGGCACCATATTGGCAACGGGGTAGACCTGCAACGAGGTGCCTACCACGAGCAACATGTCGGCCTGTTCGGCGGCACGCATCGCTGCGTCGATGACGTCGGGGACCAGTGCCTGACCGAAGCTGATGGTGTCGCTCTTGAGCACGCCTATTTCACCCCGACCGCGACAAACCAGACAGTCAGGGTCCTCTTCACCGGCGCGCACGCGCTCGAGCGTGTCGAGCATCGGACGCCGGTCACGACACGTCCAACAGATGCTCCAATGCATGGTGCCATGCACCTCGATCACGTTGTCGACGGCATGCCCGGCTCTCTGGTGCAGTTCGTCGATGTTCTGGGTGACCAGCCGATGGAGCTGCCCACGCCGTTCGAACTCCATCAGTGCGCAGTGACCGGCGTTGGGTTCTGCGCTCCAGGCAGCACTGCGCAGGCGGTTCTGCCAAGCGAACCGGCGAACCTCCGCACTTGCGAGATACTGCTGCAGACTCGAAGCTTTCTCGGCTTGCGGGTTCTTCGTCCACAGTCCGTTCGGCCCGCGAAAGTCAGGGATACCAGAATCCGTGGAGATGCCTGCACCAGTGAGCACGGTGACGCTCTGTGCGATCCGCAGGCGCGCGGCGACCGTGCGGGTCGATTCGTCGCGGTGCGATTTCACGGGTCTAGTCTGACGCCGAGTCGTCGGATTCGCCCGCTCGGAGCCTGTATCTGTGGCCACCATCTCAGAATGCGGCTAATCTCCGCACATCAAGCCGCTGGGCGCGATTACCGGGGGGTTGCACGTGAACGGTCGAAGGCTGAGGGCTATCGCGATTGCGACGTCGACCACCGCAACGCTCCTTGCGTGCGTCGCCTTCACGAGCACGGCGAGGACGGCGAGGGCGGCGGGCGATTCGACCGCGGCGGATGCGTCGTCGCAGTACATCGTGCAGTTCAAGAGCGAGATCGGATTGGCCACCACGACGTTGGACGAAGTTCTCCGTGGCACTGATATCACCGACGTCTGGAACCACGCGCTCGATGGCTTTGCCGCCACACTGTCTGCCGCCGACGTGCAACGTCTTTGGCGTGACCCCGATGTGACCAGCATCCAGCACGATCATCCGGTGACGGCATCGGTTAATCAGATCAGCCCACCGTGGGGCCTCGACCGTATCGATCAACGCTCGCTGCCACTCAATGGCGCGTACTCCTACTCGACAACCGGAACGGGTGTCGACGCCTACATCGTCGACACTGGTATCAATACCACGCACGCGGATTTCGCTGGCCGAATTCCGCGTGGCATATCGATCGATCTCCTCGACGGGCATGGCACCAGCTACGAAGACTGCAACGGGCATGGTACGCACGTGGCAGGCATCGTCGGGGGCGCGACATATGGCGTCGCGAAGGACGTCAGTCTGATCCCCGTAAGGGTTCTCGACTGCTGGGGTTCCGGCAGCGACGCCAGCGTGATCGCCGGTCTCGACTGGATCATCACAGATCACGCGAACGGGAGGCCTGCCGTAGCGAACCTCAGCCTTGGCGGCTCCCCCGATCCGGTGCTCGACGACGCGATCAATGCCGTCATCGCCGACGGTGTCACGGTCGTCGTAGCAGCCGGAAACGACGGCGCTCCCGCCTGCGACTACAGCCCCTCGCGTGTCCCCGGTGCCATCACGGTCGCAGCGTCGACGATCAATGATCAGGCAGCCTCGTTCACGAACCACGGCTCGTGCGTAGACCTGTTTGCTCCAGGCGTGCGCATTCAGTCAGCATGGATCGGTTCGGATACCGCGAGCAAAACGCTGGATGGCACCTCGATGGCAGCGCCTCACGTCGCCGGTGTCGTCGCACGAATGCTCGAAGAAACTCCCACCGCCACACCGGTTCAGGTTTGGGCATCGATGAACGCTGCCGCCACCATCGGAGCGCTCACTGTGCCTGCTGGCGACCCGAACAAACTCCTCTACCGGTTACCACCAATCTTGCCTCCGCCACCGCCTGTGCTCGCACGCCCGGGGGCGCCAATCGCATTGACCGCCGTGAGTAGAAACGCGTCGGCCATTCTCACGTGGACGCCCCCGTCGACGAGCGCTGTATCAGTACCCACGAGCTACACGGCCTCATGTACCGACGGGCTGACACCCGTCACCGTTCTCAACGCGGTGAGCCCGCAGACCGTCAGCTCGTTGGTCAACGGGGTCGAGTATTCGTGCTCGGTCACGGCTTCGAACGGTGCGGGTGCGGGTCCCGCATCAGCAGTGAAAAAGGTTACGCCGCGCACTGTTCCCGATGCGCCGCTATCTCAATCGATCACCGCTGCGGCAAGAAAAGGCACGATTACTTGGACACCGCCCGTATTCAATGGCGGAAGTCCAATCAAGGGATACGTCGTAACCTGTACGGCAGGTGCCAGCATCGTGAACAAGAACGCATCGGCGACATCCACCAGCACCTCGGTTGCCAGTCTGGTGAACGGCATCGAGTACTCGTGCACGGTCGCGGCCAGGAACGCAGCCGGTGTCGGGGCTGCCTCGGTGCCGAAGCTGGTGACCCCGCGCACCGTCGCAAGCACCCCCTCGGTTACCACAGCCACGCCGAGCAGCGGCGGTGCAATCATCGCAATCACGGCACCCACCTCTAATGGCGGCGCCGACATCAGCGCGTATGCCGCCGTCTGCACATCCACAGTTGCGGGGGCCGTCACACCGGTCACAGTGAGCGGAGCGGGTTCGCCCCTTGTCGTCACCGGTATGACACCGCTGATGCGCTACGTCTGCAAGGTGTCCGCCAACAACGCCGCGGGAAGCAGCAGACTCTCGTCTGGCGCGTTCGTCACACCCACGCTCTGACGCACCGGTACGTTACAGCGGCAGATTTTCCGCGTCACAAGCGTCGCAGCACACAGTGCCTCGAACTTCCCCCATCGTCTCGAGTCACTCAGCGGGGGTTCGCATGCAGTCAACGGCCTTGGAACACACACTCATCGTGCTGCCTTGGCACGATCCGATCGTCGAGGCGGTCGGCTTCGACGCGCGCAGCTCGTATGTCGAGTTGTTCTGGCTCGGAATCCTCGGCCCCACAGCGACGTGGGTATTGCGACGACTCGTGTCCGGACTCGACGCCTATCCCGACGGATATGAGTTGGATCTGGGCGAGACGGCGAATGCGATGGGCCTCTCGCTCACCGCAGGAACGCATAGCCCGTTCGGGCGAGCCATGAATCGCTGCGTGATGTTCGGCATGATGCATCAGATCCCCAGCGGCATGGCCGTGCGCCGCCAGCTGCCGCCCGTGCCGACTCGACACCTCAGCAAACTCCCGTCGCACCTACAGCTGGCCCACGTGGAATGGATCCGACGCGCTCGGCCGGTAGATGCCGATGGTTGCGATCCGCACTGGGAGCGGGCGCTCGCGCTCGCCGAGACGATGACCCGCACAGGCGACGAGCAGCATCAAGTCGAACGCCAACTGCTCTCGCTCGGCGTGGCGCCGCGTCTGGCGGTCTACGCTGCACGCCACTGTGCTGCGGCGGCAACAGGCAACATGTAGCCGAGGCGCCGCGCCACGCGCCCGAACAGTCAGCTGAGCGGCGCGAAGTTGGTGACGAGCTCGATCAGCAAGCGGGTGCCGTAACCGGTGGCTCCCTTGGACAGCCAGGCGTCATCGCTGTCGACCTTCATCGTGCCCGCCATATCGATGTGCGCCCACGGCACGCCGGATGTGAACTCGTCGAGGAACAGCGATGCGGTGATGGTGCCTGCGTATGGCCCACCGATGTTGCGCATATCGGCCACGTTGCTGTCGAGTAGCTTGCGATATTCGCGAGCCAGAGGGAGCTGCCACGTCGGCTCGTCGGCGCGCTCGCCGGCTGCACGAACCTGATCGACCCATGGCTGATTGTTCCCAAGGACGCCAGCGATCTTCTCGCCGAGCGCGCCAAGCACGGCACCGGTAAGCGTGGCAATGTCGACGACGGCATCGGGCTTGGACTCAGCGGCAAGTGACAGACCATCGGCGAGGATGAGACGTCCCTCGGCATCGGTGTTATGGATCTCGACCGTCTTACCGTTGCGCATGGTGAGCACGTCGCCCAGCTTAAGCGCGCTGCCGGAGGGCATGTTGTCGGTGCACATCAGATAGCCAGTCACTGCGGTCTTGCACTTGAGCGCCTTGAGTGTGCTCATCGTCGCGAGCACCGCGGCCGCACCGCTCATGTCCATTTTCATGACGATGTGGAATGCGTCGCTGGGCTTGAGGCTGATGCCGCCCGAGTCGTACATCACGCCCTTGCCGACGAGCACCACGTGGCCATTGGGGTTCTTGGGGGCGTAGGTGAGACGCACCATGCGCGGCGGCTCGACGCTGCCGGCGTTCACACCCACGATGCCGCCGCAACCCATGGCGACGAGCTGATCGCGATTGAAGACCTCGACCGCGAGTCCGTTTGTAGCGGCGAGGGCAACGGCTTTGTCGGCCATCATGCGCGCAGTCAGGTATCCCGGCGGCGTGTTAGCGAGTTCGCGGGCCAGGCAGGCCGCTTCGGTGACCACCGCTGCCCGATCCACCCCCGAACGGGCGCCTGCCGCCCTGGCCTGACCGACGACGAGCGACAAGGTGGAGGCGGGTGCGCCGGTCTTGTCGTTCTTCAACCCCACGTAGCGATAGTTAGCGAGGGCAACGCCCTCCACAACGGCTTGCGCAGCCGTGCGGGCATCGACACCCTCAATGTCGGCCAGCGACGTCGCAAGGTGGGCGCGCTTGCCGGCGGCGCGCAGGAACGACGCCGCTGCGTTGCGCAGCACGGCGGCTGTGAGTTCGGCCGGCTTACCGATGCCGAGCGCGATGAGCGCCGGCCCTGAAGCCGAGGGGATCACTAGTGTCTGGCCGGACTTGCCTTCGAACCCGTTGGCCGCCAAGGCGGCGCGGCTCATGCCGAGCGCACGGGCAACCGCCCCCTCGGAAGCGACCGGAACGCCGATGGCGTCGGCTGTGCGCGGTGCAGTACGAACGATGTCGAGAACGAGACCCACGTTGACTCCTTGTCAGGGTTACGGCAGACGGACCATCCGGAATCTCCGGGCGGCAGCGAAGGCCGACAATCACGACAGGATAGGACCTCCCGAGTTTCATACCGACTTCTTGGCGTCCTGCGGCGACAGAATTCGTTGAGTACGCAAGGATGAGCAAACTGTTTCTCGGCTGGGACGTATGGAGTCATCGTGACAACTCATTGGAAGAAGCTGCTCGTCGGTCTTGTGGTTGTTGCCGTGCTTGCCGTCACGGCGGGCCCGTGGGTGTACATCCATTGGATCAAGGACCCCGCACCGGCGCGACTGTCGATTGACGATGCCACGCCGCCGAGTGTGGGCGGCGACACTGACGCCACGACGTCTGGCACCGCTGGCGCCACCTCAAGCACACCAGGCTCATCTGTCGGGGCGGCGAATGCGTGGAAGATCGCGAGCAGCTCGCAGTTGGGCTATCGCGTGGTCGAAGTGCTGTTCGGACAAAAGACCGAGGGCGTGGGGCGTACGGGCAACGTGACCGGTTCACTCACGCTTGACGGAGCAATCGCCCCGACGGCCACCTTTACTGTCGACATGAAGTCCTTGAAATCCGATGACCCTCGTCGCGATCGCAAGTTCACCGGCGAGATCATGAACACCGACATGTTCCCCACGTCGACGTTCACGCTCACCACCCCCATCGTTCTCGGCACGGTGCCTGTTGATGGTAAGGAAATCACCACGAGCGCCACCGGCGATCTGACGCTACGCGGTGTCACCAAGCCGGTCACCTTCGACGTGACGGCGAAGCGCACCGGCAACTCGATCGGCGTGAGCGGCGCAATCGACGTAAAGTTCGCCGACTACAGCATCGCCAACCCATCGAACGTCGCAGTGACCACAGAAGATCACGGTTTAATCGAGTTTGCCCTCGCCTTCACGCAGGGCTGAGCGCGAACACGCTCAGACGCCGAGGCTCGAGCGTGCGGCACGCTCGAACAGCCGATACGGCAGCAACCGCCTGCCCACGAGGCCGACCCGTTCGTCGAGTTTGCCGACCGACGCCCTGCGCGGCGGACGCGCAGAGTTGAGCACCCGTTCGACCGTTGCCGCCACCATCGCCGGTGCGGCACCGTTGGTCTCGTCGCGCTCCATCACGCCTATCGCCTTCGCCCGTGCGACGGCATAAGGATCGTCACCGGCGATCGACTCGATCCGGCGACGGTTGGCTGTGAAGCCGGTACGGAAATTGCCAGGCTGCACAAGGGTGACGTGGATGCCGAACGGTTCCACTTCGTAGGAGAGTGCCTCGCCGTAGCCCTCCATCGCGAACTTGCTTGCGCTGTAGAACGCCTGAAACGGGATGCCGATCACTCCCCCGATCGAGCTCATCAACACGATGCGCCCACCGCCTTGCTGACGCATCACCGGCAGCACTGCCTGCACGCAGCGCACAGCTCCCCAGAAGTTCGTCTCGAGCTGTGCCTGAGCCAGCGCAATCGGCGTTCGCTCGGCAGCGCCGGCCAGGCCCCATCCCGCGCACGCGAGCACGGCATCGAGCCGACCGTGTTCGGCAATGACCGCGGCCACACCACCGGACACCGAGTCGTCGTCGTCGACGTCGATTGCCGTGGGCTGCCATCCACTGGTTGTCGTTGCCGTCCGGCTTGCCCCGACGACGGTCCAGCCATTGCGGTGCAAGCGGTCCGCGCAGCAAAGCCCGAGACCGCTCGAGGCGCCTGTCACGAGGATCACCCTCGGTTCGCCAGCGGGCGCTGGTTTGGGGCGACGAGTACGAATGCTCATGCGCCGATGGTAGTCCCCGGTCCAAGCGCTGCTCCCGCTACGCGCCGGTACACAGTTGGGGTGTGGTCAATCCGCCCCCACACCGGCGGCAAACCCTCCAAGCCCCCGAGACCGAACTGCCCTGCAGGGCAAGTAGCCGTTCCGGCGACGGCACATTGATCCCGCGCCGCACGGAACTCGACAAGGCCCAGCGCTCAGGCAGGCACGGTGGCGCCGAAGAAGCCGGCGAGCTTCGCGCCCATCTGCGCGCGGATCGGAGCACCCGAGGGCAGCACGTCGACGGCGGTGAGCGAGGTATGGATGTGGCCGAGGCAGTCGAGGTGCCGGACATCCACTCCAGCGGCTGCCAAGGCGTCGGCGTACGTCGCGCCCTGATCGCGGAGCGGATCGAACTCACACGTGACGATGAACGCGGGCGGCAGTCCGACCAGGCTCGCGGCGCGCAGGGGTGATGCCAACGGATTGGTGCGGTCCTCGGGCGCAAGGTAGTGATCCCAGAACCAGTTCATCAACGACGCCGTGAGCACGTAGCCCTGCGCGTTGTCCACGAACGAGCCCTCGGTCATCGACGCGTCGGTGACGGGGTTGAGCAGCAGTTGGCCGACGATCTGCGGGCCACCTGCATCGCGAGCGAGTTGGCACACCACCGCTGCCAAGTTCGCCCCAGCGCTCCAACCGGCGACGGCAAGACTGCCCGGAATCCCACCGAGTTCGGCGGCATGATCGGCGATCCAACGCACGGCGGCGAACGCGTCGTGGGCCGCAGCGGGAAAGCGCGCCTCGGGCGCGTGGCGATGGTCGACCGACACGATCGTTGCGCCCGATCGCGCACACAGGTCGCGACAAAACGGATCGTCGGAGTCGTGCGCGCCGAGCACCCAGCCGCCGCCGTGGAAGTAGACCACGACAGGGTGCGGTCCGGGGGTCGCTGGGCGGTAGAGGCGGTAGTTCAGATCGCCGGCCGCGCCGGGCAAGGCGCCATCGACGATCTCACCGACATCGGGCCCAGTTGGCCGTTGCGCCGACATCGCATTCGAGAACGCACGCGCATCTGCCGGTGACATGGTGTCCATTGCCGGCAGGTTGAAGCTGGCCATCATCTCGAGCATGATCCCCACGTCGGGTTGCAGCCGGCAAATGATCGCGTCGTTGCGTCGGGAGCCATTCGGCCCGCGCTGTTCGAAACCAAGGTAATCGTTGGCAATCACCTCGTTGCAGATGGTGCGGTAGCGGTCAACCCCACCCGGGTAGGGCAGGAAAACGCGCGGCTTGCCGGGGACGTTGGCACCCATGTACCACGAGTTGGCCTGGGGCATCAGCGTGATCGCGGCGAAGTCGTTCACATGCCGCACCCAGCCACCGACTGCCTGCTCGGTGGGCTCGATCGTGTCGAATCCCTCGGCACGCAGGTGCTGCATGCAATCGGTGATCCAATCGACGTGCTGCTCGATCGACACGAGCATGTTCGAGAGCACCGATGGGCTGCCCGGACCGGTGATCATGAACAGGTTCGGGAAACCCGCAGCCATCAGGCCGAGGTATGTGGTGGGTCCATCCGCCCACGCGTCTTTCAGGGTGAGACCATCGGTGCCTGTGATGTCCACGCTCACGATTGCGCCCGTCATGGCGTCGAAGCCGGTAGCGAACACAATGGCATCGAACTCGAGTGACTCGTCGAGTAGGTCGACGCCCGTCTCGGTGATCGTGGTGATCGGACGCGAACGCAGATCGATGAGACGAACGTGGGGCTGATTGAACGTCTCGTAATAGCCAGAGTCGACGCACAAACGCTTCGTGCCAATGGGGAAAGTCATCGGGCAGAGCGCCTCGGCCGTTTGCGGATCTTGCACGATCGAACGGATCTTGTTGCGCACGAACTCGGCCAGCAACTCGTTCGCCGCCGGGTTGCCGAGGTGGTCCATATACGTGCCGAGGAACTCGATGATTCCGCCGCGTTCCCAGGCATCTTCGTAGCGTGCGAGGCGTTCGTCATTGCTCACGGACAACGCACTGACCTCGCTGCGGTCAACCGTCACGCCACTGCCCGACCAGCGCGCTGCTTCTCGATACTGCTCGCGGCCTTGGGCCATCGCAGCCAACTTGTGCGCCGGGACCGGACCGTTGTTAGCCGGGATCGAGAAGTTCGGCGTGCGCTGGAAGACCGTGACCTGCACGGCTTGCGCGGCGATGATGGGGATCGATTGGATGGCCGACGAGCCGGTGCCGATGACCGCGACCCGCTTACCGGTGAAATCCACGCCCTCGTGCGGCCAGCGACTCGTGAAGTACACATCGCCGGCGAACCGCTCGGTTCCCTCGATGTCGACCTCCTTGGGCATCGACAGGCAGCCCGTGGCCATCACGAAGAACCGGCTCGTGATGGTCTCGTCGCGAGAGGTCTGGACCTGCCACGTACGCGCAGCATCGTCCCACGCAGCCGAATCGACCCGAGTGCCGAACTGGATGTCGCGGCGCAGGTCGTGCTTGTCGGCCACGTATTGCGCGTAGCGCAAGATCTCGGGCTGCGGTGCGTACTTCTCAGACCAGGTCCAGGTGTCTTCGAGTTCGGGATCGAACGAGTACGAATAGTCGATGCTCTGGATGTCGCAGCGCGCACCGGGATAGCGGTTCCAGTACCACGTGCCGCCGACATCGTCGCCAGCTTCGATCACACGTGCCGACAGGCCGAATCTGCGCAGGCGATGCAATAGGTACATACCCGCAAAGCCAGCGCCGACAACGACAACATCGACATCCGACGTCAGAGCAGCCACGCCAGCACTTGGTCCGTTCGCAGACATCGTTTCCCCTTCATGCGCCGACGCACCCCGCATCGATCACTGCCGTCATATTCCCACACCGACCCGACCACAGCTCCGACTGGCCGCCCACCGCGCAGCTACTTGCCGGGGCCCGCTACCTGGTTACGCTCCCATGCGGCTGACAGCGCCGCGTACTTGCCGCCGAGCGCGACGAGTTCGTCGTGGGAGCCCAACTCCAGCAGCCCGCCGTGGTCCACCACGGCGATGCGGTCAGCGCGACGAACTGTGGACAGGCGGTGCGCGACCACGATCACCGTGCGGTCGGCCATCAACGACTCGAGTGCATGCTCCACCTCGGCCTCGGTGCCGGGATCGAGATTCGAGGTCGCTTCATCGAGCACGAGCACCGCAGGGTCCACCAGGGCGGCGCGCGCCAGCGCAACAAGTTGCCGTTCGCCAGCAGAAAGTCGTGAACCGCGCTCGCGCACCTCGGTATCGAGACCTTCGGGGAATGCGAGGAAGTGTTCGAGCACACCGATGCCCGCGAGCGACGCCACGATCTCGTCGTCGGTAGCACTGGGCCGCGCGATCGCGAGGTTGTCGCGGATGGTGCCGCTGAACAAGAAACCCTCCTGTGGCACGACGACGACGCGCCGGCGCAGCGAGTGCAGCGTTGCATCGCGCAGGTCGATGTCGGCGAACGAGACCGTGCCGCTGGTGGGGTCGTAGAGGCGCGCCATCAACTTTGCCAACGTGCTCTTGCCGGCACCCGTGGGACCGACTAACGCCAAGCGCTCACCGATACCCACCGTGAGCGACACATGATTCAGCACCGGCCTCCCCGGCACGTATGCGAAGCTGACATCGTGCACGGCCAGCACTCCGTCGGCGGGGAGATCGACGGCATGCGCGACCTCGCCAACCTCGGGCGGCGTGTCGAGAATGCCGTACAGCTTCTGCAGCGAAGCGCCCGCGGACTGCACGGTGTTGTACAGCTGCGACAACTGCTGCACCGGGTCGAACAGGCTGCCGAGCAGCAACACGAAGGCGGTGACAACACCCAGGCTCACCGAACCGCGGTGCACCAGGTAGCCACCGACCCCCACCATCGAAGCTGTGGCGAAGATGCCACAGAACTCGACCAGACCGAAGTACCACATCGACACTTTGATGCTGTCCATGTGCGCATCGAACAGCGCGTCGTTGCTCGCCCTGAAGCGCCGCGACTGCTCGTCCTCGCGAGCGAATGCCTGGATCACGCGGACACCACTGATGCCTTCCTGCAGGGCGCTGAGGTTGTTGCCGATGCGTTCGCGCACGGTGAGATAGGCGCGGTTCGAGTCGCGTTGGAAGCGGATCGACGCCACGACGATGATGGGGAACACCACCATTGCCAGCAGCGTGAGCTCCCAGCTCAGGAAGAACAGCAAGGCCAACGACATCACCACGAGCAACGCTGCCGAGACGAACTGCAGCAAACCCCACTGGATGAGCTCGCCCATCGACTCGATATCGGCGGTCATTCGCGACACGAGCACGCCGGTCTTCTCGCGGTCGAAGAACGACAGGCCCTGGCGTTGCAGGTGATCGAAGACCCGCACGCGTAGATCGCGCAGGAAACCCTCGCCGGCGCGGTTGATATAGACGAACTGCAACCGGGCGATGAAATATGCGGCGATGGTGGTGGCGATGTACGCCGCGACGGCCATGTTCAGTGCGTGGCTGTCGTTCTTGCCGAGACCCGAGTCGATGCCGTACTTCACGATCACCGGGCCGGCAAGCGTGGTGGCCGTCCAGAACGTGACGAGCACCAACGCTGCCTGCGTGGTGCGCCGATACGGACGGGCGAACTGCCACGAGCGGCGAATCACCTGCTTCGCGGTGTCACGATCGAGCTTGTCGTCCTCGGAGACTGAACTCATCGACCACATGATCAATCAACCCCGATCGGCTCGGGAACGGCTGCGTCGATGAGCTCGGCATCCACTTCTACATCGTCGGCCTGCTCTGCCTCGGTGAACGACGCGAGCACCTCGCGGTAGCGAGCATTTCCGGCGAGTAGTTCATCGTGGGTTCCCTGCGCCGCAACACGGCCTCCATCGAGCAACAACACGGTGTCGGCGAGTGCAATCGTGCCGGGCCGATGCGCAATCACGATGGTGGTGCGATTGCGCATGACTGTTGCCATGGCTTCGCGGATCTCGTGTTCTTTCGATGGGTCGACCGCCGACGTGGCGTCGTCGAGAATGAGTAGCCGCGGATCGGCGAGGATCGCCCTGGCGATGGCGATGCGCTGGCGCTGTCCGCCGCTGAGCGAGTAGCCGCGCTCGCCGAGCATGGTGTTGTAGCCCTCGGGGAGATGCTCGATGAATTCATCGGCGCCAGCCAGGCGGGCCGCGTGCAGGATGCGGTCCATGCCGGCATCTGGATCGGAGTAGGCGATGTTCGCGGCAACGGTGTCGTGGAACAGCAGCGTGTCCTCGAACACCACCCCCACCGCATGGCGCAGTTCGTGCAGCCGCAGGGTGCGCAGGTCGCAGCCATCGAGCTCGATACTGCCGCTCTGCACGTCGTAGAAACGCAGCATCAACCGGGTGATGGTCGACTTGCCGCTTCCGGTACCACCGACGAGAGCGACCGACGTTCCCGCTGGAATGGAGACATCGAAACCGTCGAGCACCGGCCGCTCAGGGTCGTACCCGAAGCGCACATCGCGCAGGACCACTGCGCCCAGCGGTGGCGCTTGCGGCAGCGATACCGGATTCGCGGGGTCGGTGACGGTGGACTCGGTGGACAGCACCTTCTGCACACGTTGCAACGCCACTGCGGCGCGTTGGCCAGTGGCGAGTGTCTGACCGATGTTGCGCATCGGCCAGATCAGCAGCATCACGCTCGCGTTGAACTCCACGAGCTGGCCCACTGTCATCTCGCCGCGGAGCACGCGATGGCCGCCGATGGCCAGCACGCCGATGAGTCCGAGCGACGGGAGAATGTCGATGGCCGGAAGGAAGCGGCTACGGATCTTCGCAGCGTCCAACGACACCGCCCGGATCTGATCGGCCTCGGCGAGCAGCTTGCGCGCCTGCACGGCTTCTGCACCGAAGCCCTTTACGACGCGCACACCCGAGATCGACTCCTCCACCACCGTGGCGAGCGCAGCCTGACGGTTTTGCACGGCCATCACCGCTGGATGGATCTTGCTGCTGAAGCGCCGCGCCGACAGGTTCACCAGCGGCAACGGCGCCAACGCCACCAACGCGAGCAGCGGATCGTTCGTGAGCAACAGAACGAGGATCGCGAGCACCTGGAACAAGTTGCTGATGGTGAGCGGAATCATCACCACGAAGCCCTGCAACTGCTGCAGGTCGCTGGACGCGCGGCTCATCAGCTGACCGGTTTGGGCGTGATCGTGATAGCCCACGTTGAGGCGGATGATGTGATTGAAAAGGCGTTCGCGCAGGCGCTGCTCGGTGATGCGACTCTCACGGAAGGCCACCCAGCGACGCCATGCGGTGAAGATGCCAGCAATCACGCCGACCGCTCCGATGATGAGCGACCACTTCAGCAACGACTCGTTGCCAGCGATGCCGTGGTCGATGCCGTTGCGGATGAGCCGCGGGATCGACACCTTCGCAGCCGCCCAAAGAACGCCGACGACGATGCCGGTGATGAGACCGCGTTTCTGCTCGGCCAGGAGTCCAGTGAGTAACCGCCAGGGTGTGCGCTCGGGGGCGGGCTGCGCCTGCGCCGCATCGACCACCTCATTCACATGATCCCCTGTTCGTCAACTGCCCTGACCCGATTTCCTCATCAAGGGTAGCGGTTCGTCCCACAGCGATCAGGGTCGAATTCGGCCGCGACGAGGATCGACTATCGTGCGCACGTGAACATCTTTGCGTGGATTCTCGTGGGAGCTTTCGCCGGCGTTCTCGCCCGGTGGATCGTGAAGGACCAGCGCAGTGGGTGTCTGTACACAATCATCGTGGGCATCCTCGGCGCCCTCATCGGCGGCTGGCTGATGAACGCGAGCGGCCACAAGGGTGTCAACAACTTCGACCTCCGCTCGATTGCTGTCTCCGCGGTGGGCGCCGTGCTACTCCTGCTGCTGCTCGAAGCCGTGAGCGCCGCCGCCGATAGCGGAGCGGCAAATCACCAACAGAAAGCGACCTGTCAGATGACCGAGATCTCCGTGAGCCAGACCGTCAACGCATCACCCGATCGTGTATGGAGCCTGATCAGCGATGTCACCCGCATGGGCGACTGGTCGCCGGAAACTAAGGCGTGTGCGTGGACCAAGGGCGCGACCGGACCCGCCGTTGGCGCGAAGTTCACCGGCAACAATGAAAACGGCAAGAAGAAGTGGAGCACGGTCTGCACGGTGTCGGCGTGCGAGCCCGGCCGCAATTTCGTGTTCGACGTGAACGTCGGTCCCATCAAGGTGGCGCGTTGGTCGTATGCCATCGAGGCGGGCGAGGGCGACACCTGCACGATCACCGAGACATGGACCGATCGGCGCGGCTGGCTCGTCACCAAGATGGGCAAGCCGCTGAGTGGCGTCGACGACCGCAGCGAGCACAACCGTGCTGGCATGGTGACCACGTTGGCCAACCTCGCCGCCGCAGCCGAACAACACTAAACTGGCCCATCTGTCACAGCGGCCCAGCACAACGGGCTACCGTTTGGCCGTGACTGCTCTGCAAGACCGACCCGAGACCAGCCCATTTCTCGAGGGCGAGTTTGCCCCTGTCTACGACGAGCTCGATGTTGGCGAACTGCGCGTCACCGGGCAGATCCCAACCGCCCTCAACGGCGTCTACATGCGCAACGGGGCGAACCCCCAGTTCGCACCATCGGGCCGCTACCACTGGTTCGACGGCGACGGTATGGTGCACGCGGTTTTCCTTGATGGTGGCACGGCGCGCTACCGGAACCGCTGGGTGGCCACGCCGGGACTCGGCCACGAGCGCACTGCGGGGCATTCGCTCTTCGGCGGCATCCTCAACTTCACGTTCCCCCCCGAAGCGCTCATGGCCGAATGTGGCATCTTCAAGAACGCAGCGAACACCAACATCGTGCGCCACGCCGGACGGTACCTGGCGCTGTGGGAGGGCGGGTTCCCCATCGAGATCACCGGCGAGCTCGAGACGCGCGGCCTGTTCGACTTCGGCGGTCGACTCACCGGTGCGATGACCGCTCACCCGAAGTGGTGCCCGGAAACCGGCGAGCTGATTTTCTTTGGCTACGACCCTGTGGCGGGGCCACCGTTCCTGCGCCATCATGTTGCCGATCGCAATGGCGTGCTCACCCACACCGCCGACATCGAGCTGCCGCGCGGCGTGATGATGCACGACTTCCTCACCACACGCCACTACAGCATCTTCTTCGATTTTCCCGCGGTGATCGCGGCAACGATGGCCGGCGAGTCGATGTGGCAACCCGACCTCGGTGCTCGTATCGGCGTGATGCCGCGCCATGGCACCAACTCCGACGTGAAGTGGTTCGGCATCGACGCATGCTTCGTGTTCCACTTCCTCAACGCGTGGGAGCAGGGCGACGAGATCGTGGCGTACGGCTGTCGCATGCCGAGCATCGACCTCGATTTCGAAGCGGGCGAGAACGACATCGCCGACCTCACCACACTCGATGGCGTCGGCCTGACCAAATGGACGCTGAACTTGGCCACGGGATCGGCGCGCGAGGAGATGGTGCACGATCTGCGCAGCGATTTCCCGCGCCTGCACGACGACCTGCTCGGCCTGCCCCATCGCTACGGTTACGCCTCCACCACCCTCGACGGACCGATGACCATCGGCTTCAACGGCATCGTGCGCTACGACCTGCAGACCGGTAGCGATCTCACCTACGCGTTCGGTGAGGGCACGAGCATTGGCGAGGCGGTGTTCGCCGCAGATCCCACCGGCTCGGCCGAGGACGATGGTTGGCTGATGGTGTTCGCCACAGACAAAGGCACAGCCACCACCGATCTGTGCATTTTCGATGGCCACGATCTGGCCGCCGGCCCCGTGGCCCGAGTGCACATGCCGCGCCGCGTGCCCGCCGGCTTTCACGGCAACTGGATGCCGAACCCGTAGGCACACGAACACGGCAGCGATCGGCCGGTGGAAGAACGCCGAGGGCGACCTCCTAACATCGCGACTATGGCCAACATTTCTGCTGAACAGGTTCGCTCCGAGGTCGCTACATGGCTCGACGAGGCGTGGGATGCCACCATCACGTGCGCCCAGTGGTGGCAGCGTCTGGCCGCCAGCGGGTACGCATCGCCGATGCTGCCCGAGGCGATGGGCGGCAAGGGTTACACACGCGATCTCGCCATGGCCGTGAGCGCAGCCATGGGCGAGAGCGGCGTGGTCGGCCCACCCATGGGCTTGGGCCTCATGCTTGCCGCACCCACCATTGCGGTGCATGGTTCACCCGAGCAGCAGGCCGCGTACATCCCGCGCATCCTCGACGGCACCGATGCCTGGTGCCAGTTGTTCAGCGAACCGGGCGCGGGCAGCGACCTGGCGGGCCTCGGCACCAAGGCCGAACTCGATGGCGACGAATACGTGATCACCGGCCAGAAGGTGTGGACCAGCGGCGGCCAGCATGCCGACTGGGGCATGCTGCTCGCCCGCACCAACGCCGATGCCCCCAAGCATCAGGGCATTTCGTACTTTGCATTCCACATGCATCAGCCCGGTGTCGAGGTTCGGCCGCTGCGCGAGATGACCGGTCGCGCGATGTTCAACGAGGTGTTCATCGATGAAGCTCGCGTGCCCGCGGCCAACGTAATCGGCGGCCTGAACAATGGGTGGGCGGTGGCAAACACCACGCTGATGGTCGAGCGCGCCAGCATCGGCGGTGGTGGCGGTGCAGGTCTGGGCGTGGCCCTGCCGGGTTCGATCGCAGGCCACATGCAACGTCAAGTGGGCGACTTCGTGGCGTCGCGCACCGGCACTGCGGCTGGCGCAGTTGGCGGCAACACCGTGAAGCTGTTCACCGCGCTCGCCCGTCAGACCGGTTGCATCGACGACCCCATCGTGCGTCAGGGCATCGCCGAACTGCACACGCTCACCGAGCTGAACAAGCTCAACATCATGCGTGCCCGCAGCGGGCAGGGCAGCACACAGGTTGAGGGCAACCTCGCCAAGTTGTTGCTCACCCACACCCTGCGTCGTGCCCGCGAGATCGGCAATCACATCATCGGCGCGCAGGGAATGTTGTGGGGCAGCGATTCGCTGTCAAAGGGCGCTGTGCAAGAACTCACTGTGTTCTCGCCGGGCCCGGCCATCTATGGCGGCACGGATCAAATCCAGCGCAACATCGCGGCCGAGCGCGGATTGGGCCTGCCCAAGGAGCCGGGCGATTTCCGCACCACGCCGTACCGCGAGCTCCCCAAGAACGGCTGACCCGCTGCAGGTCGACATCGCGACACGTAGGGACGCGACACGTCGCGGTCGCTACGCGTAGGTACGCAATGCCTCGGTAATGCGATCCTTCGGGCGACCGATGAGTGCTGTCTTCGGCGTGACCAGCACGGGCCGCTGTAGTAACGCCTTGTGCTTCACGAGCACGGCGATCACCTGCTCGGCGGTGGCGACATCGGCATCGGAGAGTCCGAGCTTGGCGAAGTTGGCGTCGCGGCGCACCAAATCGGTGACTGGATCCTCGAGCTTGGCGACGATGCCAGCCAACGTTGCGGCGTCAGGCGGGGTCTTGAGGTACAACACGATGTCGGCGTCGACGCCCAACTCCTGAGCAATGCGCACGGCATTGACCGAGGAGTTTCAATTCGGGTTGTGATAGATCGTGATCTGCGCCATGGGCCAAGGTTACGTCGGATGCCCACAGAAGACGAGAGAGGATTCCATGCAACCAGACGCCGACACGACACATGCGCACCGCAGTCACGTGCAGTGCTGCCTCGATCGTGCTGATGCCTCCGGCGACGCGGGCGCAGCGGCGCTGTTGCAGCGACGCGATGTGGCCGCGCTACGCGAGGCTGCCGTGTTGGATGTACTTCGTGACGATGGCGCAGAGCCATCTGCGCTCGCGGGCCTGACGTTGACGGTCAAGGCATGCTTCGATGTCGCCGGATGGGTCACCCACGCCGGCTCGAGGGTGCTCGCGGATCAGACACCGCCCGCAGTAGATGCGCCCGCGGTAGCGACACTTCGGCGCGCCGGTGCAGTGCTGATCGCGCAGACCAACATGACCGAGTTCGCGTATGGCGCGCTGGGTCTCAACGACACATATGGCACACCGATCAACCCGCTCTTTCCCAGCGAGCCGGGCGACGTACGGGTCAGCGGCGGTTCCACATCGGGTGGCGCGGTCGCGGTTGCGTTGGGTATCGCCGACATCTCGCTGGGTTCGGACACCAGCGGCTCGGTTCGCATCCCAGCAGCGTTCTGCGGGGTAGCGGCATTCAAGCCCTCGCGCGGCCGCTACCCGGATGCCGCCATGGTGTACCTGTCGCCCACGTTCGATGTGCCCGGCATCGTGGCTGCATCAGCCGAGATGTGTCGGCGCATCGATGCCGTACTGGTGAACGACGGGCCGGTCAACGGCGGGCTGGCCGACGACGTTTCGCTCAACGCTGTCACAACAGCGTCGGTGCGCGGCCGACGCCTGATTGTGCCCGACGACATCACCTTTGGTGTCGACCCCATGATTGCGACGGTGTTCAACACGTGGGTCGCCACACTCGTCGAAGCAGGTGTCGAGATCATACTTATGCCGATGCCCGGCCTCGCCGAGGCCGGAATTGTTGCGCGCAAGGCCGGCATCATCTCCGCAGAGGCGTACATGCTGCATCGCGACAGACTGCAGAGCCGCGGCCATCTCTACGATCCGCGCGTCGGATCTCGTATCGCAGCCGGGGTCGACGTGCGCGCTCACGACTACGCCGCCGGCCTCGCACGCCTGCGCGTTCTCTCGCAAGGCTACGACGCCGATCTCGACCGAGTTCGCGCCGACGCAGTGCTCACTCCGACGGTGGGCATCCTCCCGCCGCGGATTGCGGACCTGTACGACAACGACGCCTATCTGACCGCCAATGCACAGGCCTTCCGCCTGACCGAATTCGCGAATCGTCTCGACCTCCCCAGCATCACTCTGCCGGGCTCGCTCACGCAGCGCCGGCCGATCGGACTGTTGCTCACCGGGCGTCGCGGTGGCGACGCCGACCTGCTCGATCTCGCTGTACGCATCGAACGCTTCCTCACCGATTCCTGACGCGCCCGACGGCGCCCGTCAGCGGATGGAACAACACAACATGCGAGTCGCAGATCAAGTGCACTTCGAGGGTGACGTCAAACCCATTCGCCGCGCACGCCGCGTCACCGCAGCACGAGGTACCGAAGCGCTCCGCGTGCACGCTGTGCGATCGGCCTGCGTAGCAGCTCGGAGTGGAGTATTCTCCGGGAGTGGAACTGTCCCTGAAATACATCTCCTGCGCCCGCAAAGCGTCCGTGATCGGCAGCACCGAGTGAGTCGTGCACGTTTGCCCACTCGCGCCGAAATGAAGGATGATCTTGTACGGGCCCTTCATCGGGCCCCTATTTCCAACCCAATGATCGCCTAGTTCGTCGTTATCGGATGGTTGGTCGTGTTGGGTTTCGCAATCTGGTTTGGCCTCCCGATCCTCATGGTGCCGGCGACCCTCGTGGTGGTTCTCATCTTGGCCTTTGGAACCTCCTAGGGACCAGAAGGCTGGGAATCAGAAGGCGATGCTGCCCGCTGCCTGTATGGCCGCAGCGCGCAGCGGGCGACTCGGTTAACGTTCGAGCATGATCGTTGTGACGTCAGCAGAGATTGAAAACACCACCCGCCATGCGAGCGGCCCCGGTTGGGACAGCAAGCGGATGATCATCAAGCGCGATGGCATGGGCTTTTCGGTGCACGAGACCCGTGTACGTGAAGGGTCCGAACTGCAGCTGGAGTACAAGAACCATGTCGAGGCGAACTATTGCTACGCCGGTGAGGGCGAGGTCACCGATGTGGCCACGGGCATCACGTATCCCATTGTGCCCGGCACGATCTATGCCCTCGAGAACCACGATGCGCATATCGTGCGCGCGATCAAGGGCGACCTGCATCTGGTGTGCGTCTTCAACCCTGCACTCACCGGCTTCGAGACCCACACCGACGACGGCAGCTACGACATCCCTGACGACCGAACCAACTGATCGGTCGAATTGATCGGGCCAGCTGATCGGGCCAGCCCTCATGAGCTGATCGGGCCTGTCGCACCCCCTCATTACTATCGGCCTTACGGCTTCCCCCGCATTCCGACATCTCACCCCCGGGGGTTTGCCATGCCTGTTTCTGCCCACGGTCGCGTCCCACGCGCCCGCCTCGATCCCATCATCAGCGCCACACAAGCCCTCGTTGTATTCGGTCTCGCCTTGACCTATCCGTTAGCGAACGAGACCCTCACGATGTTCCTCGATGGCAATCACTGCGGCCACGAACTCGTCTCGGTCAGCGGCACGAACGAACCACGTCATGTCGTCGACGTCGCCGAGACCATGGCAATCTCGGCCAGCGCGAGTACCGAGATCACTGCCCTGGTACTCGCCACCGTGCGCCCGGGGGGCGGCGTTTTGCCGGGCGACGAGGAGCTGTGGTTCGAAGCTGCCGACATCGTCGAGGAATCGGGACTCGTGCTCATTGATTGGCTCATTATCGGCCGGGGGTGCACGCAGAGCCCACGGGCACAGTTGGGTATCCCATCACGTTGGGCCGTATGAGCCGAATCCCGTTTGACCCTGTCGGCGATCGGCCGGCGACAAGCGCAGGCCGCCGTTGCGGAGGCGGTTCAGCAGCTCCCGGCTGCTCACCGGCTGCGCTCCCGCAGCCACCACCGTGTCGCGGTGCTCCTCGGGAACGTCGTAGTGGTCGCCGTGGAAGCCCCTACTCGGAATGCCCACGGCCGATGCGAACTCGTGCAGTTCGTCCAGGCTGGTGTCGCTGACCAGGTGGCACCATCTGCGGTCGCGAAATGGCCAGATGGGGTCGTCGATCAGGATCGCCATTCGGTCAGTCTCGCACGCAACCCTGCGCTGTTGCAGTGGCGGCGACGGCGAGCGCGACTGAACTGGCGACCCCATCGTCGAAGGCACTCGGCAGAATCCGCTCAGCCGTCGGATGTTGCACAAAGGCCGCCAACGCAGCCGCCGCGGCCAACTTCATCTCATCGGTACACTTCGTCGCACGTACATCGAGCAGTCCTCGGAATACGCCGGGGAAAGCCAGCACGTTGTTGATCTGGTTCGGGTAGTCGCTGCGACCCGTGGCCACCACCGCCACATTGTCGGGCATGAGTTCGGGCATCACCTCGGGCACCGGGTTCGCCATCGCGAACACAATGGCGCCATCTGCCATGTTCACCAACCATTCGGCTTCGATCACACCGGGCCCGCTGAGGCCGATCAGAGCATCGGCGCCCTTGAGCGCCTCGGCCACAGCACCGGTTCGGCCAGTCCCGTTGCCGTGGTCGACGAACCATTGCTTCGACGCTGGCAGGACATCCTTACGGCCGCCGTGCAAAATGCCGATGCGGTCGACACCGATGACATCACCGACGCCCACGAGGTGCAGCAACTTCGCGCACGCAACACCGGCGGCGCCTGTGCCCACAACGACTATCGTCATTTCCGACAGTTGCTTGCCGACCACCTTGGCGGCGTTCTGCATCGCAGCGAGCACCACGATCGCAGTGCCGTGTTGGTCATCGTGGAACACCGGGATATCGAGTTCGCGCTGCAACCGCTCCTCGATCTCGAAGCACGCCGGCGCGGCGATGTCTTCGAGGTTGATGCCACCAAAGGTCGGCGCGAGCGCCTTGGCTACGGCCACGATCTCGTCCACGGTCGACGCGTTCACGCAGATCGGATAGGCGTCTACGCCACCGAACTGTTTGAACAGCACGGCTTTGCCCTCCATCACCGGCATCGCGGCCTCGGGACCAATGTTGCCAAGGCCGAGCACGGCGGTGCCGTCGGACAACACGGCAACCGCATTCGACCGCCCGGTATGGGTCCACACCACGGCGGGGTCCTCGGCGATCGCCATGCACACACGCCCAACGCCGGGCGTATAGGCCATCGCAAGTTCGTCGGCATTGCCCACGTTGACACGCGGCGAAACGCCGATCTTGCCACCGATGTGCAGATCGAAGGTGGCGTCGCAGATCGACTTCGCGCGCACGCCTGGCGAGGTGGCGATCGCGGCGCGTACGGCCTGCTGTTGTTCCACGCCCGCGCAGGCCACCACAAGCCGTCGCAACCCGTCGCCGAGCGCATACATCGTGCGGATATCTGCGCCGCATGCAACAACGGCGCGCACCATGCCGGAAAAGTCAGCCACATCGTCGGCCGCGACATCGATATTCAAGGCGAAGCCAGCGGAAGGCTTCGTCATCCGCTTGATTATTGTTTCGACGTTTGACATGGGCTGGCCTTCACAGGAGAGCCAGATTCAGCTGCGACACCCGCAGCCGTTTCCGGCGGGGTGGAGCGGAGGTTGCGCTGCTCAGTACGAGCGGCTGCCCCGTGTGCCCCACCCAGTGCGAATGACGGCGGGTACTACGACGGGAACGCGTGGTGCTACGACGACTGCAATGGCTGCAGCGAATGCTGCAAGCGAGGCGTAGGCGGCGGCGATCACGGCCTTGACTCTACGCCGCGCCCAGGGCGATGCCAAGTCGGAACGCAACCCTGAATGCATCTCGGTCATTAGGCACATGCCCCGACCGTGCAGACACGAGGTCAGTGATGGCAGCCGCAGGCGGAGCCGCACCCGCCACCCGATGGCTGGGGTGCGCTGGCCGACGACGGCGAGCCGCTGGTTGATGCACCAACGCTGGCAAACACCGAAAGCAGGCGCACGGCATTGTCGTGGCCCGATGAGCATGACGCAGGCGCATTGGACTCGGCCATCGTGCGGCGCAGTTCGAAGGACTCGTCACAGGTACGACAGCGGTATTCGTAGAGGGGCATCACCGAGAGAGTAGTCGCATGCTTGACTAGATGCCATGAGTCAGGTTCAAACGATGCCCGGTCAGACGATCCCCGATCTGGAAGAGGTGCTCGAAACTGGCGAGCCGGCCTTGGCCCACATTGTCAAGACCGACCCGGGCGAGTCTGCGGCGGCAAAAGTGTTGGAGGCTCGTATCTACGGCACGCCGATCGAGGCACTCTGCGGCCACGTGTGGGTGCCGTCGCGCGATCCCAAGAAACTTCCGTTGTGCCAGAAATGCAAAGACGTCTACGACATGTACAAATCGTTCAACGACGGTCTGCGCGATTCACCAGACGAGTGAGTCATTTCCAGTGCGCCACCCGGACCAGTGGGTCATCCGGATCAGCAAGTCATCCCGAGCAGTGGTCCATCCCGACCGGCGAGCCATCCGGATCGGTAACGATGCGCGCCGTGGCATGTGCTCAGCTACGGGCATGATCATCGTCGCTGGAACCATCACCATCCCCGCCGAAGCCCGTGCGGGCGCCATCGAGGCATCGGCCGCGCTACAGGCCGCAACGCGCAACGACGAGCCCGGCTGCATCGCGTATGTCTTTGCCGTCGACCCGGTGGAGCCCGACTGCATCTCGGTCTACGAACGCTGGGATACAGCCGAGAATCTGGCCGCGCACTTCCTGCACGCCAACTACCGCGACATGCGCCGGCTGCTCGGTTCGCATGGCATCACCGGTGCATCGACGATGAAGTTCCACGTTGATGCCGAGGCACAGGTGTACAACGCCGCCGGCGTCGCCACGGTCGATTTCGGGTGACCCAACCCAACGACACCCCCGCGCCACCTACCCCCGACCTGCGTATCCGCGAAGCCGTGCGTGGTCTGGTGGTCGATGCCGAGGGTCGAGTGCTGCTGGTGCGTTTCGAGTTTCCCGCGGGCACCCGCTGGGCGCTGCCGGGTGGCGGATTGGATGTCGGCGAGACACACCACGATGCGTTACGTCGCGAGCTCGCTGAAGAGCTCGGCCTGCATGACGCGGCGATTGGTGCCCATCTGTGGAACCGGCTGCACATCGTTGCATTCCTCAGCGGCGAGTTTGACGGCCAACGCGAGCGGATCTTCGAAGTCGATGCACCCCCTGGGTTCGAGCCCGAACCGATGTTCACCTGGGAGCAGCTCAATGCCGAGTTCGTGTTCGAACTGCGCTGGTGGACGCTGCCCGAATTGGAGCACGCATGGTCGCGTGAAGGTTTGCGTACGGCTCCCCTACATCTGCCCACGCTGTTGCGCGACTACTTCACGCTTGGTCCCCCGAGCGAGCCGATCGACGTAGAGCCCTGAGAGTGCCGACGGCGGGACACAGAGGACGCCACCTCGGGCAGGGCTCCGAGGACGACACTTCGGTAGAACCATGAACACGTCAGCGGAAGTCGCGGCTCTGCGTGGCTCCAGCGGCGGGCAGATGCAGCGACGTGAGTTGTTCGGCAACGATGTTGATGACGCCCTCACTGCGTTCGAGCCGACCGCGAATGAGTAACGCCGGCGCTTCGCGCGCAACGCGCCGATAGCGCGCCCAGCAACCCTTCGAGCAGACCACGTTGATGAGACCGGTCTCGTCCTCGAGGTTCATGAACGTGGTGCCCTGCGCGGTCATCGGCCGCTGGCGATGTGTGACCACGCCGGCGATCAACACCTTGCGACCCGGTTCGCACTCCCACAAGCCCACCGATGTCACTACACCCAACTCGGCGAGACGAGACCGCATGAACTGCGTGGGATGACCGTTGGGCGCGATGCCCGTGGCCCACAGGTCGGCCACTGCGATCTCCACGGGATCCATGCCCGGCAGCCGTGGGGGCACGACTCCGGTGACCACACCGACGAGCCGATCGGGTCGCGACTGGGCCACGGCACCCACGATCCACAGCGCTTCACGGCGATCGAGTCCGAAGCATTCACCGAATGCGCCTGCAGTGGCCAGCGCTTCGAGTTGGGCAAGGTCGAGCGATGGCACTCGACGGGCGAGGTGCTCGATGTCTCGGAATGGGCCATGTTCGTTGCGCTCGGTCTCGATACTGAGCGCCAGTGTCGAGCCGATACCGCGCACCGACCCGAGGCCCAGTCGCACCGCCTGACCCGAACACGATGACGCATCGGGCTGCAGCGTGGCCGCGGCCAGTGATGCATTGAGATCGGGCGTGCGCGTATGCACCCCGTGGCGCGTGGCGTCCTGCACCAACGAGTGCGGCGACCAGAACCCCATCGGCTGCGCGTTCAGCAAAGCCGCGCAGAACACCGCTGGTTCGTGGAACTTGATCCACGACGACGCGTAGACCAGGTACGCGAACGACACCGAGTGCGACTCCGGGAATCCGTAGTTGGCGAACGCCGACATCTTCACGAACAACTCATCGGCAACATCGCCGACGATGCCGCGCTCGGCCATGCCTGCGAACAAGCGGACGCGCAGTTTCTCCATGCGCGCCTTTGATCGCTTCGACCCCATTGCCTGGCGGAGTTGATCGGCCTCACTAGGCGTGAAGCCCGCAACGTCGATGGCCATCTGCATCAGTTGCTCCTGGAACAGCGGGATGCCCAGGGTCTTGCCCAAGCTATTCTCGAGCAGTGGGTGCAGATACGTGATGGGTTCCTGTCCGTTGCGACGGCGGATATAGGGATGCACCGAACCACCTTGAATGGGACCCGGCCGAATGAGCGCGACCTCGACCACGAGGTCGTAGAAGCGGCGTGGTTTGAGGCGCGGCAACGTGGCCATCTGGGCGCGGCTCTCGATCTGGAACACGCCTACCGTGTCGGCGCGGCAGAGCATTGCGTAGACGTCGTCCTCCTGCGGGATGGTGGCCAGATCAACCTCGTAACCCTGGTGCTCGCGGATGAGATCGACGGCGTAGTGCAGTGCGCTGAGCATGCCCAGCCCGAGTAGATCGAACTTCACCAGACCCGCGGCCGCGCAGTCGTCCTTGTCCCACTGCAGCACGCTTCGATTTTCCATGCGACCCCATTCCACCGGGCAGACCTCGATGACCGGTCGGTCGCAGATGACCATGCCACCGGAGTGGATACCGAGATGACGCGGCGCATCTTCGACCTCGGCTGCGAGTTCGAGCACGGCCGGCGGAATGCTCTGATCGGGCATGGCCGCGGTACTGGCCACACCACCCCAACCGTCGACCTGCTTGCTCCACGCGTCCTGCTGACCGGGGGCGTACCCCAACGCCTTGGCCATGTCGCGCACCGCCGAACGCGCCCGATAGGTGATCACGTTGGCCACCTGCGCGGCATGGTGACGGCCATGCCGCTGGTACACGTATTGGATGACTTCCTCGCGCCGATCACTCTCGATGTCGATGTCGATGTCGGGAGGGCCATCGCGCTCGGGTGAGAGGAACCGTTCGAACAACAGGCCCAACGACACCGCGTCGGCCTTGGTGATACCGAGCGCGTAACACGCGGCGCTGTTGGCCGCGCTGCCCCGGCCCTGGCAGTAAATGTTGGCCCGCTCGCAGAACTGCACGATGTCCCACACCACCAAGAAGTAGCCGGGGAAGCCGAGCATTTCGATGACCTCGAGTTCGTGGTCGATGGTGCGCCAGGCGCGTGCCCGCACCGACAGGTCTTCGCCCTGCTGCGGGCGATCGCCATAGCGACGACGGGCGCCGGCCTCGACCAACTGACGCAGGTACTGCATCTCGGTGAGACGTTCGCCGCTCGCGTTTGCGGGACATGGGAACGGAGGCAGGCTCGGTGCCACCAACGACAGATCGAACGCAGCCGCGCGGCCGATGCTCGCTGCGGCATCGACCACTCCCGGATACCGCGCAAACCGGCGGGCCTGTTCGGTGCCGCTGCGCAGATGCGCCGTGGCGCCTGCGGGCAACCACGGGTTCATGTCTTCGAGGCTGCGACGGGCGCGCACCGCCGACAGCGCTGTGGCCAGACGCCGCTGTTGCGGGGTGGCGTAGTGCACATCGTTGGTGGCGATACAGGCCACGTCGTGGCGGCCGGCAAGCTCGGCCAGTGCATCGTTGCGCGCCGAATCGAGTGGGTCGGCGTGGTCCCACAACTCCACCACCACGCGGTCGCGCCCGAACAGGCCGATCAGTCGTTGCAGCTCGCGAGCCGCGGCGGCTGGACCATCGCGCACCAATGCAGCGGGCACCACACCCTGACGGCACCCGGTGAGCACCCACCAGTGATCGCGGCCCACCTCGGCAAGTTGCGCCAACTCGAACTGCGGTGCACCTTTTTCTCCGGCCAACTGACCGAGGCTGATCGCGCGGGCGAGTCGTGCGTATCCGCTGGGGCCATCGGCCAGCAACACCACGTGCTCACCCGCCAGATCAGCGAGGCCGGGCTCGAAGCGGGTGATGCCGAGTGCCACCTCGGCACCGAACACCGTGGGCAGCCCCACTGCGCGGGCCGCCTCGGCGAAGCGCACCACGCCGTAGAGACCGTTCTGATCAGTGAGGGCGAGGGCCTCGAGACCCAACCGAGCAGCCTCTTCGGCGAGTTGCTCGGGATGCGACGCCCCGCTGAGGAACGAGAAGTTCGATTGGCAGTGCAGCTCTGCGTACGGCGTGACCGGCGTACTGTACCCGTTGCCTGCGTTGGGACCTTTTGGGGCACGGCCGGGGTCTGGCTCGAACGGCTGACGCTTGCGGGTCCACGCCGGGCCATCGCCGCCCGCATTCCAACTGGGGCTGCCAGCGGCGCGGCCATCGGGCCGCCGAACCGCGCCAGCGACCGGAGCATCTGATGTGGCTCGGTCCGAGAGCGCCTTTTCTAGTTGCCGCCACGGCATCGCCGGATTGTTGAACCCCATACGACCCGACTGTATCGAACATCTGTTCGTTTTACCAGAGGTCAATCCATGCGTATGACAACGTGTCAGCCGGTGAAGTAGCCGTTGATATCGATGATCACTGCGATCGCCAGGTTGGCCATCAGGTCGAGCGCGCCCGCTGCGGAGAGTTTCAGTACAGCGCCGTTGGCCACCGGTTGACCGATGGCGAAGTTGAGGCTCGATGTTCCCGGTCGAGGGGCGCCCGATGGATACGCGGTCAGGAACCCGGGTCCGGTCTCTTCGGCAGCAGTGAGGTTGAGCGACACCGCCGATGCCCCCACCGGCACCGCGGGCAGCGGCCAGGCGAGGCCCGCCAGCGCCACGGTGCGCACAGTGTTGCCGACCAATGCGGTCGCCGGCGGATTGCGGCTGTCGTAGGCGCGACCGGGGGGCAGCGCCACGAAGAGCCCTGTCGAGTTGCTTGGTGCGCTGCCATCGGTGACGTAGCCGGTGACGTCGACCACGATGTGGGTCGCATTGCTGGTGAAGATACTCACCGTGCCGTCAGCACCCAACGGCACGATCACGGTGTTGGCCGAGTCGATCCCGAACGTGTAGTTCACCGTCGATGTGGACGGCACCGTGGATGTTGGTTGAGCGCGCAGGAAGCCACTGCCTTCGGCCCCGGTGGCGGTCACGTTCAACACGAGCGCGGCAACCCCAGTGGTGGGGACACCGATTGCGCCGGGAACGATCACCGACTGGCCGACGGGTTTGTGCGCCACCCACACAGGTGGAACCAACGTGGTGGTACGCGTATCGAGCACGCGCTCGGGGACGATCGGCATCATCCGCCCGGCCGCCACCGGTCCGGAAGCCGACGAGAAGTAGCCGAGCAGATCGACCACGAGGTGACCGCCCGGCACGTCGTACAACGAGATCTTGCCGTCTACTCCAACCGGCACGATCGCAAAGTTCGCACGCACGCTCCCCGGCATCGAGACATTCAGCGTGGACGACGAACCGTAGGTACTGCGCAGGTATGGAACGGCCTGGATGAAGCCGTTCACCGGAGCACCGACCGAGGTGATGTTCACCGCCACCGCAGTCGCGTCGGCAGGCACGCCGGCCACCGACGTGACGGCGAGATCAACGATGTCGTATGGCCGACGTTCCCCGCCCAGTTCCGCTGGACCCACTGGCGAATACGCGCGGGTATCGAGAAGCCGGGTCGGCAACAGCGGCACATACGCCGACGCCGACGATGCCGAAGCAGGCGGCGGCACCGCTGGCAGGCGCACCTGGCCGTAGCCGTACTTGTTGTCGGGTCCATCGAGCGGGGACAGATTGCCCTGCGCCACGTTGCGGTCGAACGTGAAGTGCCGGACCGCCGCGGCCAACGGTGGGCCCGGCAGGGCGATCCCCGCGGCGAGGATCAGCGCGGCCATGCCCGCGACCGTGGGTGCCGCTGCCGAGGTTCCGTTGAAGCACGGAGGGTTGGTACTGGATGTGTAGATGGTGCTGGCCAAACACGACGGCGCCGACACATCGGGCTTGGTGCGACCGTCGTTGGTGGGCCCCTGCGACGAGTACGGCGCCAGCGCCTCGGGATGTTGCGGAGTGTCGACCGGGTTCACCTGACCAAGAGCCGGATCGATCGCGCCCACGGCGACCAACATCGGGCTACGCGAATCAACGACCGGCTTGCTCGCCGAGTAGGCCGCCTGCGAGCGATTGAGCTCGAGGTACCCCGAACCGAGCGCGAACTCCAAGGTATCGAGCGGGCCGACGGTCGGCGTGGCAACCTTGCGCTTGATGCGCACATACGAGATGCCGTGCGCGAAGCCGAATGAATTGCCGGGGCACAGAATGCCGTCGGACATCTCCAGCGGTGGGGCTCCGATGGCCTGATTGGCATCCTCGGTGATCAGCAATCGCAAGTCGGCGGGGTTGTAGTTCTCGTCGGCGATGGTCTGGGATGGATTCGACGGGTCGGGTATCCGGTGGATGAGATCAGGATTGCTGATCGGCTCGTACGCCTCGAAGCTGTAGTCGGTGCGCAGATTTGTGGGCAGGGCCCAATCACTCCATCGAAATCCGTCGAGCACTGTGTAACAACCGCCGTTCACCCGAAGAAAGGTGTCGACTCCTGGACCGTTGTCGAAGTCGACGTAGCCGTCATCGGCCGTACCCGGATAGTCGAGACTCAACGGAACCGTGACGCGTGTGTAGTTGTCGATGGCATCGTTACCCGCTGAGTTGAACCAGGTGATGCCCTTGCTCGTGGCATAGTCGACCACGCTGTCGAGTGGGCCCGAGCCATCACCCGGCCCGTCGTAGGCAGCGCCCAACGATCGGCTGATGATCGAGACTCCGTTCTGCGCGAACCAATCGATCGCGGCGCGAAGATCGCTGGCCGTGGACACCGTTGCGAGATACAGCTCCGCACCCGGCGCCATGTCCTTGATCACCTGCGCAACGGCGACACCGTGTTCGAATCCATCACCGTTGTTGACGCCGATCTGCAGGCCCGGGTCGCAGACACTGATCGGGATCTGGAAGGTGTCGAGGCAAAAGATGTGTGCGCTGTCGGGCACAGGACCTTCCTCGCTTGCGTTCCACAAGCCGCGATCGAAGTAGTCGACGATGCCCACCTTCACCGAGCCGGCCACGCCCGCTGCCTGCCATGCCTGGGCGTTGGTGAGCGCGACGTTGGAGCCCACGATTCCCCCGGTGCCCGGGCCGATGGCGATGCGCGGTGGCTGTTGCACGGGTGGACGCGTGACGGCGTGTGGCGCCTGCACGAAGCCAACGCCGTCGGACAGTGCCAAGGCGTCCACGCTCGCGGTGGGCACGCGAACTTGCACCACCTGACCATCGACTGACCCGGTGACGACACCGCCGAGTTGCTGAGCACGCCTGCCGACCGAACCGGGAGAAGTGGTGAGCACCTCGACATCCACCATCGGCGCCTTCTCCCCCCGACGCGGCCCGGCACGGTTCGCCGCCGCGATGTTGTCGCGCAGACGTGGATCACCAATCGGGTCGTGCGGATCAGCGGGTGAGTGCGGCAGGCCAGCGCCCGGCGCCGCGCGTGGAGCCGACACAACTGGCGCCACCGGCATCGCGATCATCGCGGTCAGCACGCATGCTCCGACGATGCGCCAACGCCCTGTCATGTCTGGATCTCTCGCCGCTCGCGTACCGAACGAAGCGCGCCGATCAGGCCGACGTCGGCAATGGCGATGGCATCGTCCCAACCGAACCAACGCGCGTCGGGGCTCTCTCCCGGGAGTGGCGATGGGTCGAGATCGGGCGCGTGTAACAAGTAGCGCAGGTCGAGGTGAGTGTGCCCGCGAGGACCCGGATGCACATCGACGTGCACGAGCTCGGGACCGGTTGGTGGGTGTGTCGCGACAAGGCCGGTCTCTTCGATCGTCTCGCGCAGTGCGGCGTCCCACGGCAGTTCCCCTGGCTCGATGTGTCCGCCGGGCTGCAGCCAGATACCGAGACGCTTATGGAGATGCAAGACCACGCCGCGTGGGCCGACCACAATCGACGATCCGGTGACATGCACGACATCTGCGTGTTCGCTGAAGGGGTGCTCGAGCCGATCGAAGTGCTCGACGAACTCGGCCAGCGAACGGGCCTCACGTTCGTCCACCGGCACGCGGGCCAGCACCGCATGGCGAATGGCATCACGGAGGGTCTGACGGGTTTCGATCTCGTCACCGTAGCGATATGTGACACGCAGTTGCGGTCGCTGTGACTCCAAATCGCAACCGTTCCAGACGGAGCCGGATTTCGTCATGGAAAACGTCAAGAAACCTTCTTTAGTCGCGACGGATTCGCGCCGATAGATCAGTGTCCGAGCAGTCGGCACCGATACACACGCACCGATCTGCGCTTCACAACAACTGGCGGAAGAAACCTCATGGCTGAACCCGATGCACAACTTGCACCTCGAGTGTTGATCGCCGTTGGCGACCCCCTCCTGCGTCGCGTTGCATCCTCGGGTCTTCGTGACCGGGGATTTTCTGTCAGCGCCACGAACGAGGAATCCGCAGCCGTGGTGCTCGCCCGTTCGTTCGCACCCGACGTGATCCTGGTCGATCTGCTCCTGCACGGCCCGACCGGCGGCACCCTGTTTGACGCTCTGCGCGGTTCCGCCGATTGTTATCTCGTCGGTCTTGCGCCACCCGATTCCGAAGATGCACGCATTCGTGCGCTGCGCGCCGGCGCCGACGATGCGGTGTCGCTACCGATCTCTGCAGACGAACTCGCGGCGCGCTGTCAGGCGTTGCTGCGTCGACCGCGACAGCTGCACGCCCGCTGGGATCCGATGGCAGCCTCGATGGTTCGCATCGGACCCATGCAGGTGGACCTCGGCCGCAAGGAACTCCGCGTTCGTAATCACGACGTACCGGTGACCCGGATCGAGTTTGCTCTGTTCGAGCAACTCTGTCGCCGACCCGCAGAAGTGTGCTCACGCGTGCATCTGCTCGAGCAGGTGTGGGGCCCCAATTGGGTGGGCGACACACATGTGGTCGATGTGCATCTGTCGAACCTGCGCCGCAAGTTGCAGCGCCACGCGCCAGAACTGCGGTTCATCCACACCGTGCGTGGCATCGGGTTCCGCCTGAGCAACGACTTGCTGCGCGCTGAGCGCGACCGACGTGGCGACGATGCAATGAGTGCCACCGCCTGATTCGTGGCGACGCGCATCACGCGCATTGCATCACGAGTACACCGCTGTCACCCACCACTGCTGATGCTCCACCACGGCCAACAGTGCTGAGCCACGATCGGTGGTGAACTGGAACCGCGCCATGCGCCGATGCTGCTGGGTGTCCCACCAACGTTCGTCGATCGGCCAAGGTCCGGCCCATGCCGTGATGGTCTCGGCATCGCGGCCCTGCACCGACACCGCTGCCGGAGCAGCACTGAGCGCACCACGACCATTCACCCGTACCACACGACCCGCTGCATCGAACACCTCAGCCGGCGCAGCCTCGGGCATCACCGTGGCCGGGGACGGCGCCGGTAGGTGCCCAGGCCAGGGCGCATCGGCAACGGCGAGCCGTTCGGTGGGCTCGGTGACATCGGCTTGATCCACCGAGACCCAGGCATAGGTATCGGATGGTTGCCGGCCGCCACGCCATGCCGGCACGAACACCTGCTGTTCGCCAATGAGCCCGGCCACACGCGCCACTGCCCGCGCCGCCCATTCGTCGGCCTCACTACGACCGCCCCAGAACCCGAGTTGATTGCCGTCGTCGGAGCAGACCTCGTCGGGGGTGAGTTGCAACAACACCACACCGCTGCTCAGACCACCGGGCTGTTGGATCCAACCATCGAGCTGCCAACGCACACGCTCGACAATGGCCGCGACGCTGAGTCCATTGGGTCGGTACCACAGGTGCTCGCTGCGCTCGCCGTGCTCGGTTTCGGCGACAACCGCCAAACGGGTGCACACCCGGCCATCGGCGCCCAACCGAGCATGCAGTTGTTGGGCGAGTTGCTTGGCCGCGAACACCAATGGATCGAGCATGTGCACCGGGTCGTCGAAGGCCAGCGACACGAGCAGGTCGGGTGGCGGGGTGGCGGTACCGGGTGGGCGATCATCGCCACCGGAGGCGATGCGATGCGCGAACGCGCCCGCTGGGCCGAACCGTGCCAGTACATCGGGAGCGGGCAACGCGGCGAGATCACCGAGGTGATGCAGGCCGAGTCGATGGAACAGATCGACGGTGTCAGTCGCGATGCCACCGGCCTCGCGCAGGGTAGACACCGGTAACTGCGCCAGGTACGCACGTGTTGCCGCGGAGCCGGAGTCGATGACGATGGGCGCAGGTGCCAACTGCTCGGCTGAATGACGCGCTGCGACCCCGGCGGTGAACCGACCATCGGCGATACCGATACCCACGCACGCGCTCGGCACGGCATCGCGCACGAGTTGAGCGACGCGTACTGCCATGGCGTGCTCGCCACCGAAATAGCGCGAGGGCCCACGCGCCAAGAACGTGAGCGAACCCGGTTCGGTGGTCTCGAGGCGCGGCACCATCTGGGCCACGCTGCGCACTGCGGCCTCGAACTCGCGACCATCGCGGGCGGCATCGTGATCGATGATGCGCAATGTCGGACAGATGCGCTGCGCCTCGCGGCGGCGATGGCCCTGGCGTACACCGGCGATCGCTGCAGCCGGGGTACGCGCGATCACCCGATTGGCGTGCAACACAGCGGCTGGTTCGAGCGGCGATGCACCCGCGGCCACCACCGCCCAGTCGGGGCACCAGACCACGACCAGACGCGGTACTACCGACGGTGACTGTGCTGCCGGGGACTGGGGTGACGCGGACTGGCGGGACCCCATGCGTTATCCGGTCTGCTGCAACGCGACCGTATCGACCGAAACCGGGTCGCCTGAAACTGGGTCGCCTGAAACCGTGTCGCCTGAAACCGCAACCGGCTGGACCGCTTCGATACCCCCGTTTGCCCCGGGTAACCACAGCTCTGCTCGGCGCTGACGGGCCAGCCGACGGCCACTGACCGACACCGCGAGACGCCGACGCGCGAGCCGACCCGAACCATCGCCAAGCCCCTCCCACGTACCGGCTTGGGCGGTGACGACGAGATCGCAGGTGAACCGGCCGGGATCGCCCACCACTACGAGCACCGCGCCACGAGACTGCACGCGCGCCTGCAGCCGGCGGGCGGTACCGGCGTGGACATTCGCATGAGTGCGGATGACCACGAGATCGAAACCGTCGACGAGCGCCGCGGCCATGTTGGCCCACGCGTTCTCGCCAGTGTTGCCAGTGTCGGCCACCATCACCAGTCGCTCGAGGGCAATGCCCAACTCGGCCGCAGCACGCAGACCCAATGCGGGCAGCCCAACGACGGCCAACCACGAACCGGTAGCCGACGCACCGGCCACAACAGCAAGAGCAACCGATACTGCAGTTGTGCCCTGACAACCAATGGTGCAACCACGGGTGAGACCGGCGTCGGGGAGCAGCGGTTCAAGCGCAGGAACCACTGGCAGCAGGCGATCGCGGGCGAATGACACGGGCCCGATGGCGGGCACGAGTTGTGTCAATCGCTCATGGCGAGACTGCAGTGAACCACGATCCATCGACTCAGTATACGAACAGATGTTCGATCTGTCTACAGCGCTGAGCAGACCCGTTACGAGCCCGCCGACTGGCCAATTTCCACATCGTCGAGTGGGCCGACATCGAGCTCATCGGGCAGACGCGACCCCAGATCATCGAGCAGCGCCACGAAAGAACTGCCATCTGCGGCGAAGTCATGCGCTCCGAGCGCCATGGCGTGTTCCTGATCCCTGACAGCCAAGCCACCGACCACCACGTAGACCAGTGGTGCCGCCTCGCGCACGGCCGCAATAACAGCCCTCGCCGCGTCGAGATGATCGTCGATACTCACCGAGACACCCACCGCAACAACATCTCCAGAGGCCGCAACGGCGTGGGCAAAGCTGGCGGCGGGCATGTCGGCACCAAGGTCGGAGACTTCCCACCCGGCTTGGCGGACGAGATCGGCCAGGATCGCAATCGGTAGCGAATGTCGCTCGCCGGCCGGCGCCCCGACTACCACGACACCACGTGTGCGCCCTCGGCGCGCGAAACGCGGTCCGAGCCGACCGATCAGGCGCATCGCAATTCCACTGGCCCGGTGTTCGACCGAGATATCGAGCTCGCCATCGGCCCACCGCGTACCGATGGAGCTGAGTGCAGGCGACAACACACCGACATAGATGTCGTCGAGATCGGCACCCGCTGCGAGAGCGGCTTCGATCACGTTCCATGCACCCTGGGCATCGCCCGCGATCAAGCGTTGCTCGAGCCGTTCGGCCCACGGGGCACGCCGACGACTGCCCTTCCTGGCTGGGGCCACGCCCGTACCGGCACCAGTTCCTGCGCCCGACTGGAAGTCATCAAGATCGGTCCGAGCGACGCGCCACGTACCGCCCACCTTGGCAGCGCGCAGCAGACCCAGTCGCACATAGCGATAGGCCGTCATGTAATGCACGCCAAGGACATCGGCTGCTTCATGCAACGTCAGTTCCTCTTCGCTCACGCCACGTCCTGTCTGCTCAACACTGCTCACCGGCTACTCATGATGAACAGCGACCCGTTGTACAACGACAATGTCAACGTAGAACCGGAGTCGGACTGATGCGCAACCGTGCCGCAATGTTTACGTGTGGTCTGCACCAACAGCGCTCAGGCAGGGTGATTGGCCGTCCACTTTGCCATCGCGGCGCGGCTGCGCTCGAGCAGGGCGGCGGGGACGCGCTTTTCGATCTCGCTGAGACCTCCAGCGGCACTTGCGCCAGTGTCGGCAGCACCTGCTGCGGCCACTGGCTCATCGGCCGGAACGAGATCTTCGAATGCGGGCGGGGCCATGCCCGGCTTCCAGTACTGATACATGTTGCGGATCACGTCGAACAGGCCTTCGGAACCAAAGCCCTTGTTGATGTCGACCGTGACCACGTTCATGTAGAGATGCACACTGCCCACCTGACCGGTGCTGAACAGACGCCGGGCCAACTCGGCCGCAGGCCGCGGTCCGATCGCATCGGCTGGCGAATGAAACGACTCGTGCCCGGAACCGGTGAGGTTGCGGTTGAGTTCGTAGCGCACCATCCCCGGGACGGTGCTCTTGTTCTCGATGACGCCGACGAGTTGACCCATAAGCCGACAGGCTAGTTCGCTACGCGCACCGCGACCTACCCGCGTGGCCCACATGCGGCATGCAGCCATATCGAGTCGACGCCCAGCTAGAAGCCGACACGGTTGTCCCACTACGTTGACGCCATGCCAGACATCTCGATCGACGATTTCAAGACACAGGCCGAGGCCTTCCTCGCCGCCAATGCACCCCGCAAGGAAGCCGAGCAGAAGTTCGTATGGGGCCAAGGCACCGACAAGGTGGCGATGTTCGAAGAGAAGGATCGCAACGACGAGCTGACCGACCTGCAGCGCGCCTGCGACTGGCGGGCCAAGAAGTTCGACGCCGGCTATGGCTGGATCGGCGGCCCCAAGGAGTTCGGCGGCAGCGAGTTGCCCAGCGCCTATCAGCGCGCCTTCGATTCGCTCGAGGGCCAGTTCCAGGTGCCCAACCAGAGCTACTTCACCATCGGCCTCGGCATGGTGGCACCCACCATCGCAGTACACGCAAGCGAGACCGCGAAGAACCTGTATCTCAAGAAGATGTATCGCGGCGACATCGTGGGCTGCCAGCTGTTCAGCGAGCCCGGCGCCGGATCTGATCTCGCCAGCCTGCAGACCAAGGCCGAGCGCGATGGCGACGTGTGGGTCATCACCGGCCAGAAGGTGTGGACCAGCGGCGCCCACTACAGCGACATCGGCGAGGTCATTGCCCGCACTGACCCGTTCCTGCCCAAGCACAAGGGCCTCACTGGCTTCATCGTGAACATGCGCGATCCCGCTGTCGAGATTCGCCCGCTGCGTCAGATGACCGGCGGGGCGAGCTTCAACGAGGTGTTCTTCAACGAACTGCGTGTGCCCGACGATCACCGCCTCGGCGACTTGAACAACGGCTGGAACGTGGCCCTCACCACGCTCATGAACGAGCGCGCTGCCATCGGTGCTGGCGGCGGGGGCGGCGGGCTGTACACGCGAGTCATCGAGATGACCCGCCACTTCGGCCTCTCCGACGATCCCGTCACCCGACAGATGCTCGCCGACCTACTCATCAACAACAAGGTCGCGGGTTACAACAACCAGCGCGCGATGGACAAAATCAAAGCTGGCGCGCTGCCTGGTCCGGAGATGAGCATGGCCAAGCTCGCTGGCACCATGAACATGAAGCGCCTCGGCGACTTCGTGTCACATGTGCTCGGCGCGAAGATGATTGCCGACTCAGGCGAGTGGGGCACCTACGCATGGAGCCAGTTGATCCTCGGTACGCCCGGGGGCCGCATTGCCGGTGGTAGCGATGAGGTCATGCGCAACATCGTCGGCGAGCGCGTGCTCGGCCTGCCCAAGGATGCCGGCATCGACTCGAAGAGCCCGTTCAACGAGCTCAAGGTCGGCACTCAGAAAGCCTGATCACATCCGGCCTAAGGGTTACTTGAGGATGTTCACCGCGCGCGAGATCACGAGCGCGATGGTGCATAGCGACACGGCGGTTTGCAGCATCATCGTCAACTTCGCACGAATGGTCATCGGTAACACGTCCGTGGGGCTGAACGCAGTGGCGTTGGTGAACGACAGATAGAGGTAGTCGATGAACGACGACTGCCAGTCGGGCGGTGCGAGTTCGGGTGCCTGCATCTGCGTGAACAAGAAATCGGGGTACTCGTGTGTGGCCTTGGCCCGCTCCATCGGCCCGCCCCGGTCGAGCTGCCAGTACCAGAGCGCGAACGCGATCATGTTCGTGATCCAGATCGCAGCGCCGTTGCGCAACAGTTGCACGGCATCGGGACTCTCGGTGCCGCGCAGCAGGCCCCGGATCAACAGGATCGCCGACACTGCATTGGCCAGGCTGACGACCGCGATCATGATCAATTCGAACACACGAAGCAGCTTCGAGCCCTTTCGCTTGTGGCCCGGGTTCAGCGTGAACAACGAGATCAACAGCAGGCCTTGGATCGCGGGCAGGAGCCAATGCGGGCGCAGGGTCAAGTGGCGGGGCAGCAGGAGTTGCAGCACGATGGCCACGATCAACACCACCGACACCTGCCAACGTGGTTCTTCCTGAGTGACCCTGCGCCATGTGGGGCCCAACTCGTCGGCGACTCGCCTCGCGGCGTTCATGCCGGGATCGATGAGTCGGTCAAGGAACGACTCGGTGCTCGCGTGCGGTTGATCGCCGATTTGGGCGGGCGTCTGGTCGTCGCGGTGATCCTCGGGCACAACGTCAGCGTAGTGAGCCGCTGTGCTGCCGTGTGGCGGGATACGCCAACCACCGACCGGCATCGAAGTCGTACAGCTTGCACACGCCCGTGGTGCGCACGTACTCCGACGGCGAGAGTCGCGAGGTCCGCACCGTATGCGGGTACGCATCGGCGATCGCCGCTGCTGCCGATGGCAACTGGTGGAACGGAAGTCGCGTATCGACGTGATGTGGCACATGCACGAAGATGTTGTAGAACCACAGGTAGTTCACCGCAGAAGGCACCCGCACGATCGTCGTCGATTCCATCTGCCCCGTGAACTGCGTCCACTCACGCCGACTCCACCAACGAATCTCGGGCGAGATGTGATGCACGTAGACCGTCCACCCGATGATCTGCGTGAACAAGAGGAATGGAACCACGAAGAGCTTGATCGGCATCCACACCGCTGCCATCCAGCCACCGGCGAGCGCACCGAAGGTGGATGTCCCGCCGATTGCGAGAGCGATCACCGCACCCAGCACGATCTTGTCGCGAACGATCTCGCCATGACGCTTGCCGGGCGCGCTGAAACGCCACATCTTGTCCCACCACACCACGCGCAGGAAATACGCACCGGAACCGAACATCGACCATTCGAAGCGATGACGCAGCCGAGCGAGCCGGGACATCGCACGGTATTCGTCGACGGTGACCGGATGCCAGACGAAGTCGAATCCCTGCCGGGTGGTGTAGCCGTGATGGATGCGGTTGTGGCCCAAGTCCCACGCTGCCTCGACGTGGGCGCTCGGCACCATGCACACGCGGGCGATGGTGCGGTTCACCCGACGCGACTCCACCATCGCGCCATGCGAGGCATCGTGGCCGAGGACGAACAGCCCGGCTACGCCGAGACCGGCGAGCGGCCACAGGATCAGCGGCGCCCACCAACGGTTGGTCAGCACCAGCCCGGCAACCGGCGCGAGATACAACACCGACGCGCGTAGCAACGCCCAACTCGCGCGTGCTGCAGACCGCTGATAACACGCGTCGGGGATGGCGGTACGCACATCGTTGAGTGAGTCACTTCCAGACCGGACCCGAGGGATGGTGGCACCGGTCATCATCGATCAAGATACGCTCCCGACCGACCGGTAGGTAGGGACTTTTGGCCCCAGTTCGGGCATGCGTCTGGGCGTCCGACCCGAGCAATGGTGTGCAAACCTAGGTTCCGTGGCCCCTGCTGACATCTATCGCGAGTGCCGAGTGCAACTCCTCACGCTCGCCTCCACCATCTCGGCCGAACAGTCGCGCATGCCGCTGCCCGCAACGCCGCCTTGGACCGTGGCCGACGGATATCGGCACCTCGCCGGGGTCTGCGCGAACTTCCTCGATGGGGTGATGCACGGCGCCGGGGGGCCGGAATGGACTGCGGCCCAAGTGCGTTCTCGCGCAGCGCACTCACTTGCCGAGGTGTGTCACGAGTGGGCCGAGCGCGGCCCGCTGCTCGAGGCGCAGATGGCTGAGGCCGGGCCAGCGATGGGCTTTCTCGCGTTCGATGTGTGGACGCACGAACAAGACGTCCGGGCTGCGATCGGGGGCAGAGGTATCCGGAACGACGCCCGCGTCAACGCGTTGGCCGAGATGGCACTCGAGGTGTTCGAATCGCGCTATCAGGCATCAGGCGCACCCGCAGTGTTGATCTTGGTCGATGGAACAGCGCACGTGCTTGGCGCCCTCGGCGCAGATCCCGACATCACCCTCGGCACCACAGCATACGAGTTACTGCGCATCATCTTCGGCCGTCGTAGCGCCCGCCAGATCAACGCAGCCAACTGGACCGGCGACGCTGCGGCGGCCATCGATGCTCTGCACATCTTCGACCTGCCACCCATCGACATCATCGACTGACCCAACCCATCCCCTGCAACCTGCCTCGGGCGCGTCCCGCGCCAACACCTGGCGCGCAGCGCGCCCAAGCGAACTGGCGGCGGGGAGGAGCTACAGGCGGTGAGCTACAGGCGGTGAGTTACAGGTACAGAGCTACAGGTGAAGGCTGCAGGTAGAGGGCCGCAGGTGCGGGCTACAGGTAGAGGGCGGCGGCGTGCTGTACTGCTGCGGTGATGGGCTCCCACGCCGCGTCGGCCTGCCGGGTGATGGTGACGAAGTCATTCACTCCGAAGATGGCTGCCACCCCACCTGCAGCGAACACGGCTTCGGCGAACGGGTTCCCCACCGAGGCCTCAGCATTCGCAATGTTCATCGTCGCGCCAAGCCTGCTGTCGAGCGTGAACTTCATTGCGTTGGGGTTGGGGGTCGGAGACGGTGAAGCAGAGGCCACGCCCTGATCCTAGGAGTACATGTTGCGGAGACGGGCCTTTTCGACCTTGCCCATCGCATTGTGCGGCAACTCGGTGACCACGTGGATGCGCTTGGGCACCTTGTAAGCAGCCAACACCAGACGCAGCGCCTCCCGCATTGCGTCGCTGTCGAGCTCCCGATCGGGCAGCGCGACGACGACCGCGATCACGGCCTCGCCGAAGTCGGCATCGGGTACGCCGATCACGGCACTCGCTGCAACACCGGGCAGCGCATCGATGGCTTCCTCGATCTCCTTGGGGTACACGTTCAGACCGCCGGAGATGATGAGGTCCTTCTCACGCCCCACGATGCTCAGATAGCCGTCGTTATCGAACACTCCGATGTCACCCGTGCGAAAGAATCCATCGGCAGTGAACTCGGTCGCGTTCAGCTCGGGCCGTTTCCAGTAACCGCCGAACACGTTGTCGCCAGCGACTTCTATGTCACCAGGCTCACCGATGCCGAGCCGTTCGCCGGTGACCTTGTGCACCACGCGCACCGACACGCCCGGCAGCGCTGGGCCGACGGTGCCCGGCTTACGTATACCGTGCAGTGGGTTCGAGGTGAGCATCGATGTCTCCGACATGCCGTATCGCTCGAGGATCGCCTGGCCCGTGCGCGCCTCGAACTGGCAATGCGTGGCAGCGAGCAATGGCGCAGAGCCACTGATGACCAGGCGCGCCGCCCCACAGGAACGTGCATCGAAACGCGGGTCTGCCAGCAAACGCGTATAGAACGTGGGAACACCCATCATCACCGTGCAGCGCGGCAACTGATCGAGCGCAACATCCACCTCGAATCGTGGGGCCAAAACCATTGACCCACCGCCCGCGATCGTGCAGTTCGTGGCCACGAACAGACCATGCACGTGAAACACCGGGAGCATGTGCAGCAGGCGGTCGGTTGGGACGAATTCCCACGCGGCCGCCAGCGCGAGCGCGTTTGCAGTGAGGTTGCGATGGGTGACGACGGCGCCTTTGGGGCGACCTGTCGTGCCGCTGGTGTAGACAATCGCGGCCGTGGTGTCAGGCGTAGGGAGGAATGCGGGAGCGGTCTCCGATGTGCCACTTGCGTGTTCGGACAACGTGCCCCGACCCTGCCCATCGAGCGTGAGCAGCGGCAGTCGGGTGTGCGCCGCAGCCCGCGACGGATCGGCGATCACCAGCGCTGGCTCGGCGTCGTCGAGCAGGTAATCGAGTTCGGTCGCGGTGGCGCCAGGGTTCAATGGCACGAGTACGGCACCGGCTCGGAGACAGGCGAGGTAGACGATGATCGACTCGCTGCTCTTGGCCACCTGCACGGCGACGCGATCGCCGGGCAGCACGCCGAACTTGCGAAACACTTCAGCGATCCGGGCCGCATGCGACCAGGCCCGGTCGTGGGTGTAGGAATGGAGGCCCTCGACGCCCTCGATGAACACGGCCGAGGCAGGCGACGGGTGCTGTTCGAAGAGCTCGACCAGCGTGAGAGGCGTCATCGCAACGATCTTCGCATACCCCCGCCGGCCCGACGCCGCTCCGGGCGCGGCCGATGTGGGCGTCATGCTTCCATACGCGCCGGTGCATCATCTGTTGTTCGATGGGCTGGTTACCAGGGCGCCAACAGCGTCGGTTGGCGTGCTCGCTCTCGCAGGCGACCTGAAAGGCGCTGTGTGCCTGGCACAGGGAGATCGAGCGTGGCTGTCGCAGCATCTCGGCGACCTGGCCGAGCTGGCCACGTATCAAGCTGTCCGGCGCGCCGTGGACCAACTGGTGTCGCTCACCCGCATTCGTCCGCACGTGGTCGCTGTCGATGCCCATCCGGGCTACCTATCCGCACGGCTCGGTCGGGAGCTCGCTGCAGAGTGGGGCGTCCCGGTCGTCGCCGTTCAGCATCACCACGCGCATGTGGTTTCGTTGCTCGCCGAATCGCAACAGCCCTTTGCCGAACCGGTCATCGGTGTTGCGTTCGACGGCACCGGCTACGGGCCCGACGGCGCAATCTGGGGTGGCGATTTCCTGGTGGTCACCACGTCCATTGCGGAGCGCGTCGCCCATCTGAAGGACGTGCCCCTCCCGGGCGGCGACGCAGCAATCGAGCATCCGGCGCGTACTGCCCTTGCGCAATTGCGGGCGAGCCACCTCGCCTGGGATGGCGCGATCCCGTCGGTCGCCGCCCTCCCCGCCGCCGATCGCGCCGTGCTGCTCACCCAGCTCGACCGCGGCGTCGTCACCGTCGCAACATCGAGTATGGGTCGCTTGTTCGACGCAGTGGCCTCACTGTGCGGTGTGCGCCATACCGTCAGCTACGAGGCGCAGGCCGCAATCGAGTTGGAGGCGATAGCCGATCCAACGGCTGTCGGGGCCTATGCATTCTGTGTCGCTGACGCGAACGGGGTCATCGATTGCAGCCCGGTGATTCGCGCCGTGGTCAGCGATGTACTGGCAGGCATCGAGCCCAGCACCATCTCGATGCGCTTCCATCGTGCCGTCATTTCCCTGGTACTCGACACCGCGAAAGCGATGGCCAGCACCATCGCATTGGGAAGGATGAGTACATGTGCCTTGCGATGCCCGGACGAGCGATCGAGTTGGTCGAGCGCAGCGGCGAACCGGTGGCGATCGTGGACTTCGACGGCACCACACGCGAGGTCGTGAACGACCTGGCACTGGCACGGCGCTTGCTCGACGAGATCCACCGCATCACCACCCAGCCCTGGGCCATCATGGAAGTGTGCGGTGGGCAGACACACGCGATCATTCGACACGGCATCGATCAGCTGTTGCCAGAGGGCATCGAACTCCTGCACGGCCCCGGTTGTCCCGTCTGCGTGACGCCACTGGAGGCGGTCGACCGAGCACTGGCCATTGTCTCACGTGATGACGTGATCTTTTGTTCATTCGGCGACATGCTCCGCGTCCCGGGCAGTACGCACGATCTGTTCACCGTGAAAGGACGCGGCGCCGATGTGCGCACCGTCTACTCACCGCTCGACGCGGTGCGTGTTGCGCAGGACAACCCCGAGAGCGAGGTCGTGTTCTTCGCCGTTGGATTCGAAACCACGGCACCTGCCAACGCGCTGGCGGTCGAGTAGGCACGCACACTCGGGCTCACCAACTTCTCGTTGATCGTGTCGCACGTGCTCGTGCCGCCGGCGATGGAAGCCATCTTGCAATCACCGTCTTGCCGCGTGCAGGGCTTTCTCGCGGCGGGTGCGAAAGTCGGTGGTGCGATACACCACCGGGCGAGGCGTAAACGCGCGTGTGATCCGCAACACCGATTCGGCCATCTTCGTGACGAACTCCTCGGCGCAGCCGTCAGCGGTGAGCTTGCGCGGGTGCTGCCCTCCTAGCGCCTCGGTCAGCAGTAGTTCTGCACGCAACAGGCCGACGCCATCTACGGGCTGTGCGGGCCACGCGGTCGATGTTGTCGGACGGCGCAACGTTGACGTAGAGCTTCGTGCCCGTGGCCTCAGCGGCGACAACTGTCGGGGGACCCGATGCCCCAGTCGCAACCGACAACACCGAGGCGGGCGTGCCTGCGACCGCACCGGCCAGCACCACCCCGCGTCGGCCATCGACGGTGACGATCTCGCCGTCACGCAGTGTGGACGTGCCCAACCGTGTGGCCACGACGCAGGCCAGACCCAACTCACGACTGACGATCGCAGCATGACACGTGACGCCCCCGCCGTCGGTGACGATTGCACCTGCGCGGAACATCACGGGTGCCCAATCGGGGTCAGTCATCGGCGCGACCAAAATCTCACCCGGCAGCAACAGGTCACCATCGGCGGGGCTGTGGAGCACGCGCACGGCACCGCTCGCCACACCGGGTGATGCACCGAGGCCGCGTAGGAGAACTGCAGCGGCGGGGGGCGACGCTGCAGAAGTGCTCGGCGCGGATGTGGGCTCGACCGACCCAGGCTGCGCTGTTCTGTCGCCCCCGAGCTCTCCCACGATGTGCAGCGTGGTCACCGGCCGGGTCTGCAGGAGAAAAAGCTTGCCCTTGGCGAGGGCCCATTCGAGATCTTGAGGCACCCCGTAGTGCGCTTCGACACGTTGAGCGAGATCGGCCACTCCGAGGATCTCGTCATCGGACAGGACGCGTCGCGCCCCATCCTCGGCACTCAATTCGACACGGAGGTCCCGACCATCGGGTCCGCACACGATCTGGTGCGTCTGATGACCGATACGGAGTTGCTGGAGGCCGAACGGGTGCTTGCCGACCACATAGGTATCGGGTTCCACCTGACCGCCCACGACGACCTCGCCGAGCGCGAATGCTGCCTCGATCACCATCCGACCGAGATCGCCCGTAGCCGGGTCGGCCGTGAAGGCCACGCCCGAGCGCTCTGAGGCCACCATCTCCTGCACCACGACGGCGATGGCCGACTCGGCCGAAACACCCACGGTCTTGCGATAGGAGATGGATCGTGGTGCCCACAGCGAGGTCCAACAGCCCAGGATCGCATTGATGAGCGCATCGTCGCCGTTCACGTTCGTGAAGCTGAGGTTCATACCCGCAAACGAGGTGTCGGCGGTGTCCTTGCCGATTGCCGATGACCGCACGGCCACTGCCCCCGAACCCAACTCGCGGTACTCGTGCAGAATGCTCCGACGGAGCGCGTCCGGAAACGTCATTGCGGTGATCATCGCCTGACACCGTTGCGAGGTGCTCGCAAGATCGTCCGGCGAGGTCTGATCCACACCATCGAACAGATCCCTCAAGGCAGACCGAAATACCGCTCGCATCGAGCGCGCGTAGGTACGCCGGTGCGAGCACCACAGAGCCGGCAGGCACGGCAAAGCCCTCGCGGGTCATCTCGCCGAGGTTCGCGCCCTTTCCACCGGCCACATCGACGTCGCTGCTCCCGAGGTCGGCGAAACCGCGGACGTCCTCGATCACATCAACTGTATTCTCTGACTCGGCCATGGTTCAATCATCTGCCGTCCAGGCCAGCCAACGACAGGGACGAAGGACACCATCACCCAATGGTGACGGGGCCAGGAGTTGCTTGCGAGCGGTCGATCACGAGCCATCCGGCCACGAACAGAGCAACGACGCCCGAGGCCATCAATGCCAGTCGACCGTTGCCTCCCCACGCCAACCCGACCCAGAGCCCCGCCGCCAGTGTGGCCAGGCTTGTGGCGCCGCCATGAACACCGAGTGCCCAGGTGCGCTGCGTGTCGGGCACGAGGTTGGAGATCCACGCTCGACTCACGCCGTCGGTGCCAGCGGTGTAGGCGCCGTAACACGGCAGGAGCACCCACACCATGCTTGACGAAGTAATGAGCCCAAGGCCGAAGTACACCACGGCAAAGACCACCAGGCCAGCGGCAAAGACCAGTCGCGGCGGGAAGCGATCGGCGAGCATACCCGCCGGATAACCAAGCGTTGCATAGACCACGTTGTAGAGCACGTAGACGAGCACCACCGACGTGAGCGACAGCCCCAACTCACTCGCCCGTTGCAGCAGAAGCGCATCGGTCGAGTTCACCAGCGAGAACACCACGAGCGGTATCAGCACCCGCCAGTAGTGGCGAGGCAGCGGAGCGCGATCGTCCTCATGATCCGCCGTCAGATCGGGCGTGCTCGCAGGTCCGGTACCGGGTTCGGGGCGATGTTCCCTGACTGCCGCAACCAGCGCGACACTGATAATCGCCGGGATGATTGCGATGACCAAGATGATCCGTACGCGACCGTCGAACAGCTCGAGCAGCGCAAGACAGAGCAGCGGGCCGAGTACAGCGCCGAGCGTGTCGAGTGTGCGGTGCAAACCGAAGGCCCGGCCACGCAAATCCGCCGGCGTATCGTCGGCGATGAGCGCGTCGCGCGGAACGCCGCGCACGCCCTTACCGACGCGATCCACGACGCGGCCGAGCAGAACCCCCGGCCACACAAAGGACACCGCAATGATGACCTTGCCGAGCGCGGCGAGGGCGTACCCCGCAGCGATCCATGGGCGCCGCCGCTGTGTCGACGCGAGCCGCCCCGACACCAATTTCATCCCGGCGGCCGTGGCGTCGGCAAGACCCTCCGCAACGCCGATCGCGACCACCGGCGCTCCGAGCACCGTCGTCAACAACGTCGGGATCAGCGGATAGAGCATCTCCGACCCGGTGTCCTGGGCAAGACTGACCAGCCCGAGGATCTTCACGTTGCGGGGCAGGCCGACGGTGCGTTTCTCGATCGCCTCAACATAGTTCGACCCACGGTCGGCGAGACCACATGGTCCTCCGCCGTGACGAGCATCCGGCGACGAACTGGTACTTTCGCGGAGTCACATCACTGATGCGATTCGCGCGGCCCGCGTGGATCAACCATGGAGGACTACATGAAGGTTGCGCTCACGATCAACGACTTCCTCCGGCGCGCGAGCGAGGTGTACCCGGACCGAACCGCCTACGTCGACGAGCCCGACCAGCCTGCGCCCGGATGGGGCTCGGCCACGTATCGCGACATGGCGGCAACCGCCGCAGCACAGGCGGCCGGGCTTGATGCGTTGGGCATCGCGGCCGGCGAACGGGTGGCCATCGTGAGCCACAACTCGGCCCGACTGCTCACCTCGTTCTACGGCGTGAGTGGGTCCGGGCGAATTCTCGTGCCGGTCAACTTCCGCCTGGTGGCCGAGGAGATCCAGTACATCGTCAATCACTCCGGCGCCCGCCTCTTGCTCATCGACCCCGAGCTCGAGCAGTCACTCGCGCCGGTACAGGCCGAGCGCAAGATGATCATCGGCACCGATGCCGATAGCGAACTGCTCCGCTTCGATCTCGAGCCGCAGTCGTGGACTCCCGACGAAGACGCCACCGCCACCATCAATTACACCAGCGGCACAACGGCCCGCCCCAAAGGTGTGCAACTCACCCATCGCAATCTGTGGATCAACGCGACTACGTTCGGTTGGCACGTCGGCGCCAGTGATCGGGATGTGTACCTGCACACACTCCCGCAGTTCCACTGCAACGGCTGGGGCATGACCTATGCGGTTACCGGGATGGGTGCGCAACACGTGATTCTGCGCAAGGTGGATGGGCAGGAGATCCTGCGACGTATCGACGCCCATGGCGTCACGCTGATGTGCGGAGCGCCCGCAGTGCTGAACATGGTGCTCGATGCGGCCCAGAGTTGGGACGGCCCGATTCCGGGTCGTGGCGTCGTCAGGGTCGTGGTTGCTGGCGCGCCGCCGCCCACACGCACGATCGAACGCATCGAGACAGAACTCGGTTGGGAGTTCATTCAGATTTACGGCCTCACCGAGAGCTCTCCCCTGCTCACTATCAATCGTGGCCGCGCTGAGTTTGACTCGCTGTCACCAGCCGATCGCGCTCAACGTCTCAGTCGCGCCGGCGCCCCGGCGATCGGTATCGAAATGGCCACCTCGGCCGAGGGCGAAGTGCTCGCCCGGGGCAACGTGATCATGGATGGCTACTGGGCGCAACCCGTGGAGACCGCAGCCGCGATTCACGAGGCCAGCGACGGACGCGACTGGTTCCACACCGGTGACGGCGGGTTCCTCGATGGTGAGCAGTACCTCACCATCTCCGATCGCAAGAAGGACGTGATCATCTCCGGCGGCGAGAACGTGTCGTCCATCGAGGTCGAAGACGCCGTCTTCAGCCACCCCGAGGTAGATGAGGTTGCTGTCATCGGTGTCCCCGATGAGAAATGGGGCGAGCTGGTGATGGCTCTGGTCGTGGTGTCGCCCGGCTCTACACTTACTGCCGACGATCTCGTTGCCTACACGAAGACCAAACTGGCGGGCTACAAGTGCCCCAAACGGGTGGAGTTCCGCGACAGCTTGGCCCGCACGGCCACGGGCAAACTGCAGAAGTTCAAGCTGCGTGAGCCCTATTGGGAAGGCCGCACCAAGACCGTCAACTGAGGCCGGACAAACAGCAATCGTCAGGAATTCGTAAAGTTCGCTGCGACATGTGCCGAAACAAAGAGCATGTTCCGGTTCCGTCAAGTGCTCGCTGCCATCATCATCTCGACCATCACCACGTTGGCGCTGTTTGCCTCCGGATCGTCGGCACACGCAATGGCCCCCGAGACGATGAGCCTCGATGCCGTCCAGATGCCGAGCGTGGCAACGGCGTCGTCGATGACCTATTCGGTTCGTTGGGGTGACTCTCTATTCGGTATTGCTGCTCGTTACAGCGTGAAGATCGGCGATCTCCTTGCGGTCAACAACCGTGTGATCACCAGTGCGATCCATCCCGGCGACGTGCTCGTGTTGCCCGTCGGTGCAGTTGCACCAGCAGCCAAGACTCCAGCACCCAAGACCCCAGCACCCAAGACCCCAGCACCGACGACAACAACGACAACACCTGCGCCGGCCGCTGGCGCACCGACTGCGGGCAACACCGAGTATGTGGTGCAATCGGGCGACTACCTGATCTCGATCGCCGTCAACCACGGCGTGAAACTCGCGGCGCTGCTGTCGGCGAACAACATCAAGATCACCACGGCCATCTTCCCCGGCACCAAGCTCGTCATCCCGCCGGCCACCATGCCCCTCCCTGCTCCACCTGCACCGCCGACGCAGGTGAACCCCACTCCGGCGGCGGCCACCCCCGCGCCGACGAGCCCGACGTCGACTACCACAGCATCAACGCCCGGCACCGCAGTTCCCACGGCTTCGCCCGTGCCGCTCACGGCAGCGCAGCAGCAATCGATCGCCACGGTGCTTACCTACCTACAGGCCCAGATCGGCAAGCCCTACCAGTTCAACGCTGCCGGCCCCGACAGCTTTGACTGCTCCGGCCTGGTCATGGCGGCCTACGCGCAAATCGGCGTGAGCCTTCCCCATCAGAGCTCGATGCAGTCGAAGTATGGCGCAGCGGTCGACTGGAAGACTCAGCCGATCATGCCCGGCGACCTGATCTTCACCGCGTCGACCTCGAACCCCGGAGTAATCAGCCATGTCGGTATGGCCATCGATGCGAAGACGTGGATTCAAGCGGCTCGCACGGGAACGCCTGTGCGCATCGGCAACCTGCCACAGCCTGAGCGGATCCAGGTTGTTCGTCGCCTCGTCAACGGCTGAGCCACACGCGGCAAGGTTCAGCTCCCGGCGGCGGTGACGAAACGGTGCAGCAGTCGGTCGACCATGCGTCGTACCGGGGCCAAGGCGGCGAGAAACGACGCAGCACAAACGGCAACCAGAGATTCCGCCGGGACACGCAGACGATGCGAGCCATAAAAGACGATGGCGACGGCAGCGACCCCGATGATCGGCACAGTGAGGATGTATCGAACGCCACGGCGCGTGCGCCACAGGCCGATCGCTGCCATGGGCGCGAGCAGCCACCAACTCACCATGCCGGCCCAGATCGCCCATGTTGGCCGCTCCTCGCCGAGATCGCCACGTACGGTTTCACGCAATCCATATAGGTCGGCGCCTCGCAGCACACGGGCCGCCACCACCACCGGCACGCGCGATACGTTCGCCCGCACATAATTCATTGCCTCGCGTCGTCTGCGTATCGAACGCTCGGCGGTGTTTTCGTTGGCAGGTGGCGTGACCCCGTTTTCGAGACACGACAGGTTCCATCCGCCGATTCCCACGCCGCCATAGGAGGCCGCGCAATTCGCACCGAGCCATGTGTTGCCCTCGTTGGTGCTCATCAACACGACGGTGTCGAATCGAGCGGTGTTGTACACGATCCACGGCAACACGGTCACGCCGGTGGCCGCGACGATCACGACAGCCCGCTTGACCCACTGAGCGCGCGGCAGCGATCGAACGCCTATCAGCGCAAACAGAGGCGAGTAGATCAGTACCTCACTGCGCGCATGCCCTGCGATACCAATGAGCACGCCGAGCATCAGGGCGCTGCGCAGGTTCATTCGGTCACGGTGGTGCAACGCCGCGAGCAGCACCACGACCACCATCACAATGACCAATGTCTCGGACATCACCAGCGAATCGCTCAGCCAGATGTTCGGGTACACCGCTGCGATTGCCGCGGCAATCAAGCCAACCGCGCGGCCACCCACGCGCCGTGCCAGCATCGAGATCAACACGATGCCGACGATGCCGAGCAGCGTCATCGTGGCGCGCTGCCAGAACTGCGGATGCGACAGCAGGCTTGCCGGCGTGACCACGATGGATGTGAGCGGCGGATGCTCGGCACCGGGCAGCACTCCCCAGTTCTCAAGGGGCCCGCTCGCCTCCTTGAACCACCTTCCGTGAGCGTTATTGAGGGCCTGGATGTTGTAGTACCACGCGTCTCCGTACTGCAGCGGAATGTTCCACTTCGAAATCAAAATGATGATCCGCCATGTTGCGCCGGTGAGCGTGATCGCTGCGATGCAGCGTCGGTACAGCTGCTCGCGCTCCGCCTCCTGCACGTCATCCACGGGCGCTGACCCTAGTTGATGGCCTTTGCAGCGCTGCCGCGATTCAGATCGAGCGCATGCGGTTGTTGCGAGGGTTGTGCTCCACCTCAGCCAACCCGAGATGCTCCATCGGCAGCGGCGCATACATCCCGAAGCGGCCCCGAAAGCCCTTCTTCAGGCCGTACCAACCACCAAGGGGATCATCCGGCGAACGACCCCATGCCTCGACCGTGGAATCCTTGGCAGGCTTTTGCTCATCGGCCGAACCGAGATCCATCCAATCACCGTGCGCCACGAGCATCGCATGCAGATCAGCGAGGCAACGCGCGTCGTACAGCAAAACCGTCTTGCCCACCGTGCACACGATCACATCGACTCCCGCTCGCGTGTCGCGGTGCATCGTGTACTCGGAACTCAACGGCGGCGTTTTCAGCTGCCACGGATCGTCGACTGTTCCAGTCCCACCGCTGATCGCTTCGTCGCCCATGTCTCGCTCCTGTCCCATGCCGGAAATTGGCCCACAGTCTTGCCGATCCTGTGACCACCATGTGATCTGATGAGCACATGAGTTCGATCAAGCCGCTGCTCACCGGAGTCATCGGCGCGCTCATCGCCGCGACGACGACGTGGGTGTACCTCGCCTCGATTACCATCGACGACGGACTCGAAGCGTTGATGTTCGTGCCGATTCTCGTCGCGGTGCTCGTCACCCTCGGCACGATCGCCGGCTTGCGGCGGCGGTCCACGTCGTGGCCAGCCTTCGTCGCCCTTGGCGCGGTCGCCACCACAACGCTGTATTTGTTGTCCCTTGCTGCTGTGCGCCGTAATTCCACCTTGGCCTTCGCTTCCGTCGCTACCTCAACTCTGGTTGGCGGGCTCGCATTCGGAGCATCGTTTGTTGGCTGGGCGTTCGGCACGTGGGTGAAGCGCTCCCAATGAGGTCAATTGGTACTCGATGACCGTGCGCATCAACCGACGTATCCGCTCAGCCAAATCGCTGAGGGCGGTCCGGAGTTGAGGACCAAGATGGGTGTCGCGCGACACATGAAACGCGCCGCCCTCGGGACTTTGGTACCTATTTCTCGAAGTCGGCGCGAGCGTACGTTTGGGCTGAAGTCCACATGGTCGGAAACGACCACATCGGGGAGGCCACTCATGGCGAAGCAGACCGAAGCCGAGTCGAACAACGCGATCGCCGATCGCTTGCCGCAGATCACGCCGATGGGTCAGCCGCTCGACTGGGCATGGCTGCGTGGCGCGCCAAGCGAATGGGGAGTGCGACCCAAGCCGAGCGCACGCGGGCTGACGATGAGCGACATCGCATTCGGCAGCTACGGCGAGGTTCCCGAGAACGCCGAGTGCCGCAGTATGGCCGGGCGCGGATCCACCGTCGAGGGCGACTCCCCCGATATGGGCTACATCCTCAACAAGAAGTCCGATGTGTGGTCCGAGAACGTGCGCGAGTTGTACGAAGAGGCCGTTGCCCGCCAGTGGTCAGCCACCCGCGACATTCGGTGGAACGAATTGCCCGAGTTCCCCCCCGACATCGAGCACGCGGTATGTCAGGTGTTCACCACGCTCGCGGAGATCGAGATGATCGCGGCCGATCTGCCGGCGAAGTGGATGTGGCGGATGAACCACGACTACCTCGAAGCGAAGATGTTCCTTTGCACCCAGATCATGGACGAGGCTCGCCACACCGAGGTGTTTCGTAAACGGGCGCTCTCGAACGGTGATGGGTTGCTGTATTCGCGGTCCAGCGGCGAAAGCCTGTTGCGCTCGATCCTCAAGGCCAAGACCTACACCCCGGCGCGGGCCGCTTCGACCTCATCAGGAGCCAACCATGAACCCACCTGTGTGCCCGAACTGCAACAAGCCCGTGACGCGGGCACTTGACCTGTCCTACGGATGGTGGGATTGGAACGGCTCGAAGTACGTACTGTGCACGGCGTCAACTGGTGTCGACGTCGCGCCCTGGGTACACGCCGACTGCATGAAGCAGTTGCGCGAGTTTCATCCCGCCGACTTCCACGACGTTGATGCGCACTCCTCTGGCACCCACGCGGCCGTGTCGGCCTGATCGCACCACGACATGAGCCACACCGTCCTCGAGGATCTGTGCATCGGATGCGGTGCGTGCGACTACTCGTGTCCCACGAACGCGCTCACCAAGACCGACAGTTTCCTCGGCCTGTTCGTGATCGATCCATTCACGTGTGACGACTGCGGTATCTGCGTCGACAAGTGCCCGGTGATGGCTATCGAGCCCGACCCGGCATGGCCCACCTGCCACGGTCACGGTTGCCCACTCACGTCCAACCGCTTAGCCGACGCCGAATGTGCGATCTGGCGGCAGCGGTGCCCCGCGTGCGGTTCGACGCTGTGGCGGCATGGCGATGGTGCATGGGGATGCGCAACCTGCGACGACGGTTCACGGGTGCATTGCCCGAAGGACCGGATGCTCGCCATCTCCGACAAGCCCACAACCTCGGCGATCTAGACGTCTACGCCGCCGGGAAGTAGCCGTTCACGTCGACGATCAGATCCGTCGCCACCGACGTGAACACCACCACGCTGACCGATCTGCCAAAGCAAACCATCAACCGTGGTCCGCTCACCCACACGCGACTCCTTGCAGTACTTGCCGTTCTCGATCGCGCCGGTTTGCGTACATGCGAAACCGATCTTGTACTGACCCACGGGGACGGTCCCCGAGAGCGCGTTGAACGACATGTCCGGGATACCGGAGATCAGTCCGACGGGACTTGCCGATGGGTTTCTGTTTCTGATCGGCGTGTCCCCGCCGTCGTAGAGCGACGACACGAACTTGCCCGGGATGGCGACGGGACCACTCGTGAAGGCCGAGGCAAACGTGTCGACGGAACGCTCGACGAAGTACGTCTGCCAACGGTACGAGGGTGAGCCACTGGCACCGCCAATACACGACGCCCCGGCGGGAGGCAGCAGCGTGAAGACCGTGGTCGCTGTGCCCGATGTTGGATTCATCGAGTTGGAACCCAAAGGTGGCGCGGCGCGGGCACTCCCCGTCGTCGCGACCATCGACGCGAGCACCGTTACCGTCAGCGCTGTTGCCACTCTCGTCACGTGAGTCATCGCACGAAGGATCGCCCACTACAGCCCCATTGAGACCGCGGCAGTATCACATTACAGATCAATTCACCTGCCGGACCGTCAACGTTCATCCACGGTTCAGTTGCCGAAGTCCCAACCCTCGCCCTGGGCGTACTGCCCGAGCACGTTCTTGGCGATGAGGATCTTGTGCACCTCGTCGGGACCATCGGCAATGCGCAGCGTGCGGGCACCCATGTACATGCCAGCAAGCGGCAGGTCGTTGCTCACGCCAGCCGCACCCCACACCTGAATCGCACGGTCGACCACTCGTGAATACGCGTTGGGCACGAAGATCTTGATCGCGCTGATGTCGGTGCGCGCTCCCTGCAGGCCCTGATCGATCTTCTCCGCCGCATGGATCGTCATCAGCCGCGCCGCCTGAATATCGATGTAACTGTCAGCAATGAAGCCCTGCACGAACTGCTTGTCCTGCAAGAGGCCACCATGCACCTCTCGGGTGGTGGCCCGCTCGACCATGAGGTCGAACGCACGCCACATCTGACCGACGGAGTTCATGCAATGGAAGATGCGCCCGGCACCGAGGCGATCCTGCGCCGCCTGATGTCCCTCGCCGACACGACCCAGCGCGTTCTCGACGGGCACGCGCACGCCTTCGTAGCGCACCTCACAGTGGTCGCTCTCAGAACGACCCCACACGCCAATGCCTCGCACGATGTTCACGCCTTTGGTGGCCGTGGGCACGATGATCTGCACCATCGGTCCGACACGGGTGCCCTCCTGACCAGCCTCGACCACGCGGCACATCACGATGAAGAAATCGGCGTCGATGCCGTTCGATGTGAACCACTTGTGACCGTTGATCACAAAATGATCGCCGTCGATGACAGCGCTGGTGGTGATGGACCGAGGGTCAGAGCCAGCGTTCTCGGGCTCAGTCATCGAAAAGCCCGACTCCATCGTGCCCTCGATGAGCGGCAGTAACCACTTCTGCTTCTGGTCCTCGGTGCCGTACTTCACCAGCACCGACTGATTACCGCTATTCGGCGCCACAACACCGAACAGCGACGCGGCACCAATTGCATATGCAAGTACCTCGTTCATGTACGCGTGGGCGAGGAAGTCGAGGCCCATGCCACCGTATTCGGCGGGCAGGTGCGGCGCCCACAAACCAGCGGCCTTGACCTTCTCTTTGATCTCGGCACGTAGCTCGAGTACCTCGGTGCGGTCGGTCCAGCTCTCGCCCGCCCGCCGCTCGGCCCACAGGCGACCCTCGTTCGGCAGGATGTCGTTGTTCACGATCTCGGCGGTACGGCCGCGTATGTCGTTGATGCGCTCGTCGATCGTGCTGATGGGCTTGCAGTTCATGGTCATCGGGAGGGTCCTCTAGTTGATCGGATCGGCAGAGTGGGGTGAAAGTTCGAAACGGATCGGCAGACGCTTCAGGCCGCCGACGAAAACAGTCTTCATCAGTGCCGGTTCACCAGCGAGTTCAACGTGGCGAAGACGGGGAAGGAGTTCGGCGAACAATGCCTTCAGCTCCATCCGAGCGAGCATCGCACCGAGGCAGTAGTGCACGCCGAAGCCGAAGGAGAGATGCTTGTTCGGGCTGCGGCCAATGTCGAAGGTATACGGATCAGCGAAGGCGTCCTCATCACGGTTCCCCGACGGATAGGACAGCAGCACCGATTGACCGGCCTTGATGGTTTTGCTGCGCAGCACGTAGTCCTCGGTGGCAGTGCGCATGAAATGCTTTACCGGCGTCACCCAGCGAATCATCTCGTCGGCCGCGGTGGCGATCAGTGATGGATCGGCCTGCAAACGAGCGAGCTGATCGGGGTTCTGGATGAGCGCGAGCATGCCGCCCGCCATCGCTGACGCCGTGGTGTCGTGGCCGGCGGTGGCGGCGATGACGTAATAGCTGATGGTCTGCATCATCGTGAGCGGTTCGCCATCGATGGTTGCATCGGCAACAACTGATGCGAGATCACCCGTCGGGTGGGTCCGGCGCGAATCGGTGAGCGCCGTGAAGTAGGCGAAAAAGTCTTGGATCACGGCCATCAATTCGGCCGGATCGGCGCCGCGCTGCAGGTCTTCATCAGCCGCCCCGAACATCTCCTGGGTGAGCGTGAGCATCCTTTCGTAGTCGCTCTCGGGCAGCCCGAGAATCGACAGGATCACGTTGAGCGGCATCTGCATGGAGACATCGCGGGCGAAGTCGCATTCGCCATCGAAGTCGAGCATTCGGTCCACGAACCGACGCGACAAACCGCTGAGCGTGTCGTCGAGTTTGTTCAGATTCTTGGGCAGGAACCACTCGGAGGTGACCCCGCGCAGGTTGCGATGCTCGGGATCATCGACATGGATGAGCGTGCGCAGCAGATCGCCGTTCTCGGCGCGGCGGCGGTCGTCGTCTGCGGTGCCCAAGATGGGTCGCGGCTCGTTCAGGAAGATCTGGTGTTTGGTCTCGATCTCGAAGATGTCGGCGTGCTTGGTGATCGCCCAGAAGCTGTTGAAGCCCAGGCCCTCGCCCTCGCCCTCGCCCTCGCCCCAGTGCACTGGATCCTCGCGGCGCAACAACGCACACGCCGCCCCGAATCGTGCCTCGTCGGCATAGGCGGTTGGATCTACGAACACGTAGCCGGCGCTCTCGACGCTCTCGCTCACGTTCCCTCCCAGAGTGGTGACGCTGTCCGCAGTCTTGCCCGCTGACCTGCGACGATCCAAACCGACGTCCCTAGCCAGGCTGTGTCGGCGTTGATCACACGGTTCAGAAAACCTGGCAAAACAATTCAGCACCCCTTTTGGAAACATTGCCGAAACACGCAACCTTTACGTTCAACGAGTCGCCCCGACCAATGGGCGGCAAAACCAGGGAGACGAGGCAGGCGTGGATGCTGGGAACGTGACGTGGGTGCTCATCGGTGGTGCGCTGGTGTTGTTCGTGACCCCAGGACTCGCTTTCTTCTACGGAGGCATGGTCCGTTCGAAGAACGTACTGAACATGCTGATGATGAATTTTTGGTGCATCCTCGTCGTGCCGCTGTTGTGGGTGATCGTGGGCTAATCGCTCGCATTCGGCGGAAGCGCTGCGTTGATCGGCAACTTCAGCCGCGCCTTCGGACGCGGGTTTGATTTCGGTGGTATGAAACCGGCAGTGATGATCTTGCTCGCAACGTTTGCTGCGATTACACCAGCGCTCACCTCCGGCGCCGTCGCCAACCGGATGAAGTTTGCCGCGTGGGCCGTGTTCGTACCTCTGTGGAGCCTGTTCGTGTACGTGCCTGCGACGTACTGGGTCTTCGCGCCACACGGATGGCTACGCGCCCGCGGTTCACTCGACTTTGCCGGCGGCACGGCCATCCATGTGAACACCGGCATTGCAGCGCTCGCACTTGTCATCGTGTTGGGTAAACGAAAGGGCTGTCCCCGCGACGGCGCTCCCCCACACTCGATGCCCCTGGTCATGCTCGGCACCGGCATCTTGTGGTTCGGATGGTTTGGCTTCAACGCCGGGTCGGCGCTTGCCGCTGACGGCATCGCTGTGCAGGCCTTCATCAACACCTTCTTGGCGGCCTCCCTCGGCGGGCTTGCATGGGGCCTGACCGAGCGGATTCGACAGGGTCACTTCACCAATCTGGGCGTTGCGTCGGGGAATCGTCGCCGGCCTTGTGGCTATCACTCCAGCCTGCGGGTACGTGACATCAATGGCGGGCCTTGCCATCGGGGCGATCGCCGGGGTGGTCTGCTCTTTCGCGATCTCGATGAAGTTCCGATTTGGCTTCGACGACTCACTCGACGTGATCGGCGTACACCTCGATGGCGGTCCCGTCGGTTCGCTTCTGATCGGCTTCTTCGCCGACCCATCGGCGTTCGATCTGCCCTTTCGCGCCGGCCTCTTCTTCGGCGGCGGGGTTCATCTCCTCGGCGAACAGCTCCTCGCGAATGGCGTGACAATGATCTACTCGTTTGGTGTCACGTTCGTTCTGGCAAAGGCACTGCATGCCACGATGGGCATCCGCGTCCCCATCGACCGCGAGAGCGAAGGACTCGATGTCACCGAGCATGCAGAAACCGCCTACAACCACAATGAGCGCACCATGGGCCGCTCGAACTGATCGGGGATAGTCATGAAGCTCGTCACAGCAATCATCAACCGTTCAAACTCGACGACGTGAAGGCGGCGCTCAAAGCGATCGGTGTCGAAGGCCTGACCGTTACCCCGGTCGAGGGGTTCGGCCGCCAGGGTGGACACAGCGAGACCTACCGAGGCTCGGAGTATCAGATCGATTTCATTCCCAAGATCAAGGTGGAAACCGTGGTGGCAGACGACGACGTGGAGCGCGTCGTCAAACAGATCGTCGAGGTGGCCCGTACCAGCAAGATCGGCGACGGCAAGGTGTGGATCACAGCTGTCGAGGGCGTGGTGCGCATCCGCACCGGTGAACTCGACGACGACACCATCTGACGCCCCACTCTCATACCGCCTTACCTTGCTTCGTGAATGCTCACCGCACGTCTACGTTGCGCTGAGCATTCACGGCGCGCCGAAAGCAGCCACCGGCGACGGTGAGTCGGCGATCCAACGCAGCCGAGGGCGAGGTCAGCGTTGCAACGTTGCGCGCTCCGGCAGGCGTGCGGTGATCAGGTAGTGCACGCCGCGGCCGATGTTGACCGCGTGGTCACCGATGCGTTCGTAGAAGCGGGCGACCACGCCGAGTTGGACCGCTGTCTGTACGTCGATAGGGCCTGCGGAATGACTCGTGAAGATCGCCTGCACGAATTGGCCATGCAGGTCGTCGAGATAGGAATCCATGTCGTGCATCGCCGCAGCCTTCGCAGAGTCATTATCGATGAACGCCTCGATCGCCGAGAGATGCAACCGTTGCGCCTGACGGCCCATGTCGCGAATGAGATCGCCGAGCTCGTCGTCGATCGGATGGCCCGAGAGTCGGCGTGCCGCCTTGCAGATGTTCACCGCTGCTCGATGTCGTCGGCGAGCGCGTCGATGTGGGAGTCGGCCGCGATCAAATAAGCGGCACCTTCGAGATCGCTGTCGAGCAGAATCGCCGTGGCTCGCGGGATGGCCTCAGTGACCGAGGCCGACAGCTCGAGCACTGCGGCTCGAATCTCGGCAAGCTCCGCTTGGAACACCCACCGCGAGTTGTCCATCAACCGAAGCGGCCCGTCACGTATTGCTCGGTTCGATCGTCGACTGGTTGAGAGAAGATCGAGTCGGTACGGCCGTATTCCACGAGCACGCCAGTACGCCGATCGCTCTCGCTGTTGACCTCGGTGGTGAAGAACGCGGTGCGGTCGCTGACCCGCGCGGCCTGCTGCATGTTGTGGGTCACGATGATGATCGTGTACTGCTGCTTGATCTCCTGCATCAGGTCTTCGATGCGCGCCGTGGCAATTGGATCGAGCGCCGAACATGGCTCGTCCATCAGGATCACATCGGGCTTCACCGCGAGCGCCCTGCCGATGCAGAGCCTCTGCTGCTGCCCGCCCGACAACCCGAGTGCGGAGCTCTTCAAACGATCCTTGACTTCGTCCCAGAGCGCGGCGCTGCGCAACGAGATCTCCACGAGTTCGTCGAGCTCGCCCTTGTTCTTCATACCAGCGAGCCGTGGGCCGTAGGCGACGTTGTCGTAGATGCTCTTCGGGAACGGGTTCGGCTTCTGGAACACCATGCCGACGTGGCGGCGCACCTGCGTGGCCGAGATGGTGGGGCCGTAGAGATCGATGTCGTGGTACTGGATCGAGCCGTGCACCTTGGCCGACTTGATCGTGTCGTTCATGCGGTTGAAGCAACGCAACACGGTGCTCTTGCCGCAGCCCGACGGTCCGATGAATGCCGTGATGTCGTTGGTGCGAATACCGAGCGTGACATCACGCACGGCGGTGAAGGAGCCATAGTCCACCGAGAGGTCGTTGACGTCAAAGATCAGCTTCTTTGGGTGCGCTGCGGCACCGTCGCTTGACGTTGCTGCGGCATCAACGGACCTATCGGCTGGTTCGTGCATGGTGTGCAGTTTCTCGGTCATGACGAGGTGTCCCTCGAGAGTCGGCCCGACAGTATTCGTGCGACGAAGGTGAACACGAACGCGAGCGCAATGAGCGTGAGTGCAGCACCCCAGGCACGTTCTTGAGCCGTGGGAAAGCTCTCCTTTGCGTTGCCGTAAATCTGCAACGACAGCGACGTATTGGTGCCCGCGAAGGGGTTCCAGTTGGTGGCCTTAGCTGCGCCCACGGTGAAGATCAGCGGTGCCGTCTCGCCGGCGGCACGCGCAATCGCAAGAAGGCTGCCGCTGATGATGCCGGGCGCTGCTTTGGGGATGACCACGGTGAGCGTGGTGCGACTTGCCGTTGCGCCGAGGGCAAGGCTGGCATCGCGCAGGTTCTGCGGCACTAGGCGCAACATTTCCTCGGTAGAGCGCACGACGATGGGCAGCATCAGACACGCCAGTGCCAACGCACCGCTGAAACCGTTGAGGCCATCGACCCCGCGTGGCACCACCCAGAACACATAGATGAACAGGCCCATCACGATCGATGGCACACCGGCCATCACATTGGTGAGGAACCGCAGGGTGCGCGCGAACACAGAACGCTTGCCGTATTCGTTGAGGTAGACCGCACCGGCGATGCCCAAGGGCACCGCGATGACGGTGGCAGTCGCTGTGGCGACGATGGTGCCAACGATCGCCGCCTTCATGCCCGGGCCCGGACGGCGCGGCGAGAGCTGAATGTCTTTCGTGAACCACTCCGGGAACTCGCTGACCACGATGGACCAGCCTTTGCGGACCACGGTGATGAGCACCAGGAGCAGCACAAAACCGACGATCACCACGGATACGCCCATCAGGATCGTCATCACGATGTTCTTGTTGCGACGCCGACCACTCACGTTGGACAAGTCGGACAGCAGCGGCACTACTGGCAGCGGGGATGACGGGTTGTCGATGACGACACTCACGACTCACCTCGCATGCGCTTCATCGAGCGGTTCACCACAGCGGTGGCGACGAAGTTGACCACCAGGGTCATCACGAACAGCGTGAGGCCCATCGCGATGAGCGCGCTGCGCTTCACATCGCTCGTGGCCTCGCCCCATTCGAAAGCAATGACCGATGGGAGCGAATCGCCGGGTGAGAAGACGTTTGCGGTGATAGCCGCAGACGACCCGATGACGAGGGCCGCAGCAATCGTTTCGCCCATCGCCCGACCGAGGCCGAGCATCACCGCGCCCACGATGCCCCCGGCGGAATGGGTGAGCACCGCGCCCTTGATCATCTCCCAACGTGTCGCTCCCAGCGCCAGCGCACCGTCGCGGTCGGTAGAAGGGCAGGTTTCCATGACCTCACGCGAGATCGAAGTGATGATTGGCGTAATCATGATCGCGAGGATCAAACCGGCGGTCATGAACGTGCGCCCCGACGAGGCCGGGCCAAAGATTCGACCGAGCACCGGAACTCCGTGGAACCATCCGCTCACGCTCTTGAACACCGGCGTGAGCTTGGGGGCGAGGACGATGATGCCCCACAGGCCGAACACCACAGACGGCACCACGGCCACAAGGTCGGTCATCGCCACGATGGGGCGCTTCAACCAACTGGGCGCTACCTGGGTGGTGAACAGCGCGATACCCAGGCTCACTGGGACCGCGAGCAAGACGGCGATGGTTGCCGTAATTGCGGTTCCGTAGATGAAGCTCAGCGCGCCATACACGTTGGCGGCGGGTGCCCAACGACGCTCGGTGAAGAAGCTCAGTCCCTCGGTCTTGAACGCCAGGGAGGACTTACTCGTAATAGTCCACGCAATGAGGCCGAGGATGATGACAATGGTGGCACCACCAGCGAGGGTGGCCCCACGAAAGACGCGATCTGCTGTCTGGTTCTTACTCTTCAGATCGTCGAGTGCGAGTGCCATGCGTTCCTTCTCAAATCGCTCTGTATTCAATCACGGGCAAGAGGATCGCCCCGCAACGACAAGAGACCGGGCCCCGAAGGACCCGGCCTCTTTGTCGAGACGTGCGACGTTAGCCGCCAATCTTGGCAATGTTCGCGATCGCCTTCGTACGAAGGGTCTCGGGCAACGGTGCGTAATCAATCGTCGGAGCCAGGGTCTGGCCCTCGTTCAACAAGTAGGTGAGGAAGCCACGAATGTTGGCTGCCTTCACCGGATCGGCCTGCTTGGTGTAGGCGATGATCCAGGTCTGTGCTGCGATCGGGTACGAGGCATCGCCGTCGGCCCAACCGAGGAAGAACGTGGGGTCGTCCTTGATCGTGGCGCCTTCGGCCGCGGCCGACGTGGCCTCGAGCGTGGGCATCACGAACTTGCCGGCCTTGTTCTTGATCGCTGCGAAGCTGAGCTTGTTGGCCGTGGCATCGCTGAGGTCGACGTAACCAATCGCGCCTTCGGTGCTCGACACGATCTGTGCCACACCGCTGTTGCCGTCACCAGCCTGGGTGCCTGCGGGCCACTCGACGGTGGAGCCGCTGCCCAGCGCCCAGGTGCCGCCGGCATCTGTGCCGACCGATGCCTTGAGGAACTTGGTGAAGTTGTCAGTGGTGCCCGAACCGTCGGCACGGCGAGCCGCAACGATGGTGGTGGCGGGCAGCGTGACACCGGGGTTGTCGGCAGCGATGGCTGCGTCGTTCCACTTGGTGATCGTGAGCTGATAGATACCAGCGACGGTGGCCGGCGACAGCTGCAGGGTCTTCACCGACGGCAGGTTGTACGACAGCGTGATCGGAGCGATCACGGTGGGTACGTACACGAATTCGCCGCCCTTGAACTTGGCGATGTCTTCTGCCTTCACGACACCGTCGGTGCCGGCGAAGTCGACGACCTGCTCTTGCAGATCGGAGCGACCCTTACCAGATCCACCGCCGCCGTACTCGACGGTGAGCTTGGGAGCAATACCGGCGAGGCTGGCGATGGCCTCGTCGTAGAAGCCCTTCGGGAAGGTTGCGCCGGAACCGACGATCTTGCCTTCAAGTTTGCTGTAGTCCATGCCGGCTGCCGCCGTGGTGGTGGTGTCACCGGACGCCATAGTGCCCGCAGTGGTACCAGCTGTTGTGCCGCCGGTGGTGGTCTTGGTGGTGGAGCTGCTGCTGCACGCTGCACCAATGAGTGAAATAGCCAGGACGCTTACGACGGCGCCCAAACGCTTTCTCGGGTTGTTCACGCTGTGGTTCTCCTTGAGTTGGGTTGTAACCGAGAGGCATGGTAAGGACGCAAGGTTTCCGACACTTGTTCAACAGGTGAACGAGAGGTGTACGACAGGTGAATTCGGCGTAGCCACCGCTGTAAATCGGCGCAAAGTAACGATTTCTGGGTCGAATGCGCACGTACGAGCCTGTGCCTCACGCCGCCCCGCCGAGAGCGAGAGCGGTTGCTTTGTTCATCTGTTGTTCGTGTATCACATACCCGCGCCGACGAGGTCGCGGCGGTCAGCACTCGCCACATCCTGATCGAAGGGGCCATTGCCGGAACCATCAGCTTTGCCGTCAACGTCGTCCGCCGCCTCACGCGCCTTGCGGCGACGCACCATGCCGCGGATGATCAATAAGAAGATGTCGGCGACGAGGAACATCGCGAGCACGATTAGCAGCAACGGCCGATAGTGCGTGGATTCGTTGGCGTTCACCGTGGGGCCCGCGCCCGATACGGCAACGCGCCACCGCACCGTGCCGAACGAAGGTGCCGGCACGACCGCTGGCACGATCTCCTGCCAGGTCTGCCCTGGACCGATCAGTCCGGGGTCCGAGAGTTTGAGCATCGCAAGATTGTCAGTGGGGTTGCGGCCCGCCGACCCTGAAACTCGCACGCTGCTGAAGGGCACCATCGAGATGTTCTTCACCGTGACCGTCACGTCGTACGTGGCCGGGCCGCCGAGGCTCGGACGAACGAGTTCGAGCAAACCTCGTGACGAGGGTTCGGCGCTGATGGTCACCGCAAGCGGAGTGCCGAGCTTCGGCGGATCGACCACCGGACCTATCGGGTGACCAATGATCGTGATCGGAGTGACCGCGACTTCGTTGTTCGAACGATCGGAGACCCGAATGACACAGGGACAATCAACCGGGGGCGCAGCAACGGGCATGTCTGCCGGCGTCGGAGTGCCATCAGGATTGAGCCGCTGACCTTCACTGGCCGCCATGTTGCAATCGCTCGAACCACGCCGGGCCTCGTTGCCACAGACCGAGATCGTCACCGACGACACGGTGAACCCGTCGATGGTGAGCCCGATCTGATCACCGGGATTCACCTCTGTGCTATCGAGTATGACCACGGGTCCGGTGGTGGTGCCGGTGGCGTAGGCGCTCGGCGCGCCAGCGAACGCCAGCGCCAGCAACACCACGAGTACGATCCGACCGAGTGATCTCGCCAGCGTCGTCATGACGGCTGGTGCTGTGGTTCGTGCTCGGGCTGATACCCGGCCTGCAGATCGGGTTGCTGGCCGGCGTCGGCGCCGGGCTGCCCCGATGCGTCATCCTGGTGCCTACGCAAAGCGCGCCATCCGAGCAGACCGAAGAGCAGCGCAAGGAGAGCGAGCAACAGCGCAAGCGGCGGAGCGAATGTGAGATCCTTGCCACTCGACGCCTTCGCTGTGCCGACATCGCCGCCAGACGTAGGTGTGACCGTGATCGTTGTAAATGCAACAAAGAGTGCGGGAACGTCTTTGACCTCGACAGTGACGGCGACCTTGCCGCCCGGGAGTAGTTCGGGAATATCGGGAAGCTTCACCGATCGCAACGCGAGGCCGAACAGGCCCGTGATCTTGCCTGCCGCCTTGCCGCTCATGCGCACGTTGCCACGGTTCTCGACCCGGTAGGTCACTGTGGCCGAACCGCTGAGCGGGTTGAGCGCTTGGTGGTAATCGGTCACGACATCGGCGACTGCAAGCTCGGGTGTTAGCGGCCCGTTGACGCGGATGTACATGCGGGTGCCGGTGCGTCGGTCGAGATTCACCACGGGGCCGGACGAGTTGTTACTCGGACTTTGGTTTGACGCAACCACCGCGCCCGGGTGATCGCCGGAAGTCGTGCCAGCTGGGATCTTGATGGTGATGGGGATCGTGACCTGTTTACCGGGCGGAAGCACAACCTTTTCTTGGCTCACCGTGACCCACGACCCTGCGCCGGTCGGCACCTGGTCGCCCGGGAGGAGATCGAACTGACCGTCTTTGTTGTTGAACGCATCCGTTGCGTAGACCCGAAAGATCATCTGAACGTTGCCATAGTTGTACAACGTGACCGCATCCTGGATCACGGCACCGGGCTCGGTGACATATGCGAGTTCTGGGCGGTTGCCGGCTTGCGCGGGATCCAGCGAGCCGGCGGGCGACAGAGCCCAACTCTCGACGATTTCCTGTTGCGCTGGGTCACTGGTAACCGGCGCGGGCGTTGGAGGCGGCACGGTAGCAGCGGCGCCGGGTGCGTGAATGGCGAACGCGACAGAGGCCACCAGCATTGTGGTGGCCCACTGAGCGAAACGTCGCTGGGTGTTCATAGGAAAAATCGTAGCTTTCGGATCAGGAACGCCGCTGGCGGTATGAGACAGCCGAGGCCATCCCATAACGCCAATCACGGTGTTCGTTGTTGTGTACTACTACCGAATCAGACAGCGCTGAACGTCAGCGTTGCGCTGTAGAGACCGTTCACCGCAGTGATCGGGATCAACAGTCGAAGGCGGGCATCGAGCGTAGCGATACCAAGACCCTTGGTCGACGCGGCCGAAGCCATCGCCGTGGTCGTCTTGAGCCCGGTTGCATTGTTCGGCGGCACCATGCCCGTCACCGTGACGGTCTGGTTGTAGAGGCCGCCGATCGAGGCACCCGATTTGCCGGTCAGGACAGGGGTCCAGCCGAGGAAGTTGCCGCTGAACGATGCGCCACCGCTCTTGGCGAAATCGCTGACGATGCCGCTGACCGCCCAACCTGGATCGGTGTCACGGGTGTCCACGACAGTCACCTGATTGATGAAGCCGGTTGCGGCAAAGTAATCACCGGCATAGGTGCCCGTGGTGACAAGTTTGCCGATGCCAAGGTTGATACCGCAACGGGTCGGGTAGTTGGCATTCGACAAACCGTTACTATCCACCGGGTACGGGTACTGCCCGAATAGGCTGTCCCCTACGCTTCCAATGTTCGGGAACGTGGGAGCAGTACCGACCTGGTTCGCCGAAGCGGGCAGAATGGGTAGCACACCGAACGCACCGAAGGTGTCGGGCTCGAAAGGCAACGCACCGTTGACGCCGCAGCGCTGCGTGATCACGAGTTGACCGGCGGGGCGGGTCACGGTGATGTCCTGGTACAGCAGGGTTGGCGGGTTGGCCGTGCCACTGGTTGACACTGTCACCGCCGAGTACGGCACGGTGTAACGAGGGGTCACAGCGAAGCTATAGCTCACACCAGCGGTGGGGATGACTACGTCATAACCCGTGAGGCTGTAGTTGCCGTTCGGGGCATTGAACGGGCCCACAGCGGGGCTACCGGTGACGACGATGTCGTAGCCAGCAGGCGCATGGGCACCAATGTCCGTGGGGTTCGTCCACTTCAACGTGACGAGGTTGACGCCGGCAACTGCCGACAGGCCCGTGACGCCGAGATAGGGAACCGGCGTCGGCGTACCGTTCACCGTGTTCGAGAACGGACTGGTGCCGACGGTGTTGGTCGCAGTGAGCTTCACTGCGTACTGAATACCGTTTGCGAGACCCGTCAGGCGGAACGTGGTTGCACCGGCCGGCCGGCTGAGCGTCACGACGGGGTGCATCGGGAAGTCAGCAGGCGTGGCGGTGACATCGAAACCGGAGACTGCGGGTGCAGCGGTGGCAGCCGTGAAGGTTCCGTCCAGAGTGCCGTCGTCAGCCGCGAGGCTGGCGCCGAGAACTGGTGCATCAGGTGCCCAACCGTAGGTCCACGCCGAGGTAGCGAGGTTGGTGATCGTGATCGGCGTCTCCCAATACTTGCCGGCATCGAGCGCACCGGCTTGGGTGCATGCGAAACCGATCTTGTATTGACCCACGGGGATCGTTCCGGCCAAAGCATGGAACGACATCGTCGGGATGCCCGAGATCAAGCCGAGAGGGCTTGCCGACGGGCTCTTGTTGATGACGGGGTTGTCAATACTGCTAAAGAGCGGGCTAACGAACGCTGCGCCCTGAGGATTCGGACCGCTTGCGTAGGTGAGTGTCGACGCATCGACGGCCCGATCCACGAAGAAGGTTTGCCAGAGATAGACGGGTACACCGCTGCCGCTGCCGGTGCAGGACCCACCGCTCGGAGGCAGGATCGTGAAGTTGGTGCTCGACGTACCCGATGATGGCACGGGCAACTGGTTGGCGGCCAGTGGTGGTCCCGCAAAGGCACTGGTCGAGGTCAGGCCAACTGCGGCAACGGCGAAGGCCGTAGCGACAGCTGCAAACCTGCTGAGTTTGGTATGCATTGTGTAATGGTTCCTTTCAGGAGCTGAATGACGGGTTGACTGGTGAATGAAGTTGCGACTCGGGATCACCCGGTTGCGCCAGTGGTCCATGCGCCCTTGAGCGCCGTCGAGCCGCACGAGGCGACCGGCAGGAAGCCGAAGGCCTGGATGGTGCCGGTCTCGAGGCAGATCTTGGCGTCATTGGCAGTGTTGGTGGTGCTGACGAACAGGCTCTTGATCTGCGCGTTCCCCGCGCCGGTTGCGACGGTGTTGGGGATCACGACGTACACGTTGCGACCGAAGATGCTCGATGCGTAGAACGTGCTCGAGGGAACCAGGGTCGGCGCGGTGCCAGACACGGGCGAACCGAGGGGCACGCCGCTGCCGTTGTCGCTGATGGTGCCGATGCCGACGCCGGATGGCGGAGGATTGGCGGCCTTGCCGTTGGAGCGAGCAACGAACGACGCAGCGGAGAAGCCGATGACGACCTGATCGTTTGACTTGCCGACGACCGCAGCGAGCGCATCGCCGCGGGCCTTGAGGGCGGTGCCGTCATTCTCTTCCGAGCGACCGAGCAGTGCGTTGCATTCAGCGGTGGCGGCGGTTTCAATGGCCGACGACGTGCCGCTGCCGACGAAGTCGCCGATACCCATTGCGGTCTTCACCCAGAATGAGTGAGTACCCGATGACTCCTGCATGCCACAGGGAACGATGCGCACGCCGAGGATGGTCTGCGGGCCGCTGTTGAACAACTGCTGCAGCTGCTGTCGGGTCAGGCTGGTGACGGGGCTGCCGGCGGCACGGTAGTAGGCAAAGCTCACGGCGTCGCGACCGAACGGGATGTAGGTCTGGTTGGTTGAGGTGTCACCCGACGACGGACCGCTCGATGAGCGGGCGAAGTCAAGCTGGCCGGAGATGTCTACGGCCGAGGCACAGATGCCGTTGGTGCCGCCAGTCCAGCCGGCGGTGGACAAACCACTCGCGGCGTAGAGGGCCTTACGACCGGCACCCGAACCAACGGGCCGGGTGAAGGTTGGGCCGTTGAGCTTGGCGGTGATGCAGTTGTCGGCAACGCCAGCGGGAATCGTGGCGTCGAACGAGATGATCTGCTGACCGGAGGTGCTCTTGATCGGGGTGTACGCGGTGGCGAATGAAGAACCGGACAAAGCGTTCATCACGTCCTGCACGGTGTCGGAGCCCACGCCGACGAACGCGTTGTACTGCGCAGGGTCGGCCTTGGCATTCCCACCGGGGAGGGTGGCTGCGCCCAAGGTGGCGGTGAGTGCGACGGCGAGTGCCATTCGCTTCTTCGTGGTTGCTGTCAACATGGTGATGTTGCGGTCCCTTCGGGTGATGGAGCGCCCGGAGTTCTCCGGGCACAGGAATCATGACGGGTCAACATGGCGTCGGATTGGCCCTCAGATGAACGGTGGGTGTTTCAATCAAGGGTTCATCAAGCAGACACCTTGAGGCCACCTTGCGGCCACCCTGTAGGGAACAAAGTGGTGCGACTTCTCACGCCCGAAACAATGACCGCAAGCAGGTCGAAGGCTCAGCCGAAACGGCCGGTGACGTAGTCGTTCGTGCGCGAATCCTGCGGCGAACCGAACATCGCGTCGGTGGGTCCGTGCTCGACGATCACACCGGGAGTTCCCTGCTCAGCAAGGAAAAATGCGCAACGATTCGAGACACGCGCGGCCTGCTGCATGTTGTGGGTCACGATCACAATCGTCACCTCCGACACGAGCTCCATCACGGTCTCTTCGATGCGTCGCGTCGAGGTGGGATCGAGTGCCGAACATGGCTCGTCCATCAGCAGCACGCGCGGACGAATCGCAAGCGCGCGGGCAATGCACAACCGCTGTTGCTGGCCGCCGGACAGGCCGCCACCGGGCTCGCGTAAACGATCGCGCACCTCGAGCCACAGGCCTGCCTTGGTAAGGCACGACTCGACGGTTTCGTCCTTCATTTGATCGCTGGCCTTGAGGCCGGTGAGGCGAAAACTGGCCAACACGTTGTCGTAGATCGACATCGCCGGAAATGGGTTCGGCTTCTGGAACACCATGCCGATTTCGCGACGTGCGTCGGTGAGTTTGCGGTTCGGGTCGTAAATGTCGTGACCATCGAGCAACACCTCGCCGGCCAGCGATGCCGACGGGATCATCTCGTGCATGCGGTTGAGGATGCGTAGGAAGGTCGACTTGCCGCAGCCTGATGGGCCAATGAGTGCGGTGACCTCGCCGGCAGCCATGTCGAGCGACACCCGGTCGAGCACCTGGTGCGTGCCGAACCATGCCGAGATGTCGCGAGCATCGATACCGGTCAGGGTGGGGGGCGGCGAGAGCGGCGTTGTATCCGACGAAGCCTGACTCCGTTCGCGCATGCGGAAACGGTGCCTGGCGGTCACTCCACCGGCGACAACCGTCGCGGCACCAACCTCGGTGATGACGTCGGGCTCGGCGTCACCGGCAAATGGAGCCTCGAGCAAATCGGTCGACTCGAGCGTTGCCGGCTGCGGTGCGGGCACGATCATCGGCACCAGCGCGGCTGGGGCACCTGCAGTGACCGTCGCGGGCAGCACCGGAACCACAGGGACCACGGTGGAGACAGGCCCGGGCGTGCTCGGTTCCACACCTTGTTGATGACGAACGGCAACGCCGGGCAACGTAGCCAAGGTCCATCGAAATTGTTCGACATTTGCGGCCGGGATCATCACACCGAAGTCGGAGATACCGGGCACGACGAAGATCGTCCACGGTTCGTCGGCCCCATGAATCACCGCTTCGAGATCGGCAACGAGCCACTCCCACGCGAAGTCGCCGTCGGCGGCGACGATGCGCGCATCGGTGACCGTGACGGTGGCAGCGTGCAGTTCCATCACCATCGTGTCGGCACCGAGTGCGTCACCGCGCACGAGCTGCACCACAGATGCCCCGGGTACAGCGATGAGTTCCTTAATCGGGGTCGAACCGCTCGCGCGCGGGGCGCTCCATGACGGTTCCATCGATTCGAATGTCACAGCGGTTGGCTCCTCGTCGTTCACTTCAACACCTTCATGTCAACGCCTTCACAACAGATTCGGTAGCAGGCGGGCGAGCTCGCCCGAGGCCGACAGACCAATGAGCATCAGCGGCGGCAGGAACACGACCCACGCCTGCGCGCGACCCCAACGGTGCCAAGCCCACACCACGCCGATCGACAAACCGATCATTGCCTGCAACCAGAGCGCAAGCGCCCACAACGTGCTCGAGTCGCCTGCCATGACCCGTTCGTTCGCTGGTAGTCCGGCTGCACTGATTGCCCGGGCTGGTCCCACGGCAGCGGTGTCGTTGAGTTCCGCATCGACGCGGACCACACCATCGGGAAGAAACGCCGTGCCGGCCGCAGTGACCAGATTCAGCCGTCCCTTGCCCGCGCCAAGCGGCGCGGGTGCGGGCTGGCCTTCGTAGCGCACCCCGATAACGGTGAACGAGAACTTGCCCTGACCGGTCGTCACAGTGATAGCAGCACCCTTGGCCAACTCGGAGATTTGCGAGAACGGGCCACCGAATGCAGCACGACGACCGAACACCACGCTGGTTCCGATCTGGCCGGGCAGCGGCGTGTCACGGCGATGTCCGGGTCCGTCGAACAACACGCTCGACGTGGTGCCTTCACCGACCACCTGTTTGACACCGATCGACGGAATCTCCAAGTACGCCACCGGCGTGCCGAGGCTCAGCGCGCGTCCGTTCTGGTCGGCGGGACCAATCGGCGCGGTGCCGTTGGCAAGCTTGGCCCGAAAGGCGTCGAATGCTCGACCCTGCGAGGCGGAATGCTGTAACGCGCTGACGACCACAAGTTGCGCGAACAAGGTGAACGTCAACACGAAGACCAACACCAATGCGGCACGCACCAGTTGCATTCGCGGGCTCAACGGAGGTAAGTCACCCTTCGCCACCACCGGCTTGTCGACGCGCGACCTCCCGAACCGACGCCGAGTGGGCGCCGATTCAGACGATCGCAGAGTCAGAGTGGTGGAGGCCATCGGCTGAGCTAGAGCACCTTGATCGATCGGCCAAGCAGTAGCGCCATCCGACCGAAGACAATCGCCAACAGCGCCCAGACCCACAGCGACATCGACTCCGAGCCGGTGCCTGGCAGCGTGCTGAATTTCACCGTTGTGGTCGTGACAGAGCCCGAGCCCAACAGCGTTGTCGTCGTGCCACCGCCTCCCGCCAGTGTCGTCGTGGCGGCTCCGGACTTGACAGTGGTCGTGGTCGCACCGCCGCCCGCAGTGGTTGTTGCACCGGCAGCCGTGGTTGTCGTGGCCCCGGCCGCCGAGGTGGTCGTGGCTTGCCCGACCGTGGTGGTGGTCGACACCGAACCGCCTATAGACCAGGTGAAGCCAGCGGGCGAATCTCCTGCGGCCGTCGTAACGGTGATGGTCGTCGACCAGAACTTCACCGTGGCGCCGGCAGTGGTGCAGGCAAAGCCGACCTTGTAGTCGCCCGCGGGCACCATGCCGGGCGTGAACGCTCCGAAGGACATCGTTGGAATGCCGGAGATCAATCCGAGCGGACTCGCTGAAGGGTTCTTGTTGTTGATCGGGTTGCCAACGCTGTCGTACATCGGTCCCACGAAGGCGGACCCCACCGAATTTGGGCCGGTCGCGAATGTCAGCGCAGCAGGGTCGACCGACGAAGCAACCATGAACGTCTGCCAACGGTACGGGGTCGTGCCCGTGGCGCTACCCGGACACGAGGCGCCGGAGGGCGGCGCCATCGCAAAGATGGTTGCACTCGCGCCACTCGTGAGCGGCGCGCCGGGCACGGTGGACCCTGGGGGCGTGACGAGTATCACGGCACCTGCGTTCTCGGCAACAGCGGAAACCGACTTGTGTCCGGCTGCCAGAGTGAACACCAGCATCGCTACGGACAACAGCGTGCCGGCACGGGCGATGTCACGCGCGACGTGGCGACGTGAAGTGGTCAGGTGGATCATTGCGACTCCTTGGAGAGTGTCGTGTTGGAGGGTTTCGTGTTAGATCTGATTGGTGGTGACGATGCGGACCGGCGATTGCGGCGAACCCACAGCAAGCCGCCGACTACCGCAATGGCAAGCCCACCGAAGACCAACGGTGTGACCCAACCCGCTTCGTTGTTGTCGGACGCGAAAACATCGTTCGAAATCGTCGTGAGCCGCCAGGTAAACGTGTCCTTGGTGCCTGTCGCCGGCTCGGTCAGTGCGACTTCGGTGTGCCAGTAGACGGCTGTCTTGCCGAAGTACGTACACGCGATGCCGATGCGATAGGTACCCGTGGGAATTCGCTCGCCTGCTACGGCCGCGAAGCTGAACGCAGGCAGCGCGGGAATGATTCCCGGGCTACCGACCGCCTCATTGCGACGAGTGAGTTGATGCACGAAAGGTCGCGTGTCGTCGCGGAACAGCGCGTATCGTCCGTCGCCGCTCGGCTCGGGACCAATCGCGCCGTATTGGATCACCATCGGGTCATCGGCGATCGGGATCAGAAAGCTCTGCACGCGCCACTGGTCATTGGCACTGTCGCCCGGGCAACTGGCACCATCGGGCAACCGCAGTGTGAAAAGCGTCGAATCGTTGCCGTGGGTGACCGACTCCGTGCGAATCACGGAGTCGGTCACGATCACCGCTCCGCCGTCGACGGGCGCGTCGACAGTTGCCAGCGCTGTGGGCGCTGCAACGGAGCCGCCGGCGGCGGCGGCGAGCGCGAACATCGCCATGGCACGACGACCGAAAACCCGCGAAGACTGCCACCGAGCGCGAGACGTGTCACGACTCATCGGGGACATCCAATTCGAGGTCGCCATCGCTCGGTCCAGTTCTGCGTCGGCGGCGAGGACGCTTGGTCACCTCGAGCGCACCCAAGGCGGAACCCAGTGCCATCACCGCGAGACCCGGCACTGCGAAGCGGCTCTTCGCCAGGTTGGCTATTGGCGTGAGCACGGTGGGGCTCGAGTCGGCGGACACGTCTGCGACATCGATGGTGGTCGATGTCGGAACGGCGGCATCGTTGGTGGGTGGCGCCTGTGTGGTGGGGGGCGCCACTGTGGAGGGGGGCATCGTGGTGGTCGGGCGCGATGTCGTGGGTCGAGACTGCGGCTTCGACGTCGACGCAGTCACCGTGGTGGACGTGGTGGACGTAGTCGCCGGATCGGGGACCGGCACGAGATTGCGAACCAATGCCGCTGCATCGGCCACTTGAGTCCGCAGCGCTTCGGACAACGGCACGTATCCACGAGGGAGCTTGCCAAGTTCCGGGCCGGGCACTTGTCCTGGTCCACCGGCGTAGTCGAGGAACGTAGCGTATTCGCTCCGCGCCTTTACCTCGAGGCTGAGCGGTGTGATCGCTGCGTAGGCCAAGGTAGTCAGCGGGTAGGCGCCGGGAACAACGGCTGCCGGATCCAGCTCGAGCACAGCTGGTTGCTCGCGCGCGACCATTGCTGCCACGCCCGCAGAGATACTGGCAGTGTCAGCGGTCACGAACGTGCGATCCGCACGGTTGTCGCCCGCCCGGCTGAGATGCGCCATCTGCAACCCAAAGAGTGCGGCCGACGGCGTGTCGGTGAGCGCGAGCATGTTTCGCTGTCCGAGGCTCTGCGGCCCCACACGGGTCCACACCTCACTCGCCGATTGAGCAAACGCGTTCGCCGAGATTCGGGCGCCGTCTGACGCCGCTCGAGCCACCTGAGCGGTTCCGGCAAGTCCACGCTGATACGGGATCCAGTCGGTGCCGCAGAGTGGTGGCGGCACGATGGAGCTACCAGCGGTACCACCCGCGCCGCGCGACGGCGCCTGGTAGCAATACGGATCGCCCTTCGGGAATGTGCTCGGCGCGGGAGTTCCGAACGCGGATCCTGTGGAGTTGAGCTCGGCCGTGGTGGAGTACACCGGATTGACTTTCATCCCCCACTCATCGGGCGCACCCGCCAACCACGCCTGCGCTTCGGGGTCAGAGAGGATCCACTCCCAAATTAACTTGGCAGAGTCAGAGTTGCCCTCGGGCAACTCGAGACCGCTGAACGCGCGACCGTCGGACACCTGAAGTTGGTTGAACTCGGGGTTGAAGCGAAGGAAATCTGGATCCAGTCCCAGATGCGCGGGGTTGGATGCCAGCCACGGGTAATCCGGCGCGACGATGATGCCAACCGCGCGGCCATACGACTGTGTGAGCAGCTTGGCCGCAAGCCGCGGCGTGAGATTCAGATCGGCGATTCGAACACCGGCGAGTTGCTGCGCCGAGCCGGGAGAATCTGGCAGCGGGTTGCGTTCGATATTGAATCCGATGACCAGTCCAGACGCAGTGAGCGGCGCATAGATCACCGGATTGGTGGCGCTGACCGAACTCGCGGGGAGTGGTCTCGAAACAACGACCATACCCGGTGCGCCGGACTGCCCCGACACCAACTGTTGGCGCGCCGAGCCGTCGCTGACGGTTGCGTAGGAATACGGCGGAAGCTTGCCAGTGGCGCACAGGGCCGGCTGCCAACTCGCCACCGCCGCCAGACCGAGCTCTGTGCCGGCCAATCGGCGCTCCTCAGCGCCGATGGTACACGGGGTGTCGACGGGGTTGAACTCGATGGGAATCGCAATGCGGTGCTGCCACGCCTCGGGCGACAGCGGAGAAGTGGTGACACCGTTCTGATCAGCGTCAGTCTCGAACGGCGTTCCGGCGTTCTCATCGGTCGGAGTGCCTCGGGGCACGATGACGATCCAGCACTTCGGCACTTTCTTCTCTCCGCCGGTGATCGGTTGGACGCGCTGGCCACAGCCGAGCCCCGATGACTGAACGCCGGTGAGCACCTGGAACAGCTCTGCGCCTTTGCCTTCCGGGCTGCTTATTGCACCGGCAATCTCGTTCGTGGTGATGGTGTTGAAGTAGGGATTCAGCCAGAAGTTGCCACCTCTGATCGCAGGGTTGAACGTGGGGTCCGACTGAATGTCGACGGTTGTCCCGCCGACGGATCGAAACGGCATCCACACATTGTTGGTGCGCTTGTCGAGCACCCCAACCGCCGGATCGAAGTTCTCCCAGTCGGACCGTGAGATCACCCGGCTGAGGGCAAACCCGGCCGGGTACAGCGAGCTGCCGAGACCACCGAACTGCCCAGCCACAGCGCCCTGCTCGCACTGTTCTGGCGCCGGGCCCGGATTTGTGACATTCGTGCCATCGTCGTCGCCCCAGCACTGCATGATCTGCATGTACTGACCGCCGAAGCGGCCGGGGCCCTGCCGCGTGGGCGTGGCCCCGGTCCACGTGATCGACACTGCTTGGTTGGTGAGATTGCGCGTCTGGTTGACGGTGATAGCTAGACCAAACAACATATCGCGGCCGTTCACCGTGACCTGCGAGTCGGTGGCGGGTATTGCGGTGTCCGTGCCCTGGCTGCCGGCGATCGGATCTGGCGCGGCGCCTGCTCCGGCCGCGGCGATGGACGTCATCACGACGATGGCAAGTGGACCGAGCAGCCACGCGCGTGAACGATGGCGGGCGTTCATGCGGTGCTCTTGTTCGAGAAGCGTCGCCACGCGACCGCCGGAGCGAGGATCAGCGCGAGCACAAGCGCAACGACGAGCAATACCAAAGTGAGCGACGCGTTCCAGCCCGACGACTGGCTCAATGTGGTTGGCAGCACTGCGCCCACCGAGGCTCCGCCACCGGCTGACGCCCTACCCGCGCTGGCACCGTCAGCGAGCGCGCCGCCCGTGGACCCGCACAGCCCGGTGTCGGCATCGCAGATCTGGCCGGTGGTGTCACCCGTGGCCGTGCCGCCTCCTGTGGCCGTGCCGCCCGCGATCGTGGTCCCTGTGCCTCCTGTTGCACCGCCACCTGTTGCCGCGCCTCCACCCGTCGCCGCTCCACCACCGGTCGCTGCGCCGCCACCCGTGGCCGCACCTCCACCGGTCGCTGCTCCCCCGCCGGTGGCCGACCCTCCGCCGCCGGAGACGGCCGTCGGAACGTTGGCCGATCCGGCGGTGCCGTTGGGACATTGCGTGGCGAGGCCCTGCTTGTCACATGCCAACGGTTGCGGGGCGCTCTGCGCAAGCAGGTTCGTGCCATCGGGACCAAAGGCTGGGTTCTTGCAGGCCGTGATATCGATGTCTTGCACGACAACGCCGGGAATCTTGCGGATCTGCTCAAAGCCGGCCTGCACCAAGTTCAGCGGCATGGGCGAGTATCCGAGCGATGCCGACTGCTGCTGCGCCTGACACATCGCGTAGTACGAGAACGCACCGAGGGTCTTGCCCTTGTCGAGGTTGAATTGCCCGGCCACCGTGGTGGGCAGGATCAAGTACGAGTACGACGACAGCTGATAGTTACGCGGGTCGGTGTCGGTATACACACCGTCGAGGTTCTGCGTGAGATAGGTCTGCGGATTACTTGCATCGGTGTTGATCTGCGCCTGCAGCAGCGACACAGCAACGTTCTGAGGTGTGGGCTCGGTGTAGAAACCGGCAGCGTTGAGCACCTTCGCGACGGGGAACTGCGAGCCGAGCGCGTACGAGTAGTTCACGTAGCCAATCGCGCCTTCGGCAAAGCCCTGGCTCACGTAGCCCGCGATACCCAGGTCGCCCGACTGCGAGATCATTCCGGGCACCGTTGGGTAGAACGATGTGTCGCCGCAGGCCGGCGCGCGACCCGACACCTTGCAGTATGCGTTCCAGATCGCTGGGAAGCGGTCGATCATCCACAGCGTGAACTGCGCGGTGGAGCCCGAGCCATCGGAGCGCACCACCGGCACCACGGCGCGAGCGGGCATCACCAGGCCGGGATTGTCGGCCTGGATCGCAGGATCGTTCCACAGGGTGATCACGCCTGTGAAGATCTTCGACACGTTCTCGCCAGAGAGACGCAGGTTTGTGACCCGCTTGCCGTTGATGATGAGGTTGTACATGAACGCAGTGCCGCCGGCCGTCACGGGCATGTACGCGTAGCTGCCCGGCGCCGGGTTCTCGGGTGCCGAACCATCCTTCGGATTGAACTGGAACGGAATATCCGACGCAGCGAAGTCGACCGTTCCGTTCAGATAGTTCTTGCGGCCGGCGCTTGATCCGCTGGGGTTGTAGTCGACGGTGATGCCGAACTGACGAACGTTCACGCGCATCGCATCGATGGCGTTCGCCGCCCACGACGAACCCTCGCCCGAGATGCGTTGGTAGCCATCGGCGCTTGCACGCGGCAGTGATCCGCCGCTGACCACCAAGCCGGTGATGACGAGCGCAGCCAAACGAAGTGACCGTCGGCGCGTTGAACGCGTTGTACTGCTCATATCAGCACCTCCTTGAATGGGCCGTCTTTGGAAGGCCCGTCTTTGAATGGGCCGTCATCGAACGGGCCGTCGGGGTGGCGATTCTCGGGTTGGCGAGCCGCTGGCTGGCGCGTGGCGTCGTGACGGGCATCGATACGCACGCGGTCACGCGCCGAGTGCACCAAGGCGGCGCGGGCTTGACGCTTCGAGAGTCGTCCGGCTGGCCGGCCACCGATGATGCGGGCAATCGTGAACAGGATCAAGACCAGGATCATCAACACTGCCGCAGTAGCGAAACCACGAGCCACCAAGGCTGGCTGGGGCGAACGGACGAACTCGAACGCCGCGAGCGGCAACGACACCATCGGGCCCTTCACCGGATCGACGTTCATCGTGGAAGTGAAGCCAGCGGTGAGCAGCACCGGGGCCGTTTCGCCGATACCTCGGGCGACGCCGAGGATGACTGCGGTGGTGAGACCGGACCGACCAGTGGGCAACACGATGTGCCACACCGTGCGCCAGTGCGGAGCACCCAGAGCCGACGAGGCTTCACGCAGGTTGCCCGGTACGAGGCGCAGCACCAAATCGGCCGAACGGATGATGATCGGCAGCATCATGATGCTGACCGCAATCGCTGCGGCCAAGCCCGAGCGTTCGAACCCGAGAATGAGAATCCACGTCGCGAAGATGAACAGGCCGGTCAAGATCGACGGCAACGCGGTCATCGCGGTGACGACCGTGCGCACCAGCCCGGCGGTGCGGCCACCGGTCTCGTTGAGGAACACGGCACACGCAAGGGCGAGCGGCACGGTGATGATCAGCGCGAGTGTGATCATGATCAGTGTGCCGACGATGGCGTGCGCAATACCGCCTTGGCTGATCGGGTCGAGTGGGCCGGTGCGGCTCATGTCCTCGAGATAGAAGTTCGACTTCAGTAACGCCTCGCGACCCCGCCACAGGGTGAAGACCACTACGGAGAACAGTGCGCCACCGGCCAACAACGCGGCCGAGGTGAGCATGACTGCCATGACCCGGTCGATCACGGCTTGGCGGTCCTCGGTGAGCGATACGAGCACCGCATAGGTGGCGACGAATATCCCGAAGCCGACCACCACGAACCCGAGCGTGCCCTCCATCGGGGTGAGCCGACCGAACAGCAGCATCGTGGTGCACAACGCGCTGAAGCCCGCGCCACCCATCAGCATCAGGTCCTGACGTGACACCCGTCCGAGAGTCCGGCGCGTCTGATACGCAGCGCCGGAGCCACCGGGACGCTGCTGGATAACCGTGGTCGTGCTCTCGTTGTTCTGCGGCGACGAGGTGTGTAAACCGTCGACGTCGATGCGTAGGACGGTGAGGTGCGCGCTCGCGTCGTCGGCACCCACGGATGGAGTCATGATCGTGTCGGTCATGCTTCGCTACTCGCTCCCGAGCGCGACCTGGCAACGAACCACGATGCGGTGAAGTTCACGATGAGGGTGAGCGCAAACAGCGCAAGGCCTGCGGCCATCAGCGCCGAAAGACCGAAGCCCGACGACTCGCTGTAGCGCAGCGCAATCAGGCTGGACACCGAGTTGCTGCCGGCTTCGAGAATGTGGAAGTTGATGTCGAAGCGGGGCGAGATGATCAGCAACACGGCGATGGTCTCGCCCAGCGCCCGGCCCAAGCCGAGCATGGTGCCGCCGATGATGCCACCGCGCCCGAACGGCAGAGCGACGACGCGGATCATGCCCCAGCGGGTGGACCCGAGAGCGAAGGCGCCCTCGCGCTCGCCGCCTGGCACCTGCGAAAAGACCTCGCGCATGACCACGCACTGGATGGGCATAACCATCATCGCGACGACGACGCCGGCGATGAATGTGGATGCGGTGTAGACGCTCGCACTCGACAGCGGGCTGTTCGGGTCGGCGCGGGCAACTTCAAAGAACGGAATCCACCCGAACCAACCGTTGATCCATCGCGAGAGCCCGACAATGTTTCCTTGCAAGAGAAACAATCCCCAGAGGCCATACACAACGCTGGGCACCGCCGCCATGAGATCGACCAACGCGACGAGCGACGACTTCAGCCACACGGGCGCGACCTCGGTGATGAACAACGCTGTTGCGATGGCGATGGGTAGCGCAATTGCGCCAGCAACAAGCGCGATCAACACGGTGCCGAGAAGGACGGCAGCGATGCCGAACTTGTTGCGATCTGGCTGCCATTCGGCCGTGGTGAGGAATGACACGCCGGTCACGCGCAGGGCCTGCGCTGCCTCGATCGCAAGGAACATCCCCACGGCAACCATGATGCCCATGACCAACACGCCACTGAACGACGCACCCTTGTGGAAGATGCGGTCGCTGCGTCCATCGGTGGCAACCAGCTTGCGCGGTTGCGGCGCGGGCGCGTCGGCGTCGATGGCCTCGGGAATGATCGTCAATTCCATGTGTTGCTCAGGCCAACCACGCGGCGAGTACGACAAGAACGATGACCATGGCCGCGCCCATGAGCAACACGTCGGGATGCCGGGCGTGCGACCAGAACGACTGCTTCGCCGGCGCGGGGGCAATGGCGTGCATAGGCACCGGTGCGTACATCGGTCGCGCTGCGGGCAGACCCGCGTTCCATGCATTGAGGCGCTCGTCGAGCAGCGTGGCGAACACCGTTGCGAACACGTTCGCGAATGCCTCGGCATCGATGACCAAGTTCACAGTTGCTTGGGCGACAGTCGCTGCGATTGGTGATGCCAACGGCGGGGGTGGCGACGGCGGCGGGGGGAATGCCGACGCAGGCACCATGATGGTGCCTGCTGGCAGTTTGATTTCCTCGAGGGGAGCCACGATCGGTTCGACAGGTGCAGGCACCTCGGCCTCCACGACCGGGGCGAGCATTTCCTCGACCGCAGCCACAGGAGTCTGTGCTGCGGCGGGCACAACGAGCGGCGCCGACGCGGCCACGATCGGCGCAGAAGCCGCAACGATGATCTCCGACGCAGCGCGGTGCGCTCGAGCAACCGAATCCGACGCCTCGGACCGTGCCTGCACAAGCGCTGCGTCGAGTGCCTGACGTCGTTCGGCCATCAGCGGCTCGAGACGTGCCCGTAGCTGATCACGGGCCGCCTCGTGGTCAGCACCTGTCTCTTCAGCCTCGGCCGATTCGGCTTCCTGCGTCGCAGCCCGCAGTTGCAAGGTGAGCAGGGCAATCGCAGCCCGCGGCGGAAGCGATCCGGTCGCTGGCGCCGCGACGGTACCGGGCGTAGCAGCTTCACTCAGCATGATGCACCTGCTCCTGTTCTGGGCCGCCGCGTGGGGTGTTCATGCCGGCCGCAACCTGTTGCGCTGCCGCGAGGATCCGATCGACCTCGGCCTGCGCGGCTCCGCGCACCATCGAAATGGTCGTCTCGTGTTCGCGTTCCATTGCGGTGAGCGCCTCCTTGGATGCTGCGATCTCGGCCCGCAATGCGTCGCGCATCTCGGTGTCGCGCACGGCAGCACGATGCCGCGCGGTGGCGGCCCGTGACTTTGCGTTCGCAATCTCGGCCTCGAGACGCATTCGTTCGGCTTTGAGTTCGTCGTGGGCCACATCGGGCCACGGCTCGTGCGCTGTTGGGCCAGATGACTCGGCCTGCAGCGCACGCTCGTCGTGATGATCGCCTGTGGCAGACATCGACAACGAATGCGTGCCGTTGATCGCAGTGCCATTCATGGGCGTGCCGTTCATTCCGGACATGTGGCGTCAGCCGATCCACGCCATGAGGAGGGCGAGCACGAACGTGACGGCCATCATCGGCAGCACGACATGCACCGGGATCCAGCCCCAGCCGCCCGTGTCGGGATCCGGAGCGGAGTCTTTGACCCAGAATGTACGGAAGACCTCGTCGGGCGCACTCTTGTCGGTTCGCTCAATGGCATCGACCCGATCGGCGCGAATGACGAGATCATCCTTGGACCGCACCGCTGGAGCGAGAGCGGCCGCCATCGTTTCTGCGCGTACGTTTCCTGCGGGTTGTAGGTCCAGTGATTCGGAAAGCGCTGCGAGTAGTGACTGCAGTCCGGCGGGATCGGCGGTGGCGAGTGCGGCGAGCATCTGCGCCGGAAGGTGAACAGGAGTGGGGTCGATCGCAACAGCAATGGGAACAGCAACGGCAACGGCCTCGGCAACAGCAACGGCATCGTCATCGTCGGCGACTGCATCGGCCTCGTCAACGTCCGCTGCGTCCGCATCATTGAGCACGACGGCAGCCTTGACCTCGGCGACCTTGACCTCGGCGCCCTTGACCTCGACCTCGACCTCGACCTCGACCTCGACCTCGACGACCTCGGGCACATCGACGATGTCATCGATGATCTCGCTTGCCTGAATGCCCGCGACGTGGTGACGCATCGCGGCGCGGGCGTTGGCGTCGTCGATGACGGCGCGACCCTCTTGGTTCTCGGCGCGCCACCATTCGTCGAGCAACTGCGACAGTTGGCGTTCGGCTGCGACACCGTCGGGATCGTCGGGCTCGAAGGCTTCGTCGATCACGTGTGCGAGCGAGTCGGCTTCGGCCATGGTCCGCACGACAGCAGCTCCGAGCACTGCGATCTCTTGTCGCGCCGAACGAGGTGAGAGTTCTAGGTCGGCGACGACCACATCAGACCCACTGACAGCACCTCGCGGTTTCAATCGTCGCGGCACGTGAGCTGCAGAACACTCACGAGTGCCGCTGGCCAACGCTCGGGCGCGAGCCGCGGCCACCAAGTCGTGTGCCTGACCTTCGGCCACTGCACCGATGCGGGCCACCTCGGCATCCACCTCGGCGCGACGCATCATGATCGAGCGTTGGGCATCGAAGAACTGCCGGGCCAGGCGACCCTGGATGGCTGCGACCTGCGACAGTTGGCCCGATTCGCTACCCAGATCTGCCTGCGCCTTCCCGATCGCTTCCATGAAACTGGCCTGAGCCGTGCGCAGGGCGGCGAAGAACGCCGCGACCTCGACCTCTCGTGGGGACGCGCTGCGACGGTCTGGAAACTTCTCGACGTCGTCAAGCCGCGGGGTGGTCTCCATGGTCGGGAACGGTAGGCGTGGGAGTTGACACCAAGATGAACTCCACGTGATGCCAGAGTAGACACCGAATGAACATCCGGCGAGTCCCTGTCCAGAGGCTCAACGCACCTACGATTTGACGATGAAGAGCTCTGAACATTGGCCCGCCGTACGGGCCACAGCCGACCCGCTCGGGGCTTTCGTCAGCCGCGTCGACTTTGCGCTGAGCGTGTCGGAACTCACCGGCAGTTCACTCTCGGGCCGCACCCTGGCGGTGAAGGACATGTTCGATGTTGCCGGCCTGCCCACCGGCGCGGGCACGCCCCAATGGCCGCTCACGCATCCGGTACCGACCGAGACCGCCGATGCCGTTGTTCATCTCCTCCATGCCGGCGCACGGATGGTTGGCAAGACCGTCACCGACGAACTCGCCTACAGCCTGTCGGGCACCAACGTGCACTGGGGGACGCCCGTCAACTCCGCTGCGCCGGACCGCACATGCGGTGGTTCGTCGTGTGGTTCGGCATCTGCGGTGGCTGGTGGCCACGCTGATATCGGATTGGGCACCGACACGGGTGGCTCCATTCGCGTCCCGGCTTCGTACTGCGGCCTCGTCGGGTTCCGTCCCACGCACGGCCGGGTATCGCTGCGCGGTTGTGTGCCGCTCGCGCCGCGGTTCGACACGGTGGGCTGGCTCACGCGCGATGCACAATTGTCGGTCACCGTGGGCGACGTACTGCTCTGTCCGACCGATGCTCAGCCGACGCCACCATCACGACTGCTCGTCTGGCGGAGCGCGCTCAGTCTGGTCGAGGCGCAGTCGCGCACGGCAGTCGATGCGGCGATGTCGGCATTCGCTGACACGTTCGGCACGTCGAGCGAACTGGCGCTCGATCCCGACGTGCTCACCGGGTGGGCAGAGGCCTTCCGGGTGCTGCAGGGTGCCGATTGCTGGCGAACCCACGGCGAGTGGATCATGGGTGAACGCCCCAACCTCGGGCCGGGCATCACGGCCCGATTTACGGCCGCGAGCAAGATCACGGCCGAGCAGGAAGCAACCGCCGAGGTCACCGCCCGAGACGCCCGCCAGCGACTCGACGAACTGCTCGGCGACGATGGGGTCATCGTGCTGCCCGCGTCACCCGTGGTCGCGCCGCTTCGCGACGCCACCCGCGAACAGAAGGATCAACTCCGCCCCGCGACCGTCCGCCTCACCTGTGCAGCCGGTCTCGGCGGACTACCGACCCTGTCACTGCCGGCTGCACGTAGCGATGGTCTGCCCATCGGTGTCGCGTTGATCGGCGCGCGCAACGCCGACGAACAACTCCTGCGCCTGGCGGCTCGACTCAGCCGATGAGGTCGCGCACCACGTCGAGCCAGAGCTGCGTGGTCAAGCGGAGTGACTCCACATCGACGCGCTCGTCGTTGCCATGGAATCGCGAGCCGAATTCCCCGGCATCGAGTTCGGGACTGAACAGCCCCGCGCCATAGGCCACCGAGCCCATCGCTCGAAAGATGCGCGCGTCGGTGAAGCCGACGATGAGCCGCGGCGTCAACCGCGCCGAAGGAAACGGACGCGACACCGCACGCTGCAACGAATCCCACATGGGTGTGTCGGTGCGACTGATGGTGGCTGCGTCGTTCATCACGATTTCGAACTCCACGTCGGCGGCCAACTCACCGAGCGCAGCATCGAGGTGTGCCTGCACATCGGCATCGATCTCGCCGGGCAATGTGCGGATGTCGACGCCGATATCGATGGTGTCGGGGATGACGTTGGTCTTCATCCGCCCTTCGATCACATTGCACGAGAACGTGGTGTGCGTGCAGGCGTGCAGATGCCGAGCGACAGCCGGATTCGGCATCGCGGCGAGAATGTCGTCGAGTTGCGAGGGGTCGAGCATGGCTCGCTTGGCATCATCGTCGAGCGGCATGGTGTCGAGTTGCTCACGCCACAGCTCGTGCAGGCGCGGCGCCGGCGCGTAGGCAGCAAGGCGCTGAATGATGGCCGACGCCTTCACCAAAGCGTTGCTCGTGCGGAACGGTGCCGAGCCATGGCCCGGCACACCACGCACACGCAACCGTCGCCACGCGACTCCCTTTTCGCCGACGCTCATCCCGACGAACGGTGCGTCGGACGGACCGCTGTGAAGTCCGCCGTTCTCGGTGAGCACGTAGTCGGCGCGGATTGCGTCGGCTGCATGATCGGCCAACCACTGTGCACCATGCTTCGAACCGGATTCCTCGTCGGCCACGGCAAGAAAGATCAGGTCGCCTTGCGGCCGGAACCCACCTGCAGCGAGGTGTCGAACCGCCACTGCCATCGACGCTGTGAGGTTGAGCATGTCGACCGCGCCGCGTCCCCAGACCTCACCGTTCACGAGTTCACCGCCGAAGGGATCGCGACTCCATCCCGACGGGTTCACGGGCACGACGTCGGTGTGGCCCATCAGACACACACTCGGCGCCGTCGGGTCGGATCCCTCGATGCGCGCAACGAGCGACGTACGCCCAGGGCTCGGCTCGAACCGTTCCATCGCGACGCCCACATCCTCGAGGAACGACTCGAGCACATCGGCTGATCGAAACTCGTAGCCCGATTCCGCGCTGCCATCGTTGACACAGGCGTTGCGGATCATCGTCTGCAACAACTCCACTGTCTGCCCGGTGAGCTCGTCGGTCACCGGCAAAGTATCACCGATTCATGGCGGGGTGTCGAGGGTCGCTGAGATTCATCGCCAACGACGTGCTGTCGCCCACACGGCGCGCGCACGATCCGTTGCATCGGGATACTGAGCGCGCAACGCCTTCGAACGGATCTCGAACGACAGCGGCACTGCCGGCACCGCGTCGACGCACGCATCGAGAGGGAGCGCTCCCTGCCCGGGAAGGAGCCGATGATGCAATGCCTCATCGAGCAGACCACGGCGGCCCGGCTCGGCCGGTGCAGCCGCTGCATCGCATATCTGGAGGTACGGGAACAGGTTCGGATCGAACAGGGCGATGTCGCCAGGGGTGGCGCCCGATCGGGCGAGATGCAAGTTGTCGATCAGAATGCCAACTTCCGGCCGAGCGACCGCGCCCACGATCGATGCAGCATCGCCGAGCGTGCGCACACCGAGGCTCGGCAGGAACTCCAGCACCAGCCGCACTGCAGAGTCGCCGAGCCGATCGGCAAGTTGACCCAGCCGTATTACCACCCGGTGCTGGTCATCGTCGAGGCTGGCCACGAGCACGTACCGCACTCCGAGCGCAACGGCAGCATCGACAAGCGCTTCGCCGTGATCGCCGTCAGGGGACAACATCACCGGCTCCATGTCGAGTGCAATCAAACCAGTGTCGTCGAGTCGACGGCGCACCTCGGTTGCAACGGCGGGTGTCCACTCATCCGCATCGAACCAGATGCCTGCAGCGTCGAAGCCTGCGTCCGCAGCGGCGCGAACCGTGTCAGCGGGGCCGAACTCGGCCAGGGTGCCGGCGGCGAGCGAGAGCAAACGCGTCACGTGTTGATCATGGCAGGTGACACTCTGTGCTCAAGCACCGCCCGATTCGTGCCGATTCATTCCTGACGACCGGTGCGGGATCGGTCAGGAAAAGAGTAGGTACACGATGAACGATGGACCGCGAGGGCTTGGCGCGATGCCGGGCGCCGATGGTCAGTTCTTCGCGCCACCGATGCAGTCGACGCCGCCGCCGCGCACCTCACCGTTGCCCCCGCTGCCGAGCTCATCGCCGACTCCGTCCCCTCCGCCACCTCCGCGAGTGGCGTCACCACCACCACCACCACCACCGCCTCCTCCACCACCGCCGCCGATGCTCGTAGGGGACCGTGCGTCGTCACACGCCGGGTCGCTGCCGCCTCCCCCGCTCACATCCGCGCCGCTTCCCTGGATCCCCACTGCGCCCCCAGGAGGGTTGACTCACCGCATCACGCCGACGCACATACGGCTCACGGTTCCCCGACTCAGTCCGAGCCGTCGATGGAGACGTCGCCATCGACGTCGGTCGCGCGTGCCGCTCATCATCGTTGCGGTCGCGCTCATCGTTGCGAGCGTGTTCGCCTTCAAGAGCTGCGGCGACAACCCCTTCGCTGCGCAGCAGTCCACTCGGGCCGGAGCCGAAAACGCAGCACCTGCTACCGTCGAACGCCATGGACAGAGTTGTGATGGTGACCGGTGCGGCCTCGGGAATGGGAGCCGCAACGGCGCGTTTGTTCGCCGCTGAGGGCGACCGCGTCGTAGTGGTCGACCGCAATGCCGAGGGCGCCGCGGCTACCGCCGAGGACATCGACGGGCTGGCTGTGGTGGGCGATATTTCCGATTCCGAGTTCTGCGATGCAGCGGTCGCACAAGCCGTCAAGACGTTCGGCCGGCTCGACGTGTTGGTGAACGCCGCCGGCACCATCGTGCGCGCCGATGCCGACAACACCAGCGATGCCGACTGGCTGCGGGTGATGTCGGTGAATGTGAGTGGAACGTTCTTCCTATGTCGCGCCGCTGTGCGTGTGATGAAGGCGCAGGGCAAGGGCGCCATCGTCAACTTCGGTTCCATCTGGGGTGATGTCGGCGGCAAGGGCCACGTCGCGTACTGCGCGAGCAAGGGTGCCATCCACCAACTCACTCGTGCGCTCGCGCTCGATCACGCACGAGACGGCATCCGAGTGAACGGCGTCTGCCCCGGCGAAGTCGACACGCCGATGCTGCGGTCCGAGCGCACCGTTGCCGTCACCGACGAATACCTGGCCAACATGGCCGACGCCACCATCCCGATGGGCCGTCTCGCCCAACCCGAGGAGATCGGCCGCGTCGTACTCTTCCTCGCCTCCGATGCAGCGAGCTACATGACCGGCGCACTCGTTGCCGTCGATGCCGGCTACACGGCCGTCTGAACGGAGCGCGACCATGGAATACCGCTCCCTCGGCCGAACCGGCGTGATGGTGTCACCGCTTGCGCTCGGCACCGACAACCTCGTCAATCCCACCCCGCGCGACGAATCAATCCGGATGATCCACGCCGCCATCGATGCAGGCATCAATCTCATCGATACCTCGAACAGCTATGCGGCCGGCGAGTCCGAGCGCATCGTCGGCGAGGCATTGCAGCTCAGTGGTCGTCGCGACGATGTCCTCGTGGCCACCAAGGTGCACTACCCCACTGGTCCCGGCCCCAACGACCGTGGCAACTCTAGGTTGCACATCATGCGCGCCTGCGACGAGTCGCTGAACCGGCTCGGTGTTGACCACATCGATCTGTACCAACTGCACCGACCCGATATGACCATTCCGCTCACCGAGACACTCGGCGCGCTCGACGATCTCGTACGCGTCGGCAAGGTGCGCTACATCGGCAGTTCCACCGCGCCGGCATGGCATGTGGTCGAGGGTGTGATGACCAGCGAGCAGCGCGGCCTGGCCCGATTCGTGTGCGAGCAGAGCCCGTACAACCTGCTCGACCGCCGCGTCGAGAACGAACTGCTCCCCGCCTGTCAGCGACACGGGCTCGGCGTGCTCGCCTGGTCGCCGCTCGCAATGGGCATGCTCGCTGGTCGCTATTCCAGCGCTGACTCACCGCCTGCTGATTCGCGCGTCGCTGCGCGCGGCGGCATTTATGCCGAGCGTGTATCGGCCCGTGGGGTCGAGGTCGGCAACCAGTTCGCAGCCATGGCCCGCTCGCTCGGCATGGATCCCGCGCAGCTCGCGATCTGCTTCGTGAAGGATCAGCCCGGTATCACGGCGCCGATCATCGGGCCCAAGAACGTTGCCCAGTTGGTCGGTCTGCTGCCCGTGCTCGAGATGACGCTGACCGACGAACTGCAACAGATGTGTGACGAGATCGTGGCCCCCGGCAGCGTGGTGGCGAGCTTCTTCAACTCCGCCCCATGGATGCGCTGGAAGGTGCTGTAACCACGAGCCGCGTCCTATTGACGAGGTGGGGAGCCCACGAGGGCCGGCCGCAGCCGAGCGACGGTCACAAATCGCTGTCGAAGGCCCGGGAACGAAGTTCAGCGAGCACGTCCTGGGTTGCGGCCCTGCCGACCCCAGACTCAAGCCCATCGCAGATCAGCCTTCGTAGGCGCTGCTTGGCTTGTTCCTGCCCATCTCGTCGGGTGACCTCGCGCGCGTGATCGTCGGTGTTCATGAGGCGAGCGCCTGTTGCACCGCGTGCAATGCGGTGACGAAGGCGTCCCGAGACGACGCATCGAGCACCGCGTAGGCCGGTGCAACGATGGTGTCGGTCAGTGCCTCAGCCTCGGCCATCTGCGCGTGGGTGACCTCGGTAATCTCGGGAGAATCGGCGTCGCTCCATCCGAACATCGCGACATCGCCGGGGCGCTTCACGAAGTGTGCGGTCTTGCTGTCGATACCGACGGCGCGCAGTGCGATCAGGTGCGCGCTGCCGCGGAACTCGCGAAGGAGGGCGAGGAGTTGCGCCGCACGTCCCGGCGCGTCGTCTGCCAACGTCTCTGCTGATGCGGCGGCGTACAGCGCGAGCCCTGTTGGATCAGCCGCCGCGTTGATGGCATCGGCTGCAGCCACGAACCCCTCGAGCCCGGCAAGGCACGAGAGCTTCGCGCGACCATGCTCCGCGCAGCACTGCGCATACTCGCGTCCGGCGACCCGCGGGGCCACCAGCGCGCTGCCCGCCGCCCATCCACCGGCGATGATGGCCGGGTTGAAGTACCCGAACGCGGCGGCAACCACCGACGACTCCACATCGCCCAACACGCCGCCGCGACCCATCACGTAGAACTGCACCGGATCAAGTCCGAGCTCGGCCCCCCGCGCGAGCGTGGCAGGGGCAAAGTAATACGCCCATCCGGTGTCACGGATGATCGGGCAGGCGACGGACATGAGCTCCTCGTTGGTCATGCACGAACCGTACGCACGGGCAAGGCCCGCGCCCGAGGCGAAGGGGATCGCCCGAGGGTGTGGTCACTCAGCCCCCACAGCGGTGGCTAATCCTCCACACCCCGGGGACGGGATGCACGTGGGTGAGGGGGCTCAGTCGCCGGAGACGCTGCGCGCGATGCGCTGGTTGGTCTCGATCCACTCCTCGACGATGTCGTACACCACGTCCTTGGCCGGGCGTACCGAATTCATCAGGCCGACGATCTGACCAACAGGCGAGCCACCGAGTTCCTTCGAGCGTGCTCGTGAGAAGCGATGTGCGGCAGGCGCGTACAGGATGCCCTGCAATGGCATCGGCAGTGGAGACGGCGCATCGGGGGCCTCCCATGCCTGCGTCCAGTCGGTGCGCAACTGGCGCGCCGGCTTGCCTGTCATCGAGCGCGACCGCACGGTGTCGGTGAAACCTGCTGCGAGCAGGTTCTCCACCACCCACGGCTGGGTATCGGCTTCGGCAACGGTGAGCCAGATCGAGCCGGTCCACGCACCCTGCGCCCCCAGCGCCATCGCGGCAGCCATCTGCCGGCCACGGCCGATTCCACCCGCAGCGAGCACGGGAATGTCTGGGCCGACGGTGTCGACGACTTCGGGGATGAGCACCATCGTGGAGATCTCACCGCAATGACCACCCGCTTCGGTGCCCTGTGCAATCAGCACGTCGACACCGAGTTCCACGTTCTTGATCGCGTGCCGCGGTGATCCGCACAACGCACCGACCAGTACGCCCTTGCTGTGCGCGGCATCGATCGCGTACGCAGGCGGCGGGCCGAGCGCGTTCACGAGCATCGACACCGGATGACGCAGCGCGATGTCGACCTGGCCGGGCCCTTCGACCTCCACACCGAGTCCAGCGGCTTTCATCGTGCCCTCCACGCCATCGGGCATTTGCGGGATGTGATGATCGGCGAGGATCATCTCGACGAAGTCGCGGTGTTCCTCGGGGATCAACGACTGCAAGTACTCCAGGCTGAACGCACCATCGCCTTTACCGACGAACTTCTCGGGCATCGCGAAGTCGACGCCGTAGGGCTTGCCACCAACGTGTTCGTCGATCCAGCTCAGCTCGATCTCGAGCTGGTCAGGACTGAAGGCGAGCGCACCGAGCACGCCGTAGCCTCCCGCTCGGCTCACCGCTGCCACGACATCGCGGCAGTGCGAGAAGGCGAATAGAGGAAACTCGATGCCAAGCGTGTCACAGATGGGAGTGCGCATGGCGCCGACCGTAGCTCACCCCATTCGCTGAATCGCCGTTCGAGAAAGGGACGCTGGGACCTTTTCCTCTCGACGCGACGGCCTCACTCGGCCCACAATGAATCATGACAACATTTGATCTGCAGCACGTGTCCATCCACGGCCACGACGTGGGTTATCGCCGCGCTGGCAATGGTCCGGTGATCCTGCTCCTGCATGGCATCGCCGGTAGTTCGCGTACGTGGAAAGAGGTGATGAAGCTCCTCGCCGACGACTACACCGTGATCGCCCCCGATCTGCTCGGCCATGGCGAGTCGGCCAAGCCGATGGGCGACTATTCCCTCGGCGCGTTCGCCAGCGGCATCCGTGATCTGCTCCGCGTGCTCGACGTCCCCAGCGCCACGGTGGTGGGGCAGTCCTTCGGCGGTGGCGTGGCGATGCAACTCGCCTATCAGCATCCCGATTGCTGCGAGCGCATGATCCTCGTGGGCAGTGGCGGTCTCGGCCGCGAGGTCAGTTGGCTGCTCCGTTGGCTCACCTTCCCCGGAGCGGAGTACGTGATGCCGCTGCTCTTCCCGCCGTTCGTGCGCGATCAGGGCAACCGGGTTGGGCAACTGCTCGGCCGGATCGGTGTTCGTTCCGTGCGCGTCGACGAGATGTGGCGGTCGTACGCGTCGCTGGCCGACTCGCCCAACCGTAAAGCGTTCGTACGCACGCTCAAGTCGGTCATCGACCCCGGTGGTCAGACGGTCAGCGCTCTCGACCGTCTATACCTCGCAGCTGCGGTGCCCACACTCATCGTGTGGGGCGACCGGGACGACATCATCCCGGTCAGTCACGCTTACGCCGCGCACGAAGCCATCCCGGGGAGCACGTTGGTGATCATGCCGGGTGCCACCCATTTCCCACACGCCGAGCAGCCCGAACGCTTCGCCGAGATCCTGCGTGACTTCATGACCTCCACAGAGAGTGCCGATGCCGACAAAGGCAGCTATCGCGAACTGTTGCTCACCCACGCCGATGGTTGACTACAGATAACGGAGCGCGTGCGCGGATCGTTCGAGCTCCTCGCGAAACTTGGGATGCGCCACGTTGATCAGCGCGCGAGAGCGTTCACGAATCGATCGCCCGCGCAGTTCGGCCACACCGAACTCGGTGACGATCTTGTCGACGGTGTTCTTCTGCGTTGTCACCACGTCGCCGGCCGCGAGTTGCGGAACGATGCGGCTGATCTCACCGTTCTTCGCAGTGGATTGCATGACGATGAAGCTCTGGCCACCATCGCTGTAGGCCGCTCCGCGGGCGAAGTCGCTCTGCCCGCCCGACGATGAGTAGTAGTGACCCTGGATGGTCTCGCTCGCGCATTGACCGAGGAAGTCGACGGCGAGGCTGGCATTGATCGACACGAAGTTGGGTTCGCGCGAGATCACACGCGGATCGTTCACGTAACGCGCCGACCACATTTCGATGGTGGGGTTGTCGTGCACGAAGTCGTAGAGGCGCTGCGTACCGAGCGCGAATGTGCCGATCACCTTGAGGCGATTGTTGGCCTTGTTGACTCCGGTGATCACGCCCGCCTCGATGAGATCGATAAGACCGTCGGAGATGAGTTCGGTGTGCACACCGAGGTTTACATGACCGTCGAGTTGGGCGAGCACACTGTTGGGAATCGCCCCGATACCTGCCTGGATGGTGCAACCGTTGGGCACACGCTCGGCCACGAATGCGCCGATGCGTCGATCGGTTTCGCTGGGTTCGATGGGTGACACCTCGAGCAGCGGGTAGTCGGCATCGACCCACCCGACCACCTGCGACACGTGGATTTGGTTGCGACCCGTGGTGCGCGGCATCTGCTGGTTGACCTCGACGAAGAACGGGGCGCGACCGATGAAGCTGCCCGCGTAGTCGGCACTCACGCCGAGCGAGAAGTTGCCGTGTCGATCAGGCGGCGAGACCGACGCAATCACGAGCGGCTTCGGCGCCCGCCGACGGAGCACGTCGTAGACCTCGGAGAAATGATTGGGCACGAGGTCGACGGTGCCGGCCTGAAAACACGGCCGGGTGATGTGCGAGAGGAAGTACGAGCGGTGCACCAACCGATCTCCGAACGCTCCGTGCATCATTGGTCGATCATGCAGGGCATGCATCTGGTGCACGGTCACGCCCTGCAGCTGATCGGCCGCTCGCTCGACGGCGTCGAGCAGTGTGACGGGCTCGCCGTTGGCGATAGGAACGATGAGGTCAGTGCCTGGTACGACGTGGCGGATCAGCGCGTCGGCACTGGCGGCATGGCGGCCGCGGAGGAGGTCGTCAACATTCACGACTCGATCATGTCACGGGGCAGTGAGCCGGCGTCGGAGTTCGACCGCAACGGCGACGCCGGCGATGGCCTCGATCTCCTCGGCCAATGAATCGATCACCATCTCAATGCCCACGAATGCTTCGGGCGACTCTGTGCAGCACCATGCCATCGTGTCGCCTTCGTCGCCCCAGTCGGCGCGCCGCCAGCCGCGCACCTCAGCCAGTTCGGTGCCATCGTCGCGCATCGCCCAATCAACGCGAATCGGTAGCTGCCAGCAGACCGAGGGCTTCCAGTCGATGGGTGACTCGTCGGCCTCGAGTGCTGCGATGTGCAGTGCGCATCCCTCGCCCCCCGCGAACCCGGGCCGATTGAGGAAGATGCACGCATCGTCGATCACACGGGTGTTGGTGTGCTCGTCGTTGCTGAACACTCCCCCGTCGTGAGCCTCTGCGAAATACTGGAACCGATCGGGGCGCAGCGCTGCCGTACTCGCGTCGACCAGGCGAGCTTCGTCGTCACCATCGATCTCAGCGCCCACCGAACAGCACCCCTGGTTCAGGTGCTCGGCCGGCTGGTCGAGAATCCCCTGGCAACCGCGTCCCCAGATGCACGTCCAGTTGGACTGCAGGAACGCCCGCTCGAACCGCCACACTGTGTCGCCGTCGATGATCTCTTCGAAATCGCTCACGCCGTCCACGGTAGATCGGTGCTCAACGTTTCCGGCAGAGCGTGAGGCCATCGGCGATCGGCAACATCACGCAGTCGACACGGTCGTCAGCCATCACCATGTCGTTGAACCCGCGCAGCGCCATCGTGTCGGCTGTGGTGTCGGACGCGTCGATGATGCGTCCCGACCACAACACGTTGTCGACCGCAATCACACCACCCGAGCGCATGCGCTGCAGGATCTCTTCGTAGTACACGGCGTAGCCCGACTTGTCGGCGTCGATGAACGCGAGGTCGATGGGGTCGTCGAGCGGCATCGCGCGCAGCGTGTCGGCACCGGGTGCGAGACGCAGCTCGACGCGGTCGTTGAGGCCGGCCTCCTGCCACGCCTGCACGGCACGTGCCGTGAACTCGGCGCTCACGTCGCAACAGATGAGACGCCCGCCGGCAACGAGCCCGCGCGCCAGACACACCGACGAATAGCCGGTGAACGTGCCGACCTCAACGATGAGCTGAGCGCCGAGCATGTTCGCCAACATCGTGAGGAACGCGCCCTGCTCCGGAGCGATCTGCATGCGCGCAATGGGACCCATCGCGCTCGTGTCGTCAGCGAGCCGTTGCAGCACCGCATCGGGTGGTGTGCCGTGAGCAACGAGGTATTGGTGAAGGTCTGTATCGAGCCCGAGGCTCTTAGGAGTGCTGGACATTGCCCAGCACTCTAGATCGCCGTATCAGCGCGAGCGACCAGAACCAGAGCGACCAGAACCCTGACGACCCGAGCCCGAATGCGAAGAACCCTGGCGCGCACCGCGGTGCTGTGCCGGCTGGCGGGGACCACGTGCGGCCGACTCTTCGTACGCAACGGCCGAGGGCTTCACGTATTCCGCTGCGGGGCCGACGAGGCCCTCGAGCATCGAGTGACCCGGCCCGATACGGGTGATGATCGGCTCGATCCGTGCGGCCTTCGCCAACGACTTCACGTCGCCGACCTGATCGGGTGTCATCAACGTGACGACCACGCCTTCGGCCCCGGCGCGTGCGGTGCGACCCGAACGGTGCAGATACGCCTTGTGCTCGGCCGGTGGGTCCACGTGCACCACGAGTGCAATGTCGTCGACATGGATGCCGCGCGCGGCGATGTCGGTCGCGACGAGCACGCGAGTGGTGCCCGCCGAGAACGACTCGAGGTTGCGCTCGCGCGCGTTCTGCGAGAGGTTGCCGTGCATCTCGACGGCAGGAATGCCCGCCGCGGTGAGCTGCTTGGCGAGCTTCTTCGCGCCGTGCTTGGTGCGGGTGAACAGCAGAGAACGATCTGCGCCCTGCGCAAGCTCACGGATGACGGTGGGCTTGTCAGCGGCACTCACAGCAAAGACATGGTGCGTCATCGTCGAGACGGGGGCGATCTCGGGGTCCACCGAGTGAACGACGGGATTACTGAGGTAGCGGCGTACGAGGACATCGATGCCGTTGTCGAGCGTGGCCGAGAACAACAGTCGCTGCCCGCCTTGCGGCGTCTGATCGAGCAGCCGCTTGACGGCCGGGAGGAATCCGAGGTCAGCCATGTGATCGGCCTCGTCGAGCACGGTGACCTCCACCTGATCGAGTCGGCAGTGCCGCTGTGAGATGAGGTCCTCCAGGCGGCCGGGGCAAGCCACGAGGATGTCGACGCCGAGGCGCAGCGCAGTGACCTGCGGGCCCTGGCCGACGCCGCCGAACACGGTGGTGACCTTCAACGACATCGCATTCGCGATCGGCAACAACGTCTCGGCAACCTGGTTGGCGAGCTCGCGGGTGGGTACCAGGATGAGCGCGCGGGGGCGCTTGGTCTCGCGACGGCCGCCGGAGTTGGCGAGGCGTACTACCGTGGGAATGGCGAACGCGATGGTCTTGCCGCTGCCGGTCTTGCCACGACCGAGTACATCGCGGCCTGCCAATGAGTCGGGCAGGGTTGCGGTCTGGATCGGGAACGGGGCGGTCACGCCGAGGCGGCTGAGCGCGTTCACGATGGGGGTGGGCACGTTGAGCACGGTGAAGTCGGCCGCGTCGGGCACGGGGGCCGTGGATGGCGACAGGTTCACTGAATCATTCGATGCCGCATGTGCGGCACCAGGAGTAGACGGGCGACGGGGCTCGCCGACTGCGTTGTCGCGGGGACCGCGGCGACGAGGGTTGCGACGCGACGCGCCGGACGAGGGGGTGGTGGTGGTCATGGATTTCCTTCCAAATCGGTTGGCCGTTGATGCATGGCTGTCCGCTCAATGGAACAAAATCGTGCGCCTGAGGCGCTGCACTCGACCGCAAGTCACCAGAGTCGGCAACGAAGCACCGCTGATGCTAGCGGGAATGCCGTCAAATTGGGCGTTTCGCTGTTGACAGGTGCGCCGTGCGAGCGTGCCCGTAGCCTCGGTGCGGTGCGTTGGGACCGATTGACACTGGGTATCGGTCTTGGTTACGCGCTGCTGTCCTGGAGCCTCGGTTACGGCGCGATCCTGCCACAGCTCCGCGACGATCTGCACCTGTCGGCAAGCATTGGTGCGTTGCACGGCGCGATGTTCGGGTTCTGTCTGTTGGCGCTCGCGCTGTTCGGCAATCGCTTGTTGGCAGCGTTCAGCAACAGGGTTCTGCTGAGCATCGCGACACTCTGCATGACCGGTGGCGCGGTGTTGTTCGGCGTCGGCCAGTCCCCCGCGCTCACACTCACGGGCGCAGTGATCACGGGTGCTGGCGCCGCGTTACTCGTCATCGTGGTCCCCGCTGTGGTGTTTGCCCACCAACCGCAGGCACCGACGCAGACGATGTCCACGCTCAACGCGTTTCCGATGGTCTCGTCGACGCTTCTTCCACTGGCTGTCAGCCTCGCCGCAGCCGTCGCCATCAGCTGGCGGGTCGCATACCTCGCGCCGGTTCTGCTCATCGGAGCGGCCATCACCATCACTGCGGGCCGCGCCCCGGTGCCGAGCACCGCAGTCGAGCAACCGGCCAAGCTCGCCCACCTCGCGCGGGTCCCGTTGCTGGCGAGGCGGTGGTTGGTGCTCGTCTTCGGCGTCATGCTCGAGATCGGGACGGTCATCTGGGCGTCGTCGATCATGCGCGACCTGGGTCACGCATCCAAAGGCACAGCTGCGTCACTCACCATTGGCTTCTTCATCGGTATGTTCGTTGGTCGGCTGACCCTTACGAAGTTGCTTGATCGCATCGATGAGCAGCAGTTGCTGATGCTGTCGTTCATCGGCGCGCTCGGCTTCCTCGCTCCGTTCCTCATCGGGCCTGGCCTCGCCGTGCGCATCATCGGGCTCACCGGTCTCGGCGTGTTTCTTTCGCCCGTCTATCCGCTGTCGGTGTCGCGCATCTTCGAACTTCACGACGACACCAACATGCTCGGTCGGGTCACTGCAGTGGCCTCCGGCGTCGGGGTCACCTTCGGGCCGCTGCTGCTCGGCACGCTGTCGGACTCATTCGGTCTCGCCTGGGCCACGGTGGTGCTGCCCGCGTTTGCGGTCGCCGGGCTCGTCTCGCTGGGACGACCCTCCACCGTGTGACGCAGCCGACCTACTATGCGCCTGAGCAGCACAACTGCGAAGCGCGAGTGGGAGACCTCATGGCACGACTACAGGATCGGGTGGCCGTCATCACTGGCGCTGGCGACGGCATCGGGTACGGCATTGCGCGCCGGTTCGCAGCCGAGGGCGCCAAGGTGATGGTTGCCGACGTGAACGCCGCGGCGGGTGCCCGCATCGCTGGCGAACTGCGCGAGGAGTTCGGTGTCGATGCCGTCGACCAACCCACCGATGTCTCGAACAAGGACCAGGTCGTCGCGATGATCGCGGCGGCTCAAGCGCGCTGGGGCACCGTCGACATCCTCGTGAACAACGCATGGGGTGGCGGTTCGTTGAGCCGGGTCGAGTTCAAGCGTGACGCCAACTTCGAGCACGGCTTCGGCGTGGGTTTCTACGGACCGCTGTGGGCGATGCAGGCAGCGTTCCCCGTGATGAAGGCCCAGGGCCGCGGCAACATCATCAACCTCTGCTCACTGAATGGCGTGAACGCGCACATCGGTACTGCCGAGTACAACGTGGCCAAAGAGGCGTTGCGCTCGCTCTCGCGCACCACAGCGCGCGAGTGGGCACCGCACGGCATCGTCGTCAACGTGATCTGCCCAGCCGCGAAGAGCGCAGCCTTTCGCGCCGTCGCTGCACGCAATCCTGAACTGGTGGCCACGGCCGACTCGGCCAACCCGATGGGCTACCTCGGCGATCCCGAACGCGACATCGCTCCGGTTGCGGTGTTCCTCGCGAGCGACGACGCCCACTACCTCACCGGAAACACATTGTTCGTCGATGGCGGAAGCCACATCAATGGGGCACACTGGGTGCCTGACCTCCCCACCGAAGCGAGCTCATCATGAACGACCGTGACCAACTCACCGCCGAGCGCGATCGCATTCGCAGCGCACATATGTTGCCCAACGACCAACGACCCGCGTCGGCCGCTCGCGGTGTGCACCACGTGGCCCTGTTGTGTGCCGATGTGGAGGCAACGGTGCGCTTCTATCAGGACCTGCTCGAGTTCCCGCTCACCGACATGTTCGAGAATCGCGACCATCAGGGATCGACGCACTTCTTCTTCGACATCGGCAACGGCAACGGACTGGCGTTCTTCGATTTGCCCGGACTCGACCTCGGCCCGTATCGAGAGGTGCTCGGCGGCTTGCATCACCTGGCCATCTCGGTGGCGCCGGAGCGTTGGGCGCACCTCAAGGACAAGCTCGACGCTGCCGGCATCGCGTACGCGCACATCGATGGATCGTCGATTTATTTCCCCGACCCCGACGGTGTGCGCCTCGAATTGATCAGCGACCCGCTCGGCGAGATGTACGGGCACATCGTTCTCTGACCGCCGCCCCGCGCCCGCCGGCCGGGGAAGTAGCGCTGTAGCGGCCCCTCATGGGCCCGTAGAGCGCTACTTCGCGAGCGGTGCCGCTGCGTTCGCACGTGAGGGGGCGGGTTACGGACTTCGGTGCAGTCGCAAGGATTCGACGGCGGTCATCCCGACGCTGACACGGCAAGGATAGCGAGCAACCACACCGAGTTCAGTCGAGGTCCCAGCACTGCCACCAACGCGGCAACCATCACCGCGCCGATCGCATGCTCCACGAGCAAACCATGACCGCTGCGCGCGTGCGAGAGGATGAACCCGCAAAGGTAGAGCACGATGCCCGCTCCGATTGCCCACCGGCGAAGCGGCTCGAACGGCATCGAGGGCTCGGCCACCGCTCCTTCCACACCGACAGCGAATAACACCGACAGCGAATAACACCGTGCCGACCACGAAGGGCAGGTGAAAGAAGGTGAACAGGTCTCGGGCCATGCGTCCGCGTGTCTCGGGCGGCGTGATCACCAATTGGCGCTCCGCCGCACCCTGCACCCAATCGAAGTACGCCCACCACAACGGAGCAATCACCACGAAGGCGCTCCCGGCGGCGGCATACCGAACCGCGGTCGGGTCGAGTTCGCTGCCTGCCACGCCCACCGACACGATGGATTCACCCAATGCGATAATGACGATGAGCGCATGCCGTTCGGCGAAGTGGGATGGCGACACGTGGAACTCACCCCGACCCGCAGCGAGTGTGCTGCCGAAGTCGATCAGAAAGGCCAGCGCCCATACCCACGGTCGTGCCGACAAGCTGACGAAGCCTCCGACGAGAACGATCACTGCAGCCATCGCGGAGATCGGCAGAAAGGTGAGCAGCGCAGCGCGCTGGCCTGCATCGTCACGCAGGCCATACCAATACAATGCGAGGCCCGCCAGACGCACCACCGCGTATGCCACGGCGAACTGCTGACCGCGTTCGGCAAAGGCCTGCGGCATGGCTTGTGCGAACACCAACGTGAACGCGGTGACGATCAGTAGACCGCTACGCGCCCACGTGCGTTGCAAATCGATGGCGTTGCCTGCCCATGTGTACAACGACCACGCCCACCACACCATCCACGTCATTAACGCGACGTGCACCCAGCCGGCACCATCGTGGCGATGCTTCAGTAGTCCTGCGAGTTGGGTGATGGCGAACACGAAGACGAGGTCGAAGAACAGCTCGACGTATGTCGTACGCTTCTCGCCCGTCTCACCCGACGCAACCTCAGCAGGCGCGGATTCGTTCATGCTGGCTCGATTACGGGCGCGGCAGCCCCTGATGCTTGTCGAGCATGTCGCTCATGATGTTGCGGATGAAGTCGTCAGCCTCTTCGGTCCATCCACCCGACACGCCACCGTAGATACCACTGCTTTTGGCGGGCTTGTCGCGGTTGGCGTTGGCGTATTCCACCGCGGCCGCAAGATCGGTGGCCCATGCATCGACGACACCGGGCTGAGTTTGCGGGCGGGTGACCGCCATGTGGATCGCGTTGGGGTACTGCAGACCGTTCATCCGCCAACCGCGGGCACGTAACGCATCGTTCACGTGATAGATGTCGAACGCATCAGACGTGAACGCGAACAGATACGTGGGATCGCCGATCATGCGCAGTTCGGGGTGGCTGCGCACGGCCTCCTGCATGGCAGCGGCAGCCGCGAAGATTTCCTCCGCGTACCGCAGGTACCCCGTGCGACCCGTGGCCACCATTCCCGCCCACGTCGCGGCCAGCAGACCACTCGACCGCGAGCCGTCGATGCCGGGCGAGCAGTACTTGCCGCCGGTCCAGTTGGTCTGGAAGAAGTATTGGCTGTTGCGCAGCGCTCGGTCGCAAAACAGCAGCAGCGAAGTTCCCTTCAGTCCATAGCCGTACTTGTGTGTGTCAGCTGAAATGGTGGTGACCCCTGGGACCCGGAAGTCGAACGCAGGAATGGGATAGCCCAACTGCTCGCCGAACGGCAGGATGAAACCGCCCAAGCAACCGTCGACGTGCAGACCCACGCCGTGCGCCAAGGCGACCTCGCCGAGCGTGGCGATGGGATCGATGGTGCCGTAGCCGTAGTTGGAAGCCGAGCCGAGAATGGCGATGGTCTGGTCGTCGATGAGTGCCTCCATCGCGTTCACGTCGACCTGCGCCGAGAGCGCGTCGACTGGAGCGATGCGCAGCTCCACACCGAGCAGATGGCAGGCCTTGTCGAACGCTGGATGACCGGTCTCGGGCTTGACGAAGTTGGGACGGGTGATACCCCTCGTGGCCGCGGCATGATCGCGATACGACAACACCGCGTGGAGAATGCTGCCGCTGCCACCGCTGGTGACCATGCCCGCCGGATCGCCATCGGTGATCGCAGACGCGTTGAACAGATCGAGGCCCATCGCGATGATCTCACCCTCGAAGCGCGTCGCGCTCGGGCACACGTCGCGCTGCAGCGCATTCATGTGGCCGTAGAGACCGAACGCCTCGGACATGAACGCGTAGTGGTCCATGTCGCCGCAGTAGAACGACCCGCTGGCCTTGCCGGTGCGCCAGAATGCGTCCTCCTCGGTGGACATCTCGCGAAGTTCGCCAAGAATCGCCCCTCGATCGCGGCCCTCGCTGGGCATGCCCCGCAGGACGGGATATCGGTCGGCATAGGGATAACTGCTCATGCCTGCGAGCTTGGCACATCTGCCGACCGATGATGCACGGCGACGGGCACGATTGGGCAAGACTTCCTGCTCGTGCAGCAACGCTGGTATCTCGCGATCGACCTCGGTACCGGAGGGATCAAGGTGGCTGCCGTCGACGAAGCAGGCGTGGTTCTGGCCGGGGCGTTTCGATCGATCGACACCACGCTCAGCGCCGACGGTGGGGCCGAACAGGATCCCGGACAGTGGTGGCGTGGCATCTGCGATCTAGCCACCGAGGTGATTGCGGCCGCAGGCTATTCGTCGGCGTGCGCAGGTGTCGGTATCACAGGCCAATGGGGCTCCACCGTTCCCGCCGACTCCGGCAGTCGGGCCATCGGCTCGTGCCTGCTGTGGAGCGACCAGCGTGGGTGTCAGCGCCCGTGCCGTTCAAGAAGACCGATGTCGCCCGCCAGATGGCGTCGATCCCCGGTGTGCGTGCTGGCTCATACCTCATCGCCAACAATCACGACACGGGAGGCGCCGCGTTGCGCTGGTTACGCGACGCGAT
>JAYUWK010000028.1:0-2521 GCA_043753895.1 Actinomycetota bacterium
CGGGTTCGAGATCCCAGCTAGCAAGCACACTCCACGTCCAACTACCGCTCCTGAAATCGAGGATCTACTCCGGTTGCTCGATGCCGCCGACGAACACGACGAGATCCTCGCCCCAGTCCTCAAGCTCGGCGCAACCACAGGTCTGCGCCGAGGTGAGCTGTCCGGCCTGCGCCGCAACCGCCTCAACCTCGATCGCCACCTACTGATGGTCGATACCGCCATCAACGACGCCGGCGGCGTCGTTGTCGAGAAGCAGACCAAGACCCGCAGCCGGCGATCAGTCAGCCTTGACTCGGTCACCGTCGCTCTGCTCCGTGAGCACCTCAAGGCCATGGACGATAGAGCCGAGCTGCTCCGCACGACTGTGGCGCCAGACGCGTTCGTGTTCAGCCTCGACCCAGATTGTGGGAGGCCGCTCCGGCCGGAATTCCTCACCCGCCGGATGCGTCAGCTCCGCAAGGAGTACAACCTCACAGATGGCAGCTTCGACGCAACGATCCTCGCGCTGCGCAAGTGGACCAGCAGCGAACTGATGGACGCCGGCTTCAACCCTGCAGCGGTCAGCGGCCGCCAGGGCCACACCGTCCAAGTGATGCTCCACCACTACTCGACGCGCCGGCAATCCGCCGACAAGGCGGCAGCCGAGCACCTCGGCGCGCGGGTGCACCAGCGATCAATAGACGACGCCTCGAAGGCCTGATCCTCGATCCATCGACGGCTCTCTCGGGGCGCTCGTTGGGCGGGGTTTGGAATGCTGTAACGGATCGGGTCGATCTGCGCGGCGAACGGCGCCCCGATCTCGATCGCCCCGTTGTTGCCCGGATCCACAGTGCACGGGATCAGTCGATCGATCTCCAAACGCTGGCATTCCAACGACGTCCGGGTCTCGACGTTGCGTCAATATCTCCAGGCGCTCGCCACCCAGCTCGAACAGGTCGCCATGTTCGATGACGACGACCGTCGCGTCCGGATCCACCTCGGGCGAGACTCCGCCACCTGACGACGATCGACGGCGCGAGGTGCGTGCCGCCTGCCGCCTCATGCGCCCCGCAGGTTCGCGGCATGACGCGGACCGTCCCAGTTGTGGACGTCGGCGAAGCGGGTCTGAGCGATGAGGCCGCTGCCGAACCTTTCGCCAAGTGCCTCACCGACCTTGATCGCCGCGTCGACTAGCCAGAGACAGCGGCCGACGCTCCACCGCGCTCCGGCGAGATGCGTATTCCGACGTATGTGCTGCGCCTCGCGCGGATCGCTCTCTGTAACTCCTTGGGGACCGTGGTGTTCCCCGATGTCGTCCGAATTCCGTGAAGTTCGTCAGACACGACCGTCACGAAATCCGATTTCGACAGGCATGTACTGAAAGGAGGCGCGTTGTGAGCGAACCAATCGACGAGTGGCGCGAACTGCCGATCATGCTGACCGTCGAGGACGCCGCGCGCGTCCTCCGCGTCAGCCGCTCCAAGGCATACGAGATGGCGAAGCAGTACACCGCCACCGGCGGCACCACCGGCCTCGCATGCCTACGTCTCGGTGATCTACTGCGCGTCCCCAAGTTCGCGCTGCATGAGTACGTGACCACAGGTCACATCGTCCAACTGATCCAGCAACGACAAGCGAACGCGACTCCCGACGCGACTCCCGACGCGACTGCCGCGCAGCGACCGGCACGCAAGCCCCGCGCAACTGATCGCACCCAGCTTTCTCTCCTCGGATCGGACTGACCCATGGCAGGTCGATCGAGGACCTCTGAAAGAGCACACCCCGGAAAGAACAGACAGGTGCCCACGGGTTGGAGTGTGTCGTGATTCGCGTGACGACGCTGTACGCGTCGACCGCGGCAGCGACGGCGAAGTACTACACGAAGTACCTGACGGACGCGCCCGGCGAGATTCCCGGGCAGTGGGCCGGCAACCAGGCCGCACTCCTCGGTCTGCACGGCGTGGTCTCGACGGAGCAGCTCGAGCGACTCCTGTCCGGCCACGACCCGACCACCGGCGCGATGCTCGGTATGCCGATGGTCGATCGGACGTTGGCGAACGGGAAGGTGATCCGCGCGGTCGCCGGGTTTGATGCGACGGTGTCGGCCCCGAAGTCGGTGAGTGTGTTGTGGGGGCTGACCGGTGATACCGGTTTCGCAGAAGCGCATGACGTCGCGGTCCAGGCTGTGTTGTCTCATCTCGAACGATTCGGATCAACAACACGGATCCGCTCCAACGGCGGCCGCTTGCATCCGGACTCCCAAGGTCTGACGGTTGCCGGGTTCCGCCAGACCACCAGTCGAGCGGACGATCCGCAGTTGCACACCCATCTCGTGATCTCCGCGAAGGTGCAGACTGCGGATGGCCGCTGGTTGGCGTTGGACGCCAGGATGTTGAAGCGCTACCAACGCACCCTCGGCGGCATCTACCAATCCGTCCTGCGCGCCCAACTCACGGAGCGGTTCGGGGTCGTGTTCGGTGAGATCGTCAAAGGGCAGGCCGAAATTCTCGGCGTCCCGACCGAGTTGTTGGAGTTGTTCTCC
>JAYUWK010000029.1:0-7768 GCA_043753895.1 Actinomycetota bacterium
GCCGGCCGCTGGCGTGACCGGTCCGAGAGCGCGACCGCCAAGTTGCTGTGAGGGCGACGGTGCTCGGCGTGGCGCAGCGCCGCCAACGGCTCTCGGGGAAGGGCATCGGGCACTACGACCACACTCACATTGTCAGGATGTCCTGACGGGGACGGATTGGCAATGCTGACGACCCGCCGGCGCTGGCACCGTCAACGCCCTGGCGTGCTCTCGTTTCCGAGCTGCGCGTCTGCAACGCTGAGCCTTGCTGAAGCGCAGCGTTGAGCCTGGAGTTCGGCGCGAGGCCGCACCCGTCACTGATCGAGTAGCACCGCACCTGGCGTCAGTGGGCCGGCCCCGATGACACCGGTCGACTCATCTCCAACGACGGTCGTGCTCAACCGGTTCAGCGTTTCGCGCGCCGTCGCCGCCTGCGCACGCATCGCCGGGATCGGCCACGTCCACCCCCACCAACTGCGTCACACGTTGGCGACACAGTCGACCCCGCTGATTGCGACCCACTTGGTCATCGAGTTGCTGAGCGGGGATTCGGGCGAGCGGCAGCGGAAGACTCGCAGGTCGCAGCGACAAGCGGACTGGCGCTGCGATCCTCCGCTGCCCTTGTCGATGGCCCGACGCCAGCATCGGTCAGAGATGTCACCCCGCTCGAACACAACGCAATGCCGCGGCGCCTCATCGACTCCACCGTCACGCCACCCCTCGCCGTCCTCGGAACGTGCAGCTGACTGAAGCCTCGATGACCCCGCAGAATCTCACGCAGGCAGCGCGCCTCGAATGGCACGGATGCCCCCTCTCAGCCCGGGTTCGTTCCGCCTTCCTGTGGTTCGCGCTCTTTGATCCGGAGCAGCCAGGCCGTCACGCCGAGAAGCAAGACGACTACGCCGAGGACGGCGATCTCCACCATCTGATCCCTGAACACTTGCCATTCCCCGATGGATTCAGCGGCTTTCACCGACAGCACCACGATCTCCTTGATCGAGGCGATGATGCCGACGAGGAGGAACGGTTCGGCGACGAGTTCGCGTTTGGCGATGGTGATCCGAACCGCAGCGAGTAGCTCGACGAAGATGAACAGCAGCAACAACGTGTCGAGCGCTTCGACGACCGGGTCGGTAGTGAAGTCATCGATCACTCCCGCAAGATCCTTGGCAGCGATTACCAGCAAGACGAGAGAAGCAGCAACGAGCAGAGCTGCGATGCCCAGATAGACGACATGTTCGACCGCCTCGAGCGCTGCGTTGGCTCGTTTGATGCCCCCGGCCTGGTCGGAACTGGAATCGGCCACGACCCCATCATGCCAAACACCCTTCGTCGGCGGTGTTGTCGTGTGGTCTATCGCGCCACGCGCCTACGTGGCCGACCTGGCCGTCGTCGACTGGGCATCACTGGCCTGGGTAGCGGGCGTGACGCTGGTGAGCGTTGGATCCTCTCCCTCCCGTTCGCCGTCAGCAACGCCCGCCGACACTTCACCGAGGCACTTCGCGCGAGAATGGCACCCGTCGACGTCGGCCCAAAACGCCTTGACATTCGCGACCATCCGGGGCGCGGCCCATCCGCACCGCAACACCCACATTTTGGGCGAAGTCGGTCATCACCTTCGCATGGATCATCGGCCAATCATCAACCTCGTCGCCGATCGTGGTCGTGCCTTTCACCATCCCGAGCCGACCCGGTGCGCGAACATGTGGATCAGTTCGATGGAGACACCTTCGGTCCCCATCACACCGACTACCCGGGCGAAAAACCGACGGGTGTGCGACGCCGGCGGATCCCGCACGAGCGAACACTTGAGCAAGACCACCGACAGCCCCGAGAACCGCGTCGAGGCAACCTACAACGACCCACACCGACGCACGACAGGAAGTCAACGACGGACGTCACCCCCTCCGGAACGTACGGATTCCGGTGGGTGATCCACTCGTTCGACTGATCCATCGTCGCCACTCTGGGAAAGTGCGGCGTCACGCTTGGATTGATGTGGATGTAATCGAAACACACGCTTACTACGACCTCGTTCGCGTCGATCACATGCATGATCTGCCCTTATGGCGGTGATCGGAGATCACCTGTCCGAGCGAGCCGGGGCGATCACCGGCATACGGGCCGCACGCGTCCGCCAGCGTCGTGGCGGTGATTACCGGAAGCGTTATCAGTCAGGTCACGCCGCAAAGAGAAGATCGTGAATGTGGACGGCAAGGTAATCCTTCAGGCTCGTGCCGCGAATGCCGGGCTGTGGTTCGGTCGGGTGACTACGTCTTGCCTCCCTCAAATCAACATTCGGCCTCAGTCCACGCGTTCCTGCCGCATCCGGGCACGCGGATTCCACCACCGCCACGAATACTGATCCTGTCACCTGCCACCTCGCTACATCGCCAACATCCCTGCTGGCTGAAGCCATCGCACGAAGGAATCAACAACCTCCCTCCACCAGGGCGTGCACGGCGTTCCCGACCCAAGCGATAATCCCAATCCGAAACGCTGGGCGCCGCGCTGGACTTCCGGCAGGGAGGATGTTGGAGTGATCTGGCCACCGCAGAATGCGCCCTTGGCATTTCCACTTGAACCTTGAGACCGACGAACCGAGGGCGTCGGCGGCGTCTGCGACCCTCTGACTTCTGCAAAATGATCCGCTGATACATCAGCCCGTTGCTGATACATCTGAAGGCTGTTGATACGTCGCGCCGTGGGTCGTGCTGCCGCTGGCAGGAGGTCGTCGGCGAGCATTCGATGTATCAGAGGGGTGCATCAATCCGAGGTGCACCGGCCTGTGTCAGCCTGTGCGGACAGTGTCAACCCGTCCACGCGTCGTCCCTGCTAGACGGTATGGTCCGGTACGGGCCGGATCTCAACGATATTGCCTTTCAGGTTTGGGGGTAGGAGGCCGGGAGTTCGAATCTCCCCGTCCCGACCAGCTGCCAGGTGTGATACGACCAGCCGGTCATGGAGCAGGCGCGTAGATGTTGAATCCCGTGTCTCGCACGAAACCTGCCAACGTCATGCCGGCCCGACGTGCGGCTTCGACGGCAAGCGCGGTGGGTGCACTGACGGCGATCAGTGTGCCGAAACCCGCTGCCCACGCCTTCTGGACCATCTCGATGCTGGCGCGCCCGCTCACGAAAAGACCCCAGTCGGGCGGCACCCTCGTCCCGCCGTCGAGATGCAACCTGCCGACGACCTTGTCGACGGCGTTGTGTCGGCCGACGTCCTCTCGCAGGACAACGATGTTGGCGTCACTGTCGAACGCAGCGGCACCGTGCGATGCGCCGGTGTCGCGGAACAGGCCCTGTTGCGCCCGCGCCCGGTCGGCGACCTTCATCAGGGTGGCTCGATCCATCATCTTCCCCGCGTGGACCGGTGTGAGGCGCGCGATCAAGGCTTCGAGTTGCGCACTGCCGCACCATCCGCAACTCGACGAGGTGGTTCCGAGGCGCGGTGTCGGCACCGGCGCCCGGCCGCCTGTCCGGACGACGACGGTGTTGCTTCGCGTCAGTTCATCGGTACCGAGCGTGGCCGTCCCGAAGGCGCGGCCGCACCGCACGCCTGCGCAGTGACGCACCTCAACGACGGGTGCGTCGTGCAGCAAGCCCTCGGTGAAGCAGAAGCCGACGGCGAGTTCGAGGTCGTGGCCAGGCGTCCGCATCGTCGTGGTGACGAGGGTCTCGTCAAGCCGAATCGACAGCGGCTCCTCGATGATCAAGCGATCGGACGCCTCGCGGCTCACCAGGCTGCCGCCGACGTCTCGAACCTGCGTGACGATCAGGTCCGCCACATCGATCACGTCGGCGATGTCAGCGTCCATGATCTCAATCACGGCAGCGGCCCGACCGAGTGCATCACTGTCCATAACCATGATGGTTGCCTCCTCTTCGTACGCAGACTACGCCACGCACCGCCGGGCCACGGTGGGCTGCCTTCACCGAGGGTGTGTTGCAGCTCTTCGATGAGGTCGCTGACGTCATTGCTCACACAGATCGACCCGCGGGTGATGCCGTTGACGATCAACTTGATTCCAGCGCCGATCGTGGCCGTGACGTCTCGACAGACCTCACACAGCCGACCCATCGCGATCGGGCCGCCATCAATGGTGCGCAACGAGTCAAGTACCTGGCGATGGTGATCGTCGGGGGGCGTCACGCCACCGTGGCCACAACTCGTGGCGGAAACAGTTCAGCGCTTCCCGCGGCCGGCGCCGACCTCGCTCACCGAGCAGGTGCCGGCGGGGTCGAAGGTTCGATGCGGACGCGGATGGATTTGTAGCCAGGGGTCTGGGCGCGTTGGCCGTGGTGGTCGAGCGGGACGAGAACGTTCGTTTCGGGGTAGTAGGCCGCTGCGGTGCCCTTGGGGGTGGGGTACGGCACGACTTGGAAACCGCGGGCGCGCCGTTCGGGTCCGGCGGCAACGGTGACGATGTCGACGCGATCTCCGGGTTGCAGCCCGAATCGCTCGATGTCGGCGGTGTTCAGCATCACGACGTGGCGATCGCCCGAGAGCCCGCGGTAGCGGTCGTTGTGGCCGTAGATTGTCGTGTTGTACTGATCGTGGGAGCGCAGCGTCTGCAGGATGAGTTCGTCATGATCGGGGGTGGGGGTGACCGCGGTGGACACGGTGAACTGGGCCTTGGCGTCGGCGGTGTCGAACGTCCGCGAGTCGCGCGGTCCGTGCGGCAATTCGAAACCGCCAGGGATGCGGACCCGCGAGTTGAAGTCGTTGAAGCCGTCCACGGTGCGCGCAATGTGGTCACGGATGACGTCGTAGTCGGCCCCCATCGCGTCCCATCGAACGGGATGGTCGGCGCCCAGCACCCGACCGGCGATCGACGTGACGACCGCGACCTCGCTGCGGACCTCGCCGGACGGAGGTGGGAGCACACCCGTCGAGGAGTGCACCTTGCCCATCGAGTCCTCGACGGTGACGAACTGGTCGCCCGATGGCTGCCGGTCGACCTCGGTGCGACCGAGCACCGGCAGGATCAGCGACGTCTCGTCGGTGACCAGGTGCGTCCGGTTGAGTTTGGTGGACAGATTCACCACCAGCGGCACGCCGACGAACGCGGCCTCGGTGCGGTCGGTGTCGGGCGCGGCTCGCAGGAAGTTCCCGCCGAGTCCGATGAACACTTCGGCGGTGCCTGCTTCGAAGGCGCGGATGGAATCCACGACGTCGAGGCCGTCGTCGGCTGGCAGCACCACGCCGAACTCGGTCTCGAGCGCCTCGAGCAGGTCCGGCTTGATCTTCTCCCATACACCCATGGTGCGGTCGCCCTGGACGTTCGAGTGCCCGCGAACGGGACACAGACCGGCTCCGAGCCGACCGATGTGGCCGCCCAGGAGTGCGAGGTTCACGATCTCACGGATCGTGTCCACCGCGTTCACGTGCTGGGTGATGCCCATCGCCCAGCACACGATCAGACGCTTGGAGCTGGCGATCATCCGATACGCGTCCTCGACGGAATCGTGCGCCAAGCCGGTCTGGGCAAGCAGTGCCGCTTCGTCGAGACTCGCAATGTGGGAGCGCAGCTTCTCGAAGCCGCTGGTGTGGTCGTCGATGAAGCGCTGGTCGACGATGCCGTCGTCGATCAGCCGCTTGTTCCAAAGTTGGAAGAGGGCGTGGTCGGCGCCGAGGCGGATCGGGAGGTGGAGGTCTGCGATCTCGGTACCGATACCCGAGAGTCCCCGCGGCGTCTGCGGATTCTTGAAGCGGAGCAGGCCGGCCTCCGGGAGTGGATTGATGGCGATGATCCGGGCGCCGTTCTGCTTGGCTCCCTCCAAGGTGGCGAGCATGCGCGGATGGTTGGTGCCCGGGTTCTGACCGGCGACGACGATCGTGTCGGCGTGGGCGAAGTCGGACATCCGAACCGATCCCTTGCCGATCCCGATCGTGGTGTCCAGTGCTTCACTCGTCGGCTCGTGGCACATGTTCGAACAGTCGGGCAGGTTCATCGTCCCGAAGCACTTCGCGAACAACTGGTAGACGAAGGCGGCCTCGTTGCTCGACCGTCCCGACGTGTACAACACGGCGCGATCAGGGTCTGACAGCGAGCGCAGAGAATCGGCGACGAGGTCGAGGGCGTCGTCCCAGCCGATCGGCTCGAAGTGCGACCCGCGGGGGCGCTTGACCATCGGTTCGGTGAGCCGCCCGGCTGCGCCCAGCCAGAAGTCTGATCGGGTGCGAAGGTCGTCGACGGAATGTGATGCGAAGAACTCTCGACCGATTCGTTCGGTCGTCGCCTCTTCGGCAACCGCTTTGGCGCCGTTCTCGCAGAACTCGATCCGCTTGCGCTCGTGGGGTTCGGGCTCGGGCCAGGCGCATCCGGGACAGTCGAAACCCGACGGCTGGTTGATCACGGCAAGCGTTTTCAGCGTCCGTTTCGCTCCCATGTGTTCGAGTGAGCGCTTGATCGTCGAGATGACCGCAGGCACACCCGTCGCGGAGTCCTCGGGTTCGGAAACGTCGACTTGGCGATCGGCATGTTCTCCATCTGGTCTGACCGAACGCGACGACATCGACCCAGTGTCGCCCAGGACCGACACGAATCAACCGCCAGACGGTCCGCTTCGCACCAGTGTCAACGAATCGCAACGATCACTTTGCCGTTTGCGTCTCCGGAGCGTGCTCGTTGATACGTGTCTCGTTGAGACGCCTTGGCGACGTCAACGAGCGGAATCTCTTTCGATGATCGGTTGCACGGTTCCGGCTTCGACGAGCGCGGCGATCTGTGCGAGCTGATCTCCGTTCGGGGACATGAAGAAGTGTTCGAAGTCGACGTGGTTGGCTTCGGCAAACCCGTCGGTGCGTCGCCATTGATCGAGACCACACGGCCACCCGGTTATCGCCACCTGGAAGGATCGTTCGAGTGTGACCACCGATCGTCTGCCGACGTGGGTACCGAGCCCGACCGAGTCGATGCCTGCACGCTCCGCGGCCTTGCGGATCGCCCGGTCGACGTGTTGACGCAACGTCGGCGTACCGTGCGCCGTCGTGAACACGAGATCGAGTTGCTGGCCGTCGTATTCCACGGTTGGCCAACGCTCCGGAAGGTTCTCGGCATCATCCAGCCGCATCTCGCGACGAGCCTCGAGCAGTGCGACGGCCGTTCGGCCGAGAAACTGGATGCCCATGGCTCCACGAGTCTTGGTCGGTCCGAGCGTCATCCCGATGCCATCCGCGTAGGTCGACCCACGCCGGACGAGGACGGAGCCGCTACCGAGGTCGAGGTCTTGCCATGCGAGGCCGAGCGCCTCGCTGATTCTCCAACCCTGCACGAAGCACAGGACGGCGGCCGCTGCGAAGCGGGGATCACACTCGGCGAGCAATCGTTGCGTTTCGGCCGGGGTGATCGTGCGGCGCTGCTTTGGCGAGGCCTTGGGCGCCTTGACCTTACGGGCCACGTTCTGAGCCGCCAGACCAAGCTCGACACCCTGTTCGAGGATCTGGACGAGCAAGGTCCGAACAGTGCGTGCCCGCGATGGGGAGCCTTCGTCGATGAGGTCCGAGACGAACGTCGTGACCTGCTCGGGACGTAACTCGCGAACCGGAACGGTGCCGAGTATCTCATCAATCACCACGACGTGCTTTCGATAGGTCGCCAACGAAGTCGGGCGGACGCGGTGACGTGCTACGAGCCAGGGTTTCGGTGGATCTCCAAGGGCGCCTGTGGACGTACTGGCGGAAGGCGTGGGATTCGAACCCACGGAGGCCCAAAAGACCTCAACAGTTTTCGAGACTGTCCCATTCGTCCGCTCTGGCAGCCTTCCGGGTGCGAGGCTAGCGG
>JAYUWK010000030.1:0-2513 GCA_043753895.1 Actinomycetota bacterium
CGACTCGGGCGACGCATAGATCGTGTCGCCCTTGGAGATGAACTGATGGAGCCGAAACGCAAACAGCGGCCGATCAGTGGTTGCCTCCTTCGCTTTCGATCCTTCCAGCAGAATGTTCCTGAGTGCTTGCTCACAGGTCGAGACGTCCAGTTGTGCTGCTTCGGCGAGCAGTATCGCGGCGCTCGGCACGGTTGCCGGCTGCGCACGAACCAAGCGGCCGCTCATCGGCTCGGTGGTCAGACCGAAGACAGACTCGACCCACGCCGCCAACGGATCATGTCGTAGGTCCTCATACGATCGCTTCGGGCCGTCTACCTGCAGAGCATCCTGCACAGACCTTCCCACGTCGGCCGAGGCACCCTCGTCAGTCGCCCGCACGAGGGTCTCGCCGATGACCCGCTCGGCCGTAACCGTCGAACCGAACAAGCGTGACGCAACGTTGGCGACCGTTCGACGGCGATCGTCAATTGAACCGACCGACGACATCGTCGCTGAGGTACCGACTACCTGCAGAAGCGGCGACTCACATGCGTTGCGGACACGACGGACTAGCAGCGCCACATCGGCACCCTGGCGACCGCGATAGGTGTGTAGTTCGTCGAGCACGAGGAACTGGAGTCCGATGGCTGCGCGGATCAAACGCTGACGTTCGTCCGGGCGGGTGAGCACCAGGTCGAGCATCACGTAGTTGGTCAGCAAAATGTCAGGCGGATTTGCGAGGATTCGGTCGCGCTCCTCGGGCGATTCCTGACCGGTGTAGCGCTCGAACGTGACCGGGCCCTTGAGGTCGGGATAGCCGTGACCGAGGAACTTGCGCAGCTCACCGACCTGGCTGTTGGCGAGCGCGTTCATCGGGTACACGATGATCGCCTTGACGCCTCCGCCACCAGTTCGTCCCCGGTCCCGCAGAACGCGATCGACGATCGGGATGATGTACGACAGGGACTTTCCCGAACCGGTGCCGGTGGTGAGAACGTAGCTTTCACCCGACCGAGCGGCTTCGATGGCATCGCGCTGGTGCTGATGCAACGTGAGCGTGCGGTCGCCCCAGGAGTCCGGGGTCGGTTTGTTACGGAAGATGCGCTCGCACTCGGGATGCAGAAGCCCCTCGGCGATCAGGTCGGTGACGGTGCCACCTGGTGCAAAGCTCGGGTTGAGCGAGACCCACGGATCGGGCCATTGTGCGCCGGAACGCAGACGCTCCTCGACCAGGTCCTTGATGCGAGCATCCCGGGGGGAAACGAACGCCGAGGTGAAGTCCCGGTAGTCGGCGATCAACTGCCCGTGGATGTCGAAGATGTTCAGTGCCGTTCCACCGCCGGTGTCGTTCATCGCTGCTCACTCTACGTGCGAGGCACGAGGATTTCCGTGCGCGGTTACGTTTGTTCCGGAGTACGCAGCGAGTCGCAGACGCTCGCGCCTCCGCCCCGGAAGGGTGCGGTGCGGTTTCCATGAGTTAGCGTCTACTGAGATGAGGATCACGAGGTGGATAGCAACCGTCTCGGGTTCGAATGCATCGGGACATGCGGAAGCGAGGGCATCGCTTCTTTCGCTGATTTCGCGCAATGCTCGGTTCAACTGTGAACCCAGGCGCGACCTACCCCACTCGTTACACGAGTGACATACCTATCGAGGGGCGATGTCCGACCAACAGCCATCATCTGACCGTCAGTGGTCATGGCACTACGCGCTCCGGCAACGCGAAGGACTCGCCTTTCTGGTCGCGGCCGGTCGGCCGGTCAGCAAACACGAGGTCGTCGCCCACGTCAGCGCGATCGACCCGCCAGCGCCAGCTGACCGCGAGGTCCTCGCGAACGGCTCGGAGAGGTGGGAGAACCAGTTCCTCTGGTCGACCACCGGCCTCGTAAAGGCCGGACTGCTGGAGAAGGACGGGAGCGGCACGTGGACGGCCACCGAAACGGCCGCTGGCTTCTTGACCGACTACCAAGATCCGATTTCGTTCGAGCGTGAGATCAATCGGCGATACCACGATTGGCGCGAAATGCTGGCAGCGCCAGGCCGCCGAGCATGGCTCATCAAGGGCAGCGCCGTGCTCGGTCAGAACGTAGTGCCTGGATGGCTGTCCGACAGCTTCGTCAGCATCGCCGCAGCACAGCTCTCCGAACCGGCCCGAGACGTCACGCCGAGCGAGCTTCGATCCTTGGTCCAAGAGTCATACGCGCACCTCAAGCACCAGACACGCAAGGACAAACAGGACGAGATCATGACCTTCGTGACACAGGTCCGCCTGGGTGATGTGGTGATCACCACCCACGAGCACGCAATCGTGATCGGTGACGTCACCGGCGACTGGACGTGGCACCCCACCCCGGAAGGCGCCAGCAATCTGCGCCGGACGGTGGAGTGGCGCAATGCCGAGACGCCGATCGACTTCGCCGATCTCCCGGCGCCATTGCCCGCCCGACTGCAAACGGGCCGGGCGCTCGTCGAGTTGACCGAGGACCTTGACCTCATCGAGTCGCTGGCCAACGACGCGGCGCCGCCACCGGTCT
>JAYUWK010000031.1:0-2508 GCA_043753895.1 Actinomycetota bacterium
ACGTCCCGATGGCCGTCGTCGGCGGTCTTCCCGCCGCGCTCGCGCGGATGAAGGACGCCGGCATCTGGATCATCGGCCTCGACGACGCGTCGGACCGCACCCTGTTCGACATCGGTGACCTCGCCACCGAAGGCGTCTGCTTGGTGCTGGGCGCCGAGGGTGCTGGACTCTCTCGCCTCGCCCGGGAGCGCTGCGACGTCATCGTCAGTATCCCGATGCTCGGCCGGCTCTCGTCACTCAACGTGTCGGCGGCAGCCGCGCTCGCCACCTACGAGATCGCCCGAGCCCGGGTCCGCTGACCCACCTACAGAGCGAGATGGAGCCGAACGGCTTCGTCGAGTGCGGCCAGGAGTGTTGCGGGCATGACGCCAACCCGGCCACCGATGCGTTCCACGGCGACAGAACGAATCTGTTCCGCCTGCGCTTTCGAATCATGCGGGAGCCCGGTGGCAGCAGCGTCGAGCAGCACCTGGAACGGATGGACGCGCGCTGTGTTGGACGTGACCGGAACGACGGTGATCACCCCGCGACCGAGACGTTCGGCCGTGCTGTTCGCACCGTCGTTGCTGACGATGACAGCGGGTCGACGCTTATCTGCCTCGACGCCTCGGACGGGTTCGAGGTCGACGAGCCTGATCTCGCCTCGTCGCATCAGCTGACTCCATCGCTGACGATCGCGTCCCACAGATCGGCGTCGCCGTCGCGCGCCCAGTCTTCCCAAGCGTCCTGGTAAGCGGCACCAAGTTCGTTCGCCTTCAACAGGCGCACGGCTTTGTGGACGACAGCAGACCGTGACGAGATCCCTCTGCTCTGCGCGTACGCATCGAGGAACTCGACGTCCTCCTCGGGAAGGCTGACGCTCAATTTCATACTGGAATGCTACCAGTGGTAGCACACGCGTCCTACCGGTGGCTCCAGTCGGAAGCACACGACCTGATCGCCAGGAATGGGCGCACTTCGCAAGCCCAGTCCGAAGATCAGCCATCATGATCATCTCCGGTGGTGAGAGCATCTGCCTGCACGAGATCGAGGACGTGTTGTTCCGGCTTTCCGGCGTGGCCGACGCGGCGGTCATCGTCCTGTGTGGTTCGAGAGGGTCAATCGGTGCTCAGCACTCCAATGGAGGTCCCAGAGCTCGTTGACAAGGCCCGAAACCTCCATCGGCACCCGAACGCCGGATCGTTGCCCACTTCTGCGAGTCGCTGTCACCGAGGATTGCGGTGGGCTCGAGTGGTCGGTCCACTCGTGCAGGACTGTGATGTCGGTGTCAGTCTCGGCCGAGGGGAACACTCGGAAGCCCATGCAGCCGGGCATCGATCGCACCAGCCAACGATGCGACGCTCGGCATCAACGGGGCCACCCACCATCGGACGTAGATCCGCTCGGAGCAGCCACCGTTCGCCCTCGCCTCAGGCGGGTGGGATCACGGCCCAGCCGCGGCGCTCCAGTTCGTCGGCCAGGATCTCGGCGGGGATGCCGCGCAGGAGCGTGGCGCGCTGGGTGTCGATCTTCTCCTGGGCCTTCTTGGCCACGGGATCGACGATCGCCGGGAGGTCGTCCGGGCCGGCGTCGGCGCGCTCGACGAGCATGTCGATCATCTCTGACGCCTCGGACACACTGAACTTGCCCTTGGCCTGGCGCTGATTCAGGCCATAGTGGTGGCGGCCGGTGGCGAAGTCATACCCTTCCGCCTCGATCAGCGAGAGGAGGTAAGCGATCTGCTTGGTCGATGCCGGTGGTCCCGATTGTTGTCCGAAGGTCATACCGACAGTCTGACAGGAGGGTGCGCGAGTCGCACGCATGTTCGGTCGGCGACGCAAATCAGCTGTGTCGGGCTCCTTTGGGCGTGGTGTGATCAGTGGCCCTGATGTAGGATTGAAATAGTACTAAACACTCGGCCGCACCCCGTGCAGCCGTGCCGCAGGCACAGTTATCGACGAGAGGGACAGAACCATGATCCAGGAACAATGCATCTCGACCCCAGAGTCGGCGACCCCTGCGCCTGTGGACCGACGCGACGCCTACCTGGTTCGGTCGTTCTCCGCACATCTGGCGCAGTTCATCGGGATCGGCCTGATTTCGGGAAGCGTCGTCCATGCTGGGACCATCGGCGGGAACAGCGTCAAATACGGCGCCCTCCTCGGGCTCGGCGTGCTGATCTACTGCTTGAAGTTCCTCATCGAAGCCCGTTTCCGCGTCGACCGACAGCTGCTTCGGTTCCTCGGGGTGTCCACCTTCGTGTCCCTCGGTACCGGCATGCTGTCTGGGTCGGTGCAGCACTTCCTGGACGGGCCACGGGCCGGTGCCATCCTCGCCAGCGCTGGAATCGTGATCGCCTACGTCGCTTTTTGCGTCCGAGAGGACCGCCGGGCGTTGACGTGGCGAAGCATCTGCGGCGTGCTCCTGCTCGGATCCGCCCTGTTCGCAACGCTGTGGGCGGTCGCCGGTCTCGTTGGTGAGAGCGGTGCTGATCACTGAAGTCATCTGTAGCCGCGGCTGGCTCGAGTC
>JAYUWK010000032.1:0-23005 GCA_043753895.1 Actinomycetota bacterium
GTGCCTGCGCTGCAGCAGATCTGTCGTTGGTGCGGAGACGGAGCAGCGTGTAGCGAAGGTCTCCGCCGAAGGCGCGTTCGATCTGAGTGGCGACCCAATCGGCGAGCTCGAGGTCGAACCCGGCGAGTTCGTCGGCGATGGATCTGGCACCGCTGACATTGACGAGGCGGACGAGGTCGTGAATGTCGGAGCCGACCTTGTGTGGATGGTTGCCATGAGGTCGTCGGACCATGGCGACGGTCTTCAGTGCCGTGAGGGCTGTAATGGTCGCTACCGGGATGACCTCGTCGACGATCACATCGCGGTCGCTCCCGGTGACGATGATGCTTTCTGATTCTCGTGTTGCGAGGGCGAGGCGGCGGGCAAGCGCGAACGCTCGACGCTCCGCGTCACCCGGGAGCGGGTCGTCTGCGAGATCCATCACGTCGATCTCGACCACGTCATCTCCGACACGGACCTGGACATCGCCGCCGGTCACGACCGTGGTGATCTCGTCGGCGACAAGTTGAAGGATCAGTTCTGCCTGGGAACGGGCAACGGTGTCCGCGTCGGCTGTCGGTCGGGTGATCGATCCCAGGCGGAGGAACACGGCCACACCACCGATGAGAACCCATGGTTGCGTGGTCGGGAACCGCCCGAGCGCTTCTACTGCACGGGCAAGCACGGTGTTGCGTTCACTGGTGACGATGATCGCTGGTCGGTCACCAGACACGCCGCACCTCCTGTAGCAGGTCCCGCGACCATCTGTCCAGTGTTTCGCGGCCTCTTGCGGGGTCAGCGGCCAGATCCAGGGCTGCGACGACCGGGCTCGGTGCCAGGAACGGGTTGTCGAACACGTGTGTCCGGTCGTAACGGTGCCGGCAGACGAATGGGGCCGGGGCGACTGCAACGGTGCAGGCGTGACTGCCGAACTGGGCGTCTCCGAGCAACGTCCGGGCCAGTCGAAGCGTGCGTGTGTCGGGCACGTAGAAGTCGGGTGGGGCATCGCCGCTCAGCACGACGGGCGCACCCCAGGCGGCTGCGGCAAAGGCGTCCGCGAGGACCCATCCAGGACCATCGGGGTCGTCGAAGCCAAGTTGTAGTCGGTCGTTGGTTGCCCCGCCTCCGGCCCGTGGCAGATCAGCGAGTGGCGCCCGAACCGGGTGCCAAACATCGACAACTGAGTCGAACAGATCTGGGACCGTTGGTTCACCATCTTCGTCGGCTAGATGCCCCGACCGAAGCGCCGCCATAAGCTTCGAAACGGTCCCCGGCGAACGACCTAACACGGTGGCGGCGGCCCGCACCCCGCCGGCGGCAACCGTTCCGTCCAACACACCCAGGGCGACATCCAACAGCGACGGTGAATCGAGTCGCAGCCGGGCACCACCACCAACCGCTGACGCTTCCGGCGGGGGCATCGTGATGTCGACCAGCAATGGACGTTGCCACAACCGCAGGTACCCCCGAGCGTCGAAGAATCCGATCCCCTGCTGGGCCAGGTCGGCGCGCATCGTGGCCGATAGCCGTCGGGCAACCAGCACGACGTATGGCCCGGGCACTGGGCGGCGCCGAAGCTCGCTGATGTCAGCGGTGGTGGGCGACGACCTCACGATCACGGCAACGTCGACTCCCTCGATCGATCCAACAACATCCCAACGAGATGCCGATTGGGGAGCCGTCGGGAACGAAGCCGCGAGACCTACCGCTGTAAGACCGGACAGGAACCCCTCCCACACCTCGACCAACGAACGATCCATGGCATCATGATAGTCGTGGTGTTTCCTGTTGCTGCATGCGGCAACACCGATCTTGTTGTCACCTGAAGGATCAGCGGAGGTTCGGTGGGTCGCCGATCGTGTCGATTACGACGTCGCCGAGCTTGGCCGCGGAGTGCCAGTCGTCGGTGTCGTGGGCGACGAGGAAGCCTTCACAGAACAGGCTCATTGCTCGGAGCTCGGCGGGCGCTTCCCGACGCTGCCTCGCAATCCAGCGCGAGCCAGGTGATGCCCTCGCGAAGCTTGCGGGTCACTGGCGGACAGCCCCTCATAACCCGAAGGTCGCAGGTTCAAATCCTGCCCCCGCCACTGATGAAATGCCCGGAAACATTGAGTTTCCGGGCATTTCTCGTTTTCGGCCGTAGTGGCCATCTACCGGGTTCGTCTACCGATCCGGTAGACGCCGTATTGGCTGTGCATCGCCCTCATGGCCGGTGAGCTGGTGTTTCGCGGTTGAGCGTGAGCCGTTGCTGTCTACCGGTTTGATGAGGTCTGCGAAGCGGTGCGCGGCCTCGGCGCTCATGCCCGGCAACAGGTGTTGGTAAGTGTGGATCGTGAACGACAGGTGGACATGGCCGAGTCGTTCTGAGACGACTTTGACGGGAACACCGGCGGCGACGAGCAGGCTGGCATGGGTGTGGCGCAAGTCGTGGAACCGAATGTGAGGCAGCCCGGAACGGGCGACGATCCTGGCGAACAGCTGACTGATCGACTCCGGGTGTTGACGATCGAACCAGCCTTCGAGAACGTGCTCGGTGTTGACGTCGAGTTCGAGGCAGCGTCGACTGGTGCGAGTCTTGGTGGCGAACTCGGTGGACCGGCCGGCCAGTGCCTGACGAGTTCTGCTGACCGACAACTGGTGCAGGCCCGAGTTCCAGTCGCCCCATCGCAACCCGACGATCTCGCCGCGACGCATCCCGGTGGTCGCGGTGAGATGCAACGCCGGGTACAGGGTGACCGGCAACGAAGACGGCGTGAAGGCTTGCGCCGCGGAGGTTCTGTTCGCGTTGTCGCACATCGGGTATGTGATTCCACCACAAGCCGATTGCGGGTGGATCGGTGAGATCGGGCCTGGTCCGAGCTACGGCGACGTGATTGAAGGACGCGATGTCCCGGTCGGCTACGACAGCGAGTTCACGAACAAGAACGCAACGATCATGAGTTGGAACTTGATGCACACGGCCAAGATGCTGAAAGGACTCGGTGGTTTTCCAAGTGGCGGTAACGCCGCGGCCACGTGGCGGAACTACACCAACGCTGCGGACCAGGACCCAGAAGGTCAATGATTTGCCACGCTTCCGCCGTGTGGCATGGCAACGTCATTGGGGTCGGCCGGGAGCTCACCCTGCGTTCTCGACGGCTCGCAATATGGTGGAGTCGTGAACACTGAACATCCATCTTCGAAATCTGATCGATCCACTCCTGCCAGGCTGTTGAAGCCGAGCGAGGTGTCGAGCAGAGTCGGCTTCTTCGATCGATTTGCCGGTCTCACCGCGCAGATGGCGAGTCGAGCGCCGTTCTTTGCGTTCTGCCTCCTGCTCGTGATCATCTGGTTGATCCAAGGAGCGGTCGAGATCATCTCCAAGGGAAGCTTCTCTGCGTTCCTCGACGGCCAGTATCAGCTCGAGATCAACACGACCACGACGATCATCACGTTCCTGATGGTCGCCCTGTTACAGAACAGCCAGACCCGAAGCGATCAAGCCCTCCAGCACAAGTTGAACGCGATTGCCGACGGGATGGCGGACTTGATGGAGCACCTCTCGGAGCGTCACGACGATGATGATCTCCGCAATGACATTCGTGAGCTCCGACTCGCAGTGGGGCTGGAGAGTATCGAAAGCACCGGCCGGCAGAACTCGCGACGGTCAGATCCAGACGAACAGCCGAAGCCCTGAGTCAGCGAACAGTTCGCACATTCACGCCGCGTGTGCGGTAGCCGAGCTGCTGGCACACCAACGTCGGCAGCGAGGCGTCGACGATACGGACGTGGCGACAGATCACGATGACAGGCCCCGGGTCGCGCATCGTTCGCATCGGGATCGAGGTCGAGGAGGAGACCGCCTACAAGCATGGTCGATCGACGTGATGGCCCGCCGCGACGAACAAACGCTCGAGTGAGGCGGCGAACCGAGCTGGGCCGGTCGAGTCGGTACCCGACGCGGCCCAACAACCAGAGGATCGGTGCGAGGAGGACCTCGGCGCTGTCGTCGATCGAATCTAGATCGTGCGCTGAACCAGCTCCTCGGCGATGCGCGATGCCGGAGATCGAGCGCGCGACTCGGATCGGACTCGTCCTACAGCCCGAATTTGTTCGTCATACAAATCAAGGCCGATGGTCGGCGCTGTACTTGCCGGCTGGGTCTGGCAAGCACAAGCCGTGCACGTGCAAGAGAAGAACCGCCGTTAGCGAGGCGACATCATTCGGCGTGTGGTTCGTCGTCGGAGTAAGGGATTGGGTGGTCGCCGCCGGGTTCGCGGAACCGTTCGTTGAGTGCGACGGCGAGGTAGTCCCGATCATTTTTGTTCGCGACGAGTGCTTGGTACAGGATCGCTTCGACTTCCAGTTCAGTGCTCATTCCACCGATCGCGAAGTACCGCCACCACAGGTCCGACACCGACATCTTCAGTCCTCGGCGCGCCTGCTCGAGCGGATCGATCACGTCTTCCACGGCCGAACTATTCTTGGCCGTCGTCGTTGACTGCAGCGAGCGGTTCGGTCGCATATGACAAGACGGTGACCCCTGCGGCGCGCGCCGCTCGAAATAGCGATCCGATTGCCCCGTCGGCGGTCAGGTCGTTGCGAGCCATGATCACACCTTGGGCCTGGTGGATCGTTCGACGCGCTGTCAAGGCTTCGACAAATCGGTGGCTTGTTTGTTCGTCGGTCATCTCCGTGCCGGCGCTGGTCAAGATCTGTGATGCTTGGTCGGCGAACAGTGCGGCGAGTTCTTGTTCGTGGGTGCCGAATGCCTGTGGTTTGGCGGAGTAGATGTTGAGGGCACCCTGGGGTCGGTCGTTGGTCATCAACGGTGACGACAAGATGCTGTGGATTCCTTGGCCGAGCGCTAGCGGAACGAACGTTGGCCATCTGGTTTCATTGTCGAGTGACTCGATGTAATACCAGCGGCCAGCGGCCATCGGCCTTGGCGGCGGCGGTCGCGGCTTCTGCTGAAAGATGACTGCAGAATGGGCGGTCTATACCGCCGCACGCTGGCGCCGACCCGTTACCCCCTGCGGGCCGGCGGGTGCTCGCAGCTTCGCTCGCCCATGGCGTCGATCACCCCGTCGTAGTGAGCACCGAGCCGCACATCCCACAGGACAACGTCCCACCAGGGAACGGTCAGCCCGAATGCTCGAACATCTGCCCCTCGCCGACCACGTTCGCGCCAAACATGGATCGGCATCGTGACGGGATCGGTGAAAAATGCCGACGTCGCGTTGGCAGAGTGATCCGGGTCGTCGGACACAACCCGCAATCAGCTGACCACAGACCCTGACGGCGATCGAGCAGGGGAATCGAGCCAGGTCGCAGACTCGGGATGCTCGTGGGCAGGGTGCGCGCTCATACGGCTCGCTCGCCGTTTAGGACGAGGGTTCGATCTCGGGTCGTGCGAGGTCGAAGAGGCGGCTGGCGTCGGGATACGAACCATCGACGATTCCGCTCGCGAGATATTGCGCGGCGAGCGCGCTGTAGGTGATGCCGTTCCCGCCGAAGCCGAGAGCGAAGTGACACCGGGGTGCGCCGGCGTGACCACCGATGTAGGCGAGTCCGTCGGGTGTTTCGGCGAACGTGCCACACCAGCTGAACGCCACTTCGACAGGCCCGATCGTCGGGAAGCGCTTCGGGACGACCGCGGCGAGCGCTCGCGTCTTGGCCGGCATCGCCCGTCGACGTCGGAGAGGATCGCGGTAGGCCTCGTCCTTCCCGCCGATGAGAAGGCGCTCGTCGTCGGTGAATCGACCGTAGAGGTAGGGGTCGTCGAAGTCCCAGAACAGCAGCCCGTCCGGGTAGCGGCGATCGACACCGGGGAGTGGTTCGCTCACGAGCGCGAACGAGCTGTGCAGACGCACCGGGAGATCCGGTAGCAGACGGGTGACCTCGTATCCGGTGGCGATGACCGCGTGTTTGGCCGTCACGGTTGCGCCTCGATCGGTGATGACCTGGACGCGTCGCGGCGACAGCCGGTAGTCGATCACTTCGGTCCGGTCGTACACCTCACCATCGCCCTGGACGACGGTGGTGAGGGCGCGGTGACAGAGCCGGTAGGGGTCCACGGACCTGCCCGCGGCCGACTCGATCGCCCCGAGACCGACGAGCCCCCAACGCTCGGCCAGCTCGCGGTCATCGAGCCAACGCACGTCGAATCCGGCCGCGGCACGTGCGTCGAGTTCGCGGTGCAGCGTTGCCAGGTCCCGTCGCTTGATGGCCATGAACACGCTGGGCGAGCGGCGGAACCCGCAGTTGTCGCCCACTGCCTGGGTGGCCCGCTCGACGAGGTCGATGCCGCGCGCGCATTCCCGGTACGCGGTCGCTGCGGCGTCCCAGCCGATCGCATCCACGAGATCGACTAGGAGCTCATCGATCTCGTATTGGAGCATTGCGGTGCTCGCCGACGTGCTCCCGCTGCCGACGTCGCGCCGGTCGAGCACGACCACGCGCTGACCGCGCCGTGTGAGCTCGAGCGCGACGAGGCTGCCGGTGATGCCACCCCCGACGACCACGACGTCGCAGCGGACATCGCCGAGCAGTGGAGGATGCACCGACAGCAGGCCGTCGCGTCGCGGCCAGAAGGGGTCGCCATCATGCAGGTTCACGGCCAGTCCTCGATCCGTCGGAATGAGATGCGGCGCCGCGCCGACGCACGAGCCGCCGAGCGCAACCTAGACGGTGGTTAAGAACGGCACGAATGGGGAACAGCACCTGTTCCAAGGCGAGCAAACCTTGATCAGCGCGACGTTCCTGTCGGGCCCGAGCAGGTGACTCTCCTCGATGAGTCAGGACTGATGTGAAGAACGCACCGAGCAAGAGCGCAGCCCTCCCGAGGAAACGGGTGGCAAGATCCTCCGCAGTAAGTCCCGACGCATCCGAGGTTGGAGCGGGCGGGGAGCTGCAGCAGCGCGGGGGTGATCTGCTGACCACGAACCACGGTGTCCCGCTGAGCGACAACCAGAACTCGCTGAGCCTGGGCACCCGAGGTCCGACGCTGCTCGAGGACTTTGCGCTGCGCGAGAAGATCTTCCACTTCGACCACGAACGTATCCCCGAGCGCATCGTGCACGCCCGCGGCACGGGCGCCCACGGCTTCTTCGAATGCACCGCACCGATTCCCGGCCTGACACGGGCCTCCCTGTTCCAGACCAAGGGCGAACGCATCCCGGTGTTCTGCCGGATCTCCACCGTCGCCGGCGGGGCAGGCTCGGTCGACACACCGCGCGACGTTCGCGGCTTCGCCGTGAAGTTCTACACACACGAAGGCAACTGGGACCTTGTCGGCAACAACATCCCGGTCTTCTTCATCCAGGACGCCATCAAGTTCCCCGACCTCATCCACGCCGTGAAGATGGAGTCCGACCGTGGCTTCCCCCAGGCAGCGTCGGCGCACGACACCTTCTGGGACTTCGTCTCACTCATGCCCGAGGCGACCCACATGATCATGTGGGCGATGTCCGACCGAGCCATCCCGCGCTCGCTGCGCATGATCGAGGGCTTCGGCGTGCACACCTTCCGTTTCGTCAACGACAAAGGCACCTCCACGTTCGTGAAGTTCCACTGGCGCCCTCGCCTCGGTCTCCAGTCGACGCTGTGGGACGAAGCCGTCAAGCTCGCCGGCGCCGACCCCGACTTCCACCGTCGCGACATGTGGGAAGCAATCGACTCGGGTGCCTTCCCGGAATGGGACCTCGCCGTGCAGACCTTCGACCAGGACCTCGCCGACACGCTGCCTTACGACGTCCTCGACGCCACCAAGCTGATCCCCGAGGAGATCGTGCCGCTCCAAGTGGTCGGCCGCATGGTCCTCGACCGGAACCCGGACAACTTCTTCGCGGAAACCGAGCAGGTCGCGTTCATGCCCACCAACATCGTCCCCGGCATCGACTTCAGCGACGACCCACTCTTGCAGGGCCGGCTGTTCAGCTACCTCGACACCCAGAAGTCGCGCTTCGGCACGACGAACTTCCACCAGATCCCCGTCAACGCCCCGAAGTGCCCCTTCGCCAACTTCCAACGTGACGGTCTCATGCAGACCCTCGTCCCGACCGGCCGCGCCAACTACGAACCAAACAGCCTCGACATCGCCGGGGAGGCGCCCGGCCCGCGTCCGGCCGCAGCGGGGTTCACTACGTACGCCGAGACACTCGAGGGACCGAAGGTGCGCGTCCGTTCCGAGACGTTCGCCGACCACTACAGCCAGGCACGGATGTTCTTCCGGAGCCAGACGGCGGTCGAGCAGACCCACATTGTCGCTGCCCTCGTGTTCGAACTGTCGAAGGTGACGCTCGCCCATGTTCGGACCCGCGTCCTGGCCAATCTCGCCAACGTAGATGCCGACCTCGCTGGTCGGATCGCGACAGGTCTGGGATGTCCGCTGCCCGCCGCCTCCCCGGCCGCCCGCGAACCCATCGACCTGGACCTGTCACCGTCGCTGTCGATCGTGAACAAGGCGCAGGCGACACTCACCGGCCGCAAGGTCGGCATCCTCTTCACGGACGGCTCGTCGTCGACGACCATCGCCAAGCTCGCCGCCGACGTGCGAGCAGCGGGCGCGACACCGGTGCTGATCGCACCGAGGCTGCTGCACATCGGCACCAAGCCCAAGGCGATGGACGCCGACGGCCAGTTGGCCGGCACCCCGTCGGTCACCTGTGACGCCATCGCCATCGTCGTCACCGAACAAGGCGCTGCAGCGCTCGGCGCAGATGCAGCAGCCGTGCAGTTCGTCGCCGATGCATACGCCCACCTCAAAGCGATCGGCCACACTCCCCAGGCGCAGCTACTGCTCGACCGGGCCCACGTCGCACCGGGTGACGGTGTGGTCGACCTCGGCCCCGACTTCATCGACGCCGCCGGCCGTCGCCACTACCTGCGCGAAGCCAACTCGCATCCGCTTCCGTGATCCACGCGCAGGCGGCCGCCACTACCCTCGGGCGAACTATTGACACAGATCGAGCCCAGCCGACGACGCTCACCTGCTGTGCCCTCTGTTCGCGACGAGGGGCCTCACTCTCAGATCGGCTCGATCGGCTACATGCCGTGGGGTGTGCGCGAGTTCGCCGTCACCGAACTCGGAAACCATGTTCGCGACTTCGTCAGCGTTCCCGCGAAGAAGAACGCCCCGACCCGTCTGGACGATCTCGACGCCCGTTTCGTCGGACTGCTTCTTGCGCCATGCCATCCGGTCTACAACCACCCTCGTCTCGACACGTCCACGTCAAAGCTAATGGGTGGCTGTGGCTTCGGACTGGCGGCCGGCCACGGCTGTCATCCGATGATGTCCTTGGAGCGCGCCAGGTCGGCGGTGAGCTGTTCGATGCCTGCGGCGCGCGACGTCTGCCCGCCCCGAGTAATCCCGCGGCCGCTGGGGTGGAGGGAGGCAATCACCGTGTACCTACCAATCTCCCCTGGGTAACGCTTCTGAAAACGTGCCCAGCTGGCTTCGGCCTTACGACCCATCAGCATCACGACTGAAACTTCAGGCAACAGTTCGAGCAGCCGACGGAGCGGCATGATTCCTGCGTCCAGATGACTCCCCGTCGGCGACTTGTTGATGTACCACGGGTAAGCGTTCCATGTGATTGTGCGCCCGACATCGAGCCCCGCAGCGTCGAGGCAGTTCGAGAAGAGCTCAGCAGTTGGGTCGTTGTTCTCTGCGCACAGCATCCCGCTTCCGCCGTCTCGCTGGGTCATGGGCCCCGGGTCTTGAAAGACCAGCAGTACCTCAGCGTTCACCCCGCCGTAGAGAGGCGCAACGTGTGGAATGAAACCTCGGCCGATCAGCGACAACTGGTCGACGAGGTCTGTGATCGGTGCGATGTGTGCCTCGTGCATCCGTGCGTGCTGGTCGGCGCGAAAAGCAGCGTTCGCCATTCTCCTGTGCGCCACTTCTGACCCCCTGCTTCTGGATCCACCATATGCCGCGTTGGCGCGTGGGGCGGGATTGACAGGAGGATTACACTTGCTTCAGATAGAGGAGGAAGTCGTGATAGCGAAGTTGCAGACTGCAGGGCTCATGACCGGGCGTTCAAACCGGGTTACTCCGCGCGCCGTCGTCCTCGCTGACGGCAGCCAACGAGTGTTGAGTGATGCTCAGGCGGCGCAGGTCGAACTTGTTCTTGCCGAGGATGAAATGCTTTCACCGAATGAGGCTGCGGTCCTGTTGGGTGTGTCTCGGCCGATGGTGAGCCGGTGGATCAGCGAGGGCGTGCTTCCCGATGTTCCGGTGGGATCTCACCACCAGATCCCTCGGGCCGCTGTGCTGGCCTACAAGGACGAGCGGATCGAGGCGAGCCGGTCTGCAGTCGCGGCGTTCCGAGGTTCGGCAACGAATCCGTCGTTGGCGCGGCGCACGGCTGTGGCGCGGGCGGCGGCAGTTTTGCGCACCGCTGAACGAGACGGATGAGTTCGTCAGGCGAGCAGTATCCGCTGGTAGGCGTCGCCTACGAACTCCGCTTCACGTCTCGCGCTCTCGATGATCTCAGCGTCAACGTCGACGTGGCGCCGAACGACTTTGAGACGATCCTCGCGAAAACCCACGATCGCGACATCGTGGAGAAGTTCCGTGAGCAACGCTCCGAGGAACCCACCGGCACGCAGTTCGTTACGCCGTGGTCCAGCGCTGGCGAGCTCGAACCGGCTCCAGGCAGGCGAGGTCGGTGAGGGAGCCCGATGGATCGATCCACACTCGCGCCGTGAACATTGCTTCGGCATCGTCCCAGCGTCGCTGGCGCCATGCACAGAGGGCGAGACCGTGGAGGCAACGAAGGAACGGTCGATTGTCGATCCATCCCCACGGGAGCACGCCGCCGAAGTCGGTCGGCAGAGACGCTTCGGCGACCGCGATGCCGGTCTGGTAGAGCTCGGCTGCTGGGCCTGGCCCACGAGTGTTGAAGGCGATCAGCCCGAGATGACCCCACGCGTCGATGCACCTGTTGTCGATTGCGAGCGCATCTTCAAGGATGCGGATTGCCTCACGATGAAAGCCGTCGTGATGCAGATCGGCTGCTTCGATGATCGGATCGCTGTCCCAATCGTCTTCGTCGACGCCAGGAATGACCTGTTCCATCTCGAAACATGGTCGTGGTCCGGCCGTGATGACCGTTTGGCACAGCGGGTCGATCGGGTCTCCCGGTTCACCCCAATACTCATCCATCGGGTTCCACTCACTGCGCAGTGTCAACGCCAACGGTGTGTTGAGTTTGAGCGCAGGTGCGAACCTCGGGTACACCCAAGGAGTCTTCGCAGTTTCCGGTGACACCAACGGGCTCGCGTTTGACCAGCGGCGGTATGCGTCGATCAACTGACGGGTTTCCAGCGAGAGTGTACCACTCGGAGTGACATCGATGAGCGACACCGCGTACGGCTGGCCGGCCCGTCGGCAGATCGCGACGATGCCTCGGCGTTCGTCGCCTTGGAAGTCCACCGACATGACATCGACCTCGACACCGACAACCAGTCCACGGAACGGGAACCGGCCGTCGTCCGAAAACGCCTGCGCGAACGCCGAGAGTTGCTCGTCCTCGTTGTAGGCGTCGACGATCACCTCCTCGATGAGTTCGTCGATCTCGTCGCGCATAGGTGCGACTCTAGGACTTCCTGTCCAAGGGTTGGGGTGAGCCCGGCCATAGCTACGCCTTGCCGAGCACGAGCTGGAGGGGGGCGATGAGTCGATCCTGGAGGTGATAGTCGGGAGCCCACATCCCCGAGTCGTTACCGCCAACGCTGCGGTGCTCGAACTTCACCTTCGGCATCGGCTGTTGCGGCCGAAGGTCGAGTAGGTCGAGCCCTCGCGATGGCCGGCCTGCGGCGTGGAGTAGATAGGCCGCGCGTTGCCACGCGGAGGTCGATTGGTCGGCGAGAAGGGTGGCGAGGCGATCGTCGTCGCAGTCGTCGGCGAGACATTCGAGATGGGTGATGATGTCAGCCCACGGCAGGAACGACGATGGCCGCGCAGCGAGTTGGACGATGAGCGCCTCGGGTCCGAACGCCGGCAAGCCGCTGGCCCACGACATGAGGTCGAGCTTGCGCTGCAGCAGGAACTTTGTGCTCGGACCGAGCAAGTTGGTGGCAGCAGCTGACCATCTGAGCCGCACGGCCGAGACGTGTGGCCGAAGGCCATCGGGGAGTCGAGCTGCCGCAGGTAGCCAAACGGCGGTTTGTTGATCTGATACGCGGTCGAGGTAGCCGAGGTGCCACGCGGCAGCTGCTCCGGCGAGCATGAATCCGGCATCGGGGTCGCGGGCTTGCCAAGCCCGCAGTACCACGTATGGATCGGCAAGCTGATCCTGACCCGGCGGAATGAACGCCCACACTCCGTGGATCGGAAGACCGACGAGCCAGCCCAGCCGACGCAGTTCGTTGATCGTGGAGTCGACATCGCGGTCGCTGCCGGCGTCGGTCAATCGTTCAGAGATGTCATCACGGGTGACAACAGAGGGGACGTCTCGTGAAAGCCCGCCAATCAGTCCGGCAGCCCAGGTCGGGACGCGTCGGTCTGCTCCCACGGCGCTGACCACGTGCCCAGGTCGGGTTGACTTCATAGCGGAAACACTACTCCGGGAGAACAAACTCCGCATTGATCTCAACCACATCTGTGCTCGTCGCCAGGCGGAAAGCTTCAACTTTGTAGCGCGGATACCTGCCATCGTGAGACATCCCGTCGCATCCATTTGAGGAGTGCCTCGCCCTCGGCTGGCATGCGCGCGGTGCCGGTCAGTGCATCGATCGCCGATTGCGCGACCGATACAGATGGGAATCCGCCGTCGCGCCGCCCGCGTTGGAAGACGATCGGGTCGTACGGCTTGGCCAAGATCACGTTGACACCGATCTTCGACGGCAGCAGTCGGCCGACCTTGGCGAAGCGTTCGGGATCCTCGGCGTACACGATGCCGATCGCTGGTGCAGCGACCGGGGCGATCGATGACGCAACGAATGAACCCGTCACCGCTCACCGTCCTGCCTTCGCTGCTGCGATGTCGTCGAGCAGTTGTTCGGGACCACCTGGCGCCACCCAAGTAGTCGTCTCATTGGCGGCGAAGAATGAGTAGGTCTCGGCCAGCTTGCGAAGTAACGGTTCCCACTCCACCGCCGTGACCTCGCCTCGCGGCCGTCGTGTGATCAACCGTTCGTCGGTGAGTGTTTGCAGCACGCGCGAGACGTAGCCGTCGTCGATGCCGAGCGCCGACGACAAGTCGCCAGCCGTATACGGGGGAGTGACCTCGATCAGCGTCCTCATCAACGCCCAAACTCGTGGGCCGCGCAACGAGGGTCCGCTGTTCGGCTTTGGGTTGGGGTCGGCTGCTGATCCGTCGGTGCGTATATAGAGCGCCGGCCGACGGAGTCGGAGTTCGACGTTGCCGGTCTGATCCAAAAAGCCAACCTGCGTGTCACGGAGCAGCTCGCGCGAACGCGGGCTGAGCCACTTCGCCGACACGATCGTCGGCCCGTCCGGGAGAAGCAGGCGGTCGATGTCGCGCGGCTCGAGCCGGTCCCTCGTCACCACGGACACGGTCGCCTCGGTGCCGTCGTCGGCGGTGATGCTGACGACGCCGCGATCGGGCTGGCGATGCGCGACGCTCACTGTCCAATCGTCCGGAACCAGCGCGCGGAGGCGCTCGACCGTCTCGTCGAGCCGGCGTCGATTCGCCTCAGGGATCGTTGGTCGGGCCACGATCTCAGGATAACTCGACCTGTCCAGAAAATTGATCTGTCTGCAGCAGACAGAAAAGCATTCTAGACAGAACTTCTAATGATTCTTCTAATGGACCAGGTGACAGAGCGTGATATTGGGTGACACACGATGACACAGCGAAAGAGCGAAACCCCTGGTGAATGGCACGAACGGTCACCCACGGTCACTGCCGGACAGACCCTTGAAACGGCTCATAACCCGAAGGTCGCAGGTTCAAATCCTGCCCCCGCCACCAAATGAAATGCCCGGAAACATTGCGTTTCCGGGCATTTCTCGTTTTTGGCTGGTGAGGGAGTCGACCGGGTTTGTATACCGGTCCGGTAGACGTCACCTCGGCTGTTCGCCGCTCGCATGGCCGGTGAGCTGATGTTTCGCGGTTGGGTGCGGTCGGTTGTCGTCTACCGGTTTGATGAGGGCGGCGAAGCGGTGGGCGGCTTCGGCGCTCATGCCCGGGAGTAGGTGTTGGTACGTATGGATCGTGAACGACGGGTGCGCGTGGCCGAGTCGTTCTGACACGACTTTGACCGGAATGCCGGCGGCGACGAGCAAGCTGGCATGGGTGTGGCGCAAGTCGTGGAACCGGATGTGAGGCAGTCCCGAACGCTCGACGATCCTCGCGAACAGCTGGCTGATCGACTCCGGGTGTAGCGGCTCGCCGCCGGTGTTGGTGAACATCGAGTCGCGCGTCCCAATGCGGTGACCGTCGTTGCGTTGGCGGTCGCACCAGGCTTCGAGGATTTGTTCGGTGGTGGCGTCGAGTTCGAGGCAGGGTCGACTGGTGCGTGTCTTGGTGGCGAACTCGGTGGATCGCTCGGCGAGCGCTTGTCGGGTGCAGCTGATCGACAACTGATGCAGGCCAGCGTTCCAGTCGCCCCAGCGCAACCCGGCGATCTCGCCAGGGCGCATCCCGGTAGTGGCGGTGAGATGCAAGGCCGGGTAGAGGCGATGCCGCCTGCGGTACTGAGAAACGTGGTGAGCTCGTGGGCTGTCCATGTCTCCGGGCCGCGGCGTGGTCGGGCGTGCGGTCGCGGTCGCTGGGCGCGCATCGCGACGTTCGCGCGCGTGAGCCCTTGCTCGGTGGTGTGGGTAAGCGCGCTACGCACGATGAGATGAACTTCGTGGACCGTCTTGGCAGCGAGCCCATCACCATGTTGCCTGCCGCTCGCGCTCAGCGCGGTGTAGAGGTCGTTCAGGTGTTCGGTGCGGATCGACCTGAGCGCATACCGGCCGACGGTCGGAACGATGTAGCGCTCGATCATCCACCCGTACCGGTACGCGGTGGTGGCACGGACTCGACGTTGGCGTTCAGGAAGCCACGTGTTAGTCAGGTAGTCGCCGAGCGTCACCGCGTCTCGCCCACGCGGGGCCGGCACACGATTGGTTTCGGTGATGCTCGACGCGATCGCTTCGGCATCGGCGCGCGACGAGCCGGCAGGGTGCCACCGTCGGCGCTCGCGACCGGTAGCAGGGTGGACGCCGTCATAGGCGACGACATAGAAGCGGTTGTTGCGAGAGATGATGTAGGCCATGCGAGTGTCATCGGCACTTGACCACTTCGGGACCAACCCGAAGATCATCACGACGCGGTGGCGTTGTGCCGTCAGTGTCGATGACGATCAAGGCTGGTTGGCTGGCGATGGTGAAGTGTGCGTAGACCTCGCCGGCGTTGTCGCTGATCGGGGAAAAGGTGAGGCCGTGTCGGGCGATGAAGTCATTGAATGCGTTGTCGTCGCCTGCCCATGCGACTCCGATGAACTCGACTTTGCTGTCCCACTTCTTGTGGGCCGCTTCGACCGAAGCGGCTTCTTGTTTGCAGGTGCTTCAAGTGGGTGCCCAAAACCAGAGTACGGCCGGTCGCATGGTGAGCATGGTGCCGTTGAACTCGGCACCGGCTGCAAGGGTTTTGGTGAACTGCAGCAGGTCAGACCGAGGACCGTTCGAGGTGCTCGGAGCGTCGTTTCCACATGCGTGTCACGTTGGCGCGGTGGTAGCGCGTTGCTCAGCGACGAGAGCGGCGACGATGTGAAGCACCGCAATGGCGGCAGCAAGGGCGGCAATGCCGACGCGGGATTCCTGGATCTGGTGGACGAGCTCGGCGATGTCGAAAACGGCGAAGACCGCAGCGAACGCGACGGTTGCAAGCAGTAGGAGGTGCAGGGTCCAGCGCCAGGTGAGCGCAACGAGGGTGAGGGACGCGATGGCCGCGACGATCACGAGCGCGGTCGATTCGAGGTTCAGCCCGAACACCGTCTCGCTGGCGCGACCGCGGAGTTGATGACGATGACGAGCAGCGATGTGCCGATCGCTTCTGGCATCGGGAGTTTGAGTGCGAGTGCGAGTGTCAGTGCGGGGACGATGACGAAGCCGCCGCCGACACCGAACAGTCCGTCAGGAACCCGACGAGGGTGCCGGCGGCGAGGATGGTGAGCGCGGAGCGAAGATCGACGCGACACTCGGTCAGTGTGTTTCCAGCTCGGGGCCCGGTCGCGGGCTGACGATGTTGAGCGCCGCGGTCTCGCCGATGTTGGTGCGGGTCGGGCACCCGGTGAGCATCCGCCAGGCGGCGACGCAGGTGAGGCCTGCGAAGGCGAGCAGCAAGACGCGGGGTTGATCGCTGGCGGGAATGGTGTGTTCGTGTTGTGGCGAGGATCGTGTTGGGTCGATGGTTCAGAGGACATGGTCGAGTTCGGGTTAGTCGAGGGGTGCGCGCACGATGAGCGTTCCGTCTGGTTTGCTGATCCCGATTGCCACGGCCTCCACGGCTGGTAGCGCGCTCGCGAGGATGACGGTGATCAGGGCGTTGCGCACACCGGTGAAGGTGCCAGCTGCAACGTGGGTCCCGTCGGCTTGTTCGAGCCAGACGTTGTAGGGCTGTCCGGGGGTGAACCCGCTGCCCGCGACATGGATCTGGGTGCCCCACGCGCGCGGCTGAAGTGTTGTGGCCGCTTGTATCCCGCCCGCGTTGAGCGCGACTTGAACTTCGCGTGTGTCGTTTGTTTCGAAGGGTTGCCAAGCGAGGACGGATACGACGATCAGAATTGTTGCGGCTGCTCCGGCCACGGCCGAGTATCGGCGGGTGCGGCGGTGGTGTCGACGTCGCTCGTCGATTCGGGCGTTGATGCGTGCCGTCAGCCCTGCAGGAGCAGCGGTCGCGACCGAACGTGCACCGATCGCCCCGATGTAGTTAAGAGCCTCGGCAACGGACCTGAATTCGGAAGCGGCGGCCTGGCACTCGACGCAACCAGCGAGATGAGCAACAAGATCGTCGTTCATCCCCGTGTCAGTACCGAGACGGTGCGGACCTAAGGCCAGCGCATGCTCAGCGAGGAGTTCCTGCCAGTGTTTGCAGTTGTCAGGCATCGTCGTATCCCAACTCGTCGAGGCAGAGGCGTAGCGCCTTCAGTCCGTAGAAGAGACGCGATCGGATGGTTGCCGCCGGCACGCCGGCTGCGGCGGCGAGGTCAACTGCGGACCGTCCTTGGTAGTAGACCTCGACGACGGCATGACGGTGCTCGGCGGTCAGTCGGCGAAGGGCTTCTTCGACCACCCATGATCGGAGCAGAGTGTCGATGTTGTCGGCGATCGAAGCGTCGACCGTGGACGCGACACCGGGACGAACACGTCGGGCACGATCGGCGTCGATAATCCCGTTACGCAAGATCGCGAACAGCCACGCCCGCAACGATGCAATGCCTGGATCGAATCGGCGCCCGGCACTCCACGCCCGAAGGAACGTGTCTTGCACCACCTCCTCGGCGAGCCCCTGGTCCCCCAAGGCGCGGAACGCGAAGCCGTAGAGCTCACCAGAGTGCGCCTGTACCGCTGCGCGCATGCCGGACTCGCTGTCCAGGTGATGGTCATCATCACGTTCGATCAGCTTCAACCGCACGGGCCCGGCGCCCCGCTCCGCTTCATCACACGTTGGATACGGATCGCGAACGCATTCCGTTCAACGCACGACCACGGATTTCTGATGGAACCCGCAATGCTCGCCGGTCGATCGGACAACTTCCGGCTGCGTTGAACGAACGGGCGCTGGGATCCGTATTCGAAGTCAACAACCCAACACCCTTTCGGAAGGAAACTCACGATGAAGACTCTCACTCGCACGCTCGCAATGATCGGCATCTCCGCCGCCGCCCTGGCCACGCTTGCACTGCCTGCATCCGCAGCGCACGAAAGCAACAACCGCCTAGTGTTCGCCCCGGTCGCCACCGCGCCGAGCTCGACAGCGAGCGGTACCGGCACGATCAACTACGTCAAAGGAACCTCCGGCGAGGAGCCCTACACCGAATGGACCTCCTCGTTCCGCTTCACCGGCCTCGCCGCTGACACCGGATACACCGTGGTCGTCCGCGGCCGTTTCCTCAACGCTTTAGCGTTCTCCGACATCTGCAGCTTTACCACCAACAGCACCGGTGTCGGATCGTGCACGAGCCGATTCACCGGTCTGCAACGACTCGCCGTCGCGCAGCTTCGTGTGACCGCAACAGGCACCCCGGTCCTCCAGGCCACCAGGCAAGCAGTTGTATCTGGTCCGGGATCGATCACCAGCTCCGGCGGATGCCGTGAACCCGATCAGGTCGGCACCACATGCGCAGCCCCCGGCCGCAACTGACGCCTAAAATTCTCGGACACAACCGGCGGGCGGGGTGCGGCCAATCACCGAGCCTCGCCCGCACCACGCGATCAATGTCGGCGACGTTTGAGAGGAACAGCGGTCAATACGAAATGTGCTCTGACCAGGTGAAAAGCCCTCTACCAGGTACGCAGCAATAGTTCGGACGTGGTCTCATAACCCGAAGGTCACAGGTTCAAATCCTGCCCCCGCCACTGAAGAAGCCCAGCTCAGGCACTATGCCGGACCTGGGCTTCGTCGTTCACCGGGTGGACGTAGCCAAATATGTACCAACCATGTACCAAGGCACCCAGGCGCTATCCCTGGTAGATGGTGGTGCACTCCGAGCGTGACGATTGGGCTGGAACCCGAAGGTCGCGGACAGTCCCGCGCGGTCCATGGCGCAGCACCGAAGGTGGTTTATTCCAGAACCTGACGGTTGCCGTGAGAGTTCGTGGGGCTGCTGATGCGTCGATCGGTCGACCCGGAGGACGGTATGCACGAACTCGCCGAGTTGTGGTCGGCGAAAAGTGCCGATCATCTTCATCGGGTGCTCGTGCTTCACCCGATTGTTCGTCGAAGCGCTGATGTGATCGAGCCCTACGGGCTGCTTGTCAAGCATCATCAGGCCGAGCCTGATTCGTCGATCGTGACAGCTCTGCTGCTTACCGACCCCCGATGGCGAGACGGCGTCTCGTACCTCGTGCGTCGTATCGAGGACGAAGGCGTTCTCGATACTGGTGAGCTTGATCTGCTTGCCCGGACATTCCTCAGCGCCGACAAGGCGTTGTACTGGAAGGTGCCAGATGATTGGTTCGACTCAGTTGGAGTGATCATCAACGTCGACGATGAGCCATCCATGGCGGAGCAGTCTGATGAGCCGGTTGGCCCTACGGTTGTCCGTCGTGACCTGCCGCCTCCACTTCGTCGTTGGGCGGCGGCCCGGATGGTCAGGCAGGAGCCGAGTTGGCAATGTTCGTTGGCGCAGTTTGCGGGTGCTGTATTACAGGGAACGCACCCGCTAGTTGTCTCGGTCTGTGGCGTGCAGTCGGCAGCGGCGGAAGTGCAGTACTACGCGCGGCTACTGGGACGGCGATCGGCTTGGGCGCGAGCGGCTCAAGTTGAACGTCGACATGTGCATTCGCCAAATCTGACCACTTGGTGGAAGGCATCCCCAGAGGAAACCAGAACGCCAAAGTGCTCACATTGCGACTACTGCCGCGGCGGGCGGTGGGAGCGTGGTAACTCCGTTGCGTTGCAGATTGGAGAGGGTGGCGTAGAGGCCTCCTTCGCTGACGAGGCTGGTGTGAGTGCCTTGTTCTGTAATGTGGCCGTGGTTGATGACAATGATGCGATCGGCGCGGCGAACGGTCGAAAGTCGGTGGGCGATGATGATGGTCGTGCGGCCGACCATCAGGTTTTCGAGGGCCTCGATGACGAGGCTTTCGGCTTGGGCGTCGAGGGCGCTGGTGGGTTCGTCCAAGATGAGTATGGGGCTGTCCCGCAGAATTGCTCGGGCTATGGCGACGCGTTGGCGTTGCCCGCCAGACAGGTCCGCTCCTCGCTCTCCGAGCACCGTGTCAAAGCCGTCAGGTAGCCGGCCGACGAACTCGTCGACGCGGGCTTGGACCGCAGCGTGGACAACCTGTTCTGATGTGGCCCCGGGCTGTCCGCAGGCGATGTTGTCCCACAACGAGGTACGAAACAGGATCGAGTCTTGGAGGACGAGGCCAATTTGGGCACGGAGGGAGGCGAGAGCATATTCACGGATGTCGACGCCGTCGATTCGGACGGCGCCTTGGTCGGGGTCGAAGAAGCGAGGGATGAGCGAGGCGAGGGTGGACTTGCCTGATCCGGTGGGGCCGACGATTGCGACGGTCTCACCAGCGTGGATCGTGAGACAGGCATCGACGAGAACGGGGTCGGTGCCGTAAGCGAAGGAAACGTGATCGAAATCGATTTGGCCCCGAAACGGCTGGGCCGGGGCGGCGGTTGGGCGATCGGCGACGTCGGGTGTGCGGGCGAGAATCGCGTCGACTCGTTCGCCGCAGGCCTCCCCTCGACTGATGTTGAAGGTGAGCTTGGACAGCGCCTTGACGGGGACATATAACTTGGTCAGATACGCGAGGAAAACCAACAGAACGCCCACGGTCATACGACCGTCAAGCACGCGTTGGGCGCCGACGGCGATCACAACGGCACGGGCGATGGCACCGGCGACGTCCACAAGGGGGCCGAGGCGGGCTTGGTGGCGGATGGCGTCGAGGTTGGCAGCCAGGCTCTCGTCGGTGCTGTGTACGAACGCTGCGTTCGTCTTCTTCTCAAGTGAGAAAGCCTGTACGACTTGAATCGCGGCGAGGCTTTCGGCCGCGATCCCGGCGACCTCACCATCTTTGGCTCGTGCCTGGCGCGAGGCACGCTTCATCTCGTGGGTCGAGTGGTAGATCGACCATACCATCAGCGGCGCGACCACCAAGGCCAACATCGCGAACACGGCGTCGACCGCAAACATCACGGCGAGCATGCCGATGACCAACAAGACGTTCGGGATCAACACCGCCAAGGCTTGGACCATCAGGTCTTGCAGGCGGTCGACGTCTCCGGTGACACGGCTGGTGAGGTCGCCGACGGTTTGCCGATGATGAAATCGAAGTGAAAGCCGCTGGAGATGGGCGAACGTCTCTGCGCGAATGTCGTTACCGATCCTTTGACCGGTCCCATCCATCAATCGCGTCGAGGCGAAGTCGGCGAGCGCGCTCAAACCAACGAGGGCTATGAGAGCGACGACTGCGGTGATGATCAACGCGGTAGGCGACCAGGTCGCCGGCACGATAGCCGCAATGGGGCTAGATCGTGCTCCGCGTTTGGGCGCCAGGACATGGTCCACCACCAGCGCCAGCGGCCATGGCTCGGCCAACCCGATCACGATCTGCACGATCGCCAACGATGTGCCGGCCGCCAGACGCAACCGGTATGGCCGCACGAATCGGCCGAAACGGCGAAACGTGGTGATCACGCCGCGACTTCCCGCGCTGATGGAAGCGAAGCCAACACTTCTTGATCACGCCGCTTGGTGAGTAACTCCATCGCCTCGCCATATGAGGACCAGCGCAATTCGTCGACCTCTCCGGAAGCGATGGCCCCGCCCTCAGGCGAGGCCATCGCCCAGTAGCGAACGTGCTTTGATCGTCCGTTTCGATCACGGTAAGTGACCTCGATTAGTTCGTCGCCCAGCTCACAGATCAGACCAGTCTCCTCAGCCACCTCACGAAGCGCGCATGCCTCGCCTGACTCGTTTGGCCGAGACTTTCCCTTGGGGAGTGACCAGTCGCTGCGATTCAGCCGATGCACCACCAACACCTGGAGCTCGAGCCCGTGGCGTCGCCACACCACCCCGCCAGCCGCTTCGATGACGTACCCAGTGGGCGGGGTCACGGTTGCAGTCTCCGATGCAGCCACGTTGGCCACCAGCGCCGGCAGACGAAGGCCGACCTTGGCACATCGGCACATTGCCACTTCCGTCAATCGATCTAGCACCTTCACATCGACGCTCGCTCCGGGTCGCGACTCCAATACTCGCCGCGCCGCCAGCGCCGACCTTGCCGGCCATAAGGCCATGGAAAGCTGCGAGCACGACGACGCAAGCTGTCCGGCCGCTTCACCGAGCACCGGAACCGATGCTTCGGCGGCGAAAGCTGCTTTCTCCGCCCACACCGCTAACTCCTCGACCCCGTCGTCGCCTACCGTGGCCGCGCTCGTGCAAACCTGGCGCCAATGGCGGCGCAAGAACCCGGGCACGACGGTGGTGGCATCGAATCCGGCGGCAGCTCCGGCGTCGCAGTCGATGTCGCCATCAGCGAGTCTGGCGAGAATGCCGTTGGCTGCCAGCGCATCGATTGCCGACAATCGAAGGGACGACGCCGCGTCGAGACGCGCGATCCACATGGCGAGCCGTGCGCGATGAGCGCCCTTCACAGTGTCCGACCACACGGTCAAAGCAAGGTGATACACGTCAACCAGCTCAGCGGCCGTGTCCAGCTCTAGAAGAAACATCCGAAGATCGTCAACCCGTGCACGGTCGAGAACCGGACGAAACGTGCGCAGATCCGCTCGCAACCGTCGCGCCGAATGCCGCAAAGCAACGACCGCCTGAGGGCTCTGCCCACCGTCGAGCACCAATACCAAGGCCGAAATCACGGCGATAGCATCAGCAGTGACCACCGCCACAGCAAACTCACCTGCTGAACATCCCGAATCCTCTTCGCGCGCGAGTTGGCCCGCGCACCCTGACATTTCCGTCCGTAATGCGCTATTCGGCTGCCACGTTCCGCCCATTGCTACCCGTCCGCCCACCCTGAACTACGTATCAGCGAAGATTACCATATCTGTGATCGTTCCGTAGCCGCTAGGGACGGTATGAGAATCGGCAGCTTCCCCATCGACCTACCGCAAAGCGCAGAGACCGAATATCTGGTTAGCGGCGCACGTCGCCGTGCGTCGCCGGTCGTTGTGATAACGGCTTAGCCTTGATCCACCGATGATCACGGTGTGGGGTAGGTCGCGTATCCGCGTGAAAGGTCTCCTGGGCTCGGACGATGTTGGTCTTCTACATCAACAAAACCAAGCCAACAGGAGACACATTCAGTGAGACGAGTATTGCATGCCATCGACCGTTTGGAAGTGTCTTTCGATGACCCGAATCTGGTCGCGAACGCCGGGTT
>JAYUWK010000033.1:0-22657 GCA_043753895.1 Actinomycetota bacterium
GTGCCGCCATCGACTTCTGTTCGTCGACGAGCTTGTCGCGCACGATCTCGATGCACGTGCGGCCACGGAACTCAGGGCGGTCGTTGACCTGATTGAACATGCCCACCGATGTTCGCGGCCCGAAGGTGATGGTGCCGCTGAGCGTGGCGTGGTTGCCGTTGAGAGCGTTGAGCAGATGCGTTTTACCGGTGCCGTTGGGGCCGATGAGTCCGACCCGCTCACCGAAGTGGACCTCGTCGTTGAACGGCAGGAACAGATCGTCGATCATCACGTTGTCGAACTTCACGACGCGGCGCGCCGAATCGCCGCCGCGGAAGCGCACGTATATCTGTTGATCGGGCACCGGCGGCGGTGGAGGGCCAGCCTTGACGAACTTCTCCCAGCGGGTTTCGGCGGCGTTGGCTTTCGTGGCGTTCTTGAAGTTCTGCGCGGCGCGCTGCTTCATGATCTTCATGTGTTGGAAGAGCCGTCGCTCCTCGTCATTCCATCGCTTGAGGTCGTCGCCCAGCAGTTCTTGGCGCTTCTGACGCGCATCGGGGAATGTGGTGTAGGAGCCACCGTGGACCCAGCAGCCCGAACCCTCTACGGCGATGATCTTGGTGGCCACACGTTCGAGCAGGGTGCGGTCGTGGCTCACCATCAAGATCGTGGACTTGCACTCTCTGATCTGATCCTCGAGCCAACCGCGCGTGGGGATATCGAGGTAGTTGTCGGGCTCGTCGAGGAACAACACCTCGGCCCCCGAGTTAAGTAACAGGTCGAGCACGAGGCGTTTGCGCTCGCCGCCCGAGAGTTGTCCGACGAGCCGAGTGCTGAAGTCGTCGACCGGCGACTTGACGCTGCGCTGCGCGGCTGCTGCCCATTGGTTCTCGAGCTCGTATCCGCCGAGATCACCCCAGTCGGATAGCGCTTCGGCGTAGCCCATGCCGTCGTCGGTGCCGGCCGCGAGGGCGCGCTCGGCTGCGGCCAGACGCCGCCCCGCGGCGCGAAGTGCGTTGGGGGCGACCTCGACGAGCATGTCGCGCAGGGGCGCATCGGGCAGCGACATTCCCACGTCTTGGGTCATCTGCAAGAACGTGCCGCCGACGGTGAACTCGCCGTCAGCGGCGTCGATCTGTCCAGTGAGAATGCGCAAAATTGTGCTTTTGCCGACGCCGTTCGGGCCGACCAATGCAGCGTGCTCGCCGGGCGCGACCCCGAAGCTGACATCGAAGAACAACTGGTCGGCCCCGGGGGGCGCATACTCCAATTCGGACACCACGATGCTGCTCATTGCGAGCAGTCTCGCTGCGTTGGTTCGAAGTTCCTCAACACTTCATGAGGAGAAACGCGGAGAAATCTGCGCCCACCGACAACCGACAACCGACTCCCGATACCGTCGCGCGGTGCCCCGCCGGGCACTCTGCGATGCGAATCGACTCGATGCCATGTCCGCACACACAACCCTTCATGCCCGATCGCTCGTCGTCTCGATGGGCCCCGCCACCATCCTCGACGAGGTCAATCTCACCGTTGCTCCAGGCTGGAGGCTGGGCCTGGTCGGTCCCAACGGCGTCGGCAAGTCCACATTGCTTCGGGTACTGAGTAGCTATCTCCTGCCTGATTCCGGCTCGGTGACCACAAGTCCACCCAACGCGATCGTGGGATACCTGCCCCAGGAGGCCGAGCGTCACGACGACGAATCCGTTGTGCAATTCCTCGCGCGTCGTACCGGCGTGGCTGCTGCAAATCGCGAGTTGGAGGCCGCCACGCTGGCGCTCGCTGCTGGCTCGGCCGGTGCTGACGACCAGTACTCCGATGCCTTCGAGCGGTGGATGGCGCTGGGGGCAGCCGACTTCGAGGCGCGCATCGGCGAGGTGTGGGCTGAACTCGGATTGGTCGATCGCCTGCTCACCCAGCCGATGCCGTCGCTCTCGGGTGGCGAGGCAGCGCGGGCCAGCTTGGCCTCGCTGCTGCTGGCGCGCTTCGACGTGTTCCTGCTCGACGAACCGACTAACGATCTCGACCTCGATGGGCTGGCCCGGCTGGAGGCGTGGGTCACCTCGTTGCAGGACGGCGTGGTGGTGATCAGCCACGATCGCGAGTTCCTGCGGCGCACAGTGACTCACGTGGCCGAAATCGATCAATTCACCCACCAACTGTCGCTGTACGCAGGCGGTTGGGATGCATTCCTGAGCGAACGCGAACTCGCCGCCCAACACGCCCGAGATCGATACGAAGAGTTTGCCGACAAGAAGTCGTCGTTGCAGGGGCGCGCCCAACGCGAGCGTGAATGGGCCACTCAGGGGCTGAGCAAGGCGAACAAGCAACCATCCGATGGCGACAAGCACGTCAAGAGCTTCAAGATCAACCAGACCGAGCAGCTTGCAGGAAAGGCCGCGCGAACTGAGCGGGCCATGGAGCGCCTGGAGGTGATCGAAGAGCCCCGCGAGGCGTGGCAGTTGCGGCTGAGCTTTGGCGAGTCAGCGCGAAGCGGCGCGGTGGTGGCCAGCCTCACCAGTGCAACCGTTGTCCGCGACGACTTCACGTTGGGGCCGATCGATCTCACTATCGGAGCCGGCGAACGGATCGCGATCGTGGGCGCCAACGGCAGCGGGAAGACCACGCTGTTACGGCTTTTACTCGGGCACATTGCACCAAGCAGCGGGGGTGCCTACCGCGGGCCGAGCGTGGTGATCGGCCAACTCGAACAGGGCCGTATGCAGTTGTCCGACACCGAGACCCTTCTCGAGGCGTTCATGCATGCCACCTCGCTGACCGTACCCGAGGCGCGCACGCTCTTGGCAAAGTTCGGTATCGGTGCAACCGAGGTGAATCGATCGACGGCGTCGTTGTCGCCGGGCGAACGCACACGCGCGGTGCTTGCACTCCTGATGGCCAAAGGCACCAATTGTCTGGTGCTCGACGAGCCCACCAACCACCTCGACCTGGCCGCCATCGAACAGCTCGAGATCGCGCTTGAGGCATTCAGCGGCACGGTGTTGTTGGTGACGCACGATCGTGCCCTGCTGTCGAACGTGCGCCTGACGCGCACGATCGAAATCGACGCCGGACGGGTGTTGAACGATCGCCCGGTTGGCGCTCGCGACGGAGTCAGCGCGAGTTGAACTGGCGCTGCGCGGCGTCGAGACCTTCGCCGACTAGTACCTCGACTGCATCGGCGGCAATCTGGATCGCAACATCGAATTCCTCGCGCTCGGACTTCGCGAGGCGGGATAGCACGTGGTTCGCGCCATGCTCTTTCGAGGGCGGCTTGCCGATGCCGATGCGAACACGCCGGTAGTCCTGGGTCTTGAGATGCTGAGTGATACTGCGCAGGCCGTTGTTGCCAGCGAGGCCGCCACCGTCTTTCACGCGAACCTGAGCGGGTGGCAGGTCGAGTTCATCGTGGATCACGATGATCTGCGCGGGATCGTCGATGCCGTACCGACGTGTTAGCGCGGCCACCGATTGGCCTGACTCGTTCATATAGGTGAGCGGGAAGGCAAGCAAACATCGGTGTCCGCCGATGGTGACCTCTGCGACTTTGGCCTTGTCACGGCCAGCCTTCAGCACCACGCTGCAGCGGGCGGCCAGGACGGCGACGGTTTCCTCGCCCACGTTGTGGCGGGTGCGCGCATATTCCTTGCCTGGATTGCCCAGACCGACGATCAGGAATTCGAACGGGGTGCCGCGACGTTCCGATCGCCCTTCGCGACCGAACAGAGCCACGAGCCGGGATTATTCGGCTTCGGGGGCTTCGTCAACCACGGCGACTTCGGCCTCTGGCTCGGCCTGGCTGCCGTGAATGGCCGAGACGATGGCCATGTCGGGATCGCCGAGCGCCGTGACGCCCTTGGGCATCACGAGCGACGAGAGGCGAATGACGTCGCCAGGCTGCATGTCGGTGATGTCGACGAGGAACTCGTTGGGCATGTTGCCCGGGGTGCACTCGACCTCGATGGTGTCGACGGCGGGATCCACCAGGCCGCCCTCGTTGAGCACAGCCTTGGCCTCACCGCTGAGGTGCAGCGGCACCGAGACGGTGAGCATTTCGCTCATGTTGACCTGCAGGAAGTCGATGTGGCTGACATTGCGCTTCACCGGGTGACGTTGCACCTCTTTGACGACGGCCGGATAGGTCTTGCCATCGACTTTGAGCTGAAGCACGGTGTTGAATCCGGCCGGACCACTGAGCGCAAGGCGCAGATCGCGACGGGCAACGGCAACGCTGACCGGGGCCATGCCCTGGCCGTACAAGACGCCGGGGATCTGATCGCCAGCGCGCAGGCGGCGCGATGCGGGCGAGCCGGTTTCGCGGCCGGTAGAAGCAACAAGAGTGGTCTGCGACATGGTGAAGTCCTCCGCCCGGGGGCGATGAGAGGTGATGCTGTTCGATTACAGAACGGGAAACGATGCTACCGGCGCAGGCAGCCGGTTTGCCACCCCGATCGGGCTTTGCTCACGCCTGGTTCTCGCCGCCGAAGATCTCGCTGACGCTGGTGTCATCGAACACCGCCGACAGCGCCTCGCCGATGATCGGAGCGATCGACAGCACCTCCAACTGTGGCAGTTGCTCGGCGGTGGGCATCGGCAAGGTGTTGGTGAGCACGATGCGTTTGAACGGTGAGTTGCGGAGGCGCTCGATGGCAGGACCCGACAAGACACCGTGGGTAGCCATGGCCCACACCTCGGAAGCGCCCCGGGACAGCAGCAGTTCGGCGGCCGACACCACGGTGCCACCGGTGTCGATCATGTCGTCGGTGATGATGCAGACACGACCATCGACCTCGCCGATGACCTCTTTGGCCTCGGCCACGTTCATCGTTCCCTTCGGGCGGCGCTTGTTGATGAACGCGACATCGGCGTCCATGTCGGTGAGGTGCTGGGCGAACCGTTCGGCCACCTTCACCCGACCTGCGTCAGGCGAGACGATGACCATGCCGTTCTCGGCGTGCGTGCGCACATACTTTTCGAGCACGGGCATCGCGGTGAGGTGATCCACCGGTCCATCGAAGAATCCCTGGATCTGGCCGCTGTGCAAATCAATGGACACCATCCGCTTGGCACCAGCAGCGCGGAAGAGGTCGGCCACCAGGCGGGCCGTAATGGGCTCTCGACCCTCGGCCTTGCGATCCTGGCGGGCATAGCCGTAGAAGGGACACACGGCCGTGATGCGTTTGGCAGACGCGCGGTTTGCGGCGTCGATCATGATCAGCTGCTCCATGATCGAGTCGTTGATGCTGCGGCCGTTACAACCGAAGTGCGTCTGCATGATGAACACATCGGAGCCACGCACGCTCTCGGCGAAACGTGGCCGGATCTCGCCATTCGCAAACTCGACGACGTTGGCATCGCCGAGGGGAATGCCGAGGTGATCGGCCACCTCTTGGGCGAGCGCGGGGTGGGTACGTCCGGTGTACAACGAGAGGCGTTTTGTGGTGACCTTCTCCATGTCCTGTGCCAGCGACGGGTGCGATCGGCCCGTGTACACCGACAAACGCTGGGTGGTGACCTTCTCCATTGCTCAACTACCGGCCTTTCGGTGTCATTCGACGGGTGCAGTGTAGAAGGCGCCGGTGTTCCGGCCCGAAGCCACGGAGCTGCCGCTCGGCAGGTGGGCGTATGGACCAACGTGCGCACCAGCGCCGATTTCTGCATCGCGGCCCACGGAGTTCTCGATGATGCTGTCGATACCCACCACGCAGTCGACGAGTCGCGTGTCGGGGCCGATTTCGCAGCCGTGGCCCACCACCGTGCGACCCTGCAGGATCGTGCCGGGATACAACGTGACATCGCGACCGAGTTGCACCGTCACGTCGATGAACGTCTGGCGTGGATCAAGCATCGTGACGCCGTTGAGCAACCAGTGCCGGTTGGTGCGGGCGCGTAGTTCGCGCTCGGCGAGAGCCAACTGCCAGCGATCGTTCACACCAGCTGTTTCGGCGGGCGGCGCTTGGACTGCCCCGATGCGATGACCCATGCTGGCAAGCGCGCCGATGACATCGGTGAGGTAGTACTCGCCCTGTGAATTGTCGGGCGAGAGATGCCGGAGCGCTGGGCCGAGCAGGTCGCGCCGGAATGCGTAGATGCTGGTGTTGACCTCGCCGACAGCGAGTTCTTCGCTCGATGCGTCGCGTTGCTCGACGATGCGCATGACGCGCGCATCCCCCTTCTTTGTCTCGGCACGGATGACACGTCCGTAGCCGGTTGGGTCGTCCATGACCGACGTGAGCAGCGTGGCCGCGTACCCGTTCGCCACATGCGTTGCAACGAGATCGTCGATGGTGTCCGGGCGCAACAGTGGGGTATCGCCGGGAAGGATGAGCACGGTGGACTCGTCGTCGAGGTCATCGCCGGGAAACGCCGAGAGGCCGACGAGCGCAGCGTCACCCGTGCCACGTTGGACCCGCTGCTCCACGAAGGACACGTTGGCCCAATCGGGGGCCTGCTCCTGAACCTTCTTGGTGACGCGCTCGGCGCCCTGGCCCACGACCACGACCGTGCGGTCGACGTCGAGTGATTCGAGGGCCTGGATGACGTGCATCACCATGCCCCGGCCACAGATCATGTGCAGAGGTTTGGGGCGGGTGGAGCGCATCCGTGTGCCCTCGCCCGCAGCGAGCACGATTGCAGAAACGGACATGTACTTGTTCTAGCGCACCCGACCGCCGCGCGCTTGCCCCATCGCTCGAGGGGGTCTGGTGAAATAACCACGCTCCACGTGGGTTCTCCACCACACCCGCGTCGCCGTGCCGAGGGTTGTGAGTCAGCGCATCATGCAGCGCGACGTGCGACGCAGATCAGCGCAAACCCGGCAAGCAGCGCGGCGAACGCTGCGGCAATTGTCCCGGCGCTCGTCGATCCGGTCTCGGGCAGGTTCGCCCCCGAATCCACGATTGTGGTGACGACAGGTGGGAGCGTGGTGGTGGTTGGTGCCGCAGTCGTGGTGGTCTCGTCGGGAGGGCATGTGTTGGTCAGCGAAATCGAGAAGTCGATCGCCGGTTTGGCATCGCTGCTCGTGACGTGCACGTGTCCGACGTGACCCTGCCCGATGTTGAGCTCAATCGGTTTCGTGGCGTTCGGTTCCACGTCGATGGTGTTTGTGATGGAGTAAGACTGGTCGGCCGCATCGACAAAGAAGTGGGCGGTGCCGAATCCGCCCGGGTTCGACAGCGTGAACTTATAGATCAGGTCCGAACCGTCGCACGATGAGGAGGTCTCGAGTGTGGCATTCGGTCCAGGGAACTCGTTGGTGGCTGCAGCGGGCGATGCCCCAAGGGCGAGTGAAATAGCAACGCTGAGGCCGATCGAGGCGAACAGCGTCGAGGCAGCAACGAAGCGTCGGGAACGACCACCGCTGTTCTCGGTTGCAAGTCTGTGCAGGGTTGTGAGTGTTGGCGTGGATGTGGGTGTGTACACACACCCACATTGAGCCAATGGGCTCACGTCGCACAGAGTAAGCGTTACTCATGTTGGAATTAGCGTGAGAGCCGCTGGCACACTGTGTGAGCTCCGGGGAGAGGACTCGAACCCCTATACACGGGATCAAAACCCGTTGTCCTACCATTGAACGACCCCGGAAAGGGTTCGCCATACGGTATCGGGCGAGCGCGGTGGCTCACGACGCAATTCGTGCCCACATCCGGAAATTCGTGGCGTCGAGCGCTCGGGTTCGAGGTCGGAGTTGGTCACGGTCATCTCTGGCGCTAGCGTTTCCAATCCATGGGTTCGTTGATCAAGAAGCGCCGTAAGCGCATGCGTAAGAAGAAGCACAAAAAGATGTTGCGGCGTACACGTCACCAGCGTCGTAAATAGCTTCCACGCAACCCGTGCGAGGGTGGTCTTTGCCAGTCGAGTTCGCTCGACCGCTCACCGATGTGGGCGGTCGTTTTGCGTTTTCTCGCGATTCAGCGGTGTTGATGATGGTGTTCGCGTCGCTCTGATGGCGGACGTCAGGCCGTCGTTGCCGTCATGACGACGCGGGCGTCGGGCAGCGCCTCGACGAGTTCATGTCGGTGCCCCTGCACGAACCACGTGGCACCACTGCCGGCAAGCGTGGGGGGCGCACCGACCACCTCACGGATGCGGTCGCGCCAACGCGCCAGACGCGGTTCCACCGCCAGCGCTGCGGGCTCGAGGTCGTTCGGCCCGTCGGCGAGCGGCCCGCCGAGTTCGTCCCACGCATGAAACACGGCCGGTGTCGAGCACGACAGGGGTGGGATGACGAGCGTGAGGTCCTGTTCCACGAGGGGAAGGGGCGTGACGACCTCGCCGATGCCCTGCACGCGCGCTCGTCCGCCGATCATGCAGAACGGCACATCAGCCCCCAAGCGGGAAGCGGCGATGAGATCGGTGTAACCCGCCCAGCGCAACACCGCTGCGGCGTCGGCCGAGCCGCCACCCAGGCCCCCACCGTGGGGGATGTTCTTGTCGATGTGCACGGCCGCGCTGCGATCGCAGAGCCGTAGTGCACGCGCCACCAGGTTGGATCCGTCGAGGGGTATCCCGATGCTGAACGGACCGCTGGCCGACAATGTCGTGCCGTCGGTATCGATGCGCAACCGATCGGCGAGCTGGAGCGTGACCATCTCGGCGTCGATGAGGTGGTAGCTGTCGGCACGGACACCGGTAATCCGCAGCGTGAGCGTGAGCTTTGCATGGGCATCGAGGGTGGTAATCACGACGTACCTGCCATCACGTGGGCGAGGCGTCCCCATGCGTGCACCTCGAGTTCTTCGGCGCGCGCGGTGGGCGCGATGCCGGCCTGCTCGAATTGCTCGATCGTGACGATCCCGGCCATGGCGCCGCGCAGCATTTTGCGGCGGTGCGCAAATCCGGCCTTCACGAGAGCGAACAGCGCGAGCGGGTCGACTCCTTCGACCGCTGGCGAAGCGAGGCGGGTGATCTCCACGAGGGCGCTTTCCACTTTGGGCTGCGGCACGAACACCGTTGCGGGCACGTACCCGAGAATGCGCGCCGTGGCCCAGTAGGCAACCTTGACGCTGATCGCTCCGTAGGCCGATGTGCGTGCCGAAGCGACCATCCGGTCGGCTACCTCGCGCTGCACCATCACCACCATGCGGGCGATGTCGGGGGTTGAGTCGAGGAGATCCATCACCAACGGCGTCCCCACGTTGTAGGGCAAATTGGCCACGAGCACCCAGCTGGTGCAGCCGGCGAGCAGATCCGGCCACGACAATTCCTGTGCGTCGCCTTCGATGACCGTCACGTTGTCGCGACCCGCGACCACCGTGCGCAGCACCGGCACGATGCCGTGGTCGATTTCGATGGCGGTGATCGTTGCGCCGGTTTCGGCCAATGCGACGGTGAGCGAACCAAGCCCCGCACCGATCTCCACGACGTGATCGGAAGCTGTCACATTGGCCAGGCGTACAATACGTCGGACGGTGTTGGGGTCACCCACGAAGTTCTGCCCGAACTCACGTCGCGGCGCGAGACCGTTCTCGGCCAACAGCTCGTTGATGTCGCGACGTGACAGCGTCATGCGCCACCGCCGGCCGCGCGGCTTACCACGTGAGGCGTACGGGGAGCGGTGCGTCGATGAGGGCACCGATCAGTGCGTACTGCTGGGTGGACAGAATGATGACCAGCCCGGGGGCGAGGGGTGCCGGACCGCGGTTCACGCAGGTGACCACGTGCCCGTTGTCGCGATTGGTGACGGTGATCGTGGCGCCGAAGGGAACATCGGGGGCCGAGCACGAGTCGCCGCCGATGCTTACCGCGCGCTTGTACGATGCCCCGCCTTCCACGAAGGCGTCGCGGTTGACCGCTGGCACCACGATCTGGATCACCGAATGACGTGGTGGTGTCGTCGGGCCATCGATGAAGATCGGCCCGTTCGTGCCGAAGGGATCGTCGGCGGTATCTACGGTATGACTGCTCGCGCCCTGGGGTGAATGAATACCGGCCGCCGCAACTTTGGCCGCGCCCGAGCCCGTTGATGCTTCGCCGCGGCTGAACAGCCAGATGGCGGGCAGAGCAATGAGCGTTGCGATCGTGGCCAACACCAGTCTGCGACGGTCGGTGACGTCGAGGTTCAGCGCAACTCCTGGGGCGAGCGAGGTTGGCGGGGGCCGCCAACGAACTTGAGGCTACGGAGCGAGACGTGGGAACGCAAGGCAGGTGGTGGCCGTAGTGGCGAGGGCGACGGTGTGCACGTCCACCCCGCGAAGGGTTGCAATCGCGGCCCCCACCAGTGCAACGAATGCAGGTTGATTCGCCTTGCCGCGATGTGGCACCGGCGCAAGATAGGGGCTGTCGGTCTCGATGAGCATCCGGTCGAGCGGACACAGCTGTGCGGCCTGCTGCAGATCGACCGCTGTTTTGAATGTGACGATGCCCGAGAAGCTGAGGAACCCGCCGAGGTCGAGACAGATCCGGGCCTCGGCGGGCCCGCCGGTGAAGCAGTGGAAGATGGTCCGCTCAGGCACACCTTCTGCGCGCAACACGTCGAATGTGTCGTCCCATGCGTCGCGCGTGTGGATCACCAACGGCAGACCCAGTTGATGGGCCAGGGCGATCTGCTCGGCAAACGCTTGCCGTTGCGTCTCGCGTGGCGAGTGGTCGTAGAAGTAGTCGAGGCCGCATTCGCCCACGGCCACCACCTTTGGGTGATCGAACAGCATCGTGACGGTGTCGACGCCGTTGCTCGCGTCGTGGGGGTGCAGACCCACGGTTGCCCACACGCCATCGAACTGCTCGGCAGCGGAAATGGCGCCAGCCGATGTGGCGTGGTCGCAGCCAACGGTGATCATCGTGGTGACTCCGGCATCGCGCGCCGCTTGCACTGCTGCGACAGCACCGCCGGGCATGCGTTCGTCGTGAAGGTGACAGTGATTGTCGGTCCAGGTGTCCATGAGTAACCAGTGATCGGCGATGTGGGGCGGGGTTCAGGCCGGAATCTGGCGACGTGGGAACAGCGGCTCGCCCTTGGTGACCGTGAGACCACCGGGATAGCCACCCCATGCCGCTGCGGCCGGGATGCGCTGGTCGCTCACCAGGCCAGCAAGACCGATTCGTTCCCACACCGCCTGCGATGTCTCGGGGATGGCCGGCGAGGCCAACACGGCAACGATGCGCAACGCCTCGAGCGCGTCACCCATCACCGTGTCTACCTCGGGGCCTGGTTCGGTCTTCCATGGTTCGTTGGCTTCGAGATAGGCGTTGGTCGCGCGGATCAGCGACCATGTGGCCTCGAGCGCGCGGCTCGGCTGCACGGCGTCCCACGCAGCCGCCGTCTCTTCCCAGGCCGCTGCTGCGGCTGGTGCCAGAGAGCTGTCGGATGCAGGCGCGGGTCCGACCCCCTGGCACTTCTTGTCGACGACGGTGGCCACGCGGCTGAGCAGGTTGCCGAGGTTGTTGGCGAGATCGCTGTTGTATCTCGTGAGCAGTCCTTCGTAGGTGAAGTCACCGTCATGTCCGAACGCAGTCTCGGCGAGGACGTAGTAGCGGAAACCGTCGACGCCGATGTCGTCGACGAGATCGAGTGGGTTCACCACGTTGCCGGAGGTCTTGCTCATCTTCTCACCACCCGACAACAGCCAGCCGCCGATGCCCCAACCCTTGGGTAGCGGCAAGCCCGCTGACATGAGCATGGCCGGCCAGTACACACAGTGATGACGGATGATGTCCTTGCCGATGAGGTGATAATCCACCGGCCACCACTGGTTGAAGCGGGCGTCGTCGGTGCCGTAACCAACGGCAGAGAGGTAGTTCGTGAGCGCGTCGAACCACACGTAGGCAACGTGTTTGGTGTCCCATGGCAGGGGAATACCCCAGCTGAGGCTGGTGCGGCTGATCGAGAAATCGCGCAGACCGCCGCGAATGAGTCCGAGCGCCTCGTTGGCGCGGAACTCGGGAGTCATCGCCCCGGGGTGGGCGGCGTAGTGATCGAGCAGGCGATCTTGGAAACGCGAGAGGCGGAAGAAGTAGTTCTCCTCTTCGAAGTACTCGACGGGTCGCTTGTGAATGGGGCACAGGTCATCGACGAGTTCCTCGTCGGTGTAGTACTCCTCACATGCCACGCAGTACTTTCCGCTGTAGACATCGAGCTCGATATCGCCGGCGTCGTAGCAGGCTTGGAGCAGCTTGGCCACGCCCGCGTAGTGACGCGGTTCGGTCGTACGGATGAAGTCGTCGTTGCTGATGTTCAGTTTCTTCCAGGCCTGCTGGAAGAGTGGAGCGATGCCATCCGCGAATTCGATTGGCGTCATGCCGGCTGCCTCTGCGGCTTGCTGAATCTTCAGGCCGTGCTCGTCGGTGCCGGTGAGGAAGTGCACCTTGTCGCCCATCAGTCGGTGCCAGCGGGCGAGGGCGTCGCCGATGATGGTGGTGTACGCGTGCCCCAGGTGGGGCTGCGCGTTCACGTAGTAGATCGGTGTCGTGAGCGAGAAGTTGGCCACGCCGACAGGCTACGGGAGCCGTCGTGTCGATGCGTGCTGGTATTCGGCCGTCGGCTTGGCAAGATGGGCTGTGCCTTTCGAATTCGACACAGCGACTGAACTGATCCCGATGTCTGGAGCCACTGATGGCGCGTATGTCGGCGCCATTCATCCGGGGTGGGACATCAACGGCAATGCAAATGGTGGGTATCTGATGGCGCTCGCGGCCCGGGCGATGCGTGATGAGTCGGGGCGCGCCGATCCGATCTCGGTCACGGCGCACTATCTCGCGCCCGGCCCGGCCGGACCGGTGTCGGTACAGACGACGCCGGTGAAGGCGGGTCGCCAACTCGTCACCATGACCGGTTCGCTGGTTCAGGGCGATCGTGAATTGCTTCGGCTGGTCGGGAGTTTCGGCGACGTTGCCGCGATGAGCGGTGGGTTTCAGCACACCACGCTCGTGGCCCCCGATCTGGCGCCTCGCGAGCAGTGCATCCAGCACTCGTCGGCTCGTGCAGCGGTCACCGTGGCATTGGCCGATCGGTTGCATACTTGGTTTCGTGCGGAACAGGCACCGTTTCGCCCGGGTCCGAAGTCGAACATCGCGGTCATCGAGGGTTGGGCCGAGTTCGCCGACGGTCGACCGTTCGACACGTTGTCGATGTTGCTCGTCGCCGATGGGTTTCCTCCGCCGGTCTTTCATCTCGACATGCCATCCGGCTGGGTACCCACCATCGAACTCACCGTGCACGTGCGCGGCGTTCCCGCTCCTGGCCCGGTGCGTTGTCGGTTCCACTCGGAGATCGTGCAGAACGGCTTCCTGCAAGAGGACGGGCTGGTCTGGGACAGCGCTGGCCAGCTCGTCGCGCAGAGCCGTCAGCTGGCGCTGCTGCCGCGGGGCTGAGTGGGTATCGACAGGGCGATGTCGTAGACGCGGTTCTTCGCCACGTCGAGCAACTGCGCCACCGAGGCGACCGCCGATTTCTTGCGCGTGCCCGCGGCGATCTGCTCGGTGAGTGCAGCGCGAATGTCATCGTCGGTTGCACCGGGAGGTAGCTCGGCACCGTCGAGCACGATCACGTATTCGCCGAGCGGCTCGCGTTCGGCGACATGGGCCACTGCTTCGGCGATAGTGCCACGCCACACCTCCTCGTGCAGTTTGGTGAGTTCGCGCGCCAACACGATTCGTCGCGCGCCACCGCAGATCGAATGCAGATCGGTGAGGGTACGGGCGAGTCGATGTGGCGCCTCATAGAGCACCACGGTGCGTTGTTCCGCCGTTGCCTCGCGCAGGCGCTTGGCGCGTTCGGCACCGCTTCGCGGCAGGAAACCCTCGAACACATAGCGGTGGCTGGGCAGGCCCGAAATGACGAGTGCCATCACGTCGGCCGAGGGTCCGGGGACGGCCGACACCGTGTGGTGGTGGTCGATCGCGGCCCGCACGAGTCGCTCACCGGGGTCGCTGATACCCGGCGTTCCTGCATCGCTGACCAGCGCAACGGTGTGGCCGGAGTCGAGCAAGAGGAGCACCTCGTCCACCCGAGCGGATTCAGTGTGCTCGTTCGTGATCGCCATGCGCACACCGTGAATGCCGAAGTGCGAGAGCAGCCCACCGGTACGACGGGTGTCCTCGCAACAGATCAAGGAACAGTTCTGCAGTGCCTCGATGGCCCGAGGTGACATGTCGCCGAGGTTGCCGATTGGCGTGGCGACGAGGACCAGGGTGCCCATGCGTCAGAGCGATGGGTTCGGGTCGGTGTCGCGGATCTCGATCGGGTCGCCGACGCGCATGCCCCACCGTTCGAACGCGCCGGCTTGGGCTTCGATGACGAGACGTGCATGCGGCACTGGCATACCGACGCGGTGACGATGCATCGTGACGGTCTTGATGACCACGTTCGAATCATCGACGAAAGCCACGTCGATGGGGAATCGCATCCCGATGGTGTGCACCCACCGGCAGCGTGGGATCGCCAGCGCGCCGTCGATGCCGTCGCGCCCGAGCAGACCCTTAGCGCGAGCACGATGATCAGCGGCAACGTCAATGGAAGCAAACACCCGTGCCTCGCTCATCAGCCACGCCATATCAATAGCCTGCCACGCGATCGACCTTTGTGAGCAAGTGCTCAGCGAACCGTGCGGAAGAACGCGCGCACGTCGTCGACGAACAGGTCAGGCTCTTCGAGCGCGGCAAAGTGTCCGCCGCGGTCGAAGCGATTGAACTGGGTCACGTTGTACAGATTGCGTGCCCACGCTTCAGGCATGCGCACGATCTCCCCGGGAAACACCGCACAACCGGTAGGAACCTCGACCCGTTCGAACGGTGGGAACCGTCCGCTCTTTTGCGACTCGAAGTACAGCCGGGTGCTCGAATTGATTGTCTCGGTGACCCAGTAGAGGGTGAGGTTGGCGAGCAGCTGATCGCGGCTCACCGCCGTCTCGAGATCGCCGTCAGGGTGATGGCTCCAGTGGTGGAACTTCTCCACGATCCAACCGGCGAGTCCGGCCGGTGAATCGGACAGGCCATAGCCGAGTGTCTGCGGGTTCTTGCCCTGAACCTGCTGATACGCGGTGCCGGTCTCCATGAACAGCCCGGTGGCGGCCATGTCGGCCTGCTCGGCCTCGGTGAGCGGTGTGTCGTCGGGTATTCCGAGCACCATGTTGATGTGCATACCTACCACGTGCTCGGGGTCGACCACCGCGAGTTGCGATGAGATCATCGAACCCCAGTCGCCACCTTGCGCGCCGTATCGGTCGTAGCCGAGCCTGGCCAGTAGAACTTTCCAGGCCTCGGCCACACGGCGCACGTCCCACCCTGGCTCTGTGGTGGGGCCGCTCCAGCCGTAGCCGGGGATAGAAGGCGCGACGATGTGGAACGCATCGGCGGGGTCACCTCCATGGCTACGTGGGTCACGAAGGGGCTCGATGACGTCGAGGAATTCGGCAACCGAGCCGGGCCAACCGTGGGTGATGATCAGCGGCAGCGCCTCGGGCTCGGGGGAGCGCGCATGGATCGCATGCACGTTCTGGTTGTCGATGGTGGTGGTCACCTGGGGCCATGCGTTGAAGCGGTCTTCGACGGCGCGCCAGTCGAACGTCTGCCACGATGTGCACAGGTCCTGAAGGTACGCGAGATCCGTGCCGTAGCGCCAGTCGTTACCGTCGATCTCGTCGGGCCAGCGGGTGTTGGCCAAGCGAGATCGAAGGTCGTCGAGCGCGGCTTGGGGCGTGTTGATGGAATACGGAGCAAGGTCATCGGCCATGGGAGCATTCTGGCTGATCAGTGACGTTGCAGTGTTGTCCGGCCGGATCGTGTGTGAGGTATGTGCGTCAGGCGACGCTGGCCCCGTCGATGGGCACATCGACAGGGGCCTCGATCGACGTTGTTGTCCAGTCACGTCCTACGCAGAGGCGCGAGATCGCAATGAGCACGACCATTCCGATGGCGCATACCGTGTACGCCGTGGCGCGGCCATGATTCTGATATAGCGAGCCCGCGGTGATTGCGGCGACTCCGCCGACGAGGGTCTGCACGCCGCCCATCAAACCCTGCGCGCCAGCCTGACGATCATGGGGCGTGACGAGCCCGACAGCCACGCCGGAACTGGTGACGGTGATGCCGTCGTTGATCGCGTGGAACATCGACACACAGAACATTGCAATGCCCGACGGCAACTGACCGTACGAGAACATGAATCCCGCGCCGAGCAGCAATCCGATCGTGCCAACACGGAACGGGCCGACGCGTTGGGCGAGTCGGCCCCCATACGAACCGAGGAAGATGAGCGGCAATGCGAACATCGTGATGCCCAGGTTCGCGATCACGTCGCTGGTATTCAGATCGCTCAACACCAGCACCCACAACGCGTCGAACGTACCGATCATCAGGAACACCGCTGCCCCCAGGCTGATTGCGCCAACGTACGTGCGCGAGCGGAGCAAGTCGAATGCAAAGCGTGTCTGTGGTTGGTCGGCGGCGTCGGTCTCGTGCACCTTGACCCGGCTGATGATAGGCAGGCACGCAACGGTTGCTACGGCGATCACGAGAAACGGCGCCGCGATCCCGAATGGTCCGACGAGAATCGCCGAGATCGCCGGCCCGGCTGCGAACCCGGCGACATCGGCGGCGAGCAGGTGTCCCATGTTGCCACCGAGGTTGTCGGGCTCGGCGAGGATGACGATGCGCCGAATGGCTGGCACCGCCATGCCGGCCCCGATGCCCATGATCACGCGCGCGAGTAGTAATACCGGGAGGTTCTTTCCGAAGGCCATCATGACGAGCCCACCGACATTGAACAGCATGCCGACGTACACGAGCTGTCGGGCATGGCCACGATCGGCGCGGGGAGCGATGAACACTTGCGCAAAGAACGATGAGAAGAAGCCGGCGGCCACGATCACGCCGAGCGCGCCAGGGCTGATGCCGTAGGTGTCGCGGAAGTCGTCGAGCACGGTAAACATCACGCCGTAGCCGGCTGCGAACAACGCCGACAGCACCCCGAACGTGATGATGAGCCGACGGTGTTGCACGACCAACGATTCTACCGCCGCCCCCGCTCGGCCTCCGCTCGATTTTTCGTCCCGCGACCCTCCGGCTTGGCTGAGCGAACAATCGAAGTTCGACATCAGCCTGCGGGCAGACCGGCGGCCGAGCAGTAAGACTCGGTGGGTGACCAGCTACTCGAGCATGCGCCGTACTGGCTGCGGTGTGGCAATGATGTGCCTCGTGCTGGGTTCGTGCAGCGATGACTCCTTGACGGTGGTGTCCACTGTTGTCTCGTCGTCGCCGTCGTCAACGACGACGGTGACGACGACCACGGTCGTGACCGTTGCTTCATTAGTCGAATCGCCCGATGCCATCGCTGCGGCGATCACGAACGCGGAGAGGGGCATCCGCGACTTCACGCTGTCGCCCGATGCAACGGCGCGGTGGGGACGGCTGCAACAGCGCGCCTATCGAGCACTCGCCGGACATCCCGAGTGGGACGAGTCGGTGAGCGCGCTCCTCCCCAACGATGTGACCGCGCCGTTCGCGCTGAACGTGCAGGCGCGACGCGCCGTGGCCGATCACGCTGCTGGATCGGCGCCGAGCCCGCCCTCTCCCACCCTTCCTGCGTGGAGCAACGTCGAGCCGCTACCCATCGACGAACTGCTCGGTTACTACCGCGAGGCCGAGGCAGCAACCGGTGTGTCGTGGACGTACCTGGCGGCGATCAATCTCGTCGAGACACGTACGGGTCGCATCGTCGGTGCGTCGTCGAGTGGAGCAGTGGGGCCGATGCAGTTCCTCCCCTCAACGTGGGCCGCGTGCTGCACTGGCGATGTGACGAATCCGCACGACGCGATCATGGGCGCCGCGGTCTACCTGGCGACCCGCGGCGCACCGGCTGACATGCGACGAGCGCTGTATGGCTACAACCCGAACGACGGCTACGTCGGTGCGGTTGATGCTTATGCGCGCAACCTCCTCACCGACCCACGAGCGATCTACGGCTATCACGCGTGGGAGGTCTATGTGACCTCATCGGCGGGCACGGTTCGGCTCCCCGTTGGGTACGCATCGTCGGTGCCGCAGGACGCAGCCGCATATGTGGCGACACATCCTGAGGACCTCGCGCCTGTCGACGACTGATCAGGCGATCGAGCCCGGCCCCGGTTCGAGGGCATGATCAACGCCGGGTCGTGCATCGAGTACGGCCTTGCCGATGACGGCGGTGAGGATGATTGCTCCACCCAACACCGTGGTTGCCTTCGGCTTCTCGGACAACACGATGTACACCCAGATTGGCACGAATACGGTCTCGCTTTGGGCGAAAATAGTCATTGCCACCGCTGGCACCGAGCGCGATGCCACGTTGAACAAAATGGTGCCCACGACGATGAAGACGCCGCCGTGCAACAGCGCGTAGCTCACGTCGCGCGCCGGAGGCATGAGCGTCTTGCCACCCGCAAGCGTGACGACGCCGCAGACCAAAATCATCATTGCTGCGTATCCGGGGAGCACGGGCGACCAATCACGGTCGGGATCGCTACGCACACACACGGTGTAGACGGCAAAGCCCACAGACGACGCCAGTGCAGCGAGGTTGCCGGGCATGTTGCCGGCGTCGACATCGGAGACCACCATCACGCTGAGCCCCACGAGGGCGAGGCCGATGGCGCCGATCGTGACGCGCGTGAGGCGTTCGCCTAGGAACACGCGGGCCAGAATCACCGCAACGAGCGGCGTGATGGAAGCAAGAAAGGCCGCATTCGCGGCAGTGGTGTTCTTGAGTGCATACACGAATCCGATCGAGGCCAGGAACAGCGATGCGACACCGAGCAACATGATCGGGCCAGACCGGTAGGCGCGTACCATCATGAAACCGTTGCCGCGAATACGGCTCAGTAACTCGATCACGACGATGACACCGACCGATCTCCAGATCAGGTATTGGTAGGCGTCCGAATGCGTGGCGCTCTTTGCCGTGACTGCGCCAAAGCTCCACGTGATGCCTGCACCGAACGCCATCAGAGACGCGACCAACGGCACGCGCGCCGAGGCAGAGGTAGATGTCGCAGCGGTCACGGCCCTCGATTGTATGGGGCGACAGGTGCCCGCAGAGGTGACAGGATGTACCTATGTCTGAACATGTGGTCGATGTCGTCGTTGTCGGATTGGGTCCGGGAGGCGAGGACGTTGCAGGGCAGCTGGCGGTCGCGGGGCTCACCGTCGTTGGTGTCGAGAGCCACCTCGTCGGTGGGGAGTGTCCCTATTACGGCTGTATTCCCTCGAAGATGATCATCCGTGCCGCCGATCTGCTCCAGGAGGCCCGACGCGTCAATGTGATGGCTGGTACCTCCACCGTGACTCCTGACTATTCGATCGTCGCCGATCGAATTCGCGACGAGGCCACCGACGATTGGAATGACACCGTGGCCGTCGATCGGTTCGTGGGCAAAGGCGGCACCTTCGTTCGGGGCCGAGGCGAACTCGATGGTCCGGGGCGTGTTCGTGTCGGCGACGACGTGTACGTGGCCCGGCGCGGCGTGGTGCTCGCAACCGGCACCTCACCGGCCCTGCCGCCGATTCCCGGCCTCGCCGACGCGGCACCGTGGACCAACCGGGACATCTTCAAGATCCGCACCAATCCGTCGTCGCTCATCGTGCTCGGTGGCGGCGCGATCGGTCTCGAACTCGCCCAGGCATTCTCACGTTTCGGCACCACCGTCACGGTGATCGAGGCGCTCGATCGGGTGCTCGCGCCCGAGGAACCAGAGAGCAGCGAGCTGGTTGCAGCGGTGCTGCGCGCCGAAGGCGTGAACATTCGCACCGAGCTCGCGGCCGCCTCCGTCCAGCGTGTGGGTGGTGGCGTCACGGTCACGATGGCCGATGGCTCCCAAGTACAAGCCGATGAAATTCTGGTTGCGGCCGGTCGCACCCCGAACCTGCGTGGTATCGGCCTCGGCTCGATCGGCCTCGACGAGACCGCACGACCCACGTTCACCACCGATGAGCACATGCGGGTCATTGGAATCGATGGAGTGTGGGCCGTCGGCGACATCACCGGTCGTGGGGCGTTCACGCACATGGCCGTGTACGAGGCCGGTGTTGCGGTCGACGACATCATGCGGGTGACGAAGCCTCGCGTTGCTCAGTCTCACGCCGTTTCGCGTGTCACCTTCACCGACCCGGAGGTCGGCTCAGTCGGTCTCACCGAGGCACAGGCCCGGGCCGCAGGGCTCAACGTGCAGGTGGGACTCGCCAACTCAGCCACCTCGAGCCGCGGCTGGCTGCACGGCGAGGGCAACGAGGGACTGATGAAGCTCATCGTCGACGCGGACCGCGGCATCCTTGTTGGTGCCACCTCGGTTGGTCCGCGAGGCGGCGACGTCCTATCGATGTTCAACCTTGCCGTGCACGCAAGCATCCCCGTGGTCGAGCTCACATCGATGATCTATGCGTATCCCACCTTCTATCGTGGCGCGCTCGACGCGTTGTCGGCCATCGCTTGAACGAGTTCCTGGCACCGCCGATCGCTGCGCCGATGCCCGATGTCGATACCGAACGGCTGCACCTTCGACGCTTCGGCGCCGACGATCTCGACGGTGTCGCCGACGTTTTCGCGCACCCCGAGGTCTGGCAGTTCCCGTATGGCCGCGCCTTCACGCGTGAGGACACCCAGCAGTTCCTCGATAACCAAATCCGAGAGTGGGATACCTGTGGATTCGGTTGCTGGATCGCCGTGCACCGTCAGACTCAGCGGATTATCGGTTACGTGGGTTTGTCGGTGCCGATGTTCCTGCCCGAGATCCTCCCGGCCGTCGAAGTCGGGTGGCGATTCGATCCGACGTACTGGGGGCAGGGCTTCGCTACGGAAGGGGCGCGAGCGGCGCTTTGCGAGGCGTTCGACACTCTGCAACTCGACGAGGTCACCTCGGTGCCGCAGGTGGACAATCCCCGTTCATGTCAGGTGTGTGACCGCTTGGGAATGCGATGGTCGAGAGAGGTGCAACTGCCCGCGAACGCCCGCCGGGGCGCGGTGACCGGAGCGCTGTACCTGATGTCACGCGATGAGTGGCTTGCGCGGCAGCGATGAGGGAATGCGATGGTCGAGAGAGGTGTACCTGCCCGCCAACGCTCGCCGCGGCGCGGCCACCGGAGCGCTGTACCTGATGTCACGCGATGAGTGGCTCGCTCAGGAGCGATGAGGGCACCCGCTGTTTGGCCGCTTGCCCGCGCGCGCCCGAGCGGTCCGCCGGCCCCGTTCGGCTTCGTGAGCCCCGTCAGCCCTGCCCCGTTCGGCTTCGTGAATGCTGAGCGCACGTATACGGCGCGCTCAGCATTCACCAAGGCCGATCGTCACCGCTTCGAACAAGTTGTGGCCGGTTGATATCACCGTCGTCGTAGTAACGCGACGCGTCCGGGACCTCGAGCGAACCGGCCGTGGCGGGCCGCCTTACGAGATGGTTCGGCTGTGGAATGTCATCTCGTGTGCCTCGCGGTCTTCGTCGAGCCCGAACGAGATCACCCGCCGCGGGTGCAGCCGGAGCAGTGGGCGCCCGTCGACTTCAATGGCCTCGGCATCTGCGCGGATCTCCAGGCACCTCACCCGCCACGGATCGATCGAGACGATGTCGTCGACCACGAAGGCGGCGCGTCCATTGTCGGCGACGTTGCGGTACTTCTGACTGCTCGCGAGCCGGAAGCCATTGATATCAATGGTCCCGGTGGCGGTGTTGACCTCGAAGCCCACTGGGCTGTTCTGTAACGTGCCGTTGGGCTGGGCGGTCGCGAGGCGGCCGAGCCGTTGAGTTGCCAAGTAGGCGAGTTCGGTCCCGGTGAACACCGCGGATGTGGGGGAGTTGATATCTGGGTTCTCAGTTCTGCTGGGCGGTCGTCAATGGGGCGGCGGGCACAGCAGGTGCCGCCGTCGGGTAGATGTCGAGTGTCCACCACTTGGACATCGGCAGGGTCATCACGGTGGCCTCGGCCGACGCTTCACCATCCGCGAAGATCTCGATGAACACTGTCTGACGTGCGAGCGCAAGGTGGATCGAGCCGATCCGACCCTCACTCGCGAGGATCTGTACCTGCGCGCGTTCCTTCTGAATGACTGCCATCACCTCGCTCATGTCGGTGCCTGCCTTGAACGTGGCGATCACCATGTAGGTTCCAAAATCTTGTGCTCCGTCGGTGTGGGGCACCTCGATCGTCCACGTGCGTCGACGGTTATCTTCATACATCAACCATTGTTGAGGTCAAGCGATAGTTTTGAGAAAATGCCACCAAGCCGAACGTCGTTCAACGAACTCTCCATCGGTCAGGTCGCGCAACGCAGCGGACTCGCGGTCGCCGCGCTGCACTTCTACGAAGCCAACGGTCTGATTGCGAGCACTCGAAACTCGGGCAACCAACGCCGATACACCCGCGAGACCTTGCGCCGCGTCGGCTTCATTCGCGCATCGCAGCGTGTGGGATCCCGTTGGCAGACATCCGCGCGGCGCTCGACGGTCTACCCGATCAGCGCACACCAACGCCGGAGGACTGGCAGCATCTGTCGAACATCTGGAGCGGCCGGCTCGACGAACGCATCGAGCAGCTGATCCGGCTACGCGAGGATCTCACCAAGTGCATCGGCTGCGGCTGCCTCTCCTCCGCCACGTGCCACCTCGCGAACCCGTACGACGTGATGTCTAAGCCTCGATCCACCGATTTGATGGTTGGGTGAGTTCGGTCGGTGCGGGTGGGCGGTGTCGATCGCTGGTTCGGTGTGGTGCCGGTTTTGGGGCGT
>JAYUWK010000034.1:0-22436 GCA_043753895.1 Actinomycetota bacterium
CTACCGGGCAGTTCCATTGGCCATCAGTGGGCAATTCTGATGGCCACCGATGGGCAGTTCCACTGACCGCCTACGGGCAGAAACTATTGGCCATTGACATTGACGCCGGCGAACCTGGACACTCTGTGCTCCAACTCGCGTGTGTACGAGCGGCTTCATCGGGCCAGTTCGACGGCATGGGCCAGCAGGCGGCCACAAATCCGTTGTGGCCGGGCGTCGCAGGGGCCCGGAACGATCAAATCAGCGGCGTTTGGGTCGCGGATGGGTGAGGCCACCGCATTCGCTCAGACAGCGATCACAGCGAGGTGCCACGCCCGTCGGCAGCGGGTGGCCAAGGGCACGTTCGAAGTCAGCGCGTGGAATTGTGACGCGCTGGATGCGTGCATCTGGCTGCGCTGGCCGCGGAACCAGCGAGATCCCCTCAATCTTGTGTATATGCGTGACGACGATCCGTACTTCCGCGTCGTAGGTCAAACCGACTTCATGTACTGAGCAGTCGGTAACGCCGCCGATGTTGCACCAACCGTTGCCCACACGCGCGGCGACAACGGCCTTCACAGTTTCGCCAGGGCGGTGTGGACATGTCGTCACGTCGACACCACAGACAGAACAAATTGCGTTGCCAAGCGTTGCCGGGCTCAAGCCGATGCGGGTGTGCGCGTGGGCAACCGGGCAATCCTGCGCGAAGTCATTTCCGATCGGTTGAAACCTGCAACCGTCGGGCCATGTCTCACGACAGAGCCGACCAAGAATGTCCATCTCTTCGTGTGCGACTTCAAACTCTGGCAAGTCCTCAAGGCGGTCCATCGCTGCCCGATACTGGACCAATGCGCGGCGCGCGTGTCGTTCGGCAGAGTCGTCATCCGCCGCGAGCGCCGTTCGCGCCGAAAACGCCCCACTACGCGCTTGAGTCAACCTCGTGAGGCCATCTTCGAGTCGGCGACTACTCGGCTTGGTCATCGGCTTGCGCCTTCCACTCGCGTAACGCGTCTGCAGCACCGGACGCCGGGCCCTCGTAGGTGAAGGTCTCGCTGGACTGATCCTTGCGGCCCTTGCGATGACTTCGGGTCGCTGTGACCTTCACCTTGTGGTCGCCACCGATGCCGATGAGCCATTGGATCAACAGAATGAGACCGCCCGCGCCGAGGCTGACGGTGAAGTTGACTGCTTGTTCCGACACGGCACTGTTCAGCCGACGATATAGACGGCGATCCGGCGGGTAGTCGAACTCGACGCGGAGTCCTGCGCGCATCAGGTCCTTCTGCACCGTCAGCACTTCGCGCGGATATACGGCGTAGCCGTCGTCCGTCACGTCGACCGCTGTCAGCACGACATCAGCAGGCTCATGGTCCAGTGGGCTCACGTCGGTATCTTTGCAGAAGGGTGTGCAGCCATGGTGCTACGCATCGGCAAATTGGGCCGGCGACCGTCGAGTCGAGGGCGAGAACAGCGTCGGAGCACAGAACGCCAGCGCGGAACGACCGATACGGCGTCCAAGTGCGACGGCTCATATCCTCGCATCGGGACCTAGCGTGGGATCATGTGGCCGAGTTCAGTGTGAGTACAACGCCCATGTCGTAGTGTTGGCCGGAGATCGATGCACGAGGAGGTCCGCAAGATCGACGACAATCGGTTCACCCGGGGACTATTCACGATCCCGCAGGCGGCACGGCTCGTGGGCATGAACGCCAGCACCCTAGAGACCTGGGCCCACGGCTACGAGCGCCAACCGGCGGGCCGTCCCGTCGTGAAGCAAGGCCCAATCGTTACGTCGTTGCCGGTTGCCACTGGTCATCGGTCGATCCCGTTCGTGGGACTCGTCGAGGCCACGGTCGTGCAGGCCTTTCGCCAAACTGGGCTGCCATTGCAGCGGATTCGCCGAGCACTCGAACTTCTTGCGCACCAGGGCGAGTTGGAGCATGCGCTCGCGTCGAGCCTTCTTTTCAGCGACGGCGCCACTGTGTTGTACGACTACGCACGGCAAGAAGGAGACCTGCAACTCGGGCTGCTCACGCTGACCGAGGTCGCCACCGGTCAGCGCGTGTTTCACGAAGTAATTCGGCAGTACCTCACTCGAATCACCTTCGGCGACCAATGGGCCACTGAACTCATCGTGCCAGTCACCGAGCGCGAGTTGCTGCGAGTACGACCCGCAGTAGCAAACGGCGATCCGCTCTTCGTAAACGGCGGAGCGCCTTTGTCAGCTGTTCACTCTCGAGCGCAAGCGGGCGAATCGATCAGCTCGATCGCATCGGACTACGGAGTCCCGGTGGCTGACATTGACGAGGCGCTTCGTGCCATCTGGCCGCACACGATTGCTGCCTGACGCAGATCCCCCGGTCTTCTTCCTCGATCGAGGCCTGGGCATCCACTTTGTCGCCGACGCGATCAGGATGAGGGGCTACGCGGCCCTACCAATGGCTGATGTCTATCCTTCGGGGGCGGACCAGTCGGTCGCCGACCATGAATGGATCGAACGCGCGTCACGTGAGGGCTGGATCGCATTGACCAAGGATTACTCGATCGTACGCGCCCACGGGAATGCACTCTCGGCCTCAACACTGCGGGTATTCGCGCTGAGCAACTCGAACCTCACCGGTCCGCAGATGGCTACCCGGTATGCCCACAACCTCGATCGCATACTGCTTCGGGCACGTCGCCCTGGCCCATATGTCTACATCGTCAATCCGGCTGGCCTCGAGCGTCGTTGGCCGAGAGACGACTCCGCTTGACCGGCTCGGGCCTCTGTCGAGTTCTATGACCGACGATACGCACGATGTATTCATAATCGCGATGGTTCGTTGAAGGCACATGATCGCCGATCACGTAAGACCGAACACCGCTGCGCTGAACGCAGCGGCTGCGTCGGCTTGCATGCCGGGCAGGACGTGTTGGTACACGGTCATGGTGAAGGCGGGGCTGGAGTGGCCGAGGCGTTCGCTGACGACCTTCACAGGGACGCTTGCCTTCAGCAGGATCGTGGCGTGCGTGTGTCGAAGGTCGTGCAGGCGGATGCGTCGGAACACGCTCGCCTTCACCATTCGTTCCCACGACTGTGAGAAGAGGTCAGGGTGGATCGGTTCACCGTCGTTGCGGGTGAACACAAAGCCCTCATCCTTGCGCTTGCCCGTAGCGAGATTGCGCTCCAACTGTTCACGGCGCCATGCCTTCAGGACCGCGACCGTTCGAGAGTCGAGGTCGATCGTGCGACGGCTGTGCGATGTCTTGACATCGGCGACCTTGGCCTCGTACTCAACCGACAGGATCTGTTGGCTCACGGTCAGCCGGCCCGTGTCGAGATCGACGTTGCGCCACGTGAGGCCGAGCACTTCACCGCGTCGCATGCCGGTGTTGGCGGCGAGGAAGATCGGCACGTACCAGTCGCTGTCTTCGATGCTGGCGAGGAAGTCGCGGAGCTCATCGGCTGCCCACACCGTCATCTCTCGTGATCCGCCGAGGCGTACCTTTGGTGGGTCGGCGAGGTCGGCCACGTTGCGTGTGACCGTGCCCTTGCGCATTGCATCCGCGAGTGCCTTGCGCAGAATGCCGTGAATGATCCGTACGGTCTTCGGCGCCAGCCCGCCGGGCGGTTCCGTGGGTACCTTGTCCGGGTCGTGGGACCAAGATCGACCGATAGGTTGGTCGTACGATGCGCGGACGGCAACGAGAACTCGCGTTGCTTCTCGCCAGGCTGGAGTCTGCGTACGGTGGCAACGGCGATGGCTTATTGATTGTCGGGGCCGCCGGTGTCGGCAAGTCCGAGTTGCTCAAGACCGCCATCGTAGAGATTGGGGCACGGTGGACGGTGGTTCGGGTGAGGGGCTCCGAGCAGGAGCGAACCCTTGTTTGGGCGGGGCTTTCGCAGGTGGTCCACGGACTGCGCCGCGAACTCGCGGGGCTGAGTGTCGGACAGCGCCACACACTCGAGCTGATCTTCGACCCGGGAGCGGGAACGCCGGATCGCTTTGCCATATCGACGGCAGTTCATGCCCTCGTCACCGCCGCGGCCGAACGCGCTCCGGTCATCCTCGCGATCGACGATCTGCACTGGCTGGATCCCGATTCTGCTCAGGCACTCGAGTTCATCGCCCGCCGGCTCGACGGTGTCGCGGTTCTGGTCCTGGCGACGAGTCGGCCAGTGGGCGAGGTCGCGTTCGCGGAGCGGCTCGACTTGGCTCCGCTCGACCGTGCCGCCAGCATCGAGCTGCTCGTCGACCTCGGAGTGGTGCCGACCGTTGCGGCTCAAATCGCTCGATCGGCGCTGGGCAATCCCTTGGCACTCGTCCAGATCGAGCGCGCGTTGACCGACGCACAACGCCATGGCGCCGAACCTCTGCCATCGCCTTTCCCGGCGTCCGCCGAGGATCTGACCGGCACTCTCGCGAGGACGGTCGCAACCCTGCCGGCCGAAACCCGCATGGCATTGCACCTTCTCGCCGCTGCGGACGGCTTGGGCAGAGGGTGGTCCGGAATCCTCGGCTCGGCAGGGGTCGCGCTCGGTTCGCTCGCGCCCGCGGAGTCTGCGGGCTTGGTCGTTGTCGAAGCGGATTGTGTGCAGTTCGTTCACCCGCTCTTTCGTTCGGTTTGCGACGCTGATGCGCCGGCGCCTCAGCGGCGCGAACTCCATCGTCTCCTGGCTACGCACGAAACAGATCCGGCGCGTCGGGTATGGCATCTCTTTCGTGGCGTGGTCGGGTCCGATGACGACATCGGTGGGCAGCTCGCCCGTCTGGCCGAGGAAGCGACTCGTAGCGGTGCATTTTCGGCCGCGTTCGAGGCGTGGCATTGTGCCGCCGAGGTCAGCTCGACGACGGCCACGGCGCGCACGTACAAGATCGCGGCGGCTGAGGCAGCGCTCCGAGCCGGCAATATGGGCCCGGCTCAGCAGCTTTTCGCGGTCGGCTCACCGTACGATTCCGACGAGCCCGGGGTGGTGCAGCTCGGTGCGCTCGCAGAGGTGGTTTCCGGCGACCTCCGTGCAGCGTTCGAGCTCCTCGTGCGTTGCGCTGATCTCGTCGAGGTGGAGTTTCCCGAGCGCGCCGCGGATCTGTTGATCCAGGCTGCGCGGCTGCGGCTGCGGACAATGCAGTTGTTTGCTGCCGAGCCGGCTCTGGAACGCCTCCGACGGCTGCTGCCGTCGTTGGACGACCCGATCCTGCACGCCAAGACCGAAGTACTCTGCGGTGTTGGTTCGGGTGCCAGTTTCGAGTTCGACGAAGCGTGGCTCGCCGCATTCCGGACCCTGGTCCCGTTGCGCGGCCCGCTACACGGTGATCTGGCGTTCATCGCCGACACGATCGCGCTACCGCTCGCTTACCAACGTCGCTTCGACGAGGCGTTGGCCTTGGTCGAGCGGCTCCGCCAGGCCGCGGTCGAGCAGAATCAACCGTCGCTCATCCCGTTGCTCGACACGGCGAAGGCATGCGCGTTGAGCCGGTTCGATCTGCCCGGAGCATTGATCGCGGCGACGAACGCGATCGACTGGGCGGTGCTGATCGGCCAGCCCAACCTCGCGCACGCAGCGTTCGGCTACCTCGCGAACGTGCAGGCGGCACTTGGTGATCCTGCTGTGTTCGAGACGGTGGAGCGCCTGGACAGCGTCGTGACCGAAGAATCGTGGATCATGCAGAGCATGGCAAAGGCGTTCTATTGGCTGACAATGGGTCATCCCGATCGCGTTGTTGAGCAACTGTTGCCCCTTCACGATTGGCTTGACGGGACGTTCAAGACCGTCCTGTTCTGGCAGGGCGACCTTGGTGAGGCGGCAGTGCGGACAGGAAATCTCAGCTTGGCTCGCGAGGTCACGGATCAGATCTGTGCCTTCAATGAAGCGATCCCGAACCACTGGTTGAACGGCGCGCATTGCCGGCTCGAAGGTCTCCTGGCTGACATCGACTCGTGTGGAAAATGGTTCGGTGAGTCGGTAGCCGCCTTCGAACTCGGCGACATGCCGCTCGCCGAGGCGCGCAGCGAGTTGCTCTGGGGAGAGCGGCTCCGCCGTTCGCGACGCCGGGCCGAAGCTCGGGTTCACCTCACGCGTGCTCGCAAGTTGTTTCTGCAGATCGGTGCCGGCCGATGGATCGAGCGATGCGAGCAGGAACTGATCGCGGCTGGTGGAGCGTCGAAACCGGTCGATCACGAACGCGACGCCGAGCGGGTCCTCACGGCCCAGGAGTTACAGATCGCTCGGCTCGCGGTCGATGGTCACTCCTACAAGAGCATCGCCTCGATGATGTTCATCAGCTCACGCACGGTCGAGACGCACCTGTCGGCGATCTACCGAAAGCTGGGTGTGAAGAACCGCGCCGGGCTCTCAGCGGCCGCCCGCGACGACCCCGCGCTTCAGTTCGCCGACCGGGACACCTGACCGAACACGCGGTGATGCACGGGTTTCCCCGGATGCGGGCGACACCAGGGTCCGTCACGCTCGAACCATGTCGATGATCGATGGGCCAAGTGTGGGTGAGAGCGCGCCGCAGCAGTCCGAGCTCGTTGCCTTCGAGGTGGAGGGCTCGGGACACTTTCTCGTTCCTCTGTGGTCACTGGCCCGCTACCGCGTTCCTGTCGCGACCGCATCGACATCGGGAGTGGCGCTCGGATGGGGCTGGACATTGCTCGTTGTCCGGTGGAACGCGTTCCACGTCTCCCAGATCGAAACCCGGATCCAGCTCGCTCCCGGCGTCGTGGCCACACTGACCTCCGACCACTTCCGTGAAGCGATCGGTGCTGGATGAACGACGACGGTATCCAGCCAGCCATCATCGAGAGAGATCGTCCGCGACGCTTTCACCGACCTTCGATCCGTCAAGTCATTGCGGGCCCAGCGCTGGTCGTTGCGGCGCTGATCACGCTCACGACAGTCAGGCTCAGTGCGGAGTCCCCGCCGAGCAACCAGGCCGGTGTCGCGGCGAGGTTCGTGCCCAGCGACGGTGCGATCGTTGCGGAACGACTCGATCCCGTCGACGGCAAGCCCGTTGAAAGGATCACCCAGACAGCGCGCATCGGAGGGTACGCCATTGCCTCGGAAATACCGACAGCGTTCAGCTCGGCGCTGGACGTCCTCGTCTCCAGCGGGGTTAACCTCGCGACCGCGTCCTACTGGATCCAATCCATGCAGCAATTCACTGGGTCGATTCAGACAGCACGAAGTCGCAGTGTGTTCGTGCTGACCGACGCCGGAGTCAGCGACCTGATGATCTATGGCGGCAACCTGTCGCTGATCTTCGATCCGCCGGCTCTGCAACTGCCTGCCTCACCCGACGTGGGCGACACGTGGCATCAACATGGCGACGCGCTTCCCGGCGCCCGACTGCACTACGACCAACGAGGCCGCGTCGTCGCGGTGACCGACAACGCCCGGGCTCGGCAGGGTTGTATCGCGACGCACAATCTGATCACGTTCTCGAATCCGGCGACCGATGCCACGCTGCTTTCACTCGACGACGAGGCAACGTGGTGTCCCGGTGCGGGCATTGTTACCGACGTCGGGACAGTGACGAGTTCGGCGACCACGGAGATTCCGCGATCCACGGTGGTCAACCTCGATCAACTCGACGTCACATCGCAGCCACTCACACCGGTTCACCCGCCGCTGCCCACGATCGGCACGGACGCGAAGCTGTCGCCTGCCGCAGTGCCGATCGTCTTCGCCGACGTGTCCTTCGGCGGTTCGACAGTGCACGGACAGACCAGCCTTCGACCCATCCCGCTGGACGGCGGGCGATTGGTTGTCGTGGAAGCAACGACGAACGACGTGGTCATGTTGACGTCAACAGCGGACGGCGCTCTGACGGAGGACTGGCGACGACACCCGGGTGGGGTGGTGCTGAGCGTGTCGTCGGTCGACGGTTTGATCGTGACGACAAGTGCCAATCGGGTGGTCACCGCGTATTCGACCGACGGGACACCGCGTTGGACTCACGCACTCGACGACGCGTCGGTGTCCGGCGCGGCCGCAGCGGGCAACGTCGTGGTCGTCGGCACACTCTCAGGGAGCGTCTACGGCCTTGACGCGCATTCTGGTGTTGCGCTCTGGCGGCACTCGCTTGCCGACAGCATCGTGCTGCCTCCAGTGGCAAGCGATGACCGTGGTGTTGTTGCCGCAGCGGATGGTGAACTGGTTGCGTTCTCACCCACCGGTGACATCGCATGGTCGACCACCGTCCCCTCCATCGAGGCGGTCGTGGCGAACTCGACCATCGTTGCGGTGGCCGGTGAGGGCTCCGTTCAACAGTTCGACACCACAACGGGGGTAGAGGTGGTTCGGACACCGTTCCCTGGGAGCCTTGTCTCGATCCGGCTGGACGAGCATCAACTCGTCGCGTTCAATGACGAGGCGATCGTGTCTATCGGTATTGGCAGCGGTGACGTGCTGTGGAGAGCTAACGGTTCGCGCGATGCGGAGTTGGTCACGGGAGGTGTCGTGGTCTCTGGCGCGGGCGACATCGAGCTGTTCAACGCTGAATCGGGCACGCCACAGTCGTGGAGGTTCGACAAATCGAAGTACACCGAAGAGCGGCTCTCCTCTGCTGCAGATTGGTGCGTACCGATGGATGGATCAGTGCTGTTCGTGGACACCAACCTGTTGGTCGTACGACTCGCTGGAGGAGGATCATGACGATCGTCGAGGCACCCTCGGATCTGACTCACGACGTGCCGCTCGTTCATCGCTCTGCGGGCTGGCGTGCGATCCGATACGTTGCGCACCTCGTCGAAGCGTTCGTCGTCGGCGTGGTCTCTGAGTTGTTCGGCCGATCGTTCCGTGATGGTCGCATCGACATGGCCGGGCGCCCTTCGGGGACGCGCACTGTTCGGTGGATCAGCTCGATGATGTACGCGGTCGCTGTAGCAGCGATCGTCTTGGCCGGACGCATTCGTAGCCACACGAACTTCGCAGTCTCGGTCGAGGACAACGGCCGCTCTCTGCTCGTGCCTCGATCGACATTGTGGGTCACGGTGCTGATGTTGCTGATGTGCCTGGCGCTCCTGCTCGCTGGAGCGTTGCACGCAACCCGTTGGCTGCGCGTGACCCTCTTCATGGTCGCCGGCGTTGCCCTCTGCGAGCTGACGGTATCGAGCACGGGTAACGCACGTTGGGGTCTGGTGGTCGTCCTCGGCTCCATGACAGCCGTCATCACCTACGCCTGGTTCCGCCGCCGTGGGCTCCCGCTACCGGCCTCCGACGTTGCCGTGATCCTGATGTTCATCTTGCCGTGCGCGATCTGGTCGCTGATCCAAGCTCGGCACACACGAGCGGTGTTCGGCACTGATGTCCTGCCCTTACTCGTGCAGCTCGCGCTGCAACCGACTCGCGCCATTTTGGTGGTGCTCGCCATCGTCGGCGGCGCTGCCGTTGCGGACTTCGCTCTGACAGCATCGGAGTGGAGCGGTGAGTTCGTACGCGAGCAGTTCGGCCGGCGCACCATCGTTGGCCTACTCGTGACACTGTTCGCATGGAGGGTCTGGACCTCCTCGCAGGCGCTGCGCCGCAGCATCGACGCGAGTGGTAATGCCTGGCTGCGAAGCCAAGGTGGTGCGTTGCTATTGATCATCGTGCTCATCGGCGGATGGATGATGCTGGATCGCCTCGCGGATCGTCGACAAGCGGACACGACCGACGTCGACAGCGTCCGGACCGCGCTCGGCCGCGTCGGGCTCCCGATCGCTGCCGCTCTCTCCGTGACACCCGTCATTGCGCTCGGCAATCTCTTCCTGTCGAATATCGATCAGGCCCTGCACCGCCACGATCTCGCCGACCGCTGGAGCACATGGTGGACCTGGCTCACCGACTCCTCGGGAGTGCGCGGCCAGCGAATCGCGCTCGCCATAGTCCTTGTCGCGATCAGCGTCTGGCACGCAAGCCGGGGCCGCCGAGGAGTCGCCGAGCTCTGTGGCGTGATCGGGATCGTACTCCTCGTGGATCTGAGCACATCCCGCGGAGCGATCCTCGCCGGGATCCGATTCGTACCGAGCGAGGTCGACCGCACCGGTCTGATCGTCACTCTAGGATTGGGCGCATACTGGGTCGCGACGCGAACGCTGTCAGCGCTGCGAGCGGAACGCCTCGTGCTGCTGCTGATCCTGACGGCGCTACTCAACCAGCGCACATTCATCACCGATCCGATCGGTCGCCTGATCGGTTTCACCGGAATCGGCTTCGTTCTGTTCGGCTTCGTGTGGACGTTCCTGACCACCGGCGTCGGGGCGAACGGCGACTCCGCTGCCTACCCGCGCGACAGCAGGCTGCTGTTGTTCTACGCGCAGAGCCTCTTCGGAGTCGTCCTCCTTGCCTGCGCGGCAGTGTCCCGGAATTCGGTGCTGACGGGATCGAGCGCCGGGTTCGCGGCGATCGGGGATGAGGTGCTGGGCGTTCCGCTGCTCCTGGCCGCATTCTTCACACTGTTGGTTGCTGCCGTGCAGAATCGGCCGTGGCCAGTGAAGCCGGAACCCGCCACTGAGAAGTAATCGCACGGGTTTCCCCGGATGCGGGACACCGGTCGGTGCTTCATGATCAGAGCATGTCGACCGTTCACACTCATCCATTCCCACGCCCCGACGCCGGATCACGACCGCTGACCTCGTCGAGTGAATGGCGCCGGGGACTTCCCGGTCTGGTTGCGATCAGCGTCGTCGCTGTGCTCGGGCTGTCGTGTTGCTCATCGTCGAAGGCATCGAGCCCAACGGAGGCAGTGACACGGTCATCAACGGCGTCGTCCATGCCGACTGCGGCCGCGACGACAGACCCGGCGACAATCCCCGCGACGACTGCACCGATGGCTGCGGCCAGCCCTCTGACCGGCGGAGTTGAGTATCTTCACGCGTTTCAGACGCTGCAGGCGGCACGAGTGCACGGGTTCACGGTCATGAACAACCCGACCAGCGCTCTCGCCGATCTGATATCCGCACTCGGCATCCTGCACGACGCCGAGTCTGCCTTTGGCACGGCGGTGAAGGCCATCGCAATCGACCACGCCATGGCCCCCGCCGTCACGGCGATGCTCGGCCTAGACAGCGTTCAGGTCGCCGACCTTGCGGCCGCGCAGAGTGTCACCTCGCTCGGCGCATTCTCGGCCGCAATGACGAAAGCCAGCGCCGACGCGGCGCAGACCGACGCCGCGATATTCGCGCTCGGTGGTGAACTGAATGTCTTTACCGACTCGCCGACAGCCCATCTCGCACCAGGCGACTTGCCGGTCGCGATCAAGGATCTCGCTCAACAACCGATCTCAACCGAGACGATTCCGGGCGGGTTCAGTGCTTCCTACGTGCCGACGGGCTACCAGCAGGCGGTACCTTCCGGGCAGTTGACCGAGCGCGCCGTCGACGATGTCAGACTCGGCGATACGAGCATCGCGGCTACGGTCGTCCTGGTCGGGAAGAACGACGCGAAGGGCAACTCGTCTGCGTTCGTCATCTGCAGGTCGTCAGCCACCGGCACGACATCGGGCGACGAGTACATGCTCGGCTACGACGTGACAGGCCAGACTTTCATCGCCTACAGCGACTTCTTCGGTTACCACACGCTGATCCAGGGTACGTCAATGGCGGCATCGAGCGGCGCCAGCGTTGAGCTGCGCGCCGACTGCGTGGGCTCTTACCTAACCCTTTCGCTCAACGGTAAGCCGGTGCTGCAAGTCTTCGATGATCAGCTCAGCGGCGGCAACGTCGGTATCTCGACCGGAGGCCCCGGCGCAGCCATCTACAGCACACTCACCGTGTCGGGCACTCCCAAGTAGGACGGCCCGGCGGTCACGGCACCGCGATGCGAGTGCTCCCGATGGACCCAGATGTGAGCTGGATCCACAGTGCCGTGCAGGAGGTCCTCCGCGATCCACGTTCCCGCCACGAAAACGCGCCGACCACCGTTGAGGTCGGCGACGGTCAGCCTCAAGTGCGAGCGCCCGCCCGGCAAGTGGGCGGGGAGGTAGACGTCATCGCTGCAAACCTGGAGGTCGCTGCGACTCATTCCCTCGAACGAGTAGGTCTAGCGGCATCGGATCAGCTTTCCCACAACCGTTAACCCCCGGGTCACGCTCAGTAACGCCTGTCCTCCAACCGTTGGACACGCACGTGCGAATGCAACGCCTTTCTCACTACGCCGGGCCGCCGAAATCGAGTGACCGGCGCTCGACGAGCGGACAATCGAAATACAGCCTTCGCCGACCAAGCGGCCTCGTATGTTGATGTCATGTCGACGGCACCGAGTCCCCAAGCCAAGTGCAGATCGAGGCTGCCGTCGAGCAGACCCTGGTGGGTTGGGGCGCGGAGTTGGACGCCGGCCAGAAGTTCTGGTGGATGGACTGGAACCGCATGATTCGCGACGCGATCACGGCGATGCGGACCGGCGAGCCGGTCCTCTACGACGACGGCGAGTGACGGTGCGCGATCTGTCTGAGAGCCCGATCTGTCTGCAGCAGACAGATCGACCTTCTAGGCAGAACTTCTAACGGAACTTCTAACGGACAGGCGATACAGAGCGTTATCCACAGCCACCAGGTGACACGACGAGATCACGAAAGACCAGCTAGATGGCACAAAGTGACAGGGGGCATCACGGGGTGACAGCACCTTCCACGGCTCATAACCCGAAGGTCACAACTTCTAATCCTGTCCCCGCCACCAATTGAAATGCCCGGGACCATTGAGTTTCCGGGCGTTTCTCGTTTTCGGTTATAGCGGCCGTCTACCGGGTCGTCCGCCCGTTCCGGAGATGACACGGCCGTGACCTGGTGGTTCGCGATCGTGATCCGGTAGACGTCTACTGGCCGTCGTGTTGTGTGGTGGCGATCATGTTGGCGAAGTCGTGTGCCGCTGTGGCGCTCATGCCGGGGATGAGGTGTTGGTAGGTGCCCATCGTGAAGCCAGGGTGGGCGTGGCCGAGGCGTTCGGAGACGACCTTGCTCGGTGTGCCGGCAGCGACGAGCAGACTGGCACGGGTATGTCGCCGGTCGTGGAAGCGGATGCGGGGATTGGCAGTGCGAGCCAGGTGCCGATCAAAGAGTTGGCTGATCGACTCGGGATGCACCGCGTAGCCGGTGGCGTTGGTGAAGGTCGGATCACCGAGCTCGACGGAATGGCCGGCGCGTCGTTGTTTCCGAGGCAGATGCCGGACCCATGCGGTGGCCCAGACGAGCACTTCTGCGCCTTCGGGCCCGGCGGTAAGAATCGGAGCACCACCAGCGGCGAGGCGCACGGCGTCTCCGGCTAGACCCACCTCCGCATCATGGACAATCGCCGAGCACCACCAGCGTGTTGACCCCAAGACCGAGGGCCGGATAAGCGTGCGAGAATTCGAGAACTTCGAGCGCTACCGCCTCCGCGTGCTCATCCGCGCCGGGAAACCCACCTGGCCGAACCGAACCGACCCACCCATCCTCAGCACCAACCGTCCCCGCGCTCACGCATAGAGCCGTAAAACTGGTCTGGTCGCGTCACGGCTGGTCGTCGAGTGCCGCCACACGAACGAGCTTCTTGTTGACGAACTCCTGGATGCCCAGTGCGGAGAGTTCCCGGCCGTAGCCGGAGTTGAGAATGCCGCCGAAAGGTAGATCGGGTGCGCTCCAGGTCGGGTGATTGATGAAGACCATCCCGGTGTCTATTCGGGACGCGACTCGCAGGCCGCGAGCGACGTCTCCCGTGAAGACCGAGCCACCCAACCCGAACGGCGTGTCGTTGGCCAGCGCCACTGCTTCATCCTCGTCCTTGACCCGGAAGAACAGCGCAACCGGTCCGAAGAACTCCTCGGCATAGGCGGGATTGTCGGGATTGATGTCGCTGAGGATTGTCGGCTGCATGAAGGCGCCGCGTCGCTCGATGCGTCGACCGCCCATCACGACATTCGCGCCGGCGGAGACCGCGCGATCGACCTGATCCAAGAGCTTTGTCAGCGCGGCTTCGGAGGACAGCGGGGCTAGCGTCGTGGTCTCATCCATAGGGTCGCCATGTTGGAGGGTGGCCAGCGAGGCCTGGAACATCTCGAGGAACTCGTCCGCGAGCGGCTCGACGAGGATGAAGCGTTTCGCCGCGACGCAGGACTGGCCCGCGTTGTTCATTTTCGCCCAGACCGCCCACTTGACCGCCCCGGGGAGGTCTGCGTCTTCGAGTACGATGAAGGCATCGCTCCCGCCGAGTTCCATCGTGGACTTCTTGAGGTTCTGCCCCGCGAGCGCGGCGATTGCTCGACCTCCTTCGGTGCTTCCCGTGAATGCCGCGCCGACGACTCTCGGGTCTGCGATTACCTGAGACACCTGTTCGTAGGAGATTCGAAGGTCGGTGTAGGTGCCGAGCGGGGCACCTGCGTCGGTCCAGAGTTGTTCGAACGCGGCGGCGCATTGCGGAACAGCGGTCGAGTGCTTGACCACGATGGTGTTTCCGGCCATGAGGTTGGGCGCGGCGAAGCGGGAGAGCTGGTAATAGGGAAAGTTCCAAGGTTCGACACCGAACAGCACCCCGATCGGGTGGTTCTCCACGGTTGCCGCGCCCGAGGCCGGATTGAGGACCTGGGGCGCCAAGAACGCTTCGGCGTGGTCAGCGTAATAGTCGAGAATGTCAGCACAGAGGAGCACCTCGCCACGCGACTCGGCGATTCGTTTGCCCATCTCCAGGGTCGCTGGGCGGGCGAACCGATCCACATCGGCACGCATGATCCCCGCTGCTTTGGCCACCACCGCGGCCCGCTCTGCAAAAGTGGTGCGACGCCACTGCCCGAAGCAGCCCGCGGCCCGTGTTAGCGCAGCCTCGAGTGCATCTCCGCTGAGCTCTTCGAACGTTGCCAGTGTCTCCCCCGTGTAAGGGTTCACGCTTTTGTATGCCATGGTCCTCAACTACCCACGCATCGCTGAAGCTAAACTTTCGTCAAGCCGGTGCTCCAACTCGCCGAGCGACGCGAATCGTTATCGGCCAGGCCGTGGGACGAGGTCGCTCGACTAACCAAGCGCCTGTGGTTTCGGCAGTGTCGGGCAGGGGTATACCGCACACAATGGATGCCACCGTAGAAGCCCTTCCTGAAATCCGTGAACTCATCGAAAGTGCCCGCCAGGCCCGTGCCTTTTCCTACGTCCCATACTCCAAGTTCGCGATGGGAGCCTCGATTCGTTTCGACGGTGGACACCTCGTGCCCGGCGCAGTCGTCGAGAATGTGTCGCTGGGGCTGGCCATGTGCGCCGAGCGCGCTGCGCTATTCGCTGGGGTCGCGCTCGGGTACGGCAAACCTTTGGCGCTCGCACTCATCGCCCCGCGCACTGATGGCGCGTTGACCTACCCGTGTGGAGCCTGCCTGCAAGTCGCCCTGGAGTTGGGCGGGCCGGATCTCGTGGTCCTCGCCGCAGCCGCCGACAGCTCGGCAATCGAGCAACGGACCGTCGGCGAATTGCTCCCATACGCGCCCCGTAAGGCTCGCTCACGCGGCCATCAGGTGGCATAAGCAGGCGTCGAGGGCTACACAGTCTTCAAGCTCTTCGAAACGGGCAAGTGCCTATGTATCTCCCCGCCAACGCCGCCGGTCGGATGCTGGTCGTTTAGTTGGACACGACTCCGGGTACCGACTGCCTGTGGGTACGACTGACGTGCCTTGGATCACTTTGGAAGGTGACCCAATGAGCAACATCAAAGGCTCCGTGGATGTCGAGATTCCCGTACGAGTCGCGTATGACCAGTGAACCCAATTTGAGATGTTCCCGAAGTTCATGGAGGGCGTCGAGTCCGTCGAACAGGTGACTAACACGATGAACCGCTGGACTGTCGAAATGGGCGGCGCACATCGCAGTTTCGTGACGGAGATCAGCGAACAAGCCCCGGACCAACGAGTCGCTTGGCACACCGTCGCCGGTGAAATCGGCCATGCCGGCGTTGTCACGTTCCATCACCTGACCGGCACCAGTTGCAGAGTAAATCTCGACATGGACGTGGAACCGGAAGGATTCGTTGAACAAGTCGGCGACAACCTCGGCTTCATGAGCCGACGCGTCAACGGGGACATGGACCGGTTCAAAACCTTCATCGAAGCCAGCGGCCACGAGACCGGCGGATGGCGCGTCAAGACCATCCGCGCCTGAGGCCTTGGTGGATTTCAGTCTCCCGACAGGACAACTCATGACCGCTCTAGCCGATCCCTGTGTCGTCTTCACACAACGAGTCCATCAGCCCCGCGCCACCAAGCACGGTGACGGCCCCCGCCTCGTTGCCACGAGCGAGACGACCGACGGCGAGTTCGGACTGTTCGAGATCGAGATCGGCGCCGGCGCGGGAACCGCTCGCCCGCACTACCACACCGGGTTCACCGAGTCGTTCTACATCCTCGCCGGCTCGGTCCGGCTCAGGCCGGCGCCGAAGAGCGCGTCGCGCGAGCCGGCGACTTCGCGTTCGTCCCCCGCAACGCCGTGCACGGCATCATCAACGGTAGCGACGACGAATCAGCGCGCATGCTCATCCTGTTCACCCCAGGCGTCGCACGGAAGGACTACTTCCGTGAGATTGCCGAGCTGTACCGCGACAACGACGATCCGACGCCCGGTGAGATCGACGCCGTCGCCGAGCGCCATGACCAGGTCAACATCCGAAGCGGTGATGACTCATGACCCCAGCAACCGCGCGCTCCGCTGGCGGCACAGGAATCGAGCGACTCAACCCGCCCGAACTGTTTGATCCGAGCGGTCTCGGATTCAGCAGCGTTGTCATAGCGCCGGCGATCGCCGCCTCGTCTACATCGCCGGCAAGCTGGCGGACGGTCCCGATAGCGACTTTGAACAGCAGGTTCGTGGCAGCTTCGATCTTCTCGACCAGGCACTTCGAGCGGGTGGGGCGTCGATGGCAACTGTGTTGAAGATCACATGCCTGATCGTCGACGCCGATCGCATTGCATCGGTCACGGCTGCCCGTCTCGAACGCTTCGGCGACCACCGACCAGTCAGCACCATCATCCCCGTCCCCCGACTCAAGTCGACCCGATGAAGAAGGTCACTCACTTCAACACCGAGCTACCGCTGACACGTCGCTGCACTTGCGCGCGTTGCCGCGACGCGGCTGTCGTCACGTGAAAACGGGCGCCACGTCGACCACAGGGCCCAAGCCACCAGGACGGGCTGCAAGAGCAGCCGGACCGCTCGTCGAGTGTCAGTGTCAAGCCCGAAGGCGTCCTTATGTCCGACGAACTGTGCAATGTTGCCCGGGAACACGGCAACGAAGAACGCTGCGACCACCCGGCCGGTCCATTTTGATCGGACGAACACGAGCGAGATGCCGAGCGCTATTTCCACGGCACCCGAAAGCACCACGATTGTGTCGATCTCGCCGGGAACCCAGGCCGGGACCTGGGCTCGGAACGCCGTTCGCGCCCACGAAAGATGACCGGTGCCTGCGGTAATCAAGACCCCTGCCAGTGCATACCGGGCAACGACGCGACTTCGACCGAAGCGCTCGGAGCTGCTTTGGTTCAAAGCACGTGTCGCGTCTTGACGGCTGTCATACTGTTCGGGCTCCGCCGGCCTTTCGGCTCGACTTGACCGCAACGAGTTGGGCCGCCTCGGTCTCCGATGTGGCACCGGCGTTGGCCATGCCGCCGGCGCGATCTTCAAGGTGGGCGCGTACGAACCAGTGATAGCGCTCTAGCACTCCGCACTCGCCGATCAGAAGATCTTGGGACACGGCGTCGATCTCCGCGGAGGCGGCGATCGCGTGACGATGGTCGATGATGATGCCTTGATACACGAGGTCGAGCGCACCGAGATGCGCCAAAGCGTCCGCTCGGTCGAGCGCGTAGTCATCCCACGTCCGCGCCGAGACGAGTCGCCCTGCCAGCCCGCTGGGCACTCCACCGAGCGTCGCAATTCGTTCGGCAAGGTCGTCGACCATCGCTTGGACCCCGGCATGTTGTGGATCAAGCATCTTGTGGATGCCGATGAAGTTCGGTCCGACCACATTCCAATGGATGTGCTTCAAAGTCAACGAGAGATCAACAAGCGACATGAGCCGTTGCTGTAGTAGGTCTGCTACCTGCCGACCGACTTCGGCCGAGAGCGTGGGAACCGTAAATGACGCCGATCTTGACGTTGCAACGGTGACCGCTTTGCTGTCCCGTCTTGCCGCCTTCGTACCCTGTGCGCTCTTGGTAACCACGGCTCCTCCTATCTGTGACGTCGCGAAGCGCGACCCTTACGTATGTGCCCGAGCTTCCAGCCGTTCAAACATGACGGCTCCATCACTTTGGAAGGTGACCACTTCCGGTGAGATTAGCGTCGTTCGCGAAACGCAGGGGGTTGAAAGATGGGTGTTCCGGGTAGAGGCATACCGTGACGAACCAGCTACCGATTGGCCAGACGTCGCCAGGTGACGACACGACGCTCGCCGATGTGCTCGACCTGTACGCCGCTGGCGGATTCGGGGGCCTGCTTGGAGTGACGCGGGACGGCGGCGTCGAATGCGAAACCTGCGGAGCTGTCTCAAGTCCCTCTGACGTTGAAATGCATAGTCGTCGACGGTTCGAAGGCGCGTCGGATCCCGACGACATGCTGGCAATCCTGGGTGTGAGCTGTCCGGTCTGCGGGACTCTGGGAACGCTCATCGCCCACGTTGGACCGATGGCGTCGGGGGAGGACGCCCATGTAACGTCCGGTGTCCAAGATCGACGGAGGGACCAGTTCGGTCCTCCTGATGCGGCGCCAGGCGAAATGGTTGACGGCACAGTGACTGACTGACCCCACTACTGCGGGCCATCAATCCTGGCGGTGGCCGGTGCCAGCTGGTCTTGTCAGCGCCAGAAGATCGATCTCGCCTGCCCCGTTGCGAGCAAGTTCCACGTTCGCAAGGTCGGCGACGGAGCGTCCGGTACGGCTCGCTTCGCGCACCAGATCGGTAGCTGCCTCGTAGCCGATCATCGGAGCGAGAGCAGTTGCCAGTGCGGGCGATGACAACGCGTTGCGCCTCATTCGATCGGGTTCGACCTCGATACCGACGACGCATCGCTCGGCAAGCAGGCTGCTCGCGCGAGCAAGGAGCGAGATCGATTCCAACACGCAATGGGCCACGACGGGCAGCGCCGTCGGCAACTGAAGCATCGAACACGATCCGGCCGCGAACGACACGGTGGCGTCATTGCCGATGACTCGGGCCGCAACCTGCTGCACCATTTCGGGGATGACCGGGTTGACCTTGCCAGGCATGATCGAACTGCCAGCCTGTAGAGCTGGCAGCCGAATCTCACCAAGTCCTCCGACAGGCCCGGAAGACAGCAAGCGAAGGTCGCCGGCAATCTTGTTCAACGCCAAGGCCACGACTTTCAGGCTTGACGCGAGTTCAACGAGCGTGTCAAGGCTGGCTTGCGCTTCGAAGTGATCAACGGCCTCGACGAAGGCCATGCCCGTTCGCGTTGCGATTCGTCGCACGACTGATGTTGCGAAGCCGAATGGTGCGTTCAGCCCAGTTCCAACGGCTGTCCCGCCGAGAGGCAACTCGTACAGCCGAGGCAGCACGCTCTCAATGCGTTCAACCGCTAACTGAACCGATCTGGCCCAACCGCCAACTTCTTGACCGAAAGTCATCGGCACTGCATCCATGAGGTGTGTTCGCGCCATCTTCACGGTCGACTGATGGCGCGCCGACAGCTGCGAGAGCGAAGCCACGAGTGCGCGCAGCGACGGATCAAGCTCTGTAGCGATTTCCATCACTGCGCTGATTCTGATCGCGGCCGGAATCGCATCATTCGACGACTGGGACGCGTTGACGTGATCATTGGGATGCACCGACTTGTGGCACAGCTCCGAGGCTCGATGAGCGACCACTTCATTCATGTTCATGTTCGTGCTAGTGCCAGAACCGGTTTGGTAGACATCCACCGGGAACTGGTCGGCCATGGCGCCTGCTGCGATCTCGTTGGCGGCACTCCGAATCGCCTCTGCGACGTCATGGTCGAGGACACCAAGCGATGCGTTGACGACCGCTGCTTCAGCCTTGAGGAGGGCTAACGCACGAATGAACGCGGCGGGTAGCCGCTGCCCGGACACAGGGAAGTTGGCGACAGCGCGCTCCGTCTGCTCGCCCCACTTGTTCACCATGGAATGTTCCCCTTCGTATCGTGACTTCGAGATAGGTCTGCGCCGCTCGCCCGATCAGCTTCAACCGGCGCTCACGACTGATCGACCAACGTGTCGGCGCGTAAACGGGTGGATGTTTATGTGGACACCAAATCGGGTACCCACTTCGTCGACCGACTACACCACATTGTCGCCCGACAACACCACATTGTGGTGTCCGAATTGTGGTGTCCGACAACCAGAAGGTGCCTCATGATCATTTCGACTCTACGCAAATGGAAACTCACAAGCGACAGCCTGTATATCGCCGGATTTGTATCGATCGTGGCCAGCGTTCTGACATGGGCACGAGCCAAGTCCACGGGCGATGAGGCGCACGCAGAACGCTTCGGTATCTTCGTTGGCCTTTGGGCACCAACGTTCATGGCTCTCGGCAACGCTCTCGCAGAAGCTCGGCTTCAGCAGGAGATCGATCCAACTCCGCGGTGACAACAACGCGGTGCTTGCGGCCATCGGTAGGCTACACCGGTTGGCGGCACAGCCCCGGTGAGAGGGTGCGCCATGGCGAGCTGGTACGAGGCGACTTGGGGCAACGACACCCTGCATATCAATGCCGAGACCGACGGCCTTTCCGTGGGAAAGAGGGATCATGACCAGGATTGGCTACTTCGTAGGGAGCTTGGCCCAGGGCTCCATCAACCGGACGCTGACCAAGGCGTTGATCGGGCTGGCGCCTCCCGATCTCGAGTTCACTGAGATTGCGATCAAGGACCTGCCGTTGTATAGCTACGACTACGACGCCGACTATCCAGCCGTGGCTCGTACGTTGAAGCGTGCCATCGAGGCTTCCGACGGCATTCTGTTCGTGTCACCGGAGTACAACCGGTCGATCCCAGGCGCGCTGAAGAACGCAATCGACTGCAAACGCCTGGTATGACGGCCCGGAGTATCAGGTCGTGATTGATCGACGCCACCAAGCGGCCGTCAGCAACGTGGCCATGTTCGAGGGCCTCGTCCCTCCAAGCCCAACTCAGTCAAGTGCGTGGAAACGGTCGCGTCAGGCATTTCGAAACACGCAGTAGCACTGCTCACGAATCGCCACCACATGAACCAGAACCATCACGCTCGATCCAGCCGCTCCAACAGCGTGCCTGATACCTACACCACCACACCAACCCGCGCCCTTCATCGGATTCCTCCGAACGTGGGTTCTGGTTCAGTATGAGGAATGCTATGGCCGTGTTGGACGACCGGATGCACGTGGTGATCATCGGTGGTGGCTTTGGTGGGATTGCTACAGCCAAGGGTCTGGCGGACGCACCGGTGCGGATCACACTCGTCGATCGCCGCAACCATCATCTCTTCCAACCTTTGCTGTACCAGGTGGCGACCGCTGGGCTCGCTCCCGGCGACATCGCCCACCCGATCCGGTCGATCCTCGCCGACCAGTCGAACGCCACGGTGTTGCTTGGTGAGGTGAGCGACATCGATCCCGACGAACACCGGGTGCAGTTCGCGGACGGAGCTCACGTTCACTACGACCGTCTTGTGCTGGCGACTGGAACCCGCCACTCCTACTTCGGACACGACGAGTGGGAGCAGTACGCCCCCGGACTCAAGACCGTGGAGGACGCGATCGAGATCCGTCGCCGCCTCCTGCTGGCGTTCGAGCGTGCCGAACGAACCGATGACGCAGACGAGCGTCGTGCGCAACTGACCTTCGTTGTCGTCGGTGGCGGGCCGACGGGTGTGGAGACGGCCGGCGCGATCGCCGAGATAGCGTTCAAGACACTGACGAAGGAGTTCCGCTCGATCGATCCGTCGTCGGCGCAGGTGATCCTTCTCGAAGCCGCCTCGCGCATCCTTGGGACCTATCCCGACAAGCTGGCGGTCAAGGCCGCACGTCAACTCGGCGACCTCGGCGTTGAGGTGCGCACCGGCGTGACTGTGACCGACATCGACGATCGCCGCGTCGAGACTTCACATGGGATCATCGCCGCGCGAACCGTCGTGTGGGGTGCGGGCAACGAGGCGTCACCGTTGGCACGGGCGGTTGGCGCCGAGACCGACCGTGGAGGACGGGCGATCGTCGGCGGCGACCTCGCCGTGGCGGGTCATCCGGAGATCTTGGTGATCGGCGATGTGGCGCACGCCGAGTCGAACGGCACCATGGTTCCTGGCGTGGCGCAGGGAGCGATGCAAGGTGGCAAACACGCCGCCCGGGTGATCCGCGCGGACCTCAACGGCGACGACCGGCCGGTCTTTCGATACCGCAACAAGGGTGAACTGGCAACGATTGGCCGATCATCGGCGGTCGGGACCATTGGCCGGTTCCAGCTTTCGGGGTGGATCGCCTGGATGGCGTGGTGGGCGATCCACATCGTGTTCCTCATCGATTTTCGGAAGCGCTTC
>JAYUWK010000035.1:0-7211 GCA_043753895.1 Actinomycetota bacterium
ACGAGGGCAGAACCACTGACCGCCAGTGGGCAGAACTATTGGCCACCAACGGGCAGTTTCGTGACCGCCTATGGGCAGGATCTCATGTCCGCCGACACGTCAAGCGCGAAATCTGCCCCCGTGTATTAGGCAATCTACATCCGGAGCCAACCCCTTTGAGCCCACCCGTCGCTGCCGGTGTCACCTCGCGTAACTCCCCACAAAACGCGCTTTCGCGACCCGCGCTCCGCGAAAAGCATTAGAAGATACCATTAGAAGTTTGGGCCTTGAACGACGAAGCCCAGGTCCGGCATGGTGCCTGACCTGGGCTTTCTTGGTGGCGGGGACAGGATTTGAACCTGTGACCTTCGGGTTATGAGACCACGTCCAAACGATAGCCGCGTACCTGGTAGCGGGCTTTTCACCTGCTCAGAATGCATTTCGTGTTGACCGTTGTTCCCCTCTGTGTACCCCTGTTTACCCTTGTGTTGGTACATGGATGGTACATATTCTGCGTCGACGGCCCGTCAAGCTCCGGAGCCCATGCCGAGGTGCACCGGGACGCGGCGAGCGTCGTCGTCAAACACAGCGACGAGTTCCAGGCGTGCGCCGAGCGCTTCAAGGTATTGGCGCAGCGTCAAGACACGCACGTCCTCGGAGTGCTCCAGTTTGGAGATCGCTCCTTGGGCGACATCGAGACGGCCGGCCAGTTCGACCTGGCTGATTGCTTCGCCGTGTCGAAGCTCGTAGAGACGGATCTCTTCGAGTGTCTCGCCCCGCAACGCGGCGAGCCGTTCGGTAGCGCCGGGCTTCGCGACGACGGCGTCGCCGAGTTCAGAGAATTTGGTTCGTGCCATCAGAGCGATCCTTTCTCTCCGAATTCTCGGAAATATCGACCTACACGTCATTGGCGAGCGGAATTGCCTACTCGTACCAATTGTGGCACGGGCCGGTTCTATCGTTTCCTTCATCGACTCTTTCCTCATGATGAGTCACGGCTCATACGGCTCTGACCGGAGGTATCACACGGGACTTTGCCTCACAGCGCGGTGGGCCATGCGCGGCCAGGTTGCCTCGTGGTCGCGGCGGATTCGAGCGAAGATCAGGCCAGCCCTCGCACGCAATGCAGAGAACGTTGGAGCGGTGCCCTACCTTCGCCCTGAGGGACCGACAAAATCTCCGACGCGGTCCCGTCATTCTTGTTACACTTGTTGCAGATGTGGAGGAGGAGAGGTCATGTCGAGAACCAGTGTGCTTTCCAACGCGGTCCGGGTGGAGTCACGTGAAACCGATCGGAACTCTGCCGCTCGGATCGCGCTCGCGGTTGCAGCGCCTCACGGACAGTTGTTCACGCTTCAGCTGCCTGACGGCAGCACGCTGCCGCTCTCTGCGGCGCTTGTGGATGTATTGCGTGCTTCTGCTGACGAACTCGCCGAGGGGCACGCAGTAACAGTCTTGCCATCGGAGGTTGCGCTCAGTCCTGCTGAAGCGGCCGAACTGCTCGGGTTGTCGCGACCATTCGTTGCACGACTTCTCGACCAGGGCGACATTCCGTCGGAACGTCTTCCGCGTAGCAAACATCGCCGCGTACTGCTTTCAGACGTGCTGGCGTTCCAGGCTCAACGCGACCGGCGCCGGACCGGCCGACAGCGCGTTGGCGCACTCATCGAGGACACGGGTCTCCCGTACTGACTCCGGCTGATGAATCGGATCTTCGCCGATACCAACGTCTTGTTTCCCTTCTCTGTCATGGACCTGTTGCTAGCACTCAGCGAGGACAGCCTCCACGAGATGATCTGGACGGACGCACTTCTCAACGAATGGGAAGGCGTCATTGTCCGAGAGCACAAGCGGACGAAGGAGACAGCGGCAGCCGTTGCGGCCGCGATTCGTGAGTTCTTTCCCGACAGCAAGGTCGAGCGACGTGACTATCAGCACCTCATCGCTGAGATGCCTGGCAAGGACCCCGATGACCACGAACACATGGCTGCAGCAATCGTCGGCGGTGCCACGGTGCTGCTCACCCACAACAACAAGGACTTTCCGAAAAAGCCGTTGACGCTGCGAGGGCTCCGTGTCTCAGACCCTGACTCCTACCTTTGTGAGTTGGCGGCGCAGTACCCAGATGAGCTAGCAGACACGATCGTTCGTCTCGCAAGCGAAAAGCAGCGACCGTCGAAATCGCCTGACGACCTGTTGAACGATCTCAAGTCCGCAGGCGTTCCACGCTTTGTGAAGAGAATCAGCGCACTGCTTGGAACCGCACCGTGAGCGATGCGACCGAGGCAGCGCTTGGCGAGGTACGCGCTGAGGTCGAGACGCTTCGCTCCGAGAACGTTCGCTTGCGGGACTTGCTCGGTCTGAACACTCGTGAAACCGACGGTCATCGACATGCTTGGGCTCCAACGCTCTTCACTCAATCGGCTGCGAGCGCGACCATCGACTCGGCGTCGCCACAGGACGCCAAGCTTGCACTATTGCGGTCGTTGTTCGGAGCGAGAGTCGACGTCCACGCGCTTCGTTGGGAGAGTGCGTCGACGGGAAAATCAGGGTGGTCCCCGGCCGTGCGCGGCGGGTGGTCGAACAAACGGGCAAGGAAGGAGTACCTCCCGCTCACCGACGAAGTTTTCGCGAGTCACCTCCGTGGTGAAACCACGATGGGTATCTATCCGCTCCTGCCCGGGGACATCTGCACACTGCTGGCCTGCGACTTCGACGGTGGCAGCTGGGTCCTCGACGCGCTCGCATATCTCGACGCATGCCACCGCGTCGAGATACCTGCCGTGCTCGAACGGTCCCGGTCTGGCGACGGCGCACATGTGTGGGTGTTCTTCGACGGTCCGATCCCGGCGTCGACAGCCCGGTCGCTCGGGACGTCATTGCTTCGAGAGGCAATGATGGCTAGGGCAGAGTTGGACCTGTCGAGCTACGACCGTTTCTTCCCGTCGCAGGACTTCATGCCGAAGGGCTCGTTCGGCAACCTGATTGCGCTCCCTCTTCACGGCGAACGCTTACGCCACGGCGCGACCGCTTTCCTAGATCCGACGACTATGGAGCCATGGCCCGACCAATGGTCCTTCCTGTCCTCGGTCGCACGCATGGCACCAGCCGCCGCCGTTGCCCTTGCCGGCACACTGCGGCCCGTCGGCGCCGGCCCGACACTGACGCTGGCAGACCTGACCAAGCCGGGAGGGCCACCGTTGCCACCGGTGATTCGTGCCCAACTCGGCGCCTCGCTGTCGATCGAGCGCTCCGGGCTTCCGCCCGCGCTCGTCGCAGCGCTGAAGCACCTCGCATCCATCCACAACCCGGACTTCTACGAGAAGCAACGGATGCGATTCTCGACGTGGAACATCCCCCGTTTCATCCGCTGCTACGAGGAGGATCTCGAATGGCTCCACCTCCCCCGTGGCGTTGTCGAACAAGTCACCGAACTGATCACCGAGCTCGGAAGCCAACTCGAGGTAAGCGACGTTCGCCCCGACCATCCCCGCCTCGGGCTCGGCTTCGTCGGCCAGCTACGACCTCAACAGCTCGACGCACTCAACGCGACGGCGCCACACGAGCAGGGCGTGATCGTCGCCCCTCCCGGCGCAGGCAAGACCGTGATCGCCTGCGCCGTGATCGCCCACCACGACGTCCCAACTCTCGTCCTGGTCGACCGAAAGGAACTCGTCGACCAGTGGCGCGATCGCCTCGGTCAACACCTCAACCTTGAGCCCGACCAGATCGGAACCATTGGAGGCGGCAAGACCAAACCGACAGGAATCGTCGATGTCGCCATGATCCAAACTGTCACCCGCCAAGAAAGCCCCGCCGAGTTCTTCACAAAGTATGGCCTCGTGATCGTCGATGAATGCCACCATCTACCGGCCGTTTCTTTCGTAACGTGCGTCCGTCAAGCCCCCTCGCGCTGTTGGCTCGGCCTGACCGCTACCCCATACCGACGCGACGGTCTCGAAGCGATCATCTCCCTCCAATGTGGTCCCACCAGATACGAAATCGCCGCCAAGGATGTCACCGGCGCAGCACTCGTGCGCCGCGAGTTGGTCGTACACGAGACCAAATCTGTGGTTGCGGAACAAGACGCTACGTCCATCCAGGCTGTGTTCGGTGCCATCGTTGATGACGATCACCGCACCGATCAAATTTGCTCTGATATCCACCACGCCGTCACAGCGGGGCGAACCTGTCTCGTTCTCACCCAGCGCACCGACCACATCGACGTGATCGTTGCCCGCCTGATCGAACTCGGCGACGAACCCCTCGTTCTGCGAGGAGGACTCAGCACCAAGGCCCGCGCAACGGTTGCCACTGCCATCACCGCCCGCCCGCCCGGCTCCGGGATCGTCTTGGTAGCCACCGGCTCATACCTCGGAGAAGGGTTCGACTGGCCCGAGCTCGACGCGTTGTTCCTCGCCTTTCCGCTCGCCTTCAAGGGACGCGTCGTCCAATACGTTGGCCGGCTCCTGCGCACTCACGCGGGCAAACTTCACGTCGAACTCCACGACTACGTCGACGTACGCATCCCAGTGCTCGACCGGATGCACAGCAAGCGGCTCCCCGCCTACGCCACTCTGGGCTTCGACGTTCCCAAGACACGCAGACGCCAGCCGACGAACGTGGCGCCGTAGCAATCGAGTGAACACGAATGTGCGCAGCGTCCCGTCATCACGATTCAAATCCGTACCGCCGGTAAGGATCAGAACAGCGTTGACGGAGTCTCCGGCTTCGTGCCGGGCACCTCGCGAGGTCCGCTCAGATTTGGCCGCTCGTCGGATGACCCTGCTGGCCGTGTCTCCATTCCGGCTTGCGCCCAGGCCCGGATGCGACCATTGGGGTCATTGATGGCGCGGGCATACGCGGCTCCGCGCGTAGGCGTGGGGACGGGGTGATCCGCGTTCGGTGCCAGGGGTTCGATCAGTGTTGCGGTTTCTCGAGGACTGCAATCGGAAGGAACCCCTGGCGTGTTGGACGGTATCGCGATGGTGAAGGTGTTGTTGGGCTTGCCTGGCATGGACGTGTTGGAGGTGGTCGAGGGCGACAACGAACTGGTCGTCCGCGTCGAGACGACTGCGACGGTCGGGTGGTGCCCGGGGTGCGGTGTGCGTGCCCAGGCGCAGGACCGCACGACGCGTTCGGTGCGTGATCTGTCGTGTTTCGGGCAGGCGGTCAGGTTGGATGTGCGTTGCCGTCGGTGGCGATGCCGCGAGGCGCTGTGCGAGATGAAGACGTGGACCGAGCACGTCGAACAGCTCGACGCGACTGCGGTGTTGACGCGCCGCGCTGGTGCCGAAGCGTGCCGTCAGGTCGGCCAGCAGGCCCGCCCAATGGCAGCCGTGGCACGTGAATTCGGGGTGTGTTGGTGGACGGTGATGAACGCAGTGATCGAGCACGGCACCCCGCTCGTCGACACGCCCGACCGCGTCGGCACGGTCACCAAGTTGGGTGTCGACGAGACCTCGTTTCAGGCAGCCCGCCCAGGTCTGGCGACCAAGTACGTGACCGGGCTCGTCGATCTGGAGCGGCGGGCGATGATCGACATGACCTCCGGCAACAGGGCAGCTGACCTGCGACGCTGGTGCGCGAACGCCGACCCGGCATGGATCGCCAAGATCAGCGTGGTGGCCACCGATCTGGCCGAGTCGTATCGCGCTGGGCTGTCACCGCACCTCGACCACGTCACCCGTGTCGCTGACCCGTTCCATGTGGTGCGCGTCGCGAACAGGTGCATGGACACGGTGCGCCGGCGGGTGCAGAACGAACAGCTCGGCCATCGCGGACGCAAGCGAGATCCGTTGTTCAAGATCCGCAAGATCCTCCTCGCGGGCTCCGAACGTGTCACCCACGGCGGTGCCGATCGGATGCTGCTCTGTCTACGCGCTGGCGATCCGAACGACGAGCTCCTCGGCGCGTGGCTCGCAAAGGAATCCGTGAGGGACGTGTACCTGACCGATGACCCGGCCGAAGCAGCCGTCCTGTTGGACAAGACCATCGCCGGCTGCCAGGCCGACACCGTGGCCGAGATCCGCTCACTTGGCGACACCCTGAAACGGTGGCGCACCGAGATCCTCGCCCACCAGACCACCGGCGCATCAAACGGGCCGACCGAAGGCCTGAACCTGCTCGTCAAGGAAGTCAAGCGATGCGGGCGAGGGTTCGAGAACTTCGAGCACTACCGGCTCCGCGTCCTACTCCGCGCCGGCAAACCGGCATGGCCGAACCGACCCACCCCGCCCATCCTCAGAACCTGTCGTCCCCACGCTCACGCGTAGAGCCGCATACGCAGCGTCGAATCCGTCCCTGGTGGCGACGAGTCCGATTCCGACACGCCGAACCGCATGGTCGGAGCTGTCGAGTCCGGCTCTGATCAACAGATCCTGAGCAGCCATTGGGATCAGGTCAATCACGTCGAGCAGACCATTCATGATCGCGGCCGAGGAACGTGAGTCGAGTTCGCGGGTCCGCGCGAACACCGCACCCCACGAACCGCGCCAACTCCCAATCACACCATTCGACCGACTACGCAGCGCCTTCAATCCGGGCACGTCGAGGACAACTCTCTGCAATAGCTATAGCTATAGCCGGTAGCGGAGCGTGCGGCGGTCACCCGCAGCGGCAAGACCCGGAAGGGAGGCGGGAGCCGACCGATACCAGTGTTATTCGTCAGCGCCGGCTTGCCGTGCCCTGCCCTAACGACCGGTACGAGGCGAAGTGACCGACCACGAAAACCGTAACCGCACCTCCCTTCTCCCGTCCAGAGCATCCCTAAGCCTCACCGATCGGCTTGTTGACGTGGCGGTGTTGATGGTTGTGGTTGGTTGATCGCTGTTTTGGCAGACGCTTCGTGATTGTTGACGCGTCGATGTAGGGCGTCGTGCGGGTCGAGATGTCAGCGCTCGGTGTGGTGTGCGGCGCGCCTGACCGCTGGCCGGTTGTCAGCCGGTGGAAGGATCGAGCCCGCGGAGCGCTTCGAGGGCGGTGGCGAATGTTGTTTCCCATGGCCAGTTGGTGGGCATCCGCAGTGTGGGCCGCCCAGAACGATTCACGATCCGGGCGGGGATCGTGAACAGCCGGGTTCGCAACGTTCTTGCGACGATCAGTTGGTTGTCGATGCGGACGCGGCCGGCGATGACGGTCCAGCGGATCATGTTGTGCGCGAGGACTGCGCATTGCAACCAGGCCGAGTTGGCGTGGAAGTTGCCGGACGGGACATGTTCGAGACCGGCGCC
>JAYUWK010000036.1:0-21717 GCA_043753895.1 Actinomycetota bacterium
AACGAGGGCAGAACCACTGACCGCCAGTGGGCAGAACTATTGGCCACCAACGGGCAGTTTCGTGACCGCCTATGGGCAGGATCTCATGTCCGCCGACACCGGGGGCGTGGCGGGGCTGCGCGACAGGAGATGTCGCCAGAGTTTGTGAGCCGATTCACACTGCGTAGTAGCTTCTTCAGTGATGTCCGAATTTCTCCGGGATTACCTCACTGTTTTCTGGTTCGGCGCGACTGCGCTGCTGCTCGCGGCGTTGTTGCTCGGTATCTCGGCCGCGATCCGTCCGAACAAGCCGAACTACGAAAAGCTTATGCCCTACGAGAGCGGCGTCGATCCCGTCGGCCTTGGCTGGTCGCAGAGCCAGATTCGCTACTACGTGTTCGCCCTGTTGTTCGTCGTGTTCGACGTGGAAGCGGTCTTCATCTTTCCGTGGGCCACACAACTCGAGCGTTATGCAGGCTTCGGTCTCGTCGAGATGGGTGTCTTCGTGTTTGTGCTGTTGCTCGGTCTCGTCTACGCCTGGCGTAAGGGTGTGCTGCGATGGGTGTAGTGCAATCGATGATGGCATCCCAGAAAGTTGCGTGCTCGTATGGGCCTCGTTGACCGAGGGCGGCTCCCGAAGCCGCTCACTCAACTCTTCAACATGGGCCGCTCGTACAGCCTGTGGGTATATCAGTGGGGCTTGGCCTGCTGCGCGATCGAAATGGGCGCGGCGTTCGGCTCGCCCCGTTACGACGTGATGCGCCTTGGCGTCATCCCGTTGCCGGCGAGTCCGCGCCAGGCCGACCTAGTGGTCATCTCCGGTACCGTCACCGACAAGATGGCGCCGGCCATCAAACGTCTCTACGAGCAGATGCCCGAGCCGAAGTACGTGATCAGTATGGGTTCGTGCGCCAACTGTGGTGGTCCGTACTGGGACAGCTACTCGGTCACCAAGGGCGTCGATCAGATCATTCCCGTCGACATCTACGTGCCCGGTTGCCCGCCACGGCCCGAGGCGCTGCTCGAAGGCGTCGTGCTGCTGCAACAACGCATCAAGAACGAGGACATGGGCGCGCGCTGGCGCGGCGAGGGCTATGTGCCACTGAACCGGGGTGAGCCAATTGTCGTCAACTGACACTCCGATTGCCGAATTACCGGGTGACGCGCTTCGCGAACGCGTGGTCGATCAGCTTCGCAGCGAGCTCGGCGAAGCCCTGCTCGATTCGCTGGTCAAGCCCGGCGACGATGTCTGGGTACGCGTACGCTCCGATGCATGGCGCGAGGCCGGCGTGGCCCTGCGCGATGTCGTGGGCCTCGACTACTTCTGCTTCTTGTCGGCCATCGACTGGATGCCGTCGCCGTACGGTCGCGGCGAGGACGATCCCACCCAACCCCAAGCCGAGCGCGACATGACCATCAAGCAGGGCTACACCGGCGGCGAGACCCGATTCCAATTGTTCGCCCGGGCCTGCAGCATCAGCATGCACTTCGGTGTCACCATCAAGGCCGACATCGGTGACGACATGACCATGCCCACCTGGATTCCGTGTTACGCGGGCGCCAATTGGCACGAGCGCGAGGCACACGAGATGTTCGGCATCAACTTCGCCGGTCACCCTGACCTGCGCAACATGTACCTGCCCACCGGCTTCGAGGGTTACCCCATGCGCAAGGACTTCCCGTTGCTGGCGCGCATGGTCAAGCCATGGCCGGGCATCGTTGATGTCGAGCCATTGCCCGGCGAACCGGCTGACGACGCAGCATCCGATGGAGAGGGTGGCGAGTCATGACCATGCTCGGCGATCGCGAACGGTTGTCCTACATCGCTTCCCAGGCTGCCGATGCGCGCCTCAACGTAGAGCTCGAGACCGAGGGCATGACCCTCAACATCGGCCCGCAGCACCCGGCCACCCACGGCACCCTACGCATCATTTGCCGCCTCGACGGCGAGCAGGTCGTGTGGGCCGAGCCGTCGGCCGGCTACATGCACCGTGGCTACGAAAAGCTCACCGAGGTGCGCACGTTCCCCCAGGTGACCTCGTTGGTGAACCGCATCGACTGGCTCGGCAGCTTTGCCAACGAGGTGCCTTTCATCCTCGCTGCCGAGAAGCTGATGGACATCGAGGCGCCACTGCGGGCCCAGCACATCCGCACCATCTTGTTCGAGCTCAGTCGAATCGCCAACGTATCGCTGTTCCTCGGTGACCTCGGCGTGCAGCTCGGCGCGATCACCCCGGTGTTCATGGCGTTTCGCGATCGCGAGTACGTGCTCAACCTCATCGAAGGCGCCACGGGGGGTCGGTTCCACCCCAACTTCGACCGCATCGGTGGCCTCAAGGACGACCTGCCCAAGGGCTGGATCGACGAGACCCGCAGCGTGATGAAGAAGCTGCGCACGTTCTGCGACGAGATGGAAGACCTGCTGTTCGGTAACGAGATCTTCCAGAGCCGTACCCGTGGCATCGGCGTGATCCCCAAAGACGTTGCACTGCAGTACGGCCTCTCCGGTCCAAACCTGCGTGCCAGCGGCGTCGATTACGACCTGCGCCGCGATCAGAAGATCGCAATGGCGTGGGACAAGGTCGACTTCAAGGTGTGGACCCATCCCGACGGCGACAGCTTTGCGAGGTGCTGGATCCGATTGCAGGAAACTCGTGAGGCCACCCTCATCGTCGAGAAGTTGCTCGACACCCTGCCCGCCGGGCCGGTCATGGCCAAGGTGCCGCGCATCATCAAGGTGCCCGAGGGCGAAGCCTGGGTGAGCACCGAGAATCCGCTCGGCGAAATGGGCTACTACGTCATCAGCAAGGGGGACCTCGGTCCCTTCCGTGTCAAGATCCGTTCGGCCAGCTTCAACAACATCTCCATCGTGCCGTGGCTCCTGCGGGGCGTCTACGTGCCCGACGTGATCACCATTCTTGCCTCGTTGTACTTCATCCTCGGAGACATCGACCGCTGATGATCCTCGCTCTCGATCTCCCGTACTGGGCGCAGTCGCTGTTGCGCGTCCTCGGTGGCCTCGTTGCCGTGCTCTTGCCAGCGGGCACCATCGTGTACGTCTTCCTCTTCAAGATGATGAGCTTCATGCAGAGCCGCCTCGGCCCGATGGAAGCCGGGCCGTACGGCTCGATGCAGCTGTTCGCCGAAGTCGGTAAGTGGTTGCAAAAGGAAGACATCATGCCTGAGAAGGCTGATCACTCGATCTTCCGCATCGCACCACTGATCGTGCTCGCGAGCACGTTCTTGCTCGTGGTCGTGGTGCCCTTCGGGCCCGACGCATGGTTCACCAACTTCGAGACGGGTGTCTTCTACGCCTTGGCCGTCAGCTCGGTGAGCGTGCTCGGCATCCTCATCGCTGGTTGGTCCAGCGCCAACAAGTACTCGCTGTTGGGCGGGTTGCGTGCCGCCGGCCAGCTGATTGCCTACGAACTGCCGATGGTGCTCGCCGTCGTCGGCGTGGTCATTCAGGCCGGCACGATGAACATGCAACAGATCGTCGTCGCCCAGAACGCCGGCGAGATCTTCGGCTGGAACGGCCTCGGCAACCCCTACATCCTCACCCAGTTCATCGGCTTTGGCGTGTTCATGATTGCCGTGCAGGCCGAGCTCACCCAGGCACCTTTCGACATGCCCATCGCCGAGTCCGAGCTCGTGTCTGGCTACATGACCGAGTACTCGGGCTTCCGCTTCCTCATTTTCTTCATCGCCGAGTTCGCCACGGCGGGCGTGTTTGCACTCATTGCCGCGGTGCTGTTCCTCGGCGGTTGGGGTGTGCCGTTCAGCTGGTTCGGCTGGAACGGCATCGGCGAGGTCTCCAATTGGATGAACGTGGTCGGTCCGCTGATCATGTTCTCCAAGATGATGGGCCTGGTGTTTCTCATCATGTGGATCCGCTTCAGCTACCCCCGTTTCCGTGAAGATCAACTGCAGCGGTTCGCATGGAAGGTGCTCATCCCGGTGTCACTCGTCAACATCATGCTCACGGCTGTGCTGAAGGTGGTGTTCTGATGGGTCTCACACCGAAGGTTCCCGGCCTAGTCAAGGGTCTCGGCGTCACGTTCAACACGATGATGAATACGTTCAAGCACGGTTCCAACACCGTGCAGTACCCGCACGAGAAGGAAGCACCGCCGGTGCGAGCGCGTGGTGTCATTGCGCTTCGAGAGGACAACTGCACCTCCTGCATGCTCTGTGTGCGCAGCTGTCCCGACTGGTGCATCTACATCGAGGGCCACAAGGAACTTGCCCCACCGCGTCGTGCTGGTGGGGCGCCGCGCAAGGTCAACAAACTCGACCGGTTCGACATCGACTACGCGCTCTGCATGTATTGCGGCATCTGCGTCGAGGTCTGCCCGTTCGATGCGTTGTTCTGGAGCCCGGAATACGAGTACAGCGAACCTAAAATCGCCGATCTGTTGCACGACAAGACCAAGCTCGGCGAGTGGATGGAAACCGTTCCGGAAGCACCCGAGCTCGAAGTCGGCGCGGACAAGAAAGGCAAGAAGTGATGATTGCCTTCACCACCACTGCCTTCAACACGAGGGACAAGAAGTCATGATTGCCGAGGCTCTTGTCGCGCAGAACATCGCGTTCGGCATTATCGCAGCGGTAATGGTCGTCGGTGCTTTCCGTGTCGTCACCAGTGACAATGTGGTGCACGCCGCGCTCTGGTTGGTGTGCGTGCTCGCCGGTGCAGCGGCCCAGTACCTGTTGGTCTATGCCGAGTTCGTCGCCATCACCCAGATCTTGGTGTACGTCGGCGCGGTGATGGTGCTGTTCCTGTTCGGCGTGATGCTCACCCGTGCTCGCATCGGCAGTGAATCGAATCTCAACAACAAGAACTGGGCGCTCGGTATCCCCGTGGCGCTCGTGCTGTTTGCGGCGATGGCGATTGCGCTCGTTGGCGGCTTCAAGGACGAACACCTTCCCGGACCATCGAAGGCCGTGCGCATCGATACGCAAAGCATTAGCGATGCGATCTTCAAGCCCTATCTGCTGCCCTTTTGGGCGCTGTCGTTCGTGCTGCTCGTCGCCGTCATCGGCGCCATTGTTCTGGCCCGTAAGGATTAATGCCCGATGTTGATCAATCAGTTCCTCCTCCTCGGTGCGGTGTTGTTCTGCATCGGCGTCTATGGCGTCATCGCCCGCAAGAACGCGGTGATGGTGCTAATGAGCATCGAACTCATCCTCAACGCAGTGAACCTCAACCTGCTCGCCTTCGCACTTCGCAACGGCAGTCCCGATGGCCACGTGTTCGCGCTCTACGTCATCGCCATCGCCGCGGCCGAGGTTGGCGTCGGTCTTGGCCTGGTGCTGCTCATCTTCCGCAACAAGCGCACCATCGCGCTCGACGAACTCTCTGAGATGAAGGGCTGAACCGTGCTCGCTGCTGAACATGTCGGCTGGTTCCTCGAACACGCCTTTCTCATCCCCATCGTTCCGGCTGTCGCCTTTGCGCTGATCATCTTCCTTGGCAAGCGCATGCCGATGAAGGGCAGCGAAATCGGCCTGGCCTCGATGGTCGTGTCGCTGGTGCTCGCCATCGGCACCACCTATCAGTGGATCCACCGCTCAGAGACCACGGTTGAACCCGTCATCCGCAAGGTGGTCTGGTGGCAGGCGGGCGGCGTGCAGTTCAGCTTCGGTCAACACATCGATGGTCTCGCGGTCGTGATGCTGTTGCTCGTTGCGTTCATCTCCACGCTCGTGCAGATCTACTCACTTGAGTACCTCCGCGGCGATCGTCGCTACACCCACTTCTTCGCCGCGCTCACGTTGTTCAGCGCAGGCATGTTGATGATGGTGCTCGCCGAGAACATGGTGCAGCTCATCCTCGGCTGGGAGATCATGGGTCTCTGCTCGTTCATGCTCATCGGCCACTGGTGGGAGGAAGAAGCCAACAGCCGCGCCGCACTCAAGGCCTTCTGGACGGTGCGAGTCGGCGACATCGGCCTGATGGTCGGCACCGGGGTCATCTTCTTCGGTGCCAACGCCTACGCCCAAGCTCATGGCAGCAACGGTTTCAGCATCGCTGGCATCAACGAATGGGCGATGAAGGACACCGGAGCATCACACACGTTGTTGCTCTGGGGATGTGTGGCTCTGTTCATTGCCTGCATCGGCAAGAGCGGTCAGTTCCCGCTGCACACGTGGTTGCCCGACGCGATGGCCGGGCCTACGCCTGTCAGTTCGCTGTTGCACTCCAGCACCATGGTGGTGGCGGGTGTGTTCCTGGTCGCCCGCCTGTACCCGCTGTTCCACACCGGTCTCGACATCAACATGGCCGGTCAACATTTCAATCTCATCGCCGTCATCGGCGGCATCACCATCATCATCGCTGCGGCCCTCGCGTTCGTGCAGACCGACATCAAAAAGGTGCTCGCGTACTCCACCGTCAGCCAGTTGGGCTACATGATGATGGGTCTCGGCGTTGGTGCCTGGACGCCCGCCGTGTTCCACATCTTCACCCACGCATTCTTCAAATGCTGCCTGTTCCTGTGCGCCGGCTCGGTGGCCCACAGCGGGAGCCATCACAGCTTCGAGATGAAGCAGGACATGGGTGGGCTGTGGCGCAAGATGCCCATCACCGCAGCCTGTTGGATCCTGTCTACCGCGGCACTGTGCGGCGTGCCGTTCTTCAGTGGTTTCTTCTCCAAGGACGAAATCATCGACAACGCGCATAACAACGGCTACACGGTGTTCTGGATTATCGGCCTCGTCGGTGCGTTCATGACCACCGCGTACATGACCCGTGCGACGTACCTCACGTTCTTCGGCACCGCTCGTGGTGCTGCCGCCGGCGGGCACCACGATGAAGCTCACGACACCGCGCACGCGCCGACCCTGGCGATGGCACACGCGGATCACGATGGTGTCGACGCACACGATGCTCACGACGCACACGATGCTCACGACGCACACGCCGGCCCGCACGAGTCACCCGCGCTCATCACCGTGCCGCTGATGATTCTCGCCTTCTTCGCCGTCGTTGCCGGCTATCTCAATGCGGCGCCATTCCACATCGAGAAGTTCACTGAATGGTTCGCCAGCGAAAAGCGCGAGCCTTTCCCCGAACTCGCCCATGCCACGTTCAAGTGGATCAACGCCCTGCCGTCCATCGTGCTCGTCGTAGCCGGCTTTGCCGTCAGCCTGTTCATCTGCCGCGGTCTCTACAGCGCCAGTGCCTTTGCGCTCAAGGGTCTCACCAAGCGGTCCGAGACCATGCGTGCCGGCTACCTGTTTCTCGTAAACAAGTACTACCTCGACGATCTCTACGAGAACGTCATCGCCCGGGGCGTGGCCTATCCCATCAGTGCAGCGGCCTACTGGGTGAACCAGAACGTGATTGACCGCGCCGTCAACGAAACCGGCGTCGGTGCGCGCAAAACAGGTCTCTGGGTGTATCGCAACATCGACCAACGTGTCGTCGATGGCGCAGTCAATGGATCAGGTGCCGCGGCGCAAGGCGCAGGCAGCGCGCTGCGACCGATCCAGTCAGGCAAGGTCAACCAATACGGGGCACTGCTCTTTGGAGCCGCCGCAATCGGCGCCCTCGTTCTCGTCATCGTCAATACCTGAGGAGCCTCACGGCAATGGATGTACTCCGCACCAACAACGCGCTACTCACGATCGGCACCTTCTTGCCGCTCGCCGGTGTGCTCGTCATGATGTTCATCCCCAAGGGGAAAGAGCTGTTGCACAAGCAGATCGCACTGCTGACCGCCGTGGCAACGCTGGCGGTCGGTGTGGTCACGCTGATGCGCTTCGACTACGGCAACGCCGGCAAGCTGCAGTTCTTTGCCGACACGTCGTGGATCAAGGTCATCCACAGCAACTACACCGTCGGCCTTGATGGGATCAGCCTGCCGCTTTACATCCTCAGTATGGCCGTGACCGTGCTCGTGATGGTCTATTCGTGGGACCACATCCCGTCGCCAGGCAATCCCAAGGCATTCCTCATCCTGATGCTCGTGCTGCAGGTGGGCATGGCCGGCACCTTCATCGCTCAGGACCTCATTCTGTTCTTCGTGTTCTTCGAGCTCGTACTGTTGCCGATGTACTTCATGATCGGTGTGTGGGGTGGCGAGCAGCGCCAATACGCATCGCTGAAGTTCTTCCTGTACACGATGTTCGGTTCGGCGCTGATGCTCGTTGCCTTCCTGGCTCTCTACTTCCAGGTGTCGGGCAAGGTGCCCACAGGCGAGGCCAGCTTCAGTATCCCGTATCTCGCCGAGCACGGAGGATTGCTGGGCAAGACGGTGCAGATCTGGATCTTCGCGGGCATGTTTATCGGCTTCGCCGTGAAGGTGCCGATGTTCCCGTTCCACACGTGGCTGCCCGACGCACATACGCAGGCACCCACGCAGGGCTCGGTCATCTTGGCCGCCATTTTGCTGAAGCTCGGCACCTACGGTTTCGTGCGCATCGCCATTCCCATCCTGCCGACCGCAGCCAAGGCGTGGGCACCATGGATCGGCGGACTCGCCGTCATCGGCATCATCTACGGCGCGCTCGGCTGTCTGGCCCAGACCGACATGAAGCGGCTCATTGCGTTCAGCTCTGTGGCGCACATGGGCTTCGTGATGCTCGGTATCTCCACGCTCACCCCGCTCGGATTCAACGCGGCGATCTTTGGCATGGTGGCGCACGGCCTCATCACCGGCATGTTGTTCTTCGTGGCCGGTTCGGTGAAGGAGCGCTACCACACACTCGAGATCAAGCGGCTCGGTGGCATGCTCATCTCGATGCCCAAGATGGGTTGGATCCTCGGGTTCTGCGCGATGGCCTCGCTGGGATTGCCCGGTCTTGCCGGCTTCTGGGGTGAGTTTCCGGCCATCGTGTCGTCGTACTCACCTGCAGACGGTCTGAATCACAACGTCTTCCGCGTGTTCATGGTGGTTGCTGCCATCGGTACCGTGCTCGCCGCGGGTTACCTGCTCTGGATGTTCCAGCGCGTGGCGTTCGGCGTCCCCAAGCCCGAGTTCGCCGGTGCCGCCGCGGGTCACGGCGATGCGCATGGTCACGGAGCCGATCACGGCCATAACGACGGCCATAACGACGGCCACGACGACGGGCACGACGACGGGCACTCCGGTGACATCCACGATGTCACGTTCTTCGAATGGGTCGCATGGACGCCTTTCCTGCTGGCGATCGTGGTGTTCGGTGTGTATCCGCAGTTGATGTTCAAGGTCATCGATCCCGCAGTGCAGGTCACGCTCAAGGCATTCGGGAAGGGCTGAGCGGTGCTTGCATCGTTGCTCGTTGCGGGGGGTGGCTTCACCTCGCCGAAGGTCGATTATCACGCTCTCGCGCCCGAGTTCATCCTCGCCGCGGGCATCTGCGTGGTGCTCATCGTCGACCTCTTCGTCAGCGAGAGCAAGAAGTGGCTCACCGCCACGCTGGCCGGCTTCACACTGCTTGCCGCGCTCATTCCTGTGGTCACCCTCGCCGTCATCGGTAGTGATGTTCGTTCGCTGTTCGACGGCCGCTATGTGATCGACAACTTCAGCCTGATCATGAAGGCGATGTTCCTCATCACCGGGTACGTGGTCGTGCTCTTGTCCACGAACGAGATCGAAGAGGGCGGCTACTACCAGGGTGAGTACTACGTGCTGCTGCTCGCCAGTGTGCTCGGCATGGTGATGATGACCTCGTCGCGGGATCTCATCAGCGTGTTCATTGCCTTCGAGTTCTTGTCGATCCCCACCTACATGCTCGCCGCTTGGCGTAAGCGCGACACCAAGAGCAACGAGGCCGGCGTCAAGTACTTCCTACTCGGCGTCTTCGCCAGCGCGATGATGCTGTACGGCATGAGCCTGCTGTACGGGGTGGCCAACAGCACCAAGCTGGTCGACATCGGCAAGGCCATCACCATCTCGGGGCAGTACAAGGCCGTCGAGGTCCTCGCCGTGGTGTTCGTCATCGTCGGCTTCGCGTTCAAGGTGAGTGCTGTGCCATTCCACCAATGGGCACCCGATACATACGAGGGTGCGCCCACGCCGGTCACCGCGTTCTTGTCGGTGGCTTCGAAGGCCGGCGGTTTCGTTGCTCTGGTCAGCATGCTGTATCTGGCATTCCCCCACGCCGAAAAGGTGTGGCAGCCGTTCATCTTTGTGCTCGCGGCACTTACGATGACCCTCGGCAATCTCGTTGCGCTCAAGCAGACCAACATCGTGCGCATGCTTGCGTACTCCTCCATCAGCCAGGGTGGTTTCATCCTGATGCCGCTCGTGGTTGCCGGCACCAAAGCAACCGAGACTGCGCTCAAGACCGTGGTCGTGTACCTGTTGGTCTACGCGGCCACCAACCTCGGTGTCTTCGCAGTCGTCATTGCGGTGAGCCGCAAGACCCGCAGTGGAGAAATCTCCAGCTTCGGTGGGCTGATGACGTATGCGCCCGGCCTTGCGGCGCTGATGACCTTCCTGCTCGCATCGTTGGCCGGCATCCCACCGTTCGGCGGCTGGTTCGCCAAGCTCAATGCCTTCCGTGCCGTGCTCGAAGCCGGCACGGGGTTGGGTTACGCAATTGCCATCATCGGCGCGATCAACACGGTCATCGCATTCGGTTACTACGGCAGGGTCATGCGCGAAATGTGGATGAAGCCGGTGCCCGACGGCAATACTGCACCGATCACGGTGCCGCCGTCACTCATGGCCGCGCTGGCCATCACGGGCCTGGGCACATTGGTGCTCGGTATTCTTCCGGGTCTCGTGCTGCGCTTTGGCGACATCGGCGCGCTCACCGGTGCCCTCGGCCGCTGACCACATCCGCTCCGCCATCGCGGACGCGGGAGGCGCCATCCCGTTCGAGGAGTTCATGCACCGCGCCCTCTACGGCGAGGGTGGTTTCTACACCTCGGGTGGCAGGGCCGGTCGGCGCGGCGACTTCATTACCGCGCCCGAGATTGGTCCTTTATTCGGTGCCGTGCTGGCCAACATGCTCGACGCCGCGTGGCGCACGCTCGGCGAGCCGAGCACGTTCACGGTGGTCGATGCCGGTGCCGGTCCGGGCACTCTGGCCCGGTCGATTCGATCCGCTCGGCCGGCCTGCCTGGAATCACTCGACTACATCGCCGTCGAGGTGTCCGAGCATCAGCGCGCGGTCCACCCCGACTGGGTCACCTCGGTCGATTCGATGCCGACCGAGCCGATCACCGGTGTGATCATTGCCAACGAGCTGCTCGACAACCTCGCATTCCGTTTGTTCGTGATGGACGGCGGCTGGCGTGAGGCGTATGTGATCTCCCGGCCCGATGGATCCTTCGCCGAGATTCTTCGGCCTGCCGCCGATGTCCATGAACTCTCCCTTCCGGCAATGCAGATCCACGGAGCTCGGGTGCCTGTCCAGCAACGTGGCGCGACATGGGTGCAGGCCCAACGGTCGCTACTGCAGGCCGGCACGCTGTTGGTCATCGACTACGCCACTCCGAGCACACCTGGTCTAGCTCTGCGCCCGTGGCGCGAGTGGTTGCGCACCTATCGCGGACACGAGCGTGGCGACCATTACCTGCGCGAGCCCGGTTCGCAGGACATCACGGTCGAGGTGGCTATCGATCAGATCGTTGCGGCGGTCGGGGAGCCGAACAGCGTTCGAACCCAGCGCCAGTTCTTGCAACGCTGGGGCATCGACGAACTCGTATCCGAGGGACAACGGGTGTGGAACGAGCAGGCGGCACGCCCCACGGTCGCGGCCCTCACGATGCGTAGTCGGGTCCGCGAAGCGGAGGCACTCTGTGACCCTGCTGGCCTCGGTTCGTTCACGGTGCTCGAATTCGATCCGAGTCGCGTCCGACGCAGGAATAGTGTTCGCTGAGCGCGCTGGCGCCGCTCGGCGAACAGCACGAGTGGGTCTTCGCGTTCCCCCATGCGAACGATGCAGTTGGGATCATTAGAGTTGGCTCGGCACGCGACCCAGGGGGATGCACCATGACTGATGTTCACGCAATCGATGCACTTGGTTGGGAACACCGCACATTCCCCCCATCCGCTGAGTTCAAGAAGAATGCGCTCGTCACCGACACCACGATGTACGACGACGCGACGATCGACTTTCAGGGTTTCTGGGCTCGTGAGTCCGCTGAACTGCTCACCTGGTCGAAGGATTGGACCACCATCTGTGAGTGGAACCCGCCGTTCGCAAAATGGTTCGTCGGTGGCGAGCTCAACGTGAGCTACAACTGTCTCGATCGTCATGTGCTCGCCGGCAAGGGCGACAAGGTCGCGTTCCATTTCGAAGGTGAGCCGGGCGACACGCGCACGGTCACCTACGCCGAGTTGCTCGACGAGACGCAACGCTTCGCCAACGTGTTGAAGAGCTTGGGCATCAGCAAAGGCGATCGCGTCAACATCTACATGCCGATGATTCCCGAGGCCGCCATCGCAATGTTGGCCTGTGCCCGCATCGGGGCTGCGCACAGCGTGGTGTTCGGCGGGTTCAGCGCGCATTCGCTCACCGACCGCATCAACGACGCCGAGGCCAAGTTGCTCATCACCGCCGACGGCGGCTGGCGGCGGGGCGAGGTCTTCCCACTGAAGCACACCGCTGATGAGGCGCTGGTGCACACACCCACCATCACCGATGTGGTCGTGGTTCGTCGCGGTGGCAACGAGGTGGTCATGCAGCAGGGGCGTGATCACTGGTATCACGAGCTGATGGCGTCGGCAGATCCCGTGTGCCCGGCCGAGCCAATGGACTCTGAGCAGTTGCTCTTTTTATTGTACACCAGCGGCACCACGGGCCGCCCGAAGGGCATCATGCACACCAGCGGTGGATACCTCACCCAGGTCGCATTCACCCACAAGTATGTGTTCGATCTACACGCCGACACCGACGTGTTCTGGTGCACCGCCGACGTTGGTTGGATCACCGGGCACAGCTACATCGTGTACGGTCCACTCGCCAATGGCGCAACTCAGGTGATGTACGAGGGCGTCCCGAACTTCCCGGGCAACGATCGCATGTGGCAGATCATCGCCAAGTACGGCGTCACCATTTTCTACACTGCTCCCACCGCCATCCGTACCTTCATGAAGTGGGGGGGCGACGAGCCGGCCAAACATGATCTCACGTCGCTGCGTTTGTTGGGTTCGGTCGGCGAGCCAATCAACCCCGAGGCCTGGATGTGGTACCAGGAACATATCGGTCTTGGTCAGTGCCCCGTGGTCGACACGTGGTGGCAGACCGAGACCGGAGCAATCATGATCAGCCCGCTCCCCGGAGCCACCACGACCAAGCCCGGCTCGGCCACCTTTGCCCTCCCCGGAGTCGGTATCGAACTGGTCGACGAACATGGTGATCACGTCGCACACGGCGGCGGGTACCTCACCCTCACGCAGCCGTGGCCGGCGATGCTGCGCGGCATCTGGGGTGACGCCGAGCGCTACCGCGACACCTATTGGAGCCGGTTCGAAGGTCGGTACTTCGCCGGCGACGGTGCCAAGCTCGACGATGATGGCTACCTGTGGTTACTCGGACGCGTCGACGACGTGATGAACGTGAGCGGTCATCGCATCTCCACCACCGAGGTCGAATCGGCCTTGGTCTCGCATCCGTCGGTGGCCGAGGCGGCGGTCGTGGGGGCTCACGATGCCACCACGGGGCAGGCGATCATTGCGTACGTCACCCTCCGCGGGGGTGCTGAGGTCGACGAACAGGTGTTGCGCAATCACGTGGCCAGCGAGATCGGTGGCATCGCCAAACCGAAGACAATCTATTTCACCCCCGATCTCCCCAAGACACGCAGTGGCAAGATCATGCGCCGGCTGCTTCGCGATGTCGCCGAGGGCCGCAACCTCGGAGACACCACCACGCTCGCCGACGCGACCGTCGTCAGCGAACTCCAGCGCCGTGCTGTCGAGGTTCCGCCAGAGGATTGAGTGCATCACCCATCACAACTGCGATTTCCTCAACTCCGCTGGGTGCACTGCCGATACACACACGTGGCATCCGATCACAACGGCGAGGGCTATCTCAGCGCACTACGCACCGAGACGCGTACCGACCCGCAAGGTGCCGAGGAAGCCACGAACGCTCTGCGTGATCGGCTCCGCCTGCGATTGACGGTGCGCAATGTCGTTCCTGGGCAGCCAAATACGGCCCCGGAGGCCATCGCCGAGCTGCCCCCTCAAGTTGTCTGGAACTCGGTACTCGATTCGCTCTCCACCGGTCTCCAACAACCAACCGGCCCCAGTGACGCATCGGCTCGGACGGTCATCACGCCGGCGCCGGTGGCGACGCCAGTTTCGTCGCCGCAACCATTCACTCCGCAGCCGTTTGGTCCTCAACCCCTGGGTGGACGCCAACAGCTCGCGAGTCCGCAAGCGCTGCCCGTGCCCAGCGGTCACCCCGCAGGTGGGCAGATCTTCGTTCCCGACGAACTCGCCGATGACCCGAGCGTCTACGGCAGATTCCCCCGACCACCGAACGCAGTCGACCAACGCGAGAGTTCGCTTTACATCTCCGGACCAACCTTGGTGGTGACACCGAACATCGCTGGCATGGCCCTGCCCTATCTCGCCCAGCCGGCCCGCTCTGCATCTCCGCAGCGGATCGTGACGTCTCGCGTTGCCACGTCGCCGTCGCCCTCGCCGAGCACGCGTCAACCGAACAAGCATCCGGTGCGCTCCTTGCTTTCGTTTTTCGTAGTGCTGTCGTTGCTCGGCGGTGCCGGATTCACCGGCTGGTATTTCCTCATCAAGAACAAGGTGACCTGGTCGACTGAGGTCGCGCCGATGGCAACCTTCGTCGAAAAGGCCGCGCACGGCGACTTCGTCGACAACGTCGCGGTGACGACGCTGTCGGTGCCTGAGTACGAGGTGAAGCTCGGCATCGACGTGCTCGCTCGCTCATATATGGATCCCGATGGCAGTTTCGCGACGATGCGTGCGGTTGGTCTGGTGAGCGGCACGCCCTCACCGAGCGATGTGGGCCATGTTCTGGCGGCAACCATCACGGCGTATTACAGCTCGTCCACGCACACCATCTTCCGCATCGATGGCACCACGCCCGTGTTCCAGGTGGCCATGCTGCGTGCGCTCACCGTCGCCCTTGCTGACCAGACCGCGGAATGGAGTTCGAACCTGACGGCTGCCACAGACGCGCAGCGCGTCGGCGTGCTCGCCTCTGTCGATACTGTTGCCGCTGCGGTCATCGCTACCAAGATGCGCGAAGACCCGCAGCTGTTGTCGTTGTGGAGTGCCGAGGCACAATCTCGTACCACCGCGCTGGGTCTCGCCGATGACACCCGCGCCACATACCTGACGGCCGTCCTTGGTTCGTATTCCATCGGTGCCACGACCTCACCGTTGCCGAATCCCGGCCGACCCCTCACTGGCGTCTCCCTACCTCCGAGTGATGCGCCGCTGTTCGATCCCGCTCGTAGCCCACAAAGACCGACACCCGCGATGGCAAGCTCCGGCTCGGTCAAGCCGGGAACCACCTCGGTCAAACCAGGCGACGCGGCGATCAAGAACGACACGCGAACGCTGGGAATGCAGTTCTGGTACCTCGTGATGTTGCCCAGCCTGGGTTCGCAAGATGCGCGTACCGCGGCCCTGCTCTGGAATGGCGACTCGGTCACGACGAGCACCGTCGACGGGCGCGCCTGCATGAGTGCCAGCATCGCTACGAACAACCCAAACGATCAGGCAGCCCTGTCCGAGTTTCTGGTTCGCTGGGCGCAGGGTCGGCCCGCCTCCAGTGCCATGACGGTGACTGATCAGACGAGCAACGTGATCAGTGTCGCTGGCTGCGAACCCGCCGAGCCGACCATACAGGCGATGAGTGTGGTCGACGACGCGACGCTGCTGTACTCGGCCGCAGCTCGCGAGCAGAGCTTCGGTCAGGAGTTGATCCGGTTGGGTCTGCCTCAGACCCAAGGTGCATGGACCTGTGTCGTTCGCGCGTTCCGTCAGGGGATACTGCCGAACTTCGTGCAGGGTTCCACTGACCCAGCACAGGCCGACGTGATGCTCAATGTGCTCGCCCTCTGCAGGAATTCCTGACCCCCGAGAATTGTCTGACAATGCTCAAGTTCTCACTCTCGATGCCGAAACAGAAGTATGAGTGATCTGTCGGAGGTGGCAACCGAACACGACCATGTAACCGGTGAGCCAACCGGGGTTTCGCAAGGTGCTTCTCCCTCTGGCATCGCCACCGACAAGGGCCCGCATGTCGTTGCCGGATCGGCAAGCGCCCCCGCCCCGGCGCGGGCACCGTTCGACTTCAGTCTCCGGCTCGACCGTGACGGTGCGCGGTCGACGGATCGAGGTGTGACACCGTTCGATTCCGCGTCCGCTTCGCACCCGGCGCCACTCTTCACGCCGTCGCCATCGCCATCCCCTGCCCCGGCGCCGTTGCCGGGGCACACACCGATGGAACCCATGGAGCCGATCGTGTTCAAACTCGATCTCTCGGCCATCCCTGACCTCGTTCAGGAGTCGCCGAATGTTCCGGCCTCCTTCGAACCGTCGCCGGTTTCGTTTGAACCATCGCCTGCACGACTCGCCTCGGGTCCAGCCCTGCCCAAATTGCCCAAGCAAGCCGCCCGAGTTGCGGCCGCCGATCCACTGTTGGGCGAATCCCGATCGGCATCTGCACACGGGCGGCCATTCGCCGGCGCGTCCACGCCAGCGCACCACGTCCCGCAGAAGAAGTCGAACCAGGGCAAGATATTGATGGCACTTGTCGTGGTGATCGCACTAGCGGTCGGCGGTGTGTTCTTCATCAGGCAACGCAGTGCGGCACAGGCCAAGCAGTTCCCCAAGGACCTGCAACCGTTAGCGACGTTCGTCGAGACAACCCTCGGGCATCCGTTCAAGAAGGCTGTGCCCCTGACCACGTTGCCCCAGGCCGAGTACGAGGCCAAGTTGGGAATCTTCGAATTGGCCCGTGTGCCCCGAGATGACGCGGGCGGCTTTGCGGGATTGCGGGCCCTCGGTCTCATCGACACCGACCCCAGCCCTGCGGCCGTTGGCGAGTACGTCGGCGTAAGTACCACAGCGTTTTACGACCCAGAGACCGCGACAATGTACGAGTCGCCGCGTCCATCGGGCACAGCGGCCCGGCCCTACTACGACGCCCAGGTCATCGGGGCACTCAGTTCGGCGTTGCTCGATCAGTACAAGAACTGGGGTGTCGCATTGGTGGCGCTGTCCCCATCACAACGCTTGGGGTATCAGGCGCTGATCGAAGGTGTCGCCAACTACACGGCGCGCATGAAGAACAGCTCCGACTCGACGTTCAGTGCTGCGTTCGAGCGAGAGAACACCGATCGTCTCGCCCGGCGCGGCTCCCTGGCGTCGACGATCAGTCCGTGGCTTCTCGGACTGCTCACGATGCCGATGACGTGGCCGATAGTCACCCGTGCTACCCACGGTGACTGGTTTCAGGCGTTGAATGCTCCGACCGGCGATGCTTCAGTGCTCGATTCGGCGCGAGGCCTCGGCACCCCGCCCGGGGTCACCACGCCCGACGAGTCGACCGTGGGCATGTATTTCTGGTTCGGCGTGCTGTACCCGGCGCTCGGGAGTGAGCAAGCGTTTCGCTTGGCGTCTACGTGGAGCGGGGACTCCGTGGCGTATACGTCTGCAGGCGCCACGAAGTGCATTCGTGCATCGATTGCAACCCGTGACTCGGCGAGTCTCGGCGAACTCGTTGCAGGGCTGAACACCTGGGCGCTCACACGACCTGCGTCGACCACGACCACGATCAATGGCAAAGGCACCGTCGCAGTCGTCACAGCGTGTGAACCAACTGAGCCAGCACCGCTCAGCGCGGACACTTCGGTGGCCTCTGGGTTCCAGGCTCACCTCGTCAAAGAGCAAGTGTTACTCCAACAGATGGACAGGTTCGCCATGCCGCTCACGGACCCGTCCATTGCGTGCGCTGTGAACTCGTACCGCACCGACGGCGTTGTCGGGTTCGATGCCGAAGTCGACTCGATCATGTTTGATGTGAAAGCGACTCTCAGCCCCACGCTCACCAAGACGCTGCAGGCCTTGGCCCTCTTCTGCGGCGCTGCGCGATGAAGATCGCTGGTTCGGTCAGTCGCGGAAGTTGTTGAACTGCAGCGGGATCTCCAGTTCGGTGCCTTTCAGCAATGTCATCACGGCTTGCAGGTCGTCGCGCTTCTTGCCGGTGACGCGCACGGACTCGCCCTGCGTCTGGCTGCTCACACCCTTGGGACCCTTTTCCTTGATCATCCGGTTGATCTCGCGGGCTTTGTCCGATGAGATTCCGACCTTGATGGTCATCACCTGACGAACGGTGTTCTGCGTGGCCTCTTCGACCTTGCCGTAGTCGAGGCCCTTCAGCGAGACAGAGCGCTTCACCAGTTTCTCTTCGACCAGCGTGCGCAGCGCCTGAAGCCGGTCCTCGCTCACGGTGCGAAACGTGATAACCAGTTCGTTCTGTTCGATGGACGAATCGGTGTTCTTGAAGTCGAAACGGTTGGCGACCTCGCGCTGGGCCTGATCGATTGCGTTGCGCACTTCTTGGCGGTCGACTTCGGAGACTATGTCAAAACTCGGCATGTGCATAGAGTAGCGATTGCGATTCACCGGTGCGTGCAGCCGGTGCGGGCGCTACGCTTCGGCGTCCAATACTTCACCGTTGCGGCAACAGAGTGGGGTCGGTACCCAAGCGGCCAAAGGGAGCAGACTGTAAATCTGCCGGCTCAGCCTTCGTAGGTTCGAATCCTTCCCGGCCCACCCAACGCAAGCTGTCAACGGCCCCGCACCGGCATTGAGCCGAGGCGGGGTCGTTCACGTTTTCGGCTCCTATCCTAATCGTTTGTGATTCTGATCGATGCCCAGGGCCTGCGTGCCTCCCGACCGAATCGGCCGTTGTTCGACGATGTGTCGCTCACACTCAGCGACGGTGACCGCATCGGCGTCGTTGGTCTGAATGGTTGCGGTAAGAGCACCCTGTTGCGCATCATCGGCGGTGACCTCGAGCCCGAAGAGGGCGTCGTTCGCCGCGGCCGTGGTGCGCGTATCGGTGTCCTTGCGCAGTTGCCCGTACTGCGCCCGGGTGTAGTTCGTGACGCGGTCGGTGAGGGCTGGCGTGGTGAGGCGATGCTCGACCGCCTGGGTATGTCGGGCCTGCTGGACTCTCCAACACACGAACTCTCGGGTGGTCAGCAAAAGCGTGTGGCGCTTGCGGCGCTCTTGGTCGGCGAGTGGGAGGCGCTCATCCTCGACGAGCCCACCAACCACCTCGACCTCGACGCGATTGCCTATCTCGAGGAATGGTTGGCCAACTACAGCGGCGGCCTGCTGTTGGTCACCCACGACCGGCACGTCCTCGACCGGGTCACCAACAAAGTGCTCGAGATCGATCGCGGCCACGCGTATCTGCACGTGCCCGCTGGTTGGCACGACGGATCCGGCTATGCGGCGTACCTCGCGGCGCGCATCGAGCGCGAAGGGCAAGCAGCGACTGCCGAGCAGACCCGCAAGAACCTCGCCCGCCACGAACTCGCCTGGTTGCGTCGCGGCGCGCCGGCGCGCTCCACCAAACCGAAGGCTCGTGTCGATGCTGCCAAGGCACTCATCGAACGTCGTCCCGACGCCGCTGCGAGGTCGGGCGATTTGGGGCTCTCGATGGGAAGCCAGCGCCTCGGCTCCAAGGGCGTCGAACTGCACGGCGTCGGGTTCTCGTGGCCGACCGGTGTTGATTCAGGGGCGGATACGGCCGACCGTCGGGGTCCCTTGGTCCTGAAGCCGTTCGATCACATGCTCGAACCCCGCGATCGCCTCGGAATCGTCGGACCCAACGGCGCTGGCAAGAGCACACTGCTCGATCTCATCGCGCAACGCCTGCGGCCCACCACTGGCACTATCGAGTTCGGCCGCACGGTGAAGGTCGGCTACTACGATCAGCTCGGTCGCGATCTCGACGTGACACAGCGGGTGCGTGAAGCAGTGGCCGGCGACAAGGGCGCGCCATCGCTCGAGGACATCAGCCTGATGCGTCAGTTCTGGTTCGATGGTGATGCGCAGTTCGCACCCATCTCCACGCTGTCGGGTGGCGAACGACGTCGCCTGCAGCTGTTGCTCACCCTCGTCGAGCAGCCGAATGTGCTGCTGCTCGACGAGCCCACCAACGACCTCGACCTCGACACGTTGCGCGCGCTTGAGGAGTTCCTCGACGACTGGCCGGGCATCGTCGTGGTGGTCAGCCACGACCGCGTGTTCCTCGATCGAACGGTCACCGAGGTGCTCGCCCTCGACGGAGCGGGTGGGGCCGGCCTCGTACGCGGTGGAGTTGCCGGCTGGCTGGCGCAGCGTGCGTCCTCGTCCTCGGCGACGGTCGCGCCTGCGGCCCGGGGTAAGCTGGCCCAGGCCCCGAACCAGCCTGTGGTCGGGGCCCCGAAGGCCAACAGTGGCCGTGACATTGCGGCACGGGCGACGCCGTCACTCAAGCCGGTATCGGTGAAGAGTCCCAGCACCCTGCGTCGCCTGCTCACCCAGGCCGAGCGCTCGCTTGCCCAGGCCAACGAGATCCAAGCGCGCCTCAGCGCCGAACTGGCCGGCGCTGGCAGCGATCACGTCCGTCTGGCCCGCCTCAGCGCTGAATTGGCGGCGACGCAAACACTGGTCGATTCTGCCGAGGAGGCGTGGTTCACCCTGGCTGGCGAGGCCGAGCTGCAGGGCCTCGTGGTCGAATAGCGCCCCGAGCGAGCGTCGTGAATGCTGAGCGCACGTTGGTGATGCGCTGAGCATTCACCGACAGCGTGTCAGTCGGTGAGCAGGATCTGCATCAACGCCACGTCGAGCCAGCGATTGAATTTGCGACCGACTTCACGTTCGATGCCCACCAGATCGAACCCACACGACGCATGCAACGCCCTGCTGGCCTCGCTGGAGGCGGCGATGCGGGCGAACACGGCATGGAAACCCGAGATGCGCGCAACGCTGAGCAGTTCGTGCACGATCAGTGTGCCGATGCCGCGACCCTGGTGGTCACCGTGCACGTAGACCGAGTCCTCGACGCTGGTGCGGTAGCCCGGGCGTTCCTTGTACGGAGACAGCGAGCCGAAGCCAATGACTGCGTCGTCGGCGTCGACAGCGACGACGGCTGCGAACGCGCCAGATCGAGCGGTGAGCCACTGCTGTTGATCGATCAGCGACCGCGGAACCAGGTCGAACGTGGCCACGGTGTGTTCGACCTCGTAGTTGTAGACCCCGCGAATCGTCTCGGCATCGGCAACGGCGGCCAGTCGAATCGAGATGTCGTTCACAGGGCTGCCAACTTAGTCGGCTGCGATTGATCGCGTCGTATCCGATATCCACCACTGGGGCCGCGAAATCGGGCAGAATCGCGTGGTCGTCGGACCGTCGAGGCGCTATGATCGCTCTCCGGTCTCGCTTGTAGTTGCGCGCCCGCCCTCTTAGCTCAGTAGGTAGAGCAACGCCATGGTAAGGCGTAGGTCGTCGGTTCGACTCCGACAGAGGGCTCGACCAGCCCGTTCCGATTTATCGGCTCGAGCAAAGCCCTGGCGGCGTAGCTCAGTTGGTCAGAGCATCCGGCTCATAATCGGAAGGTCACCGGTTCGAGACCGGTCGCCGCTACCAAGAAAACAACACACGTATTCAGAAAATGCTGTTCGCAGCTTCAACACAGGAGACACCGCTCCCATGAGCAAGGCAAAGTTTGAGCGTAATAAGCCGCATGTGAATATTGGTACGATGGGTCATATTGATCATGGTAAGACCACGTTGACTGCTGCGATTT